>NZ_JBWKKP010000001.1:0-554205 GCF_056431485.1 Streptomyces sp. NPDC045899
TTCCTCTAAGCATTCGCCTCCGCCCGCGGCCAGACCCCCCACAACCCTTGCACCCCCGCCAAGACGGACCCCTTCCCCCCCCCCCCCCCACCCCACCCCCCCCACCCCCCCCCCCCCCCCCCCCCCCCCCCCCCCGCGCCCGGCGTCATGTCCTACTGCTGGGTCTGCGCCTCGGGGCGGGGCCGCGGGGCCGGACGGGCCGGGGCCAGGGCGGCCTTCGGCATGCCGAGCCCGGCCGCGCGCATCGCGGCACCGACCACACCACCGAGGACGACGATGACCATGCCCGCCCAGAAGCCGACCGGATTGGCCAGCACGGTGAAGGCACCGGAGACGCAGAAGCCGATGAAGGCGATGGTGACACCGGTCCAGGCGGCCGGGGTGTGTCCGTGGTTGTGACCCGCCATGAATACTCCTCGTAGCTGTACTGCGCCTGGTCCGGGCGCCCGGGGGCGAACGCTCCCAGGCCATTGTCCCCGACGCGCGAAGTTGCCTTGAGCGGGGGTGCCGCTGGACGCGCCCCGCTCACGCCCCCTGTCGGGCGGTGGGGTCCTCGCCCCGGTCCAGCGCCTTCCACAGCTCCTCGGGACGGTCCGGATCGGGCGCCGTGCGGGCGCCGCGGCGGCTCCGGGCGCGCCCTTCGGTGCCGGAGCGCTCGTACCGCCCCGCCATCGCGGGCCAGTGGCGGCCGTAGCCGAGCGCGAGCACCCCCGCGAGCAGCAGCAGCACCCCGCCGACCAGGGCCACCCAGGGCCAGGGGGTGTACGCCACATCGTGGATGGCGCTGTCGGTGAGGCCGGTGGCCTTGGACGCCTTCTCCTCCAGCGCCGCCTTGTCGGACGCGCCGAGCGCCGAGGCGACGACGATGCCCGCGCCGGTGAGGGCGAGCAGTCCGGAGACGACGACCCGGCCGGCCCGGCGCACGGCGAAGACGGCGACCAGCGCGGCCAGACCGACGACCGCGAGCGCGCCCGGCAGTCCGGTGATGTCATCACCGTTGGCGCGCTGGGGCAGGGTGCCCTGGGCGACCATGGCGGTGCCCTCGGCCCAGGTACGGCTGGTGGCCAGCAGGACGAGTGCGGCACCGAGCGCCCCGGCGAGCAGGGCGACGGCGAGGCTGGTCCGGCGGCCGCGCGGGACGGAGGCGGAGGGCTCGTTCTCGGCCCGGGGCTGGGGTACGGCTGCTGCGCTCACGCGTACCACTATCCCCCACGCGCCGCGGCAGCCGGGTCCCGGGTATGCGGGATGACCCGTTCCGCACCGATACGCCCGGCGACGGCCGGGGGGACTCCCCGGGTCGCGCGGGTCACGCCCGGGGTCGGGTGGGGCTCCGGCGGGGTGCCGCCGGGGTCAGCGGCCGAGCCGGTTGGCCGAGTGCACCGCCCGCAGCACCGCCGCCGCCTTGTTGCGGCACTCCGCGTCCTCGGCCGCCGGATCGGAGTCGGCCACCACACCCGCGCCCGCCTGGACGTATGCCGTGCCGTCACGCAGCAGGGCGGTCCGGATGGCGATGGCGGTGTCGGAGTCGCCCGCGAAGTCGAGGTAGCCGACACAGCCGCCGTACAGCCCGCGGCGGCTGGGCTCCAGCTCCTCGATGATCTGGAGGGCGCGCGGTTTGGGGGCGCCGGAGAGGGTGCCCGCGGGGAAGCACGCGGTGAGCACGTCGAAGGCGGTGCGGCCGTCGGCGAGGGCGCCGGTGACGGTGGAGACGATGTGCATCACATGGCTGTAGCGCTCGATCGACATGAAGTCGACGACCTCGACGCTGCCCGGCCGGCACACCCGGCCCAGGTCGTTGCGGCCGAGGTCGACCAGCATCAGGTGCTCGGCCCGCTCCTTGGGGTCGGCGAGCAGTTCCTCACCGAGCGCCGCGTCCTCCTGCGGGGTGGCGCCGCGGGGGCGGGTCCCGGCGATGGGGTGCACCATCGCCCGGCCGTCCTCCACCTTGACCAGGGCCTCCGGACTGGAGCCCACCACATCGAAGCCCTCGAACCGGAACAGGTACATGTAGGGGCTGGGGTTGGTGGCGCGCAGCACCCGGTAGACGTCGAGGGCCGAGGCCGTACAGGGCGTCTCGAACCGCTGCGAGGGGACGACCTGGAACGCCTCGCCCGCGCGGATGCGCTCCTTGATGTCGTCGACCGCCACCCGGTAGTCCTCGCCGCCCCACAGCGCGGTGTACTCCGGGAGTTCGGAGGCGGGCAGCGCGGTGGGGTCGGTGGCCATCGGGCGGACCAGGTCGGCGGCCATCGCGTCGAGCCGCGCCACGGCGTCCGCGTACGCCTCGTCCACCCCGGTGTCGAGGTCGTTGTGGTTGATCGCGTTGGCGATCAGCAGCACGGTGCCGTCCCAGTGGTCGAGCACCGCGAGGTCCGAGGTGAGCAGCATGGTCAGCTCGGGCAGCCGCAGATCGTCGCGGCCGTGCTCGCCGACCTTCTCCAGACGGCGGACCACGTCGTAGCCGAGGTAGCCGACCATGCCGCCGGTGAACGGCGGGAGGTGGACCAGTCCACCGAGGTCACGCGGGGTGTGCAGGGCCTCGACCGTGGCGCGCAGCGCCTGGAGCGGATCGCCCTCGGTGGGGACGCCGACGGGCGGGGTGCCCAGCCAGTGGGTGCGCCCGTCGCGTTCGGTGAGGGTGGCGGCGCTGCGGACGCCGATGAAGGAGTACCGGGACCAGGAGCGGCCGTTCTCGGCGGACTCGAGGAGGAAGGTGCCGGGGCGCTCGGCGGCCAGTTTGCGGTAGAGGCCCACGGGGGTGTCACCGTCCGCCAGCAGCCTTCGGCTGACGGGGATGACGCGGCGGTCGGCCGCCAGCTTGCGGAAGGTCTCGAGATCCATCGTGGCAGCGTCCTGGGTCATGGCTGAGGAGCCTAGTGGGGGCGGGGGCCGGGGCCCGGTTACCGGCCGAGCGGGAGGACGTCGGCGTCGAAGCAGGTGCGGTCGCCGGTGTGGCAGGCGGCCCCGACCTGGTCGACCTTGACCAGGACGGTGTCGGCGTCGCAGTCGAGCGCGACGGACTTGACCAGCTGGACGTGGCCGGAGGTGTCGCCCTTGACCCAGTACTCCTGGCGGCTGCGGCTCCAGTAGGTGCAGCGGCCGGTGGTGAGGGTGCGGTGCAGCGCCTCGTCGTCCATCCAGCCGAGCATCAGCACCTCGCCGGTGTCGTACTGCTGGGCGATGGCGGGGACGAGCCCGTCGGCGCCGCGCTTGAGGCGGGCGGCGAGGGCCGGGTCGAGGGCGGAGGGGCGGTCGGAGCCGGTCATGTGACCATTCTGCACGGCCGGGCGGGTGGTCCCGCGAACGGTCTCATGTGGTGATCACCCGGGGCGGGGGCCGGAACGGCGGCGACGGCCGCCCCGGCGGTCGGGCGGCGGTCGGGCGGCGGTCGGGCGGCGGTCGGGCGGCGGTCGGGCGGCGCACCGTATGGCCGGTATCGCCGGGGCCGATGGCCGGGATGTCGGTGGGATGGGGCATGCTTCGGACATGACGTTTCCGCCGCCGAACGACGCCAACCGGCCGGGAAACGGCGGGGGGTTCGGTCCGCCGCCGCAGGATCCGCAGCGGCCGGCGCCACCACAGCAGGCACCGCCTCAGCAGCAGCCGCAGGGCTTCGGCCCGCCACCGCCGCCGTCCGGACCGTCCGGTCCGCCCGCGCTGCCGCAGGGCGGCGGGTTCGGCGCGTTCGGCCCGCCCTCGGCGCCGTCCGGCGGTCCGCTGCCCGGCGGTTTCCCGCCCGGTTCGCTCCCGCCCGGCTCCCTGCCGCCCGCTCCGCCGCGCGGCTCGGGCGCCAAGGTCGCGGCGATCGTCGTGGCGTCGGTGGTGGCCGTGGCGGTGGTCGCCGGCGCGATCGCCCTCGGCTCCGGGGGTGACGACGACGACGGCGAGCGGGCAGCGGCCGACGAGACCCCGCACGCCTCCGCCTCCCACAGCACCGCGCCGTCCCCGTCCGCCTCGCCCTCCGTCCCCTCGGGCACGGAGGACCCCGGCCAGGGCGCGCCGTTCGACGATGTGCCCGAGGGCGATCCGGACTCCGGGACCTCGCCGTCGGCCTCGGCGTCCGGCGACCCCGGTGCGCGGGTGCCGTACGTGGCGCTCAAACCGGGCACCTGCTTCGACCACCCCGCGATGGACAGCAGCGTCACCAAGATCGAGAAGCGGCGCTGCTCGGGCGCGCACGACGGCGAGGTGATCGCCAACGAGACGCTGACCGGCAAGTTCTCCTCCGAGAGGGCGATCCAGAAGAAGGCCCTCGCGCTGTGCGCGGTGGATGCCAGGGCCCGGCTGAAGAAGATCCCCAACGACGGGCGGAATTACTACTACTACGCGCTCTACCCGGCGCTGGCCACCTATTCCGTCCAGGGCGAGGACACGGTCTCCTGCGCGCTGACGCTCAGCTCGGGCCTGGACGGCACCAAGCTGCGCAAGCCGCTCCCCCGGTAGGCACGGCGCCCGCGGGCCCGGCGCGCCGTCCGGCCGTTGGCGTGGCGGGGCCCGGACCGCGGCCGTAGGGTGGGCGTTATGTCCACTCACGCCCAGCGCGAACGTCTGCTCCTCGCCGACCTCTTGGAGAGCGCGGGCCCCGACGCCCCGACCCTGTGCGAGGGCTGGACCACCCATGATCTGGCGGCCCACCTCGTGGTCCGGGAGCGCCGTGCGGACGCGGCCGGCGGTCTGGTGATCAAGCCGCTGGCCGCGCGGCTGGCCCGGGTGCAGGCCGAGTTCGCGGCCAAGCCGTACGGGGAGCTGCTCCAGCTCTTCCGCTCCGGTCCGCCGCGGATGTCGCCGTTCGCGCTCAAGCAGGTGGACGAGGCGGCCAACAGTCTCGAGTTCTATGTGCACGCCGAGGACGTCCGCAGGGCCCGGCCGGAGTGGGAGCCGCGCGAGGTGGACCCGGTCTTCGCCGACGCCCTGTGGTCCCGGCTCGAGCGCGCCGCCCGGATGTTCGGCCGCAAGTCCCCCGTGGGCCTGGTGCTGCGCCGCCCCGACGGCCGTACGGCGGTGGCACACCGCGGCACCCCGGTGGCCACGGTCACCGGTGAACCGGGTGAGCTGGCGCTGTTCCTGTACGGGCGTCAGGGCGCGGCCCGGGTCGAGCTCGACGGTGACAAGGCGGCCGTGGAGACGGCCCGGTCCGCCCCGCTGGGCATCTGAGCCCGGTGCTCCGGAGCTACCGGAACCACAACGTCCACTACCATCCGGCCGGACGGCCGGCTGTCGTCGGCCCGGCCGCCAAACGCACCCCGCCGGACAGCATCATCAGCGGCGCCGGGGTCCATGACCCCGACGGCCTGCCCCGCCGGACGCCCGTGATGAGCTGGGGCCAGGTCCGCCGGGAGGGCCGCCGTCCGCTGCCCGGCTGCCGCTTCCGGCGCCATGTCCTGTGGCGCTGTTCGCTGGTGTGGGAGAAGCCCTGATGATGTCGTCCTCCGAACGCCCCTGCCCCTGGCCGGTCTCCCTGACCACCGAGCGGCTGCTGCTGCGCCCGATCGAGCCCGCCGACGTCCCCGCCGTGTCCCGGCTGTGGACCGACCCCGAGGTGCGCCGCCACCTCGGCGGCCCGGTGCCCCCGGAGACGGTCCGCGCCCGGGAACGGGGCTGTGTGGGCGTCTTCGGGGTGTTCTGCGTGGTGTCGCGGGCCGACGGGTCGGTGGTCGGCGCGGTGACGCTGGAGCCGGAGTCGCGCCACGGCGGCCGTACCGAGGTGTCGTATCAGCTGCTGCCCGAGCACTGGGGACACGGTTACGCCCGCGAGGCGGTGTCGGCCGCGCTCTCGTGGGCGTTCGGGGCGCTGTCGCCCGGACCCGGCGGCCGGCCCGAGGTCGTCGCCGTCACCCAGGAGGCCAACGCCCCCTCCCGGCGGCTCCTCGAGGCGCTGGGGATGCGACGGACCGAGACATTCACCGAGTTCGGCGCGGCGCAGGTGATGTACACCCTCAGCCGGGTTCCGGAGCGTCAGTCCCGGCAGGTCCCGCGCAGGTAGTCGCCGTCGCCACGGGGGGTGACGCCGATGTCCCGGCGTACGATGCTCAGCCGGTCGCCCCAGGCGGCACACCCCTTGGCAAGCCCCTTGGCGGTGTACTCGACGACGACCACATGGCGGCCGAACGCCTTCACGTAGCCGTCGCACTCGTCGTACGCGCCGCACTCCTCGACCACGGCGAAATCCAGCCCCGTCTCC
Source organism: Streptomyces sp. NPDC045899 (assembly GCF_056431485.1). NCBI lineage: Bacteria > Bacillati > Actinomycetota > Actinomycetes > Kitasatosporales > Streptomycetaceae > Streptomyces > Streptomyces sp. NPDC045899. Next base: position 6,182 of record NZ_JBWKKP010000001.1, read on the forward strand.
TCGCGGCGGCCGGCGAGTTCGACGGTGTTCTTCTGGCCGATGGCCAGGCCCCGGGCGTGCGCGTGCGCGGCGAGCAGGGTGATGAAGGCGGTGGCGTCGGCCGCCGACAGCCTGCCGCCGGAACGGGTGTAACTGTCGTAGTTGTCCGGCTCCACTGCGTCGTAGCCCTTGTCCGCGCAGCCGTCGGTCCACCGGTTGACCCGGGCCGCGATCCGCTTGCGCTTGGCGGGGGTGCCGATGTCCAGGAGCGGTTCGTCCCAGTCCTTGTCCATCACCACGTCCCCGTCGTCATCGCGCAGCAGCAGCCCGGCGGGCCACTGACCGCCCTCGTCCGGCTGGGCCTGGAAGGCGTTGACGTAGCAGATGTTGTACAGGCCGTCCGCCGGATCGGCCGTGCGGTCGCGGCTGACGATCCGGACGCCCTTCGACGGGGGGTACGCACCGCCCAACTGGTAGTCGAATCCGGCGTGGACGGGAGGCAGCGACACCGAGGGGCGGTCCCCCGCCCCGGAACGGGACGGCCCGGCGGATCCGGACGGCCCGGCGGACGACGTACAGCCGGTCAGGGCCAGCAGGGCGGCGACGAGGGCGGTGCGACGGCGGACGGACATGGCGGACGCTCCAGCGTTCACGGGTAGCGGCCCCGCCTCGGACGCGGTCTCCGCGGCGTCCTGGCGACTGGGGCCGGGCTGGGGACGGTTCCCGTACCGGCTGGGCGCACCTCTGGGCTCCGGGCGGTCTCCCCGGGCCGACTGCCGCGATCCAAGCGCCCCCGGGAAGACCCCGTCAAGTCCGGCCCGTCCCGTACCGGGGCCCGGGGGGTGCGGGATGATCGCGTCATGTCCCCGAGCCCCGAGACCCCCGAGTGCGTCTTCTGCCGGATCGCGGAGGGGCTCGAACCCGCCCGCCTGGTCCACTCCGACGCCCGCACCCTCAGCTTCCTGCCGCTCCACCCCGCCGTGGACGGCCATGTCCTGGTGGTCCCGCGCCACCATGTGCGGGACGCCTGGGAGCTGGACGAGCCGACGAGCCTGGAGCTGACCCGCGCGGTGCGGCGGGTGGTCCGGGGTGTGCGGTCGGCCTACGCGCCGGAGGGGATGAACATCATCACCTCCGTGGGGGCGGTGGCCACGCAGAGCGTGATGCATCTGCACGTCCATGTCGTCCCGCGCGACGAAGGCGACCGGATGGGTCCGATCTGGCCGTCCCAGCGGACGGTGGCGCCCGCCGCGCTGGACGAGATGGCCGACCGGCTGCGCGGCGCCCTGACGTCCTGACACCGTGCCGCCCCGGCTGCCTCAGGCGAGCAGGACCGCGACCAGCACGGCGAGATGGGCGACGCCGACCCCGCCGTAGAACAGCGCCAGGGTGACCGAGCGGATGGCGCTCCACCACCGCACCCCCGCCGCGTGGGGGCGCGGGTCCATGGCGAAGGGTTCCACCCCTCCCCCGCCCGGTGTGCGAACACGGTCGTAGAGCGCGCGGAACAGCCTTTCCTGCCAGAGGAAGTAGCCGTCCAGCAGCCAGAACGCCACCAGCGGCACGAAGGCCGTCACCGCCACCGACACCCGTGAGCCCTCGGCGGCGAACGCCAGCAGTCCGGCGGCCAGGGTCAGGCACCAGCCCTTGACGAGGAAGGAGTTGTTGCCGAGCCGGGTGATCACGGCCTGGATGAACTCCAGGTGGGTTATCTGTTCCTGAGGGAGCGTCGGACGGGGCGTGAGCAACGGTTGCGGTTCCGCTTCGCTTGTCACCGGCGTGAGTGTAATGGCCTTCCGCTGGCCATACTGGAGTGCGGAAAGACAGGGTGCGGGGGGACAGGTGGAGACGGTGTCGGACGCTCCGGAGAAGGTTGACTTCTTCATCAGCTACGCCGGGGTGGAGCGGGCCTGGGCCGAGTGGGTGGCCTGGCACCTCCAGCAGCACGGCTTCAGCGTGGAGTTCGACCATCAGCACTGGCGGGCCGGGGACAACACCACGGTGCGGATGAGCGACGCGCTCACCCGCGCCGACCGTTTCCTCGCGCTGCTGTCGCCCTCGTACTTCGAGCGCCGCCGCTACACCTGGGACGAGTGGACCGCCGCCTTCGACGACCGGGAGCGGCCGCCGCGCGGCTTCGTCCCGCTGCACGTGGCCGCGCTGGAGAAGAGCCAGATCCCGGCGCTGCTCCGGCCCATCAAGGCGGGGATCCTGCACGGGAAGGGCGAGGAGGAGGCGCTGGCGGAGCTGTTGCACGCGGTCGGCGGACCCCAGGCGCCGACCGTCCGGCCGGAGTTCCCCGAGGCGGTGGCCACCGCCGGGGCCGAGGACCGCCCGGCGAACGCCCCCCGGCTGCCCGAGGACCGGCCCGCCGCGTGGAACGTCCCGCAGCGACTGCCGCTGTTCACCGGGCGGGACGAGGTGCTCGACCGGATCCGCACCGTGTTCCGGCTCTCCTCCGGGACCCGGGTGCAGGCGCTGCACGGTATGGGCGGTGTCGGCAAGACCCAGACGGCGGCCGAGTACTGCTACCGCTTCGCCTCCCAGTACGACGTGGTGTGGTGGCTCGACGCCCAGACGACGGTCACGCTGGACAGCCAGCTCGCGGATCTCGCCCACGCCCTCGGCACCCTGCCCGCCACGATGCCGGTCGGGGACGCCGCGCAGAGCGCCCGTCAGTATCTGCGCACCAACGGCCGCTGGCTGCTCGTCCTCGACAACGCGGAGGATCCGGAGACCTTCCGGAGCCTGCTGCCGGACGGGGACGGCCATGTGCTGATCACCTCGCGCGACCCCGGCTGGCACAGCCTCGCGGCCCCGGTGGACCTCGGCCTCTTCGCGCGGGAGGAGTCCCGGGCCCTGCTGGCCGGGTACGTACCGCAGTTACCGGAGGGCGAGGCGGACCGGCTGGCCGAATCCCTGGGCGATCTGCCGCTGGCGCTGGCCCAGGCGGGCGGTCTCATCGCCACCTCCGGGTTCTCGGTGGACACCTATCTGAAGGACCTGACGGCCACCAGCCGGCTGCTCGACCGCAGCGCACCCATCACGTACCAGCACAAGACCCTCGGCGCCGCGGTGCGCCTGTCCTCCGAACACCTCGCCCGCACCGACCCGGTGGCCTCGGAGATCCTCCGTGTCTGCGCCTTCCTCGCCCCGGAGCCGATCCCGCTGGACGCCTGGGTCACCAAGACCGGCGTCACCCTGCCGCCGCCCCTGGACCGCGTGGCCGGCGACCCGGTGGCCGTCGCCGACGCGATCACCGAGATGGTCAGACTGGGCCTGGTCCGCCCCCAGCAGGGCGGGTTGACGATCCACCGGCTGACGGCGGCCATCCTGCGGGACCATCCCGATCCCGAGAACGCCACCGACGCCCATACCCGCGCGAAGGACCTCATCACCGGTGTGCGGCCGGACGACGAGGGACGGGACCCCGAGACCCGGCAGGAGTGGGCCGGGATCCTGCCCCATGTGCTGGCGCTGAGCGAGGCGTGGACCCAGGACGAGGCCATGCGGCGGCTCTCCCTGGACGCCACCCGCTATCTGCTGGTGCGGGGAACGACGACGGCGGCCCTCGACACCAGCCGGGAGTTGCACCGGCGGTGGTCGGCGCCCATCGGCGAGAGCCATCCCGACGTCCTGTCCGCCGCCACCATGCTCACCGACAGCCTCAACAGCCACGGCAGCTACCGGGAAGCCCTCACTCTCATCGAGGGCGCGGTCGAACTGAGCCGGGCGGCACTCGGTGAGGACCACAAGGAGACCCTGGCCGCCCAGACCGCCCTCGCGACGACGCTGACCAACCTCGGTCAGTACCGCAGGGCCCAGTCGATCGAGGAAGAGACCCTGGAGCGCTGCCGGGCCACCCTCGGCGAGACCCACCGTGACACGCTCACCTCGGGCAACAACCTCGCCGTCACCTTGAGCTACCTCGGCCGGTACCACGAGGCCCGCGCCCTGAAGGAGGAGGTCCTCCGGCTTCAGCGCGGAACCCTGGGACCCAGCCATCCGGACACCCTCACCAGCGCCGCCAACCTCGCCAGCACACTCAATGACCTCGGCCGGCACACCGATGCCCGTACGCTGATCGAGGACACCCTCGGCCGCTGCCGCGCGACCCTGGGCGATGACCACAGCAAGACCCTCTTCACCACCCAGCACCTCGCCGCGGTCCTGGCCTCCCTCGGCCAGCACCACAAGGCGCTCGAGCTCCAGCAGGAGGTGCTCGACCGCCAGCGCAAGACACTGGGAGAGGAACACCCCTCCACCCTCACCAGCGCGTCGAACCTCGCGGCGACGCTGAGCGACCTCGGCCGGATGACCCAGGCCCGGGTCCTGCTCCAGGAGACCCTCGTCCGGAGCCGCACCACGCTGGGCATCGATCACCCCAGGACGCTCCAGCCCGCCCACACCCTGGCCACCTGCCTGGGCCGCCTCGGCCAGTACGTGCAGGCCCGTGCCCTGCTCCAGGAGACGCGCGACCGGTGCCGGGTCACCCTCGGCGAGGACCACCCCCACACCCTCACCGCGGGCGCGAACCTGGCCATGACGCTGAACGCGCTCGGACGGCGCAAGGAGGCCAAAGCCCTGACCCAGCGGACCCTGGAGGGGTTCCGCAGGACCCTGGGCGAGGAGCATCCGCAGACCGTCGCGCTCGCCCAGGAACTGGCGGGCTACAAGAAGGTGTTCGGCAAGCGGAAGAGGAAGCCCCGCCGCTGATCCCTCATCGCACCGGGTGGCCCGCCCCGCGCAGTGCGTCCTTCACCTCGCTGATCCGCAGATCGCCGAAGTGGAAGACCGACGCGGCCAGCACCGCGTCCGCGCCCGCCGCGACGGCCGGGGGGAAGTGGGCCAGCTCGCCCGCGCCGCCGCTGGCGATGACCGGGATGGCGACGTGCTTGCGGACCGCCTCGATCATGGCGGTGTCGTAGCCGTCCTTGGTGCCGTCGGCGTCCATGGAGTTCAGCAGGATCTCACCCGCGCCCAGTTCGGCCGCGCGGTGGGCCCATTCGACGGCGTCGATACCGGTGCCGCGGCGGCCGCCGTGGGTGGTGACCTCGTAGCCGGACGGGGTGACCGCGGGTGGTTCACCATCGGCGCCGGGCACACAGCGGCGGGCGTCGACCGAGAGGACCAGGACCTGGCTGCCGAACCGTTCGGCGATCTCACGGATCAGCTCGGGGCGGGCGATGGCGGCGGTGTTGACGCCGATCTTGTCCGCTCCGGCGCGCAGCAGCTTGTCGACGTCCTCGGTGGTGCGGACGCCGCCGCCGACCGTGAGCGGGATGAAGACCTGCTCGGCGGTGCGGCGGACGACGTCATAGGTGGTCTCGCGGTTGCCGGAGGAGGCGGTGATGTCGAGGAACGTCAGCTCGTCCGCGCCCTCCTCGCCGTAGACCTTGGCCATTTCGACCGGATCGCCCGCGTCGCGCAGGTTCTGGAAGTTGACCCCCTTGACGACCCGGCCGTTGTCGACGTCCAGGCAGGGGATGACTCGGACCGCGAGGGTCATGGCTGTCGGGCTCCTCGGAATGCTTCCAGTTCGACTTCGACCAGGACGCGCGAGTCGACGAAGCCGGAGACCACGACGAGGGTCGCGGCCGGGCGCACGGCGTCGAACAGCTCCTTGTGGGCACGGCCCACCTCGTCCACGTCCCGGGCGTGCGTGATGAACATCCGGGTGCGGATGACGGATTCGACGCCCAGGTCGAACGGGGACAGCGCGTCCAGGGCGTGGCGGAAGGCGGCCATCGTCTGCTGGTACGGGTCGCCCTCGCCCTCCAGGACGCCGCGGTCGGCCAGCGGCATCGTCCCGCTGACGACCACCAGGTCACCGGCTTGCACAGCCCGTGCGAAGCCGATGGTCTCCTCCCACGGACTGTCGGTCTGAACCCGTCGTGCGATCTCGGGTGAGGTCATGCGGATACCGCCTCCAACGCCTCTTCCAGGGTGAACGCCTTGGCGTAGAGCGCCTTCCCGACGATGGCACCCTCGACGCCTTCCGGTACCAGAGTCGCAAGGGCGCGCAGGTCGTCGAGGGAGGAAACGCCGCCGGAGGCGACGACCGGCTTGTCCGTCGCCGCGCAGACATTGCGCAGCAGGTCCAGGTTGGGGCCCTGGAGGGTGCCGTCCTTGGCGATGTCGGTGACGACGTAGCGGGCGCAGCCCTCGGAGTCCAGCCGCGCCAGGGTCTCGTACAGATCGCCGCCGTCCCGGGTCCAGCCGCGGCCGCGCAGGGTGGTGCCGCGTACGTCGAGGCCGACGGCGATGCGGTCGCCGTGCTCGGCGATGACCTTGGCGACCCACTCGGGGGTCTCCAGCGCCGCGGTGCCCAGGTTGACGCGGGTGCAGCCGGTGGCGAGCGCGGCGGCCAGCGAGGCGTCGTCGCGGATACCGCCGGACAGCTCGACCTTCAGCTCCATGGCCGCGGCGACCTCGGCGATCACCCCGCGGTTGTCACCGGTGCCGAAGGCCGCGTCGAGGTCCACCAGGTGCAGCCACTCGGCACCCGCCGCCTGCCAGGCGAGGGCGGCCTCCAGCGGGTCGCCGTACGACGTCTCGGAGCCGGACTCGCCGTGCACGAGACGGACGGCCTGGCCGTCCCGGACGTCGACGGCGGGGAGGAGTTCGAGGCGGTGCGTTGGCATGCGGGAACCTTACGGTGAGTAGCTGGGCTGATGCGGGCCGGTCAGAGCGTGTCGAGCCAGTTGCGGAGCAGCCGCGCCCCGGCGTCGCCGGACTTCTCGGGGTGGAACTGGGTGGCCCACAGCGGGCCGTTCTCCACGGCGGCGACGAACGGCTCGCCGTGGGTGGTCCAGGCGACCTTGGGGGCGGGCATGGCCGGGTTGGCCACCTCCAGCTCCCAGGTGCGGACCGCGTAGGAGTGGACGAAGTAGAAGCGCTCGTCCGCGCCGACGCCGTCGAACAGCCGGGAGTCGGCCGGAGCCTTGACCGTGTTCCATCCCATGTGGGGGACGACGGGCGCGTGCAGCCGCTCGACGGTGCCGGGCCACTCGTCCAGGCCCTCGGCCTCGACACCGTGCTCGATACCGCGTTCGAACAGCACCTGCATACCGACGCAGATACCCATCACGGGACGGCCGCCGGAGAGGCGGCGGCCCACGATCCAGTCGCCGCGGGCCCCGCGCAGCCCCTTCATACAGGCGGCGAAGGCGCCGACACCGGGGACCAGCAGACCGTCGGCGGTCATGGCCTTGTCGTAGTCACCGGTGATCTCGACATCGGCGCCGACATGGGCGAGGGCGCGCTCGGCGGAGCGGACGTTGCCGAAGCCGTAGTCGAGGACGACGACCTTCGGAGCCGTGCTCAATTCCAGACCTCCAGCCGCATGACGCCCGCCACCAGGGCCATCGAGGCGCCCAGGCTGAGCAGCACGATCACACCCTTGGGCAGCCCCTGCTTCACGAAGGAGACCACCCCGCCCAGCAGGAAGAGTCCCAGGACGATGAACGCCGTGGACGTCCCGTTCACCGCATCTCTCCGTTCGCTTCTCCGCCCGCGCGGCGACCGTGCGGGTCGAGTACGGCCGACAGCCCGGCGGCCGCGCGTACGTCGCTCACAGCGCGCCCTTCGTCGAGGGGAGAATCCCGGCAGCCCGCGGGTCGCGCTCGCTCGCGTAGCGCAGCGCCCGTGCCAGGGCCTTGAACTGGCACTCCACGATGTGGTGCGCGTTGCGCCCGTACGGCACATGGACGTGCAGGGCGATCTGCGCCTGCGCCACGAACGACTCCAGTATGTGGCGCGTCATCGTGGTGTCGTAGGTGCCGATCATCGGCGCGATGTTCTCCGGCTCGGTGTGCACCAGGTACGGGCGGCCGGAGAGGTCGACGGTCACCTGGGCCAGGGACTCGTCGAGCGGCACCGTGCAGTTGCCGAACCGGTAGATGCCCACCTTGTCGCCGAGCGCCTGCTTGAACGCGGCACCCAGCGCGAGGGCGGTGTCCTCGATGGTGTGGTGGGTGTCGATGTGCAGGTCGCCCTCGGTCTTGACCGTGAGGTCGAAGAGGCCGTGGCGGCCGAGCTGGTCGAGCATATGGTCGTAGAAGCCGACACCGGTCGATACGTCGACCTGTCCGGTGCCGTCGAGATCGATCTCGACGACGACCGAGGTCTCCTTGGTGGTGCGCTCCACGCGTCCCACGCGGGTCATGCGCTCTTCTCCTTCATCAGCTCGCGTACCGCGTCGAGGAACGCGTCGTTCTCGGTGGGAGTGCCCGCGGTGACCCGCAGCCATCCCGGTACGCCGTTGTCACGGACCAGAACCCCCCGGTCCAGCAGTTCCCGCCACGCCGCGTGCGCGTCCTCGAAACGGCCGAACTGCACGAAGTTGGCGTCCGAGTCGGTCACCTCGCAGCCGATGCTGCGCAGCTCGCTCACCAGCCGGTCGCGCTCGGCCTTGAGCGCCTCGACGTACCCCAGCAGCGTATCGGTGTGCTCCAGGGCGGCCAGCGCGGTGGCCTGGGTGACCGCGGACAGGTGGTACGGCAGCCGGACGAGCTGGACGGCGTCGACCACGGCCGGGTGCGCGGCGAGGTAGCCGAGCCGCAGCCCGGCGGCGCCGAACGCCTTGGACATGGTCCGGGAGAGGATCAGCCGCGGACGGCCCTCGATCAGCGACAGCAGCGAGGGGTGGTGGCTGAACTCCCCGTACGCCTCGTCGACCACGACGACCGAGGGCCCGGCGGCCTGCGCCGCCTCGTACAGCGCCAGCACCGTGTCCGCGTCGACGGCGGTCCCGGTGGGGTTGTTGGGGGAGGTGATGAACACGACGTGCGGCCGGTGCATGGCGATGGCCGCGCGGGCGGCGTCCACATCGATGGTGAAGTCCGCGTTCCGCGGGCCGGAGATCCAGCCGGTGCCGGTGGAGCGGGAGATCAGCGCGTGCATCGAGTACGAGGGCTCGAAGCCCATCGCGGTCCGCCCGGGGCCGCCGAAGGTCTGGAGGAGCTGCTGGAGCACCTCGTTGGAGCCGTTGGCCGCCCAGACGTTGGCCACACCGACCTCGTGCCCGGCGGTGCGGGTCAGGTAGCGGGCCAGTTCGGTGCGGAGCTCGACCGCGTCCCGGTCCGGGTAGCGGTTGAGGTCGCGGGCCGCCTCGGCGACCCGCTCGGCGATCCGGGCCACCAGGGGCTCCGGCAGCGGATACGGGTTCTCGTTGGTGTTCAGCCGTACGGGCACATCGAGCTGGGGAGCTCCGTACGGGGACTTGCCACGGAGCTCTTCCCGGATCGGGAGATCGTCAATGCCGGTCACTTGCTCGGTGGCACCTTCCAGTCGAACCTTGCCTTCACCGCGGCGCCGTGGGCGGGCAGGTCCTCCGCCTCGGCGAGCGTCACCACATGGCCCGCGACCTCGGCCAGCGCCTCGCGGGTGTAGTCCACCACGTGGATGCCGCGCAGGAAGGACTGCACGGACAGCCCCGAGGAGTGGCAGGCGCAGCCGCCGGTGGGCAGTACGTGGTTGGAGCCCGCGGCGTAGTCGCCGAGGGAGACGGGGGCGTACGCGCCGACGAAGACCGCCCCGGCGTTCCGCACCCGGGCGGCGACCGCCGCCGCGTCCTCGGTCTGGATCTCCAGGTGCTCGGCCGCGTACGCGTCCACCACGGCCAGGCCCTGCTCGATCCCGTCGACCAGCACGATGCCGGACTGGCGGCCGGAGAGCGCCGGGCGGATGCGGTCCTCGACATGCCGGGTGGCCGCGATCTGGACCTCGAGCTCCTTCTCGACCGCGGTGGCCAGCTCCTCGGAGTCGGTGACCAGCACCGAGGCGGCCAGCGGGTCGTGCTCGGCCTGGCTGATGAGGTCCGCGGCGACGTGCGCCGGGTCGGCGGTGGCGTCGGCCAGGATGGCGATCTCGGTGGGCCCGGCCTCGGCGTCGATCCCGATCCGGCCCTTGAGCAGGCGCTTGGCGGCGGCGACCCAGATGTTCCCCGGTCCGGTCACCATCGCGACCGGACGGCACTCCTCGGTGCCGTAGGCGAACATGGCCACCGCCTGGGCGCCCCCGGCCGCGTAGACCTCGTCCACGCCGAGCAGGGCGCAGGCCGCCAGGATCGTGGGGTGCGGCAGTCCGCCGAACCCGCTCTGCGGCGGGGAGGTGACGGCCATCGAGCCGACCCCGGCCTCCTGCGCGGGCACCACGTTCATCACCACGGAGGAGGGGTAGACCGAGCGGCCGCCGGGGACGTACAGCCCGACCCGCTCGACCGGCACCCAGCGCTCGGTGACGGTCCCGCCGGGCACCACCTGGGTGGTGTGGTCGGTGCGCCGCTGGGCGCGGTGGACCAGCCGGGCGCGCCGGATGGACTCCTCCAGGGCGGCCCGCACGGCCGGGTCCAGCCCGGCGAGGGCGCTCTCCAGGGCCTCGGCGGGCACCCGCACCCGGTCGAGGGCCACACCGTCGAACCGCGCCGCGTAGTCGATCAGCGCCGCGGTGCCGCGATGCCGTACGTCCTCGCAGATCGGGCGCACCTTCTCCAGGGCGGCCTCGACATCGAGCTCGGCACGGGGCAGCAGGTCACGGTCGATGCCGCCCTCGGGGAGGGCGGCGCCGCGCAGATCGATACGGGAGATCACGCGATCAATTGTCTCAGACCCGATACGGCCGCCCTCCCCCCGTATCAGTCAGTGATACGGACGGCCTAAGTTGACCCTGACCGTTGGCGTTCAACCGGTTACTCAGCGGGAATGTGGTCCGTACGGGGATACGGAGAACAGGAGGGGACACGGCTGTGACCGAGCCGCACGATGGCGATCCGCCCCCGGGTCTCGATCTGACCACCGCCGAATGGGGCATGTGGCAGGCCTTCCGCAACGGCAGCACCCACGATCTGCGGACCTCCCACCCCCAGCGGAACGATCCCTCCGGCCCCTACGCCTGGGGCCCCGAGCGCAGTGTGCGGGCCCGGGTGGTGGCGCTGCTGCTGCTGGACGGACCGCCCGCCCAGCCGGGCCGGGTCGCGGCGCTGAAGCTGAACGGGGTGCACATCACCGGCACCCTGGACCTGGCCGGCGGTGTGATCAACCCGTATGTCGAGCTGAAGAACTGCCGCTTCGAGCGGGAGGTGCTGCTCCCCGAATCGCATTTCGCCACCCTGCGCCTGGTGGGCTGCGCGCTCCCCCGGCTGGAGGCGGCCCGGCTGCGCACCGAGGGCGATCTGCATCTGCCCCGGTGTGTCGTGGAGCACGGCATCCGGCTCACCGACGCCCACATAGGCACCGACTTACTCCTCAACCAGCTCATCGTGCGCCGGGACCGCCGCGGCATGTCGATCAGCGCCGACGGGCTGACCGTCGCCCAGGACTTCCAGGCCGACATGATCGAGTCGTACGGGGAGCTGAGCCTGCGCGGGGCGCAGGTGGGCGTGTCGCTCAGTCTGCGCGGCTCCCGGCTGCGCAATCCCTACGGCCGGCGGGCGCTGAACGCGCCGCAGCTGACCGTCGAGCGCAGCCTCTATCTGACCGGCGGCGGGATATCCGCCTACGGCCCCGGCTCCACCCCGGCCTACGGCACCACCGACACCCCGACCCGCGGCACCCGGATCCAGCGCTTCGAGTGCGAGGGCGGTATCCGTCTGGACGACGGGCGGATCGGTGACGCCATCGACTTCGACCAGGCCCGTTTCATCCTGGAGAACGACCAGGAGCTGTCGCTGCGCCGGGTGCAGACCCCGGAGCTGCGGTTCGTCGGGGAGCGTCCGCAGCGCGGCCGGGTGATCCTCTCCGGCGCCCGGGTGGTCAACCTCGTCGACAAATCGGTGAGCTGGCCCGGCCCCGGCGGACTGACCATGGCGGGCTTCTCCTACGAGAACCTGATCCCGCGCGGCCACTTCCCGCTCACCCGGCGGCTGGAGTGGGTGGCCGCCGCGACCCCGGAGTACGCGCCCGAGCCGTACGAGATGCTGGCCAACTCGATGCGGGCCAGCGGGGAGGACGCGGACGCGCGCGAGGTGCTGCTCGCCAAGCAGCGCCGCCGCCGGGAGACGCTGCCGCTGGCCGGGAAGCTGTGGGGCTACCTCCAGGACTGGACGGTGGCCTACGGCTACCGCCCCGGCCGGGCGGCGGTGTGGATGGCGGTGCTGTGGGCGGTGGGTTCGGTGTTCTTCGCGCATAACCGCCCCGAGGCGCTGAAGGCCGGGGAATCCCCGCACTGGAACGCCTCGCTGTACACGCTCGACCTGCTGATCCCGGTGGTCAATCTGGGCCAGGACGGCTACTGGAATCCCGGCGGTGCGCTGCAGTGGGCGGCCATCGTGATGATCCTGCTGGGGTGGGTGCTGGCGACCACGGTCGCCGCCGGCGCCTCCCGGCTACTGCGCCGCCAGTGAAGTGGAACGCGCGGGGCCATTAGGCTTACGCCCCGTGACCTCCGCGCGCCTTCCGCTCTTCCCGCTGAACACGGTGCTGTTCCCTGGGCTCGTCATGCCCCTGAACGTCTTCGAACAGCGGTACCGCTCCCTGATGCGCGACCTGTCGGCGCTTCCGGAGGACGCGCCGCGCCGGTTCGGCGTGGTCGCGATCCGGGACGGCCACGAGGTCGCGCCCAGCGCGCTCGGGCTCCCGGAGACCGTGACGCTGCCCGACCGCGGGCCCGCCTCGGGCTTCGGCCCCGACCCGGTGAAGTCGTTCTACCCGGTCGGCTGTGTCGCGGACGCGGCCACCATCCGGGAGCAGGAGGACGGCACCTTCGAGGTGCTGGCCACCGGTACCACCCGGTTCGAACTGCTCTCGGTGGACTCCTCGGGCCCGTATCTGACCGCCGAGGTCAACGAGCTGGAGGAGGAACAGGGCGACGGCGCCGGGGCGCTGGCCTCCGGGGTGGTGCGCGCGTTCCGCACCTATCAGAAGCGGCTCGCGGGGGCGCGGGAACGCACCCTGGCCGCCGAACAGGACCTGCCGGGCGAGCCGTCCGTGCTCTCGTACCTGGTCGCGGCCGCGGCCGTCCTCGACACCCCGGCCAAACAGCGGCTGCTCCAGGCGCCGGACACCGCCAGCAGGCTGGCCGAGGAGCTGAAACTCCTTCGCGCCGAGAGCGCGGTCATCGGTAAGCTCCCGTCGCTTCCGGCGGTCGATCTGACCCGCCGCCCGACCAGCCCCAACTGAACGCGCGCGAGATTGCGGGAGACCACGGGAGACATGGCCAAGAAATCCAGGAAGAACTCCGCCGGAACCCCGGCGACCACCGCGCTCACCGCGGCGGGCACCCCGTTCACCCTGCACTCCTACACCCATGACCCGGCGGCCCCGTCCTACGGCGAGGAGGCCGCGCAGGCGCTCGGGGTGGAGCCGGGCCGGGTCTTCAAGACCCTCATCGCCAGTGTGGACGACCGGCTGACCGTGGCGATCGTGCCGGTCTCCGCGTCACTGGACCTCAAGGCCCTGGCGACGGCGGTCGGCGGCAAACGCGCGGTGATGGCGGATCCGGCGGCGGCGGAGCGCACCACGGGCTATGTCCGCGGCGGGATCTCCCCGCTCGGCCAGCGCAAGCGGCTGCCCACGGCCCTGGACGCCTCGGCGGCCGGACATCCGACGGTATGCGTCTCGGCGGGCCGCCGCGGTCTGGAGGTCGAGCTGTCCCCCACCGATCTGGCGGCGCTCACCGAGGCCGTGGTGGCCCCGATCGCGCGTCACGACGGATAGGACCGGGCGTCCGGACGGGCGCGGGAGAGGCCGGATCAGGCGCGGTGGAGGCCCGCGGCCGGCAGCGGCTCGGGGTCGCGCGGGCCGAACAGCCCGGTCAGCGTCAGGTGCACCACCATCGCCGCGACCGACCAGGACAGCAGGGCGCCCTTGGCGCGCAGCTTCAGCGGTCCGTCGAAGGCGACCCCCTTGCCGGCCTCCTTGGCGTGCGCGGCGATGTCCGCGCTGGGGCCCAGCCACACCCCCAGCCGCCAGGCGATCACCGAGGCGAGCACCCCGCCCACGGCCAGTCCGATGACCAGCGCGATCCCGCCGTGCCGGAAGAGCAGGAAGACCACGAGCGCCGAGAGGGCGCCGAAGCCCAGGGCGAGCAGCACGAACATCCCGTCCGCGCCGATGGCGTCCTCCGCCTCGGAGTTCTTCAGGTAGACAGCGTTGTCCCCGGCCCAGACCAGCGGCACCCGCGGTGCCAGCCACAGCCACAGCAGGCCCAGCAGCACCCCTGACACCGCCACCGCGATGGCGACCAGCGACGCCTGCACCATCTCCGCCCGCAGCTCGGGCCCCGGCTCGGACGGGTCGCCGTGCTCGGTGTAGGCGGAGGGATCAGGGTGTTCGGGGTGGTGCGGTTGTCCTGAGTGATGCGCCTCGGCGGACTCGTCGTGCGGCGAAGGCTGATCTTGTGGCGTCAACGGTGCGGTCACCCCGTCATCGTGCCAGGCGGACGGCGTACTTCGGTCGGCGGGAGGTCCGCTGCGGCGCGTCACCGCACGGCCGCCCGACGGTAGGCCCAGGTCGCGGCGGCGAGCGACACCACGGCCACCCCGGCACACACCCCGAGGTCGGCACCGATGGCCAGCCAGTCGGGCTGGGCGTCGAAGGACCGCGCCAGGGCCTCCACACCGTACGTCGACGGCAGCAGATCCCGCGCGTACGACACCACTTCCGGCATCCGCTCGGCGGGCAGCACTCCCAGCAGCAGCGCCGCCGACATGCCCAACTGCCCGCAGAGGGTGGCCAGTTCCTGACGCGGGGCGAGCAGTCCCAGGGCCGCGCCGAGTCCGGCGAGTGCCGCGCCGGAGAGCGGGATCACCGCGGCGAGGATCCACAGGTGCGCCATCGGGAGCTGGAAGAGCACACTGCCCACCACGGCGGTGACGGCCGTCCCCGGCACGGTGAACGAGGCGTACGCGGCGGCCGCGCCGAGCACCACCGCGGAGGGCGGCACCGGAAGGGTGGCGTAGTGATCGAGCCCGCCGCTCGCCCGGAGCTGCCCGAAGTACTGGGCCAGCAGGTTGAGCGCCACGAACGCCACGACCAGCACACTGGACCCGGCGACCACCGAGCGGGCCTCCGCGCCGCCGTCCACCACCCCGCGCATCAGGACCATGATCCCGACGGACTGGAAGGTCGCCACGAACAGCAGCGGGATCCGGGCCACCCGGGCCCGGCTGAGCTGGGCCCGGTAGACCGCGACGAGGGCGGGGAACAGCCGCGCGCCGGCCGCCAGCGGGGCGGGCAC
The DNA here is from genome assembly GCF_056431485.1 of Streptomyces sp. NPDC045899. NCBI lineage: Bacteria > Bacillati > Actinomycetota > Actinomycetes > Kitasatosporales > Streptomycetaceae > Streptomyces > Streptomyces sp. NPDC045899. The sequence goes on from NZ_JBWKKP010000001.1 coordinate 21,338, forward strand.
ATCGGCGCCACCGGCCTCACCGGCCGGCGCGGCGGCCTTCGCCGGGGCGCTTCCCCCGGTGATGCCGGACGGCATGGCCTGCGCGGGCACGACACTCACGTTGTGCTGCTCCTCTTCACCGATGACGGCTTCGGTCGCCTCACGGACTTCACTACGGACACGGTCACGGTTGCGTTCACGCCTTCACCAGCCCCTGCGTCCCCTCCGCACGGCCGCCCAGCGCGAGGTACACATCCTCCAGGCTGGGGGTGGCGAGAGTGAAATCGTCCAGCGCCGCGAAGGCGGGGCCGCCGGTCACGGTGGCGATGGCGGTGCGCGCCGCGTCCGGGGCGAGCCGCAGGGTCCAGCGGCGCCCGGAGACCGCGTGGGCGGACTCCCGCAGCGCGGCGATCCCGGGGACGTCCAGCGGCGGCTCGGCGCGCCAGACCAGCTCCACCCGCACCTCGTCGGCGACCATCGCCTTCAGCCCGGCGGGGGTGTCACAGGCGATCACCCGGCCGCGGTCCATCACCGCGACCCGGTCGAGCACGGTCTCGGCCTCGATGACGTTGTGGGTGACGAGCAGCACCGTCACACCGCGCTCGGCGCGCCGACGGTCCACGGCGGCCCACACCGCCCGCCGGGCGACCGGGTCCATCCCGGTGGTGGGCTCGTCCAGCACCAGCAGCGGACGCTCCCCCACCAGGGCGGCGGCCACACACGCCAGCCGCCGCTGCCCGCCGGAGAGCTTCTTCAGGGCGCGTCCGGACAGCTCGCCGAGGCCCAGTTCCTCGATCACCGCGTCCCGCTCGGCGCGGGCCGCGCGGGCGTCGAGGCCGCGCAGCCGCGCCGTGGTCTCGGTGGCCAGGGCGACGGTGAGCTCGTCCAGCGCGGTGGAGTCCTGGCCCAGATAGCCCAGCAGCCGGGCGGCGCGCTCGGGGTGGCGGACCAGATCGTGGCCGAGCACCCGGACGGTGCCCTCGTCGGGCCGCAGCAGTCCGGTGAGCTGGCGGACCAGGGTGGACTTCCCGGCGCCGTTGGGTCCCAGCAGCCCGAAGACCTCACCGCGCGCCACGTCCAGGTCGATGCCGTCGCTGGCACGCACCGCCGGAGTGGCGGGGGTGCCGCGGCGTGCGCGCGCGGCGGGATAGGTCTTGACCAGGCCGCGCACGGTGCACACCACATCGCCACTCGTCGCCTGTTTCGCGCCCGTCCTCACGAGCTATGAGGGTACGCGCCCAAACACCCGCTCCCGCCCTCGGGTCCCCTCACCGGACGGTCCGGGCCGGCCCCGCCGGTGTCCCCGGGCGCCGCCGCGCGCCGCACGCTCAGAGGATGAGGGTGACGGAGGGCGGTGAGGAGGTGTCCGTCCCGCCGGGGGTGGTGACGAGGACCTGGTACGTGCCCAGTGAGAGGGGGACCACGGCCAGGATCTGGGTCGCGGAGACATTGCTGAAGAGGGTCGGGGTCGAGGTGATCCCATTGGTGAAGACCACCGAGGTGGTGCCGGCCAGACAGGTGCCGGTGATGGTCACGTTCCGCCCCAGCACCTGGAGCGCCGGGGTGGCGGAGACCGCGTCGGGGACGGCGTAGTACGTGTACTGGCCGTCGTCCGACGGCGCGCTGGTGCCGCCCAGGGAGGCGACGGTGACGTCCACGGTGTCGGTGCAGCCGGTGATGGGGTCCGTATGGGCGGGAGCGGTGACCGTCATGGCGGTGTCCGTCGGGGGCGGGAAGGTGCCGGTGGCGGCGCCCACCGAGCCGAAGGTGACCCCCGTCGCGGTCAGGAAGCCCTCGCCGAACAGGGTCACGGTGGTCGCTCCGGCCGGTCCCGCGACACTGCTGAGACCGGTGACCACCGGCTGGGGGACGAGGAAGAACGGCAACGCGTTACTGGTGGCGTTGTTCCCCGCGGTCACGCTGACCGCGTGCTGCCCCGCGCACAGGGCCGGGACGACGGCGGTGACCGTACCGGGGGCCACGCTGGTGGGGGTGACCGCCCTGCGGCCGATGTTCACCCGGGTGGTGCCGCCGAGACCGGACCCGGTGAGGGTGAGGGCGTCCCCGGCCTTGCCGCGGTTGCTGCCGGTGGCCACGTCGACCAGTGAGGTGAGAGTCGCCGCCATGACCGTCCTCCGTCGGGTGCCCGCCCGGCCACCGCGCCGGGCCGGGCCGGTGAAGCCGATTACAGCAGTCGGGTGAACGCGGCGGCAGGCGTGTACGACGGTCTCCGGAAGGGGGCGGAACGTCCCGGCGCGGGCCGGTTCCCCGCACCGCCTAATCGGGCGCCGGTGCGTGCTCGGCGGCCGTCCGGACGTCGATCTCGCGCCAGAACCCGGCGCGGATCGCATAGCGGTCGTGCTCGTCGATCTGGTCGTCCTTGTGGGCGAGCAGACCGAAGCGGGCGGCGTACCGCAGCAGTTCGCCGTCGATGCGGTGCGGGATGCGCGGATACTCGGTGGACAGCTGTGGGAGGTGGCCGGGTTCGGAGAGCCGCTCGATCCAGCGGCGGGCGAAGACCTGGCCGACCTCGAAGGGGTCGCCGGAGACGGTGGTGATGTCCTCCTCGCGGTCGGCCCAGCGCTGCTCGGCACTGGTGAGCTGGGCCAGCATCGGGAGGTTGGCGGTCTCCGGCGGCTCGCCCACCCCGGTGCCCGGGCCCCGGTCGATATAGCCCCGGTCGGAGGACCAGCGCAAGGTGGCGCTGGGGACGGGGTGCTGGGCCGCGGAACCGGCGTGGGCCCGGCCGAGCCCCGCGAGGTCCTTGGGAGTGGGCACGCCCTTGGCCGTGCCCGTCGTCCCGTCGGCGGCCGTACCGGACCCGGCGGCGGCCGCCGCGCTCCCGCCACCGTCCGTCGCGCCACGGGTGACCACACCCGCGCCGGGGCGGGCGGTGCCGTTGCGCCTGGAGGGGGCGTCGGTGCCGGATCCGGCCGCCGCCGCGGCGGCGGCCGCCGTCTCGGGCAGCGGGGCGGACAGGATGGCGGCGATCTCCGGACGCGGCGCCGAGGTGGGGGCGCAGGTGCCGGGGGGCTCCTTGGCGCGGACCGCCCCGGTGATCCAGGCGCGGTCCAGCACCCGCCGCTCATCGGCCTCGGCGACCAGGTCCTCGGACTGGTTGTAGTCGCCGTCCGCGGCCTGGACGGCCCACAGATGGACGGCGACCCCGTGCTCCTTGGCCGACATCAGCCCGGGCAGCAGATCGCCGTCCCCGGTGACCAGCACGATGTCGGAGCAGGCGCGGTTGCGGGCGAGTTCGGTGAGTTCGGCGTGCATGGCGGCGTCCACGCCCTTCTGCGCCCAGCGCCCGTCGCTGCGGGTCAGAGCGCCGAGCCGGACGGTCACCCGGGGCATCACCCGCAGTCGGCGGTGCTCGGGCTGGGGTACGCGGTCGGGGGCGCCGTCGAACCAGTAGATACGCAGCAGAGGGCGCTCGGTCTCGGCCTCGGCGCGCTCCCGCAGCCCCTGGATGAGGGTCGCGTGGTCGACGGAGATACGGGACCGGGCGGGTTCCCCGGCCAGCAGGCTCGCGGCGGCGCCCAGCAGATAGCCGGCGTCCACCAGGACGACGCAGCGGTCCACGTTCCACCCTCTTTCAGACAGTCCAGTCCTCGGTCGCCCCCGTACACAGCCGTGCCCCGGAAATTCAGTTGCGCTTTCTTTCGAGTCTGCCCGACCGTGCGGGGGTTATCAGTCCGAACTGGATCACCGGCGTGGCGGATACGGCCTACCCGCGAAGACCCCCCTTCTCACTCACGGTAATTGCCCGAAATGCACAGGTCCCTGAGACATGTCACTGTTCTTCCCGGAGGGCTTCCTCTCCGGAGGGCCCTTCACCGGGGGGCTGATTCCAACTGGAGGCACACCACCATGGGCAAGAACAAGAACCGCGATCGCAAGCAGCCGCAGGCGCGCCAGGACGGCGCCGTGGACCGCCCCGCCGAGCAGACGCAGACGTCCTCGCAGGAGGGGCAGGCGATGCGACCGGAGGGCGCCCCGGCGGCGGGCCGCAAGGACCGGCAGAAGAGTTTCGGCCACAACTGACCACCGCCTGAAAGCGGTTGAGGGGCGCGCCCGGACGGGCGCGCCCCTCATACGGCTACCGGGCCGGACTCATCCGGCCAGACAGGATGCCCCCAGCAGCACCTTGAGATCGCCGAACAGGGCCGGGTCCGCGGTGACCCGGTGCCGGTCGAGCCTCAGCACCGTGGTCTTGCGGGCCCCTTGGAGCTTGATCCGCACCTCGGTGGCACCGCGGTGGTGGCTGAGCACCTCGCCCAGCTTCTCCACCAGCGGCGGGGTGACCTTGACCGTGGGAATGGTGATCGTCACCGGGGCGTTGGCCGACGCCTCGGACAGATCGGGGACCATCAGCTCCATCGCGACCAGCCGGGGCACGTCCTCGCGCTTGTCGAGACGGCCCTTGACGAAGACCACCGCGTCCTCGACCAGCTGGGTGGAGACCAGCTGGTAGGTGGCCGGGAAGAACATGCACTCGATGGAACCGGCCAGGTCCTCGACGGTGGCGATGGCCCAGGCGTTGCCCTGTTTGGTCATCTTGCGCTGGAGGCCGGAGATGATGCCGCCGATGGTGACGATCGCGCCGTCGCTGTGCTCACCGCCGGTGAGCTGGGCGATGGCGGCGTCCGCCTTCTCGTTGAGGACGTGCTCGATACCGAAGAGCGGATGGTCGGAGACATAGAGGCCGAGCATCTCCCGCTCCTGGGCGAGCAGATAGGTCTTCTCCCATTCGACATCGGAGAACTCGATGTCCAGACCGAAGCCCGGACCGTCGCCACCGCTGTCGTCGCCCATCCCGCCGAAGAGGTCGAACTGTCCCTCGGCCTCCTTGCGCTTCACCGCCACCACGTTGTCGATCATCGTCTCGTAGTGGGCGGTGAGTCCCTTGCGGGTGTGGCCCATCTCGTCGAAGGCGCCCGCCTTGATCAGCGATTCGGTGGTGCGCTTGTTGCAGACGACCGCCTCGACCTTGTCCAGGTAGTCGGGGAAGGAGCTGTACTTCCCCTTGGACTTGCGGCTGCGGATGATCGCTTCCACCACGTTCTGACCGACGTTCCGCACGGCGGTGAGGCCGAAGAGGATCACATCATCGCCCTGCGCGGTGAAGTTGGCCTCCGACTCGTTCACATTCGGTGTGAGGACCTTGATGCCCATGCGGCGGCACTCGTTGAGGTAGACCGCCGACTTGTCCTTGTCGTCGCGCACCGAGGTGAGCAGGGCCGCCATGTACTCGGCCGGGTAGTTGGCCTTGAGGTAGGCGGTCCAGTAGGTGACCAGGCCGTAAGCGGAGGAGTGCGCCTTGTTGAACGCGTATCCGGCGAACGGGACCAGCACGTCCCAGACCGCCTGGATCGCCTCGTCCGAGTACCCCTTGTCGCGGGCGCCCTTCTGGAAGTTGACGAACTCCTTCTCCAGCACCTCGGGCTTCTTCTTGCCCATCGCCCGGCGCAGCAGGTCGGCCTGGCCCAGCGAATAGCCCGCGAGCACCTGGGCGGCCTTCTGCACCTGCTCCTGGTAGACGATGAGGCCGTAGGTGATCCCGAGGACCTCCTTGAGCGGCTCCTCCAGCTCGGGGTGGATCGGGGTGATCTCCTGCTGGCCGTTCTTCCGCAGCGCGTAGTTGATATGCGAGTTCATGCCCATCGGACCCGGCCGGTACAGGGCCGAGACGGCGGAAATGTCCTCGAAGTTGTCGGGCTTCATCATGCGCAGCAGGGAGCGCATGGGGCCGCCGTCGAACTGGAAGACGCCGAGGGTGTCACCTCGGCAGAGCAGTTCGAAGGTCTTGGGGTCGTCCAGGGTCAGATCGAGCATCGTGAGGTCGACGCCCTTGTTGGCCCGCACCATCTTCACGGCGTCATCCATGATGGTGAGGTTCCGCAGGCCGAGGAAGTCCATCTTCAGCAGGCCGAGCGACTCACAGGTGGGGTAGTCCCACTGGGTGACGACCTGGCCGTCGTTCTTCGGCGAGAAGACCGGGACGTGGTCGGTGACCGTCTCGCTCGACATGATCACGCCCGCGGCGTGCACGCCCATCTGGCGCACCAGGCCCTCGATACCGCGCGCGGTGTCGATGACCTTCTTCACATCCGGCTCGTTCTCGTACATCCCGCGCACTTCGCCCGCCTCGCTGTAGCGGGGGTGCTTCTCGTCGGTGATACCGGACAGCGGGATGCCCTTGCCGAGCACATCGGCGGGCATGGCCTTGGTGATGCGGTCGCCCATCGCGTACGGATAGCCGAGCACCCGGGCCGAGTCCTTGATCGCGTTCTTGGCCTTGATGGTGCCGTAGGTGCCGATCTGGGCGACCTTGTCGGCGCCGTACTTCTCGGTGACGTACCGGATGACCTCACCGCGCCTGCGCTCGTCGAAGTCGATGTCGACATCGGGCATGGAGACGCGCTCCGGGTTAAGGAACCGCTCGAAGATCAGCCCGTGCTCGATGGGGTCGAGGTCGGTGATGCCCATCGCGTACGAGACGATCGATCCGGCCGCGGAGCCACGGCCGGGGCCGACCGCGATGCCGTTGTTCTTCGCCCACATGATGAAGTCGGCGACCACGAGGAAGTACCCCGGGAACCCCATCTGGATGATGACGTCCATCTCGTACTCGACGAGCTTCTGGCGGTCCTCGGGGATGCCGCCGGGGAAGCGGCGGGCCATCCCCTTGCGGACCTCCTCCTGGAACCAGGTGACCTCGGTGAACCCCTCGGGGACGTCGAACCGCGGCATCAGGTCGCGCTTCTCGAACCAGCCGGTGTTGTCGATCTGCTCGGCCACCAGCAGCGTGTTCCGGCAGCCCTCCTGCCAGGCGTCCGAGGAGTCGATGGCGTACATCTCGTCGGTGGACTTCAGGTAGTAGCCGGTGCCGTCGAAGCGGAAGCGGTCGGGGTCGGAGAGGTTCTTGCCGGTCTGGACGCACAGCAGCGCGTCATGGGCCACGGACTCGCGGGAGTAGGTGTAGTGCGAGTCATTGGTGACCAGCGGGGGGATGCCCAGCTTCTTGCCGACCTCCAGCAGCCCGTCCCGGACCCGGCGCTCGATCTCGATGCCGTGGTCCATCAGCTCCAGGAAGTAGCGGTCCTTGCCGAAGATGTCCTGGTACTCGGAGGCGGCCTTCACGGCCTCGTCGAACTGCCCGAGCCGCAGCCGGGTCTGGAGCTCGCCCGAGGGGCAGCCGGTGGAGGCGATCAGACCCTCCGACCACTGGGCGATGGTCTCCTTGTCCATCCGGGGCCATTTGACGAAATAGCCCTCCATATAGGCGTCGGAGGAGAGCCGGAAGAGATTGTGCAGACCGGTCTTGTTCGCCGCCCAGATGGTCTTGTGGGTGTAACCACCGGAACCGGAGACGTCATCGCGCTTCTGGTGCGGCTGGCCCCACTGCACCCTCCGCTTGTAGCGGCGGGACTCCGGCGCCACATACGCCTCGATACCGATGATCGGAGTGACCCCGGCGCCCGTCGCCTGCTGGTAGAAGTCGTACGCCCCGTGCAGGTTGCCGTGGTCGGTCATGGCGATATGGGTCATGCCCATCTCGTTGCACGCGTTGAACATGTCCTTGAGCCGCGCGGCACCGTCCAGCAGCGAGTACTGGGTGTGGACGTGCAGGTGCGTGAAGGGCGGCTTGGTCACGGTGGCAGACCTCCGGGAGCGGTCGACGGCGGCAGGGCGGGGCCAGCTCCGAAGGTTACCCCTCCGCACTGACAGCGGACGGGCACTCGCGAGTAGCCTCAGGCGTTGGTCCGGACGGGCCGTCCCCTCCGCCGGGCGATGACGCGCACGCCGGGGCGGGACGGAAACTACCCTGTCGGTTCCTGTTCGGTTCCATCCACCCCGGCCAGATCTCTCATGCCCCAGGAGGCGTTCCGCATGTCGACCCAGCAGAGCCTGGCGGAACAGCGCGGCGAACACATCCTCGCCGTCTTCGACACCGCCTTCGGCGAGCTGCTCGCCGCCGACCCGGCCGCCTTCCGCGTCAAATTCCGCAAGATGGCCGCCTCGGCGTTCGCCTTCTACCGCGGTACGGCGTGTCTGTTCTACGCGGACGCGGAGCGGGAGCGCGCGGGCGGCCCCTATCTGGACGAGCGCACCAGCCGGGTCTGGATCCACGGCGATCTCCACGCCGAGAACTTCGGCACCTACATGGACGCCAACGGGCGGCTGATCTTCAATGTGAACGACTTCGACGAGGCATACGTCGGCCCCTTCACCTGGGACCTCAAGCGCTTCGCCGCCTCGGTCGCGCTGATCGGCTACACCAAGGCGCTCAGCGACGAGATGATCTCCGACCTGGTGCGCACCTACGCCGCCGCGTACCGCGAGCGCATCCACGCCCTGGCCACCGGCGCCAAGGACGACGAGGTGCCGCCGTTCACCCTGGAGACCGCCGAGGGCCCGCTGCTGGACGCGCTGCGCGACGCCCGGTCGCTCACCCGCTTCGGACTGCTGGACTCGATGACCGAGATCCGCGACTTCGAGCGCCGGTTCGCCGGGGGCGGCGGCTCCATCGAGCTGGACGCCGCCACCCGTTACAAGGTCCTGGCCGCCTTCGACGGCTATCTGGAGACACTGCCGGAGGCCAGCCTCACCCGCCCCGACTCCTACCGCGTCAAGGACGTGGTGGGCCGCCGGGGTATCGGCATCGGCAGCGCCGGGCTCCCCTCGTACAACATCCTCCTCGAGGGCAACAGCGACGCCCTGGAGAACGATGTGGTGATCTACATGAAGCAGGGGCAGACCCCGGCGGTCTCCCGGCACATCACCGATGAGCAGGTGCGCTCGTACTTCCAGCACGAGGGCCATCGCACGGTCATCTCCCAGCGCGCCCTCCAGGCCCACGCCGACCCGTGGCTGGGCTGGACCGAGCTGGACGGCGCCGGGCAGCTGGTCGCCGAGATCTCGCCGTACGCGGTGGACCTCGACTGGTCGGACATCGACGACCCGACCGAGATCGCGGCGGTCGTCGCCGATCTGGGACGGGCCACGGCGACCATGCACGCGGCCGCCGACGACCAGAGCGGCCACTCGCTGGTTCCGTTCTCCACCGAGCGCGCCATCGACGCGGTGATCGCCGCCGACGAGGACGGCTTCGCGGAGCTGCTGGTGGACTTCGCGCACTCCTACGGGGCGCGGGCGCGGGCCGACCACCAGATCTTCGTGGACCTCTTCCGCAACGGCCGTATCCCCGGGCTCTGACGACGGGCCGCGGACGCGGCGGCCGGCCGCCGCCGGACCCGGGCGACCGGGCTCCGGCGGCGGCCGTGTTCCCGGGCCGCGGACGGACGTTGGCCCCACCCGCGGCCCCACTCCCCCGGGTCCGCCCTCTATCGTTACGGCCATGTGGCCTGGACAGCACGGACAGCAGCCGCCGGGGGGCGAGCCGAACCCGCAGCACAACGGCCGGCACCAGTCGTTCCCGCAGCCCGGGACGACTCCGCCGGGATCGCCCCCGCCGCCTCCCGGGCCACCGCCCGCCCAGCCCCCGGGCTTTCCGCCCGGCCCTGCCGCGCCGCCACCGGGTGGCGGTGGCGGCGGCTGGGGCACTCCGCCGCCACCGCGCGACCGGCAGCGCCGGGCCGCGCTGACCGCGATCATCGGGGTGTCGGCCGCCGCCGCGGTACTGGCCGCCGTGCTGGTGATCACCGACGACGAGCAGCACGACGGCCCCCAGGGCAACCAGGACCAGGCGCAGCCCTCCCTGCCCGTCCCGGGCGGCGCCGCGCCGTCGGGCGACGTCGCGGGCGGCTCCGGCAGCGGCTCCGGCTCCGGCTCGGGGGGTGAGGACTCCGGCAGCGGCAGCGGCACCGGCGGCTCGGGAGGCGGCTCCGGGTCCGGCACCCTGGTCGCCCCCGCGCACACCTCCGGTCCGCGCGGCACCACCGTGCTCATCGGCGAGGAGGGCGCGAAGCACACCCTCGACCTCTACGAGGACCTGCGCTGCCCGCCGTGCGCCCAGTTCGAACAGAAGGTCGGACCCACCGTCCGCGAGGACGTCGAGGACGGCAAGTACCGGGCGTCGTTCCACTTCGCCACCTTCCTGGACCGGAACCTGAAGGGCAGCGGCTCCCGGAACGCACTCAGCGCGCTCGGCGCCGCACTGAACGTGAGCACCGACGCCTTCTGGGACTACAAGGCCGCGCTGCTGTCCGCGGAGCACCACCCCGAGGAGTCCACGGACTCCTTCGCCCAGGACAGCTTCCTGCTGGACGTGGCCGAGGACGTGCCCGCCCTCGACGACAGCGCCGCCTTCCGCACCGCCGTCCGCAAGGGCACCTACGACCGCTGGGCCAAGGAGGTGTCCGCGGTCTTCGACCGCTCCGGGGTGAACGGCGCCCCCGCCCTGAAGCTCGACGGCACCGCGCTCACCGGGAGCGGCGGAAACGCCCCGACGACCGCGGCGGAGTTCACCAGGGCGGTGAACGACCAGCTCAGGGACTGACCGGGAGCCCGGCCCGGCTCTTGATGTCACTCCTACGACCGACCGTGGCAAAATTTGAGGTCATGGACGGCACCGGACCGCAGCTGAGGACCGTGCGCGCGGCGCTCTTCACAGCGCTGTGCGTCACGCTGTCGTCGGCGTCCCATGTGCTGCTGTCACAGACCCCGCTGCCGCTGACCACGATCGCCGTGCTGTCGGTCGCCGTCTTCGCCGTCGCCTACGCCCTCGCCGGGCGCGAGCGCGGCTTCTGGGGCATCGCGGCCCTGCTGGTCCCGCTGGAGCTGGCCGCCGACACCGTCTTCACCACCGGCCAGGACGCCTGTTACGGGCCGTCCGGCGGCCCGGTGGCGGGCTCCCTGCGCTCCATGGGCGTCACGGTGCTCTGCGGCGGCGGAGACGTCGGCACCCCGCTGGCCCGGGTCACCCACGCGAGCGGCGGTACCGCGCTGACGGACACGGTCAGCTCCGCCACGCCCTGGCTGCTGCTGGCCGCCCATATCGCGGTGGGGCTGGTCGCCTCGGCCTGGCTGCGCCGCGGTGAGGCCGCCGTCGGGCGGCTGCTGGGCGCGCTGGCCGGGTTCGCCTTCCGGCCGCTGCTGCTGGCCGCCGCGGCGGCCGGGGCGGCCCTGCGCCCCCGCCGGCCCGCCGCACGCACGGTGCGCCCGGTCCGTCCGGCACCCGCGCTCCCCCTGCTGGTGCACTCCGTCGTGCGCCGTGGACCGCCCCGCTCGGCCCTGGTCTGAGCACCGCTCCGGGCACGTACCGCTGACACCGTTCATCGAGCGCCTACGGCTCGTACGGCCCTGAGCACAGCGATCCCTACACCCGTACGCAGTACTGACGCTTTCACGACGGAGATCGATCACATATGAGCAACCGCAATAGCCACCAGAACAAGCAGGCCGCGCGCGAGCGGCTGCGCGCCGAGCGCGAGCGCCAGGCGAAGCGGGACCGGGCACGCCGCCAGCTGTTCGTCGGCGGCGCGGTCCTGGCGGTCCTGGCGATAGCCGGCGGCATAGGTTACGCCGTCACCAACCTGGGCGGTGACGACGAGAACCCCAGCAAGAAGTGGAAGGTCGCGGCCGAGAAGACCAAGCTGGTCACTCCCGCCAACTCCTCCGGCCCCGACGGCACCACCGTCATCATCGGCAAGAAGAGCGCCAAGAACACCCTGCATGTCTACGAGGACATGCGGTGCCCGGTCTGTTCCCAGTTCGAGCAGTTCACCGGCAAGACCGTCGAGAAGGGCATCAAGGACGGCACCTACAAGGCCCAGTTCACGATGGCCGCCTTCCTCGACGACGCCCAGCAGATCCGCGGCAGCGGCTCCAAGAACGCCCTGAGCGCGCTGGGCGCGGCGCTGAACGTCAGCCCGGACGCCTTCCTGGAGTACAAGTCCGCCCTCTTCTCGGCGAAGAACCACCCCGAGGAGACCGACGACGCCTTCGCCGAGGACAAGAAGCTGCTCGATGTCGCCCAGCAGGTCAAGGCTCTCAAGGGCAACAAGGAGTTCGAGCAGGCCGTCAAGAAGGGCACCTACGACCACTGGGCGGTCAAGATGTCCAAGACCTATGACACGGCGGCGAAGCGGGACAACCTGTCCGGTACCCCGGCCTTCCAGATGAACGGGCACAACCTGGAAGCCAACGGCAACCCGCCGATGACCCCGGACCAGTTCACGCCGCTCGTCCAGAAGTACCTGAAGAAGTAGCGGCGGCCCACGGGGCCTTCGCGGGGCCGGTGCGCGCCGGAATCGGCTTGCGCACCGGCCCCGTGGTGTCTTCGCGCGGTATCTAGGGATACGTGTAGGCGAACTTCCTCCCGGGGCCTGTCCCCTGGGATTACTTCCCAGTAATCTCGTCCGCCGTGACCCCCCATGACAACCACCACATATCGCGCCGCAGCGCCGTCACGGCCGTAGCGGCGACCGCGGCCCTGCTGCCCCTCGCCGCCGGCCTCCCGGCCCACGCCGCGAACGGCCCGGCCTTCGTGCACGGCATCGCCTCGGGTGACCCGCTGCCCGACGGAGTCCTGCTGTGGACCCGGATCACCCCCACACCCGAGGCGGTGCCCGGCTCGGGGCGCGGCCCGGCCATCGACGTCCGCTGGGAGGTGGCCTCCGACCGCAACTTCCGCTCCGTCGTCGCCCACGGCACCGTGCGCGCCTCCGCCGCCACCGATCACACCGTCAAGGCCGATGTCCGCGGACTCAAGCCCGCCACCGACTACTTCTACCGGTTCAGCGCCGACGGCGGTGCCACCTCCCCGGTGGGCCGCACCCGCACCACCCCCGCCCAGCACGCGTCCACCGACGGCGTCCGCTTCGGTGTGGTCTCCTGCGCCAACTGGGAGTCGGGCTACTTCGCGCCGTACCGTCATCTGGCGGGCCGCACCGACCTGGACGCCATCCTCCACCTCGGCGACTACATCTACGAGTACAAGAGCGGCGAGTACCCGGAGGCGAAGTACGTCGTCCGGCCGCACAAGCCCGCCCACGAGATCGTCACCCTCGCCGACTACCGGATCCGGCACGCCACCTACAAGACCGACACCGATGTCCAGGCGATGCACGCGGCACTGCCGATGATCGCCATCTGGGACGACCACGAGTTCGCCGACAACGCCTGGTCGGGCGGGGCGGAGAACCACACCCCGGGCAGCGAGGGCGCCTGGGCGTCCCGGATGTCCGCCGCCAAGCAGGCGTACTTCGAGTGGATGCCGGTGCGCCCCTCCACCGGGGGCACCACCTACCGGCGGCTGCGCTACGGCACCCTGGCCGACCTCCATCTGCTGGACCTGCGCTCCTACCGCAACCAGCAGGTCTCCACCGGCAGCGGTGACGCGGACGACCCGAACCGCACCCTGACCGGACGCGCCCAGCTGGACTGGCTGAAGTCCGGGCTGTCCGGTTCCGACACCACCTGGCGGCTGGTGGGCAACTCGGTGATGATCTCCCCGGTGGCCTTCGGCGCCATCCCGGCCGATCTGCTGGGCCCGCTCGCCGAACTGCTCGGACTGCCCAAGGGCGGGCTGGCCGTCAACACCGACCAGTGGGACGGCTACACGGACGACCGGCGCGAGCTGCTGGCCCATCTGACCGACAACGCGATCGACAACACCGTCTTCCTGACCGGCGACATCCACATGGCGTGGGCCACCGACGTACCGGTGAAGGCGGCCACCTATCCGGTGTCCCGGTCCGCCGCCACCGAGTTCGTGGTCACCTCGGTGACCTCGGACAACATCGACGACATCCTCCACATCCCGGCGCACACGCTGTCCCTGGTGGCGGCAGCCGCCATCAAGGCCGCCAACCGCCATGTGAAGTGGGTGGACATGGACTCGCACGGCTACGGGGTGCTCGACATCACCGCCGAGCGGGCCCAGATGGACTACTACACGGTCTCCGACAAGGCCGACCGCAACGCCACCTCCGCCTGGGACCGGTCCTACCGCACCCTCTCCGGCACCCAGAAGGTCGAGCGCGTCGACAAGCCGGTGGGCTGAACCCGCCCCTCCGGCGCCGGGGTCCGCCCGGTCAGAGCTGGTCGAGGAAGCCGAGGGCCACCCGCCAGGTGGCCACGGCCGCCTCCTCGTCGTAGTCCGGGAGCTCGGGGTCGGTGTACAGGTGACCGGCCCCGGCGTACCGGTAGACCTCCACATCGGCCCCGGCCCGCCGCATCCGCAGGTACCACGCGTTGAGCCAGTCGTGCGGCTCGAACGGGTCGGGGTCGGCGACGTGCAGCTGTACCGGCAGTTCATCGACGGCCGCGTCATCGGCCAGGTCCGAGGTGCCGTGCAGCAGGAGCAGCCCGCGCGCCTTCTCATCGCCCAGGGCCAGGTTCTGCGCGATCGAGGCGCCGAGCGAGAAGCCCGCGTAGACCAGTCCGCGGTCGGAGTGCGGGGCAGCGGCGGTGATGGCCCGCTTCAGCAGTTCCTCCTGGCCGATCTCGTCCTTGAGGTCCCGGCCCTCCTCGACGCTGCTCACCGTCCGCCCCTGGTACAGGTCGGGCACGATCACCTCATGACCGGCCGAGCGCAGCCGGTCGGCCGCCGTGTGCACCGCGGGGCGCAGCCCGTACACGGAGTGGAACAGAACGACCGTCGACGCTTCCGCCACCGCTTCACTTCTCCTTCTTTCGTGGTTCGCGCTCGTCCCATCGTGCCAGTTACGTTCCGGAGGAGGTGGATCCGGGAAGACGGGAGACTCGGGACTCCCGAAGGAATGAGGTAAGTGTCCATGGAGGACGTACTCCGTCCGCTCGTCGTCATCGGCGGCTCGCTGGCCATCACCCTCTGCGTCGGCTGGGCCGTCGACTGGCTGCTGCGCAGGGCCGATGCCCGGCACCCGGAGACCCCGCTGTGGGGTCTGCTGCGCCGCTGCCGGCTGCCCCTGCAGGTGACCGTGTGCACGGCGCTGCTGAGCGGTTCGTACGACGAGACCCAGGCGGAGGTCGTCGAGGAGCACACCGCGGCCATCGGACAGCTCCTGGCGCTGGTGCTGATCGCGGCCACCGCCTGGCTGGTGGTGCGGGTCGCGTCGGCGGTGGTGGAGTCCACCTACTCGCGCTACGCCGCCAGCGCCCACGACCCGGCCCGGGTGCGCCGGGTGCGCACCCAGGTGACGCTGATCCAGCGGGTGGTCACCGCGGTCGTCGGGGTGGTGGCGATCTCCGCGATGCTGCTGACCTTCCCGGCGATGCGCGCGGTGGGCACCTCGATGCTGGCGTCCGCCGGACTCGTCGGCATAGTCGCCGGTATCGCCGCCCAGTCGACCCTGGGCAACCTGTTCGCCGGGCTGCAGATCGCCTTCGGCGACATGGTGCGCATCGGCGACACGGTGGTGGTCGACGGCGAGTGGGGCACGGTCGAGGAGATCACGCTGACGTTCCTGTCCGTACGGACCTGGGACGAGCGCCGGATCACCATGCCGGTGTCGTACTTCACCTCGAAGCCGTTCGAGAACTGGTCGCGCGGCGGGACCCAGAAGACCGCCACCGTCCTGTTCCACCTGGACCACGGCGCACCCGTCGAGGAGATGCGCGACCGGCTGCGGGAGATCGTGCAGAGCTCCACCGCCTGGGACGGCCGGGACTGGAACCTGCTGGTCACGGACACCACCCCGAGCACCATCGTGGTGCGGGCGCTGGTCACCGCCCGGGATCCGGACGACGCCTGGACGGTCCGCTGCGAGGTGCGCGAGCAGATGATCGCGTTCCTGCGGGACGCCCATCCCTACGCCCTGCCGAAGATCGCCACCGCTCCGGCGCCGACCACGGCGCCCGCACCGCAGCCCCGGCGCCGCTCCGAGCGGGAGGACCACTTCACCCGCTTCGACGACCGGCTGAGCAAGGACGGCTCGGGCCGCGGCCGCGGCTGAGGTAACCGCCCCTACAGCTCCCGCCGCATCGCGCGGTGCGGGATGCCGCTTCCCTCGTCGAACTCCGGACCGGACGCCGTGTAGCCCAGCCGCTCGTAGAAGCCGAGCGCTTGGGTCTGGGCCTCCAGGTAGACCGCGGTGAGCCCGCGGCGGAGGGCTTCGGCCTCGACGGCCCGCACCAGCGCGGCGCCGAGCCCGGTGCCACGCGCCGCCGCCGTCACGGCCAGCCGGCCGAGGGCGGCGGTGGTGGCACCCTCCACCCCGGCCCGGCCGTACTTCTTGTCGGCGGCCGCGCCGTGCAGGAAGCGGACGGTGCCGACCGGACGCCCGGCGGCGCCGGTGGCCAGGAGGTGCACGGCCTCCGCGTCGTACGCGTCCATCTCCTCGGCTTCGGGGATCCGCTGCTCACCGACGAAGACCTCGCGGCGGACCGCGAAGCAGTCGGTGAGGTCGCCGTCGGTGATGACGCGGATGACGTGGGCGGTCACGCGCTCTCCGCCCGCACGATGTCCAGCGACCGCTGGAGGTCGTCGGGGTAGGCGCTCTCGAACTCGGCCCAGCCGCCGTCGGCGGGGTGCTCGAAGCCCAGCCGGACCGCGTGCAGCCACTGCCGGGTGAGCTTCAGCCGCTTGGCGAGCGTGGGGTCCGCGCCATAGGTGAGGTCGCCGACGCAGGGGTGGCGGTGGGCGGACATATGCACCCGGATCTGATGGGTGCGGCCGGTCTCGAGCTTGATGTCCAGCAGACTGGCGGCGCGGAATGCCTCGATCAGGTCGTAGTGGGTGACGCTGGGCTTGCCCTCGCTGGTCACCGCCCACTTGTAGTCATGCTGGGGGTGGCGGCCGATGGGCGCGTCGATGGTGCCGCTCAGCGGGTCCGGGTGGCCCTGCACCAGCGCGTGGTAGCGCTTGTCCACGGTGCGCTCCCGGAACTGCTGCTTGAGCAGGGTGTACGCGCGCTCGGACTTGGCCACGACCATCAGCCCGGAGGTGCCCACGTCCAGCCGGTGGACGATGCCCTGCCGCTCGGCGGCGCCGGAGGTGGAGATCCGGAACCCGGCGGCGGCCAGTCCGCCGATCACGGTGGGACCGGACCAGCCGGGGCTGGGGTGGGCGGCGACACCGACCGGCTTGACGATCACCACGATGTCGTCGTCGTCGTGGACGATCTCCATGCCCTCGACGGGCTCGGCGACGATCTGCACCGGCGGCGCGGCCTGCGGCATCTCGACCTCGAGCCAGGCACCGCCGGAGACCCGGTCGGACTTGCCCGCCACGCTGCCGTCGACCTGCACCTTCCCGGCAGCGGCCAGTTCGGCCGCCTTGGTCCGCGAGAAGCCGAACATCCGGGCGATCGCGGCATCGACGCGCTCGCCCTCCAGGCCATCGGGTACGGGCAGGGTGCGGATCTCGGGAATCGTACTCACCCGTCGAGTATGACGGACCGGACGGACCGGTTCGTACGGCAGTCGCACACTGCCCGGTCGCACACGGCGGCCACGGAACCGGGCGCGACGGCCCGGTTCAGTCCTTGTGGACCGTGCCGTCGGGGTCCAGACCGCGGAAGGAGAGGATCACGATCAGGAAGCCGCCGCACACGATGGCCGAGTCGGCGAGGTTGAAGACCGCGAAGTGGGCCGGGGCGATGAAGTCCACCACCGCGCCCTGGAGGTGCCCGGGCGCCCGGAAGATCCGGTCGGTGAGATTGCCGAAGGCCCCGCCGAGCAGCATGCCCAGCGCGATCGCCCACGGCAGGCTGTAGAGCTTGCGGGCCAGCCGCGCGATCACCAGGATCACCGCGGCCGCGATCACCGTGAAGACGATGGTCATCGCCTCGCCGAAGCCGAAGGCCGCGCCCCGGTTCCGGATCACCTCGAGCTGGAGCAGGGTGCCGAGCACCTCGACCGGCGCATGGTGCTCCAGTTTGGCGACCACCACCAGCTTGCTCGCCAGATCGAGCAGATACGCGAAGGCGGCGACGGCGAGGAGCACCCCGATCCGCCGCTTTCCCCGGTCCGGGGTACCGGTCGGGTCGGCGCTGGTCCCGGCGCCCTCCTCGGCCTTCCCCGCGTCTGGCGTACCGATGGCCTGCTCCGCCTCTGTCACCTGAGTCCCTCAACCTCGTCCGGGCCAGTCTCCCCCTGGCTGAGGACGAGGGTACGGCACCCGCGTACGGGAGGTCAGCGGCGCTCCTGGCGCTGTTTGCACTCCACGCACAGGGTGGCCCGCGGAAACGCCTGCATCCGGGCCTTTCCGATGGCGTTGCCGCAGACCTCGCAGAGGCCATAGGTCCCGGCGTCCAGCCGCTCCAGCGCGCGCTCGGTCTGGAGCAGCATCTCGCGGGCGTTCCCGGTGAGGGCCATCTCGTGCTCACGGGTGATGTTCTTGGTGCCGGTGTCGGCCTGGTCGTCACCGGCACCGTCACCGGAGTCGCGCATCAGCCCGGTGATCGCCTCCTCCGAGGCGAGGATCTCGGTGCGCAGCCGTCCGGCCTCGGTCAGCAGCTCGGTGCGCGCCTCGGCCACCTCCGCCGCCGACCAGGGCTCCTCACCGGGACGTACCGCGAGCTCACTGGGGTCGACCGGAGCGCCCGCGGCGCGTGCCTTGGGCACGGGGGGCGCGGTCGCCGTGGCCTTCTTCGCGCTCGGCGCACCACCGGGGGTCTTCTTCGCAACCACTTTCCTGGCTCCCGTCTTCTTGGCGGGCACCGCCTTCTCGGCCGGTGCGGCCTTCTTGGCTGTGGTCTTCTTCGGTGCGCTCTTCTTCGCGGCCTTCGCGGTCGCCGCGGTCGTGGACTTCGCCGCCGCCGCGGTCTTCTTCGCGGCCTTCTTGCCCGGTGCGCTCTTCTTGGCGGGCGCGGCCCCGGTCGCCTTCGCCTCGCCCTCCTGCTCCTGCGCGGCGGTCTTCCTCGCCACCATGCCGCGACCCCTTCACATATTGTGATCTTGTTCGCGAATCGTTCCGGAACGATAAATCGACTCCGAGCGCGCGGCAACGGGGCACGCCGCCCGATTCGCCCGGCTTGCCCGTACGGCAACCCGGTCTCCACCGTTGTGCCCCACTCCGCGCCCGGCGAATCCGGCCGTGGACCGGTACCGGAGTGGCCCCGCCGCTCCCCCGGACTCCGGCACCCGGCGTATCGGCATTCGGGTCATCCCCGGGTGCCCGGTACCTCACTCGGCGCAGCGGGGCGGAGGGAGCCCTCGGGTGGGGTACCGGGATAAACGGTCGGCCGCGGTCGGTCCCGCCCCGTACACTGGGCGCAGCGAAAGGCGCGGATGGGGACGAGTAGCGTCGTGAGCGGCCATGAGCGACCCGGGGACGGTGAGAGCCCGGGGGCGAGCGCGATGTGAAGGATCACCCCGGAGCCGCCGGAAGAACCCCCTCCCAGGGCCAGTAGAACCGGCATCGCGACCCCAATGAGGGGGCCGGGAGAGCGGTGCGCCCGGCCAAGGAGGGTGGTACCGCGGGAGCGCGAAGGCTCTCGTCCCTCCGGACGGAACGACGAGCGTGTGTCCGCCGGAGGAAGATTCCCGATGACGCTGTACCGCCAGGTGCCCGCCCAGGTCGACCTGCCCGCCCTCGAGCACGCCGTGCTCGACTTCTGGCGGGAGAACAAGATCTTCGCCCGCACCCTCGAGCAGTCCGAGGGACGGCCGGAGTGGGTCTTCTACGAGGGCCCGCCCACCGCCAACGGCATGCCGGGCGCCCACCACATCGAGGCCCGTGTCTTCAAGGACGTCTTCCCGCGCTTCCGCACCATGCGCGGCTACCACGTCGACCGCAAGGCGGGCTGGGACTGCCACGGCCTGCCGGTGGAGCTGGCGGTCGAGAAGGAGCTGGGGTTCAACGGCAAGAAGGACATCGAGGCGTTCGGCATCGCCGAGTTCAACGCCAAGTGCCGTGAGTCGGTGACCCGGCACACCGACGCCTTCGCCGAGCTCACCACGAGGATGGGCTACTGGACCGACCTCGAGGGCGCCTACTGGACGATGAACCCCGAGTACGTCGAGTCGGTGTGGTGGTCGCTGAAGGAGATCTTCGGCAAGGGGCTGCTGGTCCAGGACCACCGCGTCGCCCCCTGGTGCCCGCGCTGCGGCACCGGTCTGTCCGACCACGAGCTGGCCCAGGGCTACGAGACCATCGTCGACCCCTCGGTCTACGTCCGCTTCCCGCTCACCTCCGGTCCGCTGGCCGGTGCGGCCTCGCTGCTGGTGTGGACGACCACCCCGTGGACCCTGGTCTCCAACACCGCCGTGGCCGTCCACCCCGAGGTGCGCTACATCGCCGCGACCGACGGCCAGGAGACGCTGGTGGTCGCCGAACCGCTGCTGGAGAAGGCGCTCGGCG
The DNA here is from genome assembly GCF_056431485.1 of Streptomyces sp. NPDC045899. Classification (NCBI taxonomy): domain Bacteria; kingdom Bacillati; phylum Actinomycetota; class Actinomycetes; order Kitasatosporales; family Streptomycetaceae; genus Streptomyces; species Streptomyces sp. NPDC045899. The sequence continues at coordinate 41,508 of NZ_JBWKKP010000001.1, forward strand.
AGGGCTGGACGCCCACCGGGCAGTCCTTCACCGGCGCCGAGATGGAGCGCTGGACCTATCAGCGCCCGTTCTCCCTGGTGGAACTCGAGGACGCGCACTTCGTGGTCAACGCCGACTACGTGACCACCGAGGACGGCACCGGTCTGGTCCACCAGGCCCCCGCCTTCGGTGAGGACGACCTCAAGACCTGCCGGGCCTACGGGCTGCCGGTGGTCAATCCGGTCCGTCCGGACGGCACCTTCGAGGAGGGCCTGGAGCTGGTCGGCGGCCAGTTCTTCAAGAAGGCCGACGAGGCGCTGACGGCCGACCTCAAGGAGCGCGGACTGCTCTTCCGGCACCTGCCGTACGAGCACAGCTACCCGCACTGCTGGCGCTGTCACACCGCACTGCTCTACTACGCCCAGCCGTCCTGGTACATCCGCACCACCGCGGTCAAGGACGCGCTGCTGCGGGAGAACGAGAAGACCAACTGGTATCCCGACTCGGTCAAGCACGGTCGTTTCGGTGACTGGCTGAATAACAACATCGACTGGGCGCTCTCGCGCAACCGCTACTGGGGCACCCCGCTGCCCATCTGGCGCTGCGCCGAGGACCACCTCACCTGCGTGGGCTCGCTGGCCGAGCTCTCCGAGCTGACCGGCACCGACCAGTCCGGGCTCGACCCGCACCGTCCGTTCATCGACGAGATCACCTTCACCTGCACCACCGAGGGCTGTTCTCTCACCGCCCAGCGCGTCCCCGAGGTGATCGACGCCTGGTACGACTCGGGGTCGATGCCCTTCGCGCAGTGGGGCTACCCGTACCGCAACAAGGAGCTGTTCGAGAAGCGCTATCCGGCGCAGTTCATCTCCGAGGCCATCGACCAGACCCGTGGCTGGTTCTACACGCTGATGGCGGTCGGCACCCTGGTCTTCGATAAGTCCTCGTATGAGAACGTCGTCTGCCTCGGTCACATCCTGGCCGAGGACGGCCGGAAGATGTCCAAGCACCTGGGCAACATCCTCCAGCCGATCCCGCTCATGGACCAGCACGGCGCCGATGCGGTCCGCTGGTTCATGGCCGCGGGCGGCTCGCCCTGGGCCGCCCGGCGGGTGGGCCACGGGACGATCCAGGAGGTCGTCCGCAAGACGCTGCTGACCTACTGGAACACGGTCGCCTTCCAGGCGCTGTACGCCCGCACCTCCGGCTGGGCGCCCGGCGCGGACGACCCGGCCCCGGCCGACCGCCCGCTGCTGGACCGCTGGCTGCTGGGCGAACTGGGCACCCTGACCGAGCAGGTCACCCAGGCCATGGAGGCGTACGACACCCAGCGCGCCGGAAAGCTGCTGTCGTCGTTCGTGGACGACCTGTCCAACTGGTACGTGCGCCGCTCGCGCCGCCGCTTCTGGCAGGGCGACGCCGCCGCGCTGCGCACCCTCCACGAGGTCATCGAGACGGTCACCCGGCTGATGGCCCCGCTGGTGCCCTTCATCACCGAGCGGGTCTGGCAGGACCTGGTGGTCCCGGTGGACCCGGAGGCCCCCGAGTCGGTGCACCTGGCGAGCTGGCCGGAGGCCGACCAGGCCATGATCGACCCCGAGCTGTCGGCCCGGATGACACTGGTCCGGCGGCTGGTCGAACTGGGCCGGGCGACCCGGGCCGAGTCCGGGGTGAAGACCCGGCAGCCACTGTCCCGCGCCCTGGTCGCGGCGTCCGGATTCGAGCTGCTCTCCACCGAACTGCGAGCGCAGATCGAGGAGGAGCTGAACGTCTCCTCCCTCGCCTCGCTCAGCGAGGTGGGCGGTTCGCTGGTGGACACCACGGCGAAGGCCAATTTCCGCGCCCTGGGCAAGCGCTTCGGCAAGGGCACCCAGCCGGTCGCCAAGGCCATCGCCGAGACCGACGCCGCGGCGCTCTCGGTGGCCCTGCGCGGGGGCACGGCCTCAGTGGTGGTGGACGGTGAGACGGTCGCCCTCTCCCCCGACGAGGTGATCATCACCGAAACGCCCCGCGAGGGCTGGTCGGTGGCCTCCGACGCGGGTGCCACGGTGGCTCTGGACCTGGAGATCACTCCGGAGCTGCGCCGCGCCGGACTCGCCCGTGATGCCATCCGGCTGATCCAGGAGGCCCGCAAGAACAGCGGTCTGGACGTGGCCGACCGGATCGCGCTGCGCTGGGACTCGGCGGACGAGGAGCTCCGGCAGGCGCTCACCGATCACGCCGGTCTGATCGCGGACGAGGTCCTCGCCACCGACTTCGCCCCGGGTGAGGGCGACTCCGGCTACGGCGAGCCCTTCACCGACGAGCCGCTCGGGCTGACGTTCCGCCTCCGCAAGGCGTAGGGACCCCCGGTCCCACCCCGATGGCCCGGCCGTTTCCGGCCGGGCCATCGGCGTATCGGAAACCCGTCCGGGGCCCGGCACGGCGTACGGATGGGGCTCAGGGCCGGACCCGGGCACAGAACGGGGCCGGGCCCCGGGAGATCTCTCCCGGGGCCCGGCCCTGTGATTGCCGAACGCTCCGCGCGGTGGCGAAACCGCGTCAGGTGGAACGCGTCAGTTGTCGTCCTCGTCGATCAGGAAGCCCCGCATCGGGCTGGGCGCCTGCTGCATCGGCTGCGGACTCTGCGGCCGCACCGGTGCCATCGGCTGGGTCATCGCGGGCGACATCTGCTGCTGGCCGCCGTAGGACGGAGCGCCGCCGTTCTGCCCGTGGCCACCGCCCATGGGCTGGTTGCCGCCCATGGTGTGGCCGCCCATCGTGCCGGCACCGGCCGAGGCCATGGAACCGCTCATCGAGGGGGACGGCGGCAGCGAAGCGGTCGCCGGGGTGCGCGGCGGGGCCAGCGAGTCGTCGGCCTGGTTCTCCAGCTGGCGCAGCTGGCTCTCCAGGTACGACTTCAGCCGGGTGCGGTACTCGCGCTCGAAGCCGCGCAGGTCCTCGACCTTGCGCTCCAGCGTGGCGCGAGCGGACTCCAGGGAGCCCATCGCGACGCGGTGCTTCTCCTGCGCGTCCCGCTCCAGGGCGTCGGCCTTGGCGCGGGCGTCCCGCTCCAGGCCCTCGGCGCGGCTACGGGCCTCGCCGACGATCTTGTTGGCCTCGGAACGGGCCTCCGCGATCGCCTGGTCGGCGGTCTGCTGCGCGAGCGAGAGCACCCGCGCGGCGCTGTCGCCGCCCGGACCCTGGCCCGGCTGCGGAAGCTGCGGGCCGCCGGGACCACCGGGACCGCCCATCGGGCCACCCATCGGGCCGCCGGGGCCCATGGGACCGTTCTGGCCCATCGGACCGTTCTGACCCATGGGGCCGTTCTGGCCCATCGGACCGTTCTGGCCCATCGGGCCGGGTCCGCCCTGCTGCATCGGTCCGGGGCCGTTCTGGCCCATCGGACCGGCCGGCAGCTGCGGGGCACCACCCGGAAGTTGGGGCGGGCCACCCATCTGCTGCTGGCCGGGCGGCACCGGCTGCGGTCCGGATATGGCGGCGGGGACGGGAGCCCCGGGCCTCTCCTGCTGTTCTGGGGGCTTGCGCATGCCTTGTTGCTGCTGGCTCTGCGCCGCGGCGCGGGTCGCTGCCGCCAGCTTGGCGCGCAGGTCCTCGTTCTCCCGCAACAGCCGGGTCAGTTCGGCTTCGACCTCGTCGAGGAAGGCATCGACCTCGTCCTCGTCATAGCCTTCTCGGAGGCGGACGGTCGTGAACTGCTTGTTCCGCACGTCCTCGGGGGTCAACGGCATCTCTACTTCACCTCAACGTAGTCGTCGGCAATCGGCAAGACCGTATCGTTCACACGCTGCTCGCAAAATTGCGCACGACGGTGATCAGGATCCAGACGATGATCATCAGCACGAAGAAGGACAGGTCGAGCGCCACACCCCCGAGACGCAGCGGTGGAATGAACCGCCGCAAGAGCTTGAGTGGCGGATCGGTGACAGTGTAGGTGGCCTCGAGGATGACCACCATCGCCCGACCGGGTTGCCACGAGCGTGCGAACTGGAAGACGTAGTCCATCACCAGCCGGAAGATCAGCACGATCAGGAAGCAGTACAGCGCGATGTAGACCACCTGTAGTGCGATGCCCATCCCGCGCGTCCCTCTCCCCTGTTACGTACTCGGCCTCGCGGCCGCAGATGACTCGATGTTGCCGTGTTGCGTCTCAGCTCTGGTTGAAGAACCCGCCCTCTGCGATACGGGCCTTGTCCTCCGCCGTGACATCGACGTTAGCAGGAGACAACAGGAACACCTTCTGCGTCACCCGCTCAATGCTCCCATGGAGACCGAACACGAGTCCGGCGGCAAAGTCGACAAGTCGCTTTGCGTCCGTGTCGTCCATCTCCGTCAGATTCATGATCACCGGCGTGCCCTCACGGAAGTGTTCCCCGATAGTACGGGCCTCGTTGTAGGTCCGCGGGTGCAGTGTGGTGATGCGGTAGGGCTCCCGCTCGGACACAACCTTGGGCATGATCACCGGTGCGTTCTTCTCCAAGTTCTGACGTTCAGGTGTGATGGACGCCACGGGGGCGATTCGCGCGGGTCGTCCGGTTTCCACCGCGAGGGGGGCAGGTTCACGCTGTGCGGGGGGATGGACGACTCGCACAGATTCGCCCCTTTCCGGGCGAGGTTCGGTCTCCACCACCTGGTGCCGCCGACGGTCCCGCTCGGGCTCCGGCTCGGGCTCGAAATCGTCATCGGGGTCGAACCCCCGGCCGTCGTACCCATCGTCCTCCACGAGGCCGAGGTAGACCGCCATCTTGCGCATAGCGCCGGCCATTCTCTGCGTCCTCCGCTCTGTGGTGGATCGGCTCCGCCACCGGATGCCATGGATCCACGCGGCCTGCCCGCCTTTTGACGGGAATGACCATATTTTCTGCTGTGGTCCGACTTCTTCGCGACGTTACCGGAGCGGGGGACGGACTCCGAGTACCGCAGTGCCGACGCGCACATGTGTCGCCCCCGCCGCCACTGCTTCCTCCAGGTCCGAGCTCATTCCCGCGGAGACCATGTTCGCAGCCGGATGGGCCGCGCGCAGGCGGGATGAGATTTCCGCCAGCCGGTCGAAGGCCGCCCGCGGCCGCCCTTCGTAGGGACCGGCCAGCGGCGCGACGGTCATCAGACCGTCCAGCCGCAGACCCTCGGCCGCGATCACGGACTCGGCCAGCGCCTCCACTCCGTCCGGGCCGATCCCTCCGCGCGATCCCCGCTCACCGGAGTCCGCGTCGAGGGCGACCTGGATCAGGACACCCATCTCCCGGGCGGTGCGTACCGCCGCACCGGAGAGGGCGTCGACCAATCGCTTGCGATCGACAGATTGCACCACATCGGCATAACTGGAGACGGAACGTACCTTATTGGTCTGCAATTGCCCGACAAAGTGCCAGATCAAGGGGAGATCTGCGCATTCGGCAGCTTTGGGGCCCGCCTCCTGGTCGCGGTTCTCGGCGACGTGCCGTACGCCCAGTTCCGCCAGCAAACGGACATCGCTCGCCGGGTACGTCTTGGTGACCACGATCAGGGTCACCTCTTCGCGCTTGCGACCGGCGGCGGCGCAGGCGGCGGCGATACGTTCCTCCACCTGGGCCAGGTTCGAGGCCAGTTCCGTCTTGCGATCCGTCACAGCTCAGCCGTCCAACCACACGTAGCTCGCGAGCCGCCCGGTGGTGTGCTCGCGCCGGTAGGAGAAGTGGTCCGCCGATTCCAGCGTGCAGATGTGAGATTGTCCATCCATCTGGACACCTTCGCGGGCGAGTTGGGCCCGTACCCCCGCGGCCACGTCGACCGCCGGGGTTCCCCAGCTGGTCTCGGCCCATGCCTCGGGGACCGTCTCCGCCACCTCGGCGCGCATCGCCGCGGGCACCTCGTAGCAGCGTCCGCAGACCGCGGGGCCGGTGCGGGCGGTGATCCGGGCGGGGTCGGCGCCCCGCTCCACCATCGCCCCGACCACCGCCGGGACCACTCCGGCGACCAGCCCCGGCCGCCCGGCGTGGGCGGCTCCGGCCACCCCCGCCACCGGGTCGGCGAGCAGGACCGGGGTGCAGTCGGCGGTGAGGACCGCGAGGGCGAGCCCCCGACGCGTCGTCACCACGGCGTCCACCGCGGGGATCTCCTCGTCACCGGTCCACGGGCCGTCGACCACCGCCACGTCCCGGCCGTGCACCTGGTTCATCCAGACCACCGCGGCGGGGTCCAGGCCCAGCGCCTTGGCGGCCAGCTCACGATTGGTCCGTACCGCCTGGGAGGCGTCGCCGACCGCACCGCCGAGGTTGAGCTCGTCATACGGAGCGGCGCTCACCCCGCCCCACCGATCGGTGAAGGCGAAGTGCGCGCCGCTCGCGTCGTGCTGTTGCGCTATCACTGCCGGGTCGTTTCAGGGTCACCGTGGAGACATCTGGCCGGGCTCACTTGAGGAAGTCCGGGACGTCCAGCTCCTCGGCCTGGCTTTCCGGGTAGGGCCGGGCCGGCGGGACCTGGGGGGTGGCGACCGGCGGTGCCGGGACCTCGGCCACAGGGGCGGGGTCCGCCGGGGCGGGCTCCTCCTCGCGCGGGGTGACACTGCCGAGTCCACCGAAGGACGGGCGGCCGGGCTCCTGGGCGGGCGGGCGACTGGAGGAGGAGTTGCCGCCGACGCCCTCCTCGCGGTTGCCACTGCCGTTGTACGAGCCGAGCACCTTGTCGCGGTTCTTCGCGGGCGGCTGACCTCCGTCGAAACCGGCCGCGATCACGGTGACCCGGACCTCGTCGCCCAGGGCGTCGTCGATCACGGCACCGAAGATGATGTTCGCCTCGGGGTGGGCGGCCTCGCTCACCAGCTGGGCGGCCTCGTTGATCTCGAACAGACCCAGGTCGGAGCCGCCGGAGATGGAGAGCAGCACCCCCCGGGCGCCGTCGATGGACGCCTCCAGCAGCGGCGAGGAGATCGCCATCTCGGCGGCGGCCACCGCGCGGTCGTCGCCGCGGGCCGAGCCGATGCCCATGAGCGCCGAGCCCGCCTCGGACATCACGGACTTCACATCGGCGAAGTCGAGGTTGATCAGGCCCGGGGTGGTGATCAGGTCGGTGATGCCCTGGACGCCCGACAGCAGCACCTGGTCCGCCGACTTGAACGCGTCGAGCACGCTCACCTGACGGTCCGAAATGGACAGCAGGCGGTCGTTCGGGATCACGATCAGGGTGTCGACCTCGTCGCGCAGCCCGGCGATACCGTCCTCGGCCTGGTTGGCGCGGCGGCGGCCCTCGAAGGTGAACGGACGGGTCACCACACCGATCGTCAGGGCGCCCAGCGAACGGGCGATGTTGGCGACGACCGGGGCGCCACCGGTACCGGTGCCACCGCCCTCGCCCGCCGTCACGAAGACCATGTCGGCCCCCTTGAGGACCTCCTCGATCTCCTCGCGGTGGTCCTCGGCGGCCTTCCGGCCGACTTCGGGGTTGGCGCCCGCGCCGAGGCCACGGGTGAGCTCGCGGCCGACGTCCAGCTTGACGTCCGCGTCACTCATCAGGAGGGCCTGCGCATCGGTGTTGATCGCGATGAACTCGACGCCCTTGAGCCCGACCTCGATCATCCGGTTGATGGCATTCACGCCACCGCCGCCGATGCCGACGACCTTGATGACTGCGAGGTAGTTCTGCGGTGCTGCCACGTCGAAGGCCTCTCGCCTCGAGTTACGTGTCGTCACCCCGCCGTTGCCGCGGTGCGCCGACTGATGCCGAATGGGACGGTTCCGATTGCCGACCCCAACCCTAACGCTGAAGTTTAGGGTTACCAGTACCTCTGTTTCCCGGACTCTTCGGAACAGGACACTAAGTCGACAAGTGGCGCGCGTTCAATGAACACGCCGAACCTCCCGCTTTTCTTTTCACCCTATGTGATCACCCAGTGGGCTAGCCAACCAGGGTGCTGGCCAGGGTCGATCAGGTCAACTGCGAGACACCGCGGGAGCGCTCGGCGCGCTGACGTCGAAGTGTCCGGCGTCCGGCCGGGCTTTCATGAGCGCGGCGAGGGCCCGTGCCTTGGCCGTCCCGCGCTCCCCGCTGCCCCAGGCGACCGTACGCCCGCGGGTGAGGACCACCGTGATCGAATCGTACGAGCGGACCCGGAGGGAACGGGTGTCCCGGCGGACCGCGGCGGGGAGTTGGGTGACCACCCCGACCGCCTCCCGGCGCAGCCTGGTGGCCCCGAAATGGCGCGAACTCGGCGACCGGTCCGGCTCCATTTCCAGCAGCGGAACACCCTTCGGACGCTTGGCCGAGCTGGCGAACCGTACGCCGCGGGCGTCCACTTCGCGGAACTTCCCGCCCTCTTCGACAATGGCCTCGGCCTTCCGTTCCGTCACCTCCAGACGGATGGTGTGCGGCCATGACCGGGATACGTTCACTTCTGCTATCCGCGGCAGCCGGTCCCGCAGGCGCCGTGCGATCGCGGCCGTGTCCACGGTCACCAGCGGGGTGTCCACGGGTACGTCCGCGGCCGTGCGGACCTCGGCGCCGGACAGCGCCCGGGTGCCGGTGACCGTCACCCGCTCGGCACGCAGCCAGCTCGAACCGTAGAGCAGCCAGACGGCCGCGGCGCCCAGGACGGTCAGGGCCGCCGCCAGCACCAGCAGGGTGCGGCGGCGGGGCATCCGCAGCCTGCGGCGCGCGGAGTCCGGGCGCGGGGGCGGGCCGGACGGCGACGTCCGTCGGGAACCGCTCTCGGCGGTCGTCGGTCCGGCCACGCTCCCTGCCTTCTCACGCCTGGCGGCGTGCCGCGATTGCCTCGTACACCATGCCGACCAGCAGCTCGTCGGCGTCCCGGCGGCCGAATTCGGCGGCGCGCCGTGACATGTCGTACAGCCGGTGCGGGTCGCCGAGCACCGGGAGCACATGGCTCTGCACCCACTCGGGCGTCAGCTCGGCGTCGTCGACCAGCAGTCCGCCGCCCGCCTTGACCACCGGCTGGGCGTTGAGCCGCTGTTCGCCGTTGCCGATGGGCAGGGGCACATAGGCGGCCGGGAGCCCGACGGCGGACAGCTCGGCGACGGTCATCGCGCCCGCGCGGCAGAGCATCATGTCGGCCGCGGCGTACGCGAGGTCCATCCGGTCCACGTACGGTACCGGGATGTAAGGCGGCATTCCCGGCATGTTGTCCACATGCGGCATTTCATTCTTCGGGCCGACCGCGTGCAGCACCTGGATCCCGGCGCGCTGGAGGAACGGGGCGACCGCCTGGACCACCTCGTTGAGCCGGCGGGCACCCTGCGAACCGCCGGAGACCAGCAGGGTCGGCAGGTTGGGGTCGAGACCGAAGGCCGCGCGCGCCTCGGGCCGGACGGCGGCCCGGTCCAGGGTGGCGATCGAGCGGCGCAGCGGGATGCCCACGTAGTGGGCGTTGCGGAGCTTGCTGTCCGGGGTGGAGACCGCGACGTACTTGGCGTAGCGGGAGCCGATCTTGTTGGCGAGGCCGGGCCGGGCGTTGGCCTCGTGGACCACGATCGGCACCCCGAGGCGCTTGGCGGCCAGATAGCCGGGCAGCGCCACATAGCCGCCGAAGCCGACCACGCAGTCGGCCTTGGTGCGCTCCAGGATCTGCTCGGCGGCCTTGATGGTGCCGCGCAGCCGTCCGGGGACGGTGATCAGCTCGGGGGTGGGCTTGCGCGGCAGCGGCACGGCCGGGATCAGCCCGAGTTCATAGCCGCGCTCGGGCACGAGCCGGGTCTCGAGACCCCGCTCCGTGCCGAGCGCCGTGATCCCCACGGTCGGGTCCTGCCTGCGCAGGGCGTCCGCGAGGGCGAGCGCGGGCTCGATGTGGCCGGCGGTCCCCCCACCGGCGAGTACGACATGCACCGAAATTCACCGCTCTCCGGACGGCCGCTTCTTGACGGGCCGTCTCATCGTCTTCCGTCTCACCCGAGCCAGCTTCTTCCGCAAAGCAGGCTGCCGCATGGCCAGTGCCGCCCGCGCGGCGGGCTCTGCCCGTGCGAAGGCGATCAACAGGCCGACGGCGAACATGGTCGGCAGCAGGGCGGACCCTCCGTAGGAGAACAGCGGGAGCGGAACACCGGCGATCGGCAGCAGACCGAGCACCGCACCGATGTTGATCACGGCCTGGGCCGTGATCCAGGTGGTCACACCTCCCGCGGCGTACCTCACGAAGGGGTCCTCCGTGCGTCCGGCCACGCGGATACCCGCATAGCCTAGAGCCGCGAAGAGGACGAGGACCGACAGCGTCCCCGCCAGGCCGAGTTCCTCCCCGGTAATCGCGAAGATGAAGTCGGTATGCGGTTCAGGTAGTTCGCCCCATTTCTCCATGGATGCACCGAGTCCGGAGCCGAACCAGCCGCCGTTGGCGAGAGCGTAGATCCCGTGCACCGCCTGCCAGCACTGATCATGGTCTCCGGGCTCGGTGGCACCGATGCAGGCGAGCCGGGACATCCGGTTGGCGCTGGTCTTGATGAGCAGCACGCCGATCGCCCCGGCGAACGCCAGCACCCCCACGAACATCCGGGTGGGGGCGCCGGCCAGCCAGAGCAGACCGAACAGGATCGCGGTGAGGATGATCGCGGTGCCCATGTCACCGCCCAGCATGATCAGGCCGAGCAGCATCGCCGTGGCGGGCACCAGCGGCACCAGCAGATGCTTCCACTGGGCCAGCAACCGCTTGTCCTGTTTCCGGGCCAGCAGGTCCGCCCCCCACAGCACCAGCGCCAGTTTGCCGAACTCGCTGGGCTGGAGGAGGAACGGGCCGCCGAAGGAGATCCAGTTGCGGTTGCCGTTGACCGAGATGCCCATCCCGGGCACCTGGACCAGGCACATCAGGAAGACCGAGACCGCCAGCAGCGGATAGGCGAAGGCGCGGTGCAGCTTGATGGGCATCCGCACCGCGAGCAGCATCAGCGAACCGCCCAGCGCCGCCGCGAAGAGCTGTTTGCGGAAGAAGTACGACGGGGCCAGACCGGACTGCAGCGCCTTGATCTGCGAGGCCGAGTAGACCATCACCAGACCCAGCACCGTGATCAGCAGCGCACCGCCGAGGACCAGGTAGTACGCGGTGAGCGGCCGGTCCCAGGCCCGCCGGGCGCGCGCCTGCGCACGGCCCAGCGACTCCAGTACCGAGGAGCGGCCGGGGCGGCGGGGCGGCTTCGCACCGCCGCCGCGCGGGCGCGCGAGAACCGCCGCCCGCCCTCCGGCGCGCACGGCCGCCCGCACGCGCGGCGCCGCGCCCGCGCGGGGCACGGGGCGGCCCGTGCCGGGGGCACTCGGCCGGGACCGCGGGGCAGCGGGCTGGTCAGGCGTCATCTCGTATCCCCTCCGGATTCCCCGCGCGAGCGGCCCGTGCGCGGGGACCGGCGGGCTACCGGTCGTCCGGGGCCGGGCCGGAGGCCAGGTCGCGGACCGCCGCGGCGAAGGCTTCGCCCCGCTTGTTGTAGTTGACGAACATGTCCATCGAGGCGCAGGCGGGTGCCATCAGGACGGTATCGCCCGGCCGGGCGAGCCGGGCCGCTTCGCGCACGGCCGCCGCCATCGCCCCAGTGTCGGTCCGCTCGAGGTCCACGACCGGGACATCCGCTGCGTGTCGCGCGAGCGCTTCGCGGATCAGCGCGCGGTCGGCGCCGATCAGCACCACCCCGCGCAGCCGCCCGGCCGCCGTCGTCACGAGCTCGTCGAAGGTGGCGCCCTTGGCCAGGCCGCCCGCGATCCACACGATGTGCTCGTAGGCGCCCAACGACGCCTCGGCGGCGTGGGTGTTGGTGGCCTTGGAGTCGTCGACGTAGGCGACCCCGCCGACGTCCGCCACGTGCTCCACCCGGTGCGGATCCGGGCGGAAGGCGCGCAAGCCGTCCCGTACGGCCGTGGGCGGCACCCCGTAGGCGCGGGCCAGGGCCGCCGCGGCGAGCGCGTTGGCGATGTTGTGGGGCGCCGGGGGGTTCACATCGGAGACCTCGGCCAGCTCCTGCGCCTGCTTCTGGCGGTTGGCCACGAAAGCGCGGTCCACCAGGATGTTCTCGACGACGCCGAGCTGGGAGGGGCCGGGGGTGCCGAGGGTGAAGCCGATCGCCCGGCAGCCCTCCTCGACATCGGCCGCGCGCACCAGGTCCTCGGTGGCCGGATCGGCGGTGTTGTAGACGCACGCCACCTGGTTGCCCTCGTAGATCCGGCCCTTGTCGGCCGCGTAGGCCGCCATGGAGCCGTGCCAGTCGAGGTGGTCGGGGGCGAGGTTGAGCACCGCGCCGGAGTGGGCGCGCAGCGAGGGCGCCCAGTGCAGCTGGTAGCTGGACAGCTCGACGGCCAGGACGTCGTACGGCTCGTCGCCCAGCACGATGTCCAGCAGCGAGACGCCGATGTTGCCGACGGCCGCGGTGCGCAGTCCGGCGGCCTCCAGGATGCACGCGAGCATCCGCACGGTGGTCGTCTTGCCGTTGGTGCCGGTGACCGCCAGCCAGGGCGCGGAGTCCGGGCCACGCAGCCGCCAGGCCAGCTCCACATCGCCCCACACCGGGACGCCCGCCTTCTCGGCGGCCAGGAAGAGCGGGCTGGTGGGCTTCCAGCCGGGGGTGGTGACGATCAGCTCGGTGCCCTCGGGCAGCGTGTCCCCGTCGCCGAGCCGGACGGTGATGCCCAGCGGCTCCAGCTCGGCCGCCTGGGCGCGCTGGGGTTCGCCGTCGCTGCCGTTGACGACGGTGACGGTGGCCCCGAGGCCCCGCAGCGCACGCGCCGCGGGGACCCCGGAGACGCCGAGCCCGGCGACGGTGACCCGCCGCCCGGCGAGGTCGGTCACATCGGGTCCGGTGGCGGGGGATGTCACTGGGCCCGCCAGCCCGCGTAGAAGAGGCCGAGTCCGACGATCACGCACATGCCCTGGATGATCCAGAACCGGACCACCACGAGGACTTCGCTCCACCCCTTGAGTTCGAAGTGGTGCTGGAGCGGTGCCATCCGGAAGACCCGGCGCCCGGTGAGCCGGAAGGAGCCCACCTGGATGACCACGGACAGGGTGATCAGGACGAACAGACCGCCCAGGATGGCCATCAGCAGCTCCGTGCGGGAGCAGATGGCCAGACCCGCCAGCGCGCCGCCGAGGGCGAGCGAACCGGTGTCCCCCATGAAGATCTTCGCGGGTGAGGTGTTCCACCACAGGAAGCCGAAACAGGCACCCATCAGGGCCGAGGCCACGACCGCGAGGTCGAGCGGATCACGGACCTCGAAACAGGACGAGGCGTTGATCAGCGTCTCGGAGTTGGCGCAGGACTCCTGGTACTGCCAGACGCCGATGAAGGTGTAGGCGCCGAAGACCATCACCGAGGCACCGGTGGCCAGACCGTCCAGACCGTCGGTGAGGTTCACACCGTTCGACATCGCGAGGATCATGAACAGCGCCCAGATCGCGAAGATCACCGGGCCGAAGGACCAGCCGAAGTCCTGGACGAAGGAGAGCCGGTCGGAGGCCGGGGTCTGGCCGCGCGCGTCCGCGAAGTTCAGCGAGAGGATCGCGAAGGCGATGCCGACGATCAGCTGTCCGGCCATCTTCGCCTTGGCCCGCAGACCCAGGCTCCGCTGCTTGACGATCTTGATGTAGTCGTCCAGGAAGCCGACCAGGCCCATGCCCGCGAACAGGAAGAGCACCAGCACACCCGAGAAGGTGGGCTGGCTGCCGGTGATCACCTTGGTCACGGCGTAAGCGATCAGCGTGGCCAGGATGAAGGCGATACCACCCATGGTGGGGGTGCCGCGCTTGGAGCCGTGCGTCCGCGGGCCGTCGTCCCGGATGTACTGGCCGTAGCCCTTGCGGGCCAGCAGCTTGATCAGCAGCGGTGTGCCGATCAGCGTCAGGAAGAGCCCGATGGCTCCGGCGTAGAGGATCTGCCTCATGGCGGGTACGTGCTCTTCTCCCTGGCCTACAGCGACGGCTCCGGCCAAGAGCGTCTGCCCCATGCTCATCGGCCGGTGACCTCACCCTCGAGCAGCGCCTGCGCGAGCTTCTCCAGGCCGACCGACCTGGACGCCTTCACCAACACGACGTCCCCCGGTCGCAGCTCGCTGCGCAGCAGATCGACCGCTGCCCGCACGTCGGACACGTGCACCGACTCCTCACCCCACGAACCCTCGTTCTTGGCGCCCATGTCCAGCCAGGCGGCCTCCTGGCCGCCGACCGCCACGAGCTTGCTGACGTTGAGCCGGACGGCCAGCCGCCCGACCGCGTCGTGCTCGGCGAGCGACTCCTCGCCCAGCTCGGCCATCCGGCCCAGCACCGCCCACGTACGACGCCCCGGTGTAGCGGCGCCCATGGCGACCAGCGCCCGCAGCGCGGCTCTCATGGACTCGGGGTTCGCGTTGTAGGCGTCGTTGACGACCGTCACGCCGTCCGAGCGCTCGGTGACCTCCATCCGCCAGCGGGAGAGCTGATCCGCCTCGGAGAGCGCCACGGCGATCTCGTCCACGGACATGCCCAACTCATGGGCGACGGCGGCCGCGGCGAGCGCGTTCGACACGTGGTGCTCACCGTACAGGCGCATGGTCACTTCGCTGCACCCGGTAGGGGTGAGAAGCGTGAAGGCGGGCCGCCCGCCGTCGGCGAGCCGGACATTTGCCGCGCGTACGTCGGCGCCCTCGCTCTCCCCGAACAGCACGGTGCGGGCCGAGGTGCGTGACGCCATGGCGCGCACCAGGGGATCGTCGGCGTTGAGCACCGCGATCCCGCCGTCCTCGGCGGACGGCAGCGCCTCCACCAGCTCGCCCTTGGCCTCGGCGATGGCCTCCCGGCCGCCGAACTCCCCGATGTGGGCGCTGCCGACGTTGAGGACGAGGCCGATCCGGGGCGGGGTGAGGTCCGTCAGGTACCGGATGTGGCCCTTGCCGCGGGCGCCCATCTCCAGCACCAGGTGCTGGGTGGTCTCATCGGCGGTCAGCGCGGTCAGCGGCAGCCCGATCTCGTTGTTGAGCGAGCCCGGCGTCCACACGGTCGGACCGTGGCGCTGGAGGATCTGCGCGATGAGGTCCTTGGTGCTGGTCTTGCCCGCGGAGCCGGTGAGCGCCACCACGGAGGTGCCCAGCCGCCCTACGACGGCACGCGCCAGCGCCCCCAGGGCGGCGATGACATCGGGTACGACGATCGTGGGGACCGGGGTGTCCGGCGTGGAGACCGGGCGGGTGGCCAGGACCGCCACCGCGCCCGCCTCGATCGCGCCGGGCGCGAAGTCATGGCCGTCCACGCGCTCTCCGGCGAGTGCGGCGAACAGGCTGCCGGACCGCACCTCGCGGGAGTCGATCACGACCGGGCCGGTGACCTTCAGATCAGGGTCCGGTATGTCGTGCGGCTGCCCGCCGACGAGGCCGGCGATCTCGGTGAGGGACAGTGCGATCACTGATCACCGCCGGCCGTGCGGGAGAGCTGCCTGGAGGGTGCTGGTGCGCGCATGGCGGTCTGTCATCCCTGGTTGTCGTGAGGAGTGTCCCGGTGCTGTCCGTCCGCCGCGGGGCTGACGGAGTCACGCTGCCTGGTCCGCTCGCTCAGCTCGATGGCCTCGCGGAGAACCTGGCGGTCGTCGAAGGCGCGGACCACTCCGGCGATGTCCTGGCCGAGTTCATGGCCCTTGCCCGCGACGATGACGGTGTCACCGGGCTCGGCGCGGGCCACGGCGGCGGCGATGGCGTTCGCCCGGTCCTCCTCGACGAGTACCTCACCGCGCTCGTGCGCGGGCACCTCGGCGGCGCCCGCGAGCATGGCGGCGAGGATCGCGAGGGGGTCCTCGGAGCGGGGGTTGTCGGAGGTCAGCACGGCGGTGTCGGAGTACCGCGCCACCGCGGCGCCCATGGGGCCGCGCTTGAGCCGGTCACGGTCGCCGCCGCAGCCGAGGACGGCGTGCAGCTTGCCGTCGGTGACCCTGCGCAGGGCGCGCAGCACCGACTCCACGGCGTCGGTCTTGTGGGCGTAGTCGACCACGGCGAGGTACGGCTGGCCCGCGTCCACCCGCTCCAGCCGCCCCGGCACCCCGGGGACGGCGGCCACGCCGTCGGCGGCCGTCTGCGGGTCCACCCCGGCGACCACGAGGGCGACGACGGCGGCGAGCGCGTTGGCCACGTTGAAGGGGCCGGGCAGGGGGGCCGCGGCCCGCACCGTCTCACCGTTCGGGCCCAGGACGGTGAAGGTCGAGCCGAGCGGGCCGACCTCGACGCCGTCGGCGCGCCAGTCGGCGTCGGGGTGGCCCTCGGCGGAGAAGGTGGTGACCGGCACCTCGGCCTGCTCCACCAGCCGCTTGCCGTACTCGTCGTCGTAGTTGATCACCGCGGCCCGGCTGCGGGCCTTGGTGAACAGCTGCGCCTTGGCCTGGAAGTAGTCCTCCATCCCGGAGTGGAACTCCATGTGCTCCGGGCTGAGGTTGTTGAAGACGGCGACGTCGAAGACACAGCCGTCGACCCGGCCGAGGACGAGGGCGTGGCTGGAAACCTCCATGACGACCGAACGGACGTCCCGTTCGCGCATCACGGCGAACAGCGCCTGGAGGTCGGTGGCCTCCGGGGTGGTGCGCTCGGATTTGATCCGCTCGTCGCCGATCCGGGTCTCGACGGTGCCGATGAGACCGGTGAGACCGCCCTTGTCCTTCGCGGCAGCCCGCAGACCGCCCTCGATGAGGTACGCGGTGGTGGTCTTGCCGGAGGTGCCGGTGATGCCCAGCTGCAACAGGGCACGGCCCGGCTCGTCGTAGATCGTGGCGGCCAGCGCGCCCATCCGGCCGCGCGGGTTGTCCACCACCAGCACCGGCAGACCGGTGGCGGCCGCGCGCTCGGCGCCCGCCGGGTCGGTCAGCACAGCGGCCGCGCCGAGGTCGGCGGCCTGGGCGGCGAAGTCCGCGCCGTGCAGCCGGGCGCCGGACAGGGCGGCGTACACATCGCCGGGGCGTACGGCGCGCGAGTCATGGGTGATTCCGGTGACCGCGGCCTCGGCCGGCGCTTCGGGCACATCGACGCCCAGCTGATCCGCGAGTTCCGCCAGTGGGACCGGGCGGACCTGGAAGGGGCGCGGCGCTCCTGGATATTCCACAGAAACGTCCTTCTGAGGGGTTTGCGACTGATCAGCGTGGGGCACGGCGGTGAGCGTACCCGGGACACCCGGTCCCCCGCGAAATGAGAGGGCGAACCCAGGCGGTACCGGCCCGCGGTTCCCGTGGTCCGGCGTGATCGTCGTCACGACTGGGTCCGCTCACTGACCCGGGCCGTAGCTCACGGGGAGCCGCTCGGCCTTGGTGCCGGAGGGTGCGACCTGGAGGCTCTTGAGCCCGAACTCCATCACCTTCTTGTAGATCGGTCCGCAGACCTGGCCGCCGAAGTAGCTCCCCCTGGTCGGGTTCTGCACGGCGCAGTAGACGGTCAGCCGTGGTTTGTCCGCGGGGGCGAATCCGGCGAACGAGGCGGTGTAGCCGCGGTAGCGTCCGGTCTCGGGATCCACGCGGTTGGAGGTGCCGGTCTTGCCCGCCACCCGGTAGCCGGGGATCTTGGCCCTGGTGCCGGTGCCCTGTTCGTCGTCGACGACCGATTCCAGCATCTCGGACAGCGTCCTGGCGGTCTTCTTGCTCACCACCCGGGTCTTCTCCGGCTTGGGCGCCGCGGTGTAGTCGCCGCCGGGGCCCTTGGAGCCGCGGACCAGGGTGGGGGCGATCCGCTGGCCGCCGTTGGCGATGGTGGAGTACACCGAGGCGGCCTGGACGGCGTTGAGCGAGAGCCCCTGGCCGAACGGGATCGTGTACTGCTGCGAGGCGCTCCACTTCTCCGGTGCCGCCAGGATGCCCCGGGTCTCACCGGGGAGGCCGAGCCCGGTGGGCTGCCCGATGCCGAACTTCCGCAGGTACGAGTAGAGGATCCGGTTCTTCTGCCGCGGGGTCTTGGCGAGCTGCTCGGTGGCCAGGATGGTGCCGATGTTGCTGGACTTGGCGAGCACGCCGTTGAGCGTCAGGTACCAGGTGGGGTGGTCGATGTCGTCGGCGAAGGCCCGGTCGGCGCGCGGCAGCCGGTTGGGGACCTCCACATGGGTGTCCCAGCGCGCCGCGCCCTCCTCCAGGACCGCGGCCATGGACATCAGCTTGCTGACGCTGCCGGGCTCGTAGGCGTCCGAGACGGCCGCGTTGCCCAGCGCGTCCGCCTTCTGCCGGGAGAGGTCGTTGGGGTCGAACCCGGGGGCGTTGGCCATCGCCAGGATCTCGCCGGAGCGGGTGTCCTGGACGATGACGTAGCCGCGGTCGGCCCCGGACTTGGACACCTGGGAGGCGATGGCGCTCTGGGCCGCCCACTGGATGTCCCGGTCGATGGTCAGCTCCACGTCGTTGCCGGGGACCGCGGGCTGCTCCTCGACGTCACCGGTGGGCACCTGGTGGCCGCCGGACTGGGCGTAGACGCGCTTGCCGTCCTGGCCCGCCAGCTTCTTGTTCAGCTGCTGCTCCAGGCCCGCGGAGCCCCGGCCGTCGGCTCCCACGAAGCCCAGCAGTCCGGCGGCGAGGTCCCCGTTGGGATAGATCCGCTTGCTGTGGGCCTCACGGTTGACCCCGGCCAGCACATTGGTGCCCTTGCCCTTCTCGGCCGCCTCGTCCAGGGCGTTCTTCAGGTCCTTGATCTGCTTCCAGACCTGCGGAGACTGCTGCCGGGCCAGGACCACGTACTTCGACTTCGGGTTGTCGGTGAGCTTCTTCTCCAGGTCCGCCCGGTCCTTGCCGAGGATCGGCGCGAGCAGGGAGGCCGCCTGCCGGGGCGCGTCGTCCCTCTTGGCCGTCTTGGGCGTCAGCAGGTCGGGCGCGGCGGTGATGTCGTACGCGTCCACCGTGGTGGCCAGCTCGACACCGTCCCGGTCGATGAGGGAGCCGCGCTCGGCGGCCAGCTTCACCGGGATGTAGCGGTTCACATTGGCCTTGGCCGCGTACGCGTCGGCGTCCACGGCCTGCACCTGGAGCAGCCGTACGACGAAGACCAGCATCACCAGGGTGAGGCCGAGGCTGATCAGCCGCAGCCGGGGTCGCGGGCTGCCGAGCCGCAGCTGCCGCGACGTCCCGGGGCGGGGGCGCTGCCCGGGACGGCGGCCGGAGGATCCCGGACGGTCGCCGGGACGCCGGGGCGTCCCCTGGCGCGGGCGGCGCTCGGCACGCGGATCCGCCGGGCCGGGCACCCGGCGGCGGCGCGGTTCCTGGGGCGGGGTCATACGGCGACCGCCCTCGTCGGCTCCGCGGGGCGGGGGCAGCTCGCCGCGGGGCAGCTCGCCGCCACGGGCCGGGAGCGGTGCGCGGACGGGCGGGGCCGGGCGCGGACAGGGGATCGCGTCACCGTGTCACCTACTGGGGAGCCGGGATGGAGTTCGCTGAGACGGCGGCCGTGGGGGACGGAGTGGCCGGGGTGGTCGGCGTGGCCGGCGTGGCCGGCGTCGGGATCAGCGGCGCCGCCGGGGTCGGGTCCAGCGCGGGCGGCACCCAGATGCCGGTGGTGCCGAGGGTGGTGGGCTGCGCGGTGGCGGGGGCGGGCACCCCGCTGACGGTGCCGTCCGGCTTGAGGAACGCCGGACTGCCGCCGGGCACCATGCCCAGCTCACGGGCGCGCCGCTCCAGGGCGCCGGGGGCGGAGAGCCGGTCCACTTCCTGTTCGAGCGCCTGCCGGTCGTCGGTCAGCTCGTCGGTCTGCTTCTCCAGCCGGCTGAGCTCGAACGAGCCCTGGTTGAGCGAGGAGTTGAGCACCAGCAGGCCGATCAGGCCGGAGCCGAGCAGGACGACGACGAGCAGCACGAAGGGGGTGCGCCGCGCCGTCGTGGCTCCCGGCGCCGGCCGCCCCTTGGACGCCGCCCCGGACCCGGCTGCGCTCATGGCCTCTCCCCCTCGCCGTCCCGCCCCGTCCGGCCGCCGCTCACGGCCGCGTCGCTCACAGGGCCTCCTCGCGGATGCGCTCCGCGCCGCGCAGACGGGCCGGGGCCGCGCGGCGGTTCTCCGCGATCTCCTCCTCGGTCGGCAGCTCCGCACCGCGGGTGAGCAGCTTCAGCCGCGGCTGGTAGCGCTCGGGGACGACCGGGAGGCCCGGCGGGGCGGTGTTGGTCGCACCCGCCGCGAACACCTGCTTGACCAGACGATCCTCGAGTGAGTGGTACGACAGCACGGCGATCCGGCCGCCGACCGCGAGCGTCCCGACGGCCGCCGGGACGGCCCGCTCCAGGATCGCCAGCTCACCATTGACCTCGATGCGCAGCGCCTGGAAGGTGCGCTTGGCCGGATTGCCGCCGGTCCGCTTGGCGGCCTGCGGCAGCGCGTCGCGGATCAGCTCCACGAGCCGGGCGCTGTTGCTGAACGGCTCCTTCGCGCGCTCGCGCACCACGGCGTCCACGATCTTCTTGGCGAACTTCTCCTCGCCGTAGCTGCGCAGGATCCGCACCAGGTCGCCCGGTGGATAGGTGTTGAGCACCTCGGCGGCGCTGACCCCGGTCGTCTGGTCCATCCGCATGTCCAGCGGGGCGTCCTGCGCGTAGGCGAAGCCGCGCCCGGCCTCGTCCAGCTGCATGGACGACACTCCGAGGTCGAAGAGGACTCCCTGGACGCGCGGTACGCCGAGGCGCTCCAGCACCTCGGGCAGTTCGTCGTAGACGGCATGGACGAGCGTCGCCCGGTCGCCGTAGGGAGCCAGCCGCTCACCGGCGAGCCGGAGGGCTGCCGGATCGCGGTCGAGGGCGATGAGGCGGGCCGCCGGGAAGCTACTCAGCAGCGCCTCGCTGTGGCCGCCGAGCCCGAGGGTGCAGTCGACCACGACCGCACCGGGCTGGGCGAGAGCGGGGGCCAGCATGTCCAGACAGCGCTGGAGCATGACGGGAACATGGAGAGCGTTACTGCTCATTGCGCTGCTCGTGCGCCCTTCTGAGGGTCGGGCGAGGAGGGTACGCACCTCCGGGTCCCCGCCCGCTCTGAAGGGGAAGCGGCCTACTGGCGCCGGGGAAGTGACGTCAGGCGACCGGAGCGGGAGGAGGCCGAGGGGTACGTACGCACCGCGCTCACGCGAAAATCCGGAATCCAAGGGGAGCGTCACGCCTCCCACTTCGCGCCACTTTAGTCCACTCGTCCCTTCGGTCAACCAACCGGTTCGCGCGTTCCGCCACCGGCGCACACGCCGTCCGCAGGGGCGCGCCCGGCGGGGGCGCGGGGGTGTGGATCGCATCACAATCACCCCTTCGGCGCACCTGATGCCCTCGTTTGCGCAGCCTAAAGAAAGGACAAAGTCCCCTGGTGGGACTACCGTCGTGGCCATGTCGATAGCAGCGCCGCAGCCTCAGGAATCCGCCGACCGCGACGCCCACTCAGGAGGTACGGTCACCGACCGCCTTGTCGAAGCCAATCGGCGGTACGCCGACACGTTCAAGGACCCCGGCATGGACGCCCGCCCCGTGCAGCGCGTCGCCGTGGTCGCCTGTATGGACGCACGACTCGATCTGCACGAGGCGCTCGGCCTGGAGCTGGGCGACTGCCACACCATCCGGAACGCGGGCGGCGTGGTGACCGACGACGTCATCCGCTCCCTGACCATCAGCCAGCGCGCACTGGGTACCCGCAGCGTGGTGCTCATCCACCACACCGGCTGCGGTCTGCTGAACCTGACCGAGGACTTCCGGCACGACCTGGAGAACGAGGTGGGCCAGCGGCCGTCCTGGGCGGTCGAGGCGTTCAAGGACCTCGACGGCGATGTACGCCAGTCGATGCAGCGGGTGCGCACCTCCCCGTTCCTGCTCCACACGGACGACATCCGCGGCTTCGTGTTCGACGTCAAGACGGGTCTGCTGCGCGAGATCGAGCCACGCGGCTGAGAGGGATTTACCCCCCGAACTCGTGCAGAGGTGACAAATAACCCCCGGTTATCCACAGCCGAGTGACGCGAGGCCGCGAAGACCGCAAGAATGCGTATGTGACATCGCCCCCCGCACCCTGCGGGGGGATCGATGCCAGCGTATGCGGTGGGCCGGTCCGTTCCCGAGGGCAACGGCCCTGAGAACGGGCCGAGGAGGGCCGGGTGACGACCTATGACGAGCGAGCGAGCCTCAGCGATCTGACCACGACAGCGGATCGTGTCCGCCAGTCGGTGGAGGGTGTGATCGAGGGCAAGCCCGAGGTCGTGCGGCTTTCGCTGACCGTGCTGCTCGCCGAGGGACATCTGCTGATCGAGGATGTCCCGGGCGTGGGCAAGACCATGCTCGCCAAGGCACTGGCGCGGTCGATCGACTGCACGGTGCGCAGAATCCAGTTCACGCCGGATCTGCTGCCCTCGGACATCACCGGGGTGAGCATCTTCGATCAGCAGCGCAAGGAATTCGAGTTCAAACCTGGCGCGATCTTCGCTCAGATCGTGATCGGTGACGAGATCAACCGCGCCTCCCCGAAGACCCAGTCGGCACTGCTGGAGTCCATGGAGGAGCGCCAGGTCACCATCGACGGCGAGAGCTACCAGCTGCCCAGCCCCTTCATGGTGGTGGCCACGCAGAACCCGGTCGAGATGGAGGGCACCTATCCGCTGCCCGAGGCGCAGCGGGACCGTTTCATGGCGCGGGTGTCCATCGGCTACCCCAGCCCGCAGGCCGAGCTGGAGATGCTGGACATCCACGGCGGTGTCTCCCCGCTGGACGACCTCCAGCCGGCCGCCCACGCCCATGACATCGTCAAGCTGGTCGAGGCGGTGCGCTCGGTGCACGTGGCCGAGCCCGTCCGGCGGTATGCGGTGGACCTGGTGTCCAGCACCCGCAACCACCCCGATCTGCGGCTGGGCGCCTCGCCCCGTGCCACCCTGCACCTGCTGCGGGCCGCCAAGGCGGCGGCCGCGCTGGCCGGGCGGGACTACGCGCTGCCGGACGATGTCCAGGCCCTGTCGGTGCCGGTGCTGGCGCACCGGCTGCTGCCCACCGCACAGGCCCAGCTGAACCGCCGCACCTCCGAGCAGGTGGTCGCCGAGATCGTGCAGCGCACCGCGGTGCCCACGGCCGCCCCGCGCGGCGTGGGCGCCGTGCCGCAGTCGGGCCCCGTACCGCCCTCCTCCGGCCCC
The DNA here is from genome assembly GCF_056431485.1 of Streptomyces sp. NPDC045899. Classification (NCBI taxonomy): domain Bacteria; kingdom Bacillati; phylum Actinomycetota; class Actinomycetes; order Kitasatosporales; family Streptomycetaceae; genus Streptomyces; species Streptomyces sp. NPDC045899. The sequence goes on from NZ_JBWKKP010000001.1 coordinate 64,488, forward strand.
ATGCCGCCGGTGCCGCCCGTGCCGCCGACCGGTTACGGCCAGCAGCACCCGGGCGCGCGGAGGCTGTGATGACGGCAGGGGGGATGGACGCGGACCCCGATGGCTCCGATGAGGAGGAGAAGGGAGCGCTGCGGACCGCGCTCGCCGGGCTGACGACCCGTGGCCGGTCCTTCCTCGCCGCCGGAATCGCCGCCGCGGTGTGCAGCTATGTGCTGGGCCAGGCGGATCTGCTGCGGGTGGGGCTGCTGCTCGCCGCACTGCCGCTGGTGTGCGTGGCCGTGGTCTACCGCACCCGGTACCGGGTGGCGGGCAGCAGACGGCTGTCGCCCGCCCGGGTCCCGGCGGGCTCCGAGGCCCGGGTGCATCTGCGGATCGACAATGTCTCTCGGCTGCCCACCGGGCTGCTGATGCTCCAGGACCGCGTTCCGTATGTGCTGGGGCCGCGCCCCCGCTTCGTACTGGACCGGGTCGAGCCGGGCGGCCGCCGTGAGGTGTCCTACCGGGTCCGTTCGGATCTGCGCGGCCGCTATCCGCTGGGCCCGCTCCAGCTCCGGCTGAACGACCCGTTCGGGATGTGCGAGCTGACCCGCGCGTTCAGCGCCTACGACACGCTCACGGTGGTGCCGCGGGTCGAGCCGCTGCCCGCGGTGCGGCTGACGGGCGAGGCCGCGGGATACGGGGACGGTCGCCACCGCTCGCTGGCGCTGGCCGGTGAGGACGACGTGATCCCGCGCGGCTACCGGCACGGCGACGATCTGCGCCGGGTCCACTGGCGTTCCACCGCGCGCTACGGCGAGCTGATGGTCCGCCGGGAGGAGCAGCCGCGGCGCGCCCACTGCACCGTGCTGCTGGACACCCGGTACACGGCCCATCAGGGCTCGGGACCGGATTCGGGCTTCGAATGGGCGGTCTCCGGCGCAGCCTCGGCCGCGGTCCACCTGCTGGAGCGCGGCTATGCGGTGCGGCTGCTGACCGACACCGGGAGCTCGGTGCCCGGTCCCGACGGCGGGGGCGGTTTCACCGGTTCCACCCATGACTCGGCGGAGACGGCCGGGCTGATGCTGGACACCCTCGCGGTGGTGGACCATTCGGACGGCGCCGGGCTCTCCGCCGCGTATGACGTGCTGCGCGGCGGCGGTGAAGGGCTGTTGGTGGCCTTCTTCGGCGATCTGGACGAGGAGCAGGCGGCGCTGGCCGCCCGGATGCGGCAGCGCACCACCGCCGCGGTGGCCTTCGTCCTGGACGGCGCGGCGTGGGCGCGCGGCGTGCCGGGCGCGGGGCAGCATCTGCTGGAGGATCGGCTGCGGCGGCTGCGGGAGGCGGGCTGGACGGCGCTTCCGGTGGGCCCCGGCGCCTCACTGCCGCAGCTGTGGCGGCATGCGGACACCATGGGCGCGGCGACCACCGACGCAGGGCCGCCGGTGGTCGGCGGGATGACAGGGAGCTGGTCATGAGTGACGCAGGCGCGGCGCGGGTGACGGAGGGGGGCGCGGGATGAGCGGAAGTGTTCGGCTCGCGATATGCGCGACCCTCGCCACGGTGGCGGCCGGCTGTGCGCTGCTGCCGCTGGTGGACGCGTCCGGCTGGCTGGTGCAGGCGGTGCTGCTGCTGACGGTCCAGAGCGCGGTGGGCGTGGCCGCCCGCCGGGTGCCGCTGGCCCGCCCGCTGACCCTGGTGGCCCAGGCCCTGACCTCGCTGGTGCTGCTCACCCTGGTCTTCGCGCGGGGTCAGGCGCTCGGCGGACTGCTGCCGAGTCCGCAGGCCCTGCACGAGTTCACCCTGCTGCTGCGCGCGGGTGCGGACGACGTCGGGCGGTACGCCATCCCGGCGCCGCTCACCGACGGCATCCGGCTGCTGCTGGTCGGCGGCGTGCTGGTGATCGGCCTGGTGGTGGACGCCCTGGCCGTCACCTACCGCAGCGCGGCCCCGGCCGGGCTGCCGCTGCTGGCGCTGTACTCGGTGGCCGCCGGGCTGTCCGACGACAGCGGCGACTGGCTGTGGTTCCTGGTGGCCGCGGCCGGATATCTGGTGCTGCTGCTGGCCGAGGGCCGGGACCGGCTGTCCCAGTGGGGCCGGGTGTTCAGCGGCGGCGCCCGCCATCCCGGCGGCGCGCCACCCTCGGGGCTGGCCGGGGCCGGTGGCGGCCAGACGCTCGCCGCGGTGCGCAACGGCCGCCGGATCGGTGTGCTGGCCCTGGGCATCGCGCTGGCGGTGCCCGCGGCACTGCCCTCCCTGGACGGCGGGCTGCTGGACCAGAAGAACGGCGGCAGCGGCGCGGGCAGCAGCGGCGGCACGATCTCCGCGGTGAATCCGCTGGTGTCGCTCCAGGACAGCCTGAACCAGCCGGAGAACAAGGAGGTGCTGCGGTACCGCACCTCCTCCCAGACCACCCAGGACCTCTATCTGCGGATCGTCGCGCTGGACAAGTTCGACGGCACCTCGTGGAAGTCCTCGGAGCGTCATGTCACGGACGTGCCGGACCAGATCCCCGCGCCGATCGGGCTGGGCCCCTCGGTGCGGGTCTCCTCCATCGACACCACCATCACGGCCGCGGACTGGTACGCGCAGAACTGGCTGCCCCTCCCCTACCCGGCCTCCCGGGTGGAGATCGACGGGCGCTGGCGCTATGAGCCGGAGGGCCGCACGCTGGTCGGCGACCGCGGCCAGACCACCCGGGGCGCGCGCTACCGGGTCAGCAGCCTGCTGGTGGAACCCACGGCCGAACAGCTGGCCGGGGCCCCGGCGCCGCCCAAGCGGCTGCTCCGCGAGTACACCGAGGTGCCGGAGTCGCTGCCGCCCGTGGTCTCGCGCACGGCTCGCCAGGTCACCAAGGGCGCGGACAACACCTACCAGAAGGCGGTCAAGCTCCAGGACTGGTTCGCGGTGAACGGCGGGTTCCGTTACGACACCCAGGTGCAGTCCGGCAGCGGCTCGGCCGCCATCGTCCGCTTCCTGAAGCAGAAGGAAGGCTTCTGCGTCCACTTCTCCTTCTCGATGGCGGCGATGGCCCGGACGCTGGGCATCCCGGCCCGGGTGGCCGTGGGCTTCACCCCCGGCACCACCCAGGCGGACGGCTCGGTCTCGGTCGGGCTCAAGGACGCGCACGCCTGGCCCGAGCTGTACTTCGAGGGCGTCGGCTGGACCCGTTTCGAGCCCACCCCGAGCCGTGGCACCCAGCCCGACTACACGATGGAGCAGACGCCCACCGACGAGCCCAGCGAGGAGCCCTCGGACGAGCCCAGCGCCTCCACCGAGCCCTCGGCCGCGCCGACCACCGCCGACACCTGCCCCCCGCGGATGAAGAAGGAGGGCGGCTGCGAGGCCCCCGCGGCCCAGCAGCCGGACAGCGGTTCCTCGGGCGGCGGCTGGTCCGCGTCCAAGGTCGCCGGCTGGGCCTCACTGGCACTGCTGCTGCTCGTGGTGCCCCTGCTGCCGATGGTGTGGCGGCGCCAGGTCCGGTCCCGCCGCCTGAGCGGCTCCGCCGGCCGCACCGACCAGGACGCGGCTGACCGCACCCTCGCGGCCTGGTGTGAACTGGTCGATTCGGCCTGGGACTTCGGCGTGGTGCCGGACGACTCCCAGACCTCGCGGAACGCGGTGGCCCGCATCGTGCGGATCACCGGTCTCGAGGGCGAGGCGGCCGAGGCGGCGCACCGGGTGGCCACGGCGGTGGAGCAGGTGCTCTACGCACCGCGTCCGCGCCCGGTCGCGGGGGTCGCGGACGACGTCCGCCGGGTGCTGGCCGGGCTCCGGTCCGGCGCCACCCGCTGGGAGCGTCTGCGTGCCCTGCTGCTGCCCCGCTCGGCCGCCCGGCTGGTCTGGGCGGCCGCGGACCGCCGCGCCAGGCTGGTGAGCCGCTGGGCCACCCCCAGCTGGCCCCGCTGGGCCACCCGCCTCCGCAACCAACGAGGCTGACCCGCCCCCGCTCGCCCCGCTCCGGCCCCGCCCCGGAGCGGGGCGAGCGCGTATGCGGGGCGTGCCCGTCAGCGGGGAGCCGGGCTCTGGCCACGGGCAGGACGCGAGACGGACGACCCAGCTCCGGTCGACGCGGAGCGTCGCGGCCCGGGCCTCGGCGAACACCCACGACAGGAACGGCAGCACGCGGGCCCGTGCCCCGGCGACGGCCCGCCCGCCGTCCGGGCTCCGGGCGGCGGGCCCGTGTCGCCGTACCGCACAGCCGCGGGGTGCGGGAGCCGGTACCCGCGAACAGGGCGGCCGCACCGGCCCGGCACCACCGCCCGGGGCGCGGGGGCGGCAGGGCCTCGTGTCGCCGAACCGCGCAGTTCCACGGCTCGGGGACCGGTGGCCCGGAGGGCTGCCGCCCTGGCCGGGGAGGCGGCGGCGCGCCGGGGCGCACGGAGGAGGGGCGACCACCGGATGGTGGTCGCCCCTCGGCGTCTCAGTGGTGCTCGGTGGTGCTCAGTGGCCCTGTTCATCGCGGCGGCGCTGCCACCGCTCCTCGATACGGTCCATCATCGAACGACGCTGACGGCTCTGACGGCGGGGGGCCGCCGCGCCGGGGCGCCGTGCCTCACCGGGCTTGGGCGCCTTGCGCCAGCCCGTCACCGCGAGCACCGCACAGCCCAGCATGATCAGGAATCCCACCACGCTGATCCACGTCTTCGGGAGGATCACTCCGACCATCAGGAGCGCGATGCCCAGCAGAAAACCCGCGACCGCCAGGTAGACCCGTCGCCGGGTGTACGTGCGCAGGCCGCTTCCCTCAAGCGCTGTCGCGAACTTGGGATCTTCGGCGTACAGCGCTCGCTCCATTTGCTCGAGCATGCGCTGCTCGTGCTCCGAGAGCGGCACGGAGTCCTCCTACTCGTCGGTCGCGGGGGGCGACCGGGTGCGACCCTTTCAGGATAGGCAGGGAATCGCCCCCGTGAAACCCGCCCCTCAGCGCCAATTCGCCCACCGTTCCATCCGTAGCGAAAGTTGACGCTGAGACGTCCATTCCCCTCCCGCCGATTCACCATGCCGGACGGTGTACCCCGATCATACGGGGCCGAGAGGCCTGTCGGGGGGCCTGTGGCCTACTCCACCTGGTCCGTCCTTCCGGCGGCCGTGCAGGTGGGAGGGTCAGTCACGCTCGGCGAGCACATGGAGCTGGGTCGCGACGGAGTGGAAGGCGGGCAGCTCGGCGGCGGCGGCCTCCAGCTGCAACAGCGCGTCCAGGGCCCCGGGCTCGGTGTCCACCAGCACTCCGGGCACCAGATCGGCGAAGACCCGCACCCCGTGCACCGGGCCGACCTCCAGCCCGGCCCCCGCCACCAGCGCGGTGAGCTGCTCGGCGGTGAAGCGGCGCGGCATGGGGTCTCCGGTGCCCCAGCGGCCCTCAGGATCGGTCAGCGCCTGCTTGGCCTCGGTGAAGTGCCCGGCGAGGGCACGGGCCAGCACGGCGCCGCCCAGCCCCGCGGCCAGGACGCTCAGCGTCCCGGCCGGGCGCAGCGCGGCCACCGCGTTCCGCAGGCCCTCGGCGGGGTCGTCCACGTACTCCAGGACGCCGTGGCACAGCACCGCGTCATAGCCGCCGCGCTCGACCACGTCGAACAGTCCATGGGCATCGCCCTGCACCCCGCGCACCCGCTCGGCGACCCCGGCCTCGGCGGCCCGCCGCTCCAGGGCGAACAGCGCGTTCGGGCTCGGGTCTACCACCGTGACGCAGTGGCCGAGGCGGGCGACCGGAACGGCGAAGTTCCCGCTGCCGCCGCCGGTGTCCAGCACATCCAGCGCCCCGTCCCGGCCGGTGGCCTTGGCCCGCCGGTCCAGGGCCGCTTCCAGGACCTCCCACACCACGGCGGTACGGAGGGACGCTCGGGGGCGCTGCGGGTCTGACACGGCGGGTGGCTCCTCGGCGCGGTGCCGCCACCGCCCGGGGGCGATGACGACGACTTACTGACGTCGGCCCCAGCCTATTGCCTCCGGGGCCCCGGGCCGCCCACAGGCACCGGGCACATCTCACCCGCCGGACCGGAACCACTCCCCCCGGCCCCCGCCGGGCGCTCACCTCCCCGGTGGCGCCTGCTGGGGGAGCACGGGCTGGAGCTGGAGCATCCGCTCGACCAGCCGCAGGAACACGGCCGCGTCACGTAGCAGGTCATCGGCGTCCCGCCGGGTGGCCGCGCCCTGTATGCCCGCCTCGGCACGGGCCCGGCGGTCGGCGCCGGAGGCGAACAGCGCGCACCATTCGGTGAGTTCGGGGGCGGCCTCCGGCAGCACCTCCCAGGCGCTGCGGATACGGGCGCGGCGGCGGGCCGAGGGCTCGGGCCGTCCCCGCACCGCGAGCACGGCCGCGGCCGTGCGCAGGGCGGCCAGATGGGCCGTGGAGTACGCCTCGTTGGGGGTTTCGAGGCCGGCAGCCTCCTCCAGCCCCTGATGGGCCTGGGCGAGCAGATCGAGGGCGGCCGGCGGGGCGGCCGCGCGGCGCAGCACGGGGTGGACGTCGGTCGCGGGGCCGGTCAACGAAGGGGCGGGGACGGCGGCATGGTGCCGGCGCGCCGCGGCGGTACTGGCCATGACGAACCTCCTGTCGTCGCGTGGCGGTCGGTCGTGTGGTAGAGCGACCGCCGTATGGGGCCATCGTGGGGCACACCACTGACAATCGCCCCTGACCTGCGCGGATGACCCCGGTGCGGCAACCGGGACGAGCTACCCCTATTCTTGCTTTTGAACTGACTGGTCAGTTCAATTTTTTCCGTACTCCAGCATGCGCAGAGGGGAGTGGTTCTTGTGGAGGGCACCCCGGACCAGGGGACCGGGGCGGCGGTGACGGCCGAGGGACTCGGCGTCAAGGGCTCGCGCGGCTGGGCGTTCCGCGAGGTCGCCCTGACCGCGGAGCCCGGAGCGCTGATCGCGGTCGAGGGCCCCTCCGGCTCCGGTCGCACCTGTCTGCTCCTCACCCTCACCGGACGGATGCGCCCCGCCGCGGGGCGGGGCAGCGTCGGTGGTTTCCGTGTTCCCCAACAGATGGCGCGCATACGCCGGATCAGCGCACTGGCCCATGTGCCCGGGGTGAGCGAGCTGGATCCGGTGCTCACGGTGGCCGAGCACCTGCGGGAACGCGCCCTGTTGCAGCGCCGGTTCGGTGACACCGCACGCGGGCTGCTGCGGCCCCGCCGCGAACGCGCCGCCGCCTCCCGGGCCGCGATCGACACCGCGGTACGGGCCGCGGGGCTGGACCTGGAGACGCTGCCCAAGGGGCCGCGCACGGCCGTACGGGACCTCGAACGGCTGGAGGCGCTGCGCCTCTCGGTGGCCCTCGCACTGATCTCCCGGCCACGGCTGCTGGCCGTCGACGACACCGATCTGAAGCTCTCGGACACCGAACGGGACGAGGCGTGGGCCCTGCTGCGGGAGCTCGCGGCGAGCGGCACCACCGTGCTCGCGGTGTGCAGCCAGGCCCCCCAGGACGCCGTGGTGGTGTCGACCCGGCCGGCCGAGGCGGCCGACGGCGGCACTCCGGATCCCGTCGACGGGACCGGGCACGAGCGCGAGGACGACGAGGACCGCGCGGACGACGAAGAGCGCGCGGACGCGCACGAGCACGAGGAGGGGGCGGCGGATGCGCTCGCCGAAACTGGCCGCGCTTGAGCTGAAGCGCTTCGGCAGGGGAAAGATGCCCCGGGCGGCGCTCGCCGCCCTGCTGCTGCTCCCCCTGCTCTACGGCGCGCTCTACCTGTGGTCCTTCTGGGACCCCTACGGCAAGCTGGACAAGATCCCGGTCGCCCTGGTCAACGCCGACGAGGGCGCCACCGTGAAGGGCAAGAGCCTGCACGCCGGTGACGACATCACCGGGAAGCTGCTCGACAGCGACACCTTCGACTGGCACACCACCAGTGCCGCCGACGCCCGCGACGGTGTGGCCGACGGCCGGTACTACCTCTCGCTGACCGTGCCCCCGGACTTCAGCGAGCGGATCGCGTCCAGCTCCGGGAAGTCTCCGGAGACCGGTGCCCTCCAGGTGCGCACCGACGACGCCAACAACTACATCGTCGGCCAGATCTCCCGCTCGGTCTTCACCGAGGTGCGCGCCGCCGCCTCCACCAAGGCGTCCCGCGGCTTCTACGACAAGATCTTCATCTCCTTCTCCGACATCCACGGCAAGACGGAGAAGGCCGCCAAGGGCGCCGACAGACTGGGTGACGGCATCTCCAAAGCCAGGAAGGGCGCGGGTGACCTCGCCAAGGGCCTCGGCAAGGCGAAGAAGGGCAGCAAGGACCTCACATCCGGGCTCGGCAAGCTCAACAAGGGCGCGGGCAGGCTGGAGAAGGGCTCGGGCAAGGTCGCCGAGGGCACCCAGACCCTCTCCGACAAGGTCAATGACGTCTCGGTCAAGGTCGGTCCGTTCCTGAAGAAGAACGGCACGGAGATCGGCAGGGTCTCCCGGCTGGTCGCCAACGCCGCCAAGACCGCCTCCGACCAGCTCGACACCCTCCCGGAGACGACCTCCGGCGCGGCCACCAAGGCCCGCACGGCGGCCGACGACCTGGCGGCCGACTACCGCACCCGCTGCACGGGCGTGGTGACCCTCGACCCGGACTGTCCGGCGCTGAAGAAGTCGGTGGCCGCGGCGGACACCGCCGCCGATGTGGCCGAGCAGGTCGATGAGCTGGTCCAGGACAACACCGATCAGCTCGATCTCCTGGGCACCCGGCTGGACGATCTGCACACCAAGGCGACCTGGCTCGCCGACAACGCCCCGCACCTCGGCAAGGACCTCGACTCCGCCGTGCGGAAGATCAACGCGCTCAACTCCGGGGCGCACAAGGTCGCCAAGGGCGCCGGCACCCTGCACACCGGGCTGACCACCGCCAAGACCGGCGCGTCCGACCTCGACCGGGGCGTCGGCACCCTGCACAGCGGCGCGAACACGCTGAACGGCGGGATGTTCCGGCTGGTCGACGGTTCCGGTGAGCTCTCCGGCGGACTGCACGACGGCGCCGCGAAGATCCCCGACTACGACAAGCACGACCGGGACCGGCGCACCGACGTGATGTCGGACCCGGTCCAGCTCGTCAACCAGGCGATGCACAAGGCACCCAACTACGGCACCAGTTTCGCCCCGTACTTCATCCCGCTCTCCCTCTGGGTGGGCGCGATGGTGGCCTACATGCTGATCCAGCCGCTCAACCGGCGCGCGCTCGCCGCGGGCGCCGCCTCCTGGCGGGTGGCGCTGGCGGGCTGGCTGCCGGTCGCCGCGATCGGAGTGCTCCAGACGGTGGCCCTGATGGCCGTACTGCACTGGGCGATCGGCCTCCAGATGGCGCGCGCGGCGGGCACCATCGGCTTCCTGACGCTGGTGACGGCGTGCTTCGTGGCGATCGTGCAGTGGCTCAACGCCCGTTTCGGACCGGCCGGGAGAATCCTGGTGCTGGCGCTGCTGATGCTCCAGCTGACCTCGGCGGGCGGCACCTATCCGGTGCAGACCAGCCCGCACTTCTTCAACGTCATCCACCCCTTCCTGCCGATGAGCTACGTCGTGGACGGGCTGCGCCGCCTGATCACCGGCGGTGGGCTCGGTCCGGTCTGGCTGGCGTGCGCGGTGCTGATCGGCTACACCGTGGCCGCCCTCGCCCTCACCGCCTGGTCGGCGCGGAACAAGCAGGTGTGGTCGGTCGACCGGCTGCATCCGGAGCTGACCCTGTGAGCCCCGGTCCGGTGGACGCGGCTCCCGGCACCCGGCCTGTGCGCGGGGCCACGTACCCACCGGGCACAATCGGCGCCATGGACAGCAGCAACACACGCCGCCAGGCCACCCGGCAGAAGCTCTTCGAGGCAGCGGTCACCCTCATCGCGGAACAGGGCTTCTCCTCCACCACCGTGGACGAGATCGCCGAGCGGGCGGGGGTCGCCAAGGGCACGGTCTACTACAACTTCGCGAGCAAGACCGTCCTCTTCGAGGAGCTGCTGCGGCACGGTGTGGAGCTGCTGACCACGTCGCTCCAGCACGCCTCCGACGAGAACGCCGAACGCGGCGGCGGCCATGTGGACGGCCTGGACGCGATGATCCGGGCCGGGCTGCACTTCATCTCCCGCTATCCGGCCCTCACCCAGCTGTACGTGGCCGAGCTGTGGCGCACCAACCGCGCCTGGCAGTCCACCCTGATGATGGTCCGGCAGCGCGCCATAGCGGTGATCGAGGCCGAGTTGCGGGACGGTGTGACCGCGGGCGAGCTGAGCGAGGACATCGACATCCCGCTGACCGCCTCGGCGCTGTTCGGCATGGTCCTGGTGGCCGCGCTGGACTGGCAGTCGTACCAGCCCGAACGGTCGCTGGACGATGTGCACGCGGCGCTCTCGCTGCTGCTCCAGGGCCGGGTGGGCGGCGGCGCCGTTGCCCCGGGCTGACGGCTCACCAGGACACGCGGACACGGCAGAAGGCGCTGTCCCGGCGCGGTTTCGACCCCCATCGGTCCCGCGCCGGAACAGCGCCTCCCCCCGTAACTCCCCCGTAAGAGCCACCGTGGCAGCGGTGGCTCCCCCGTACGCCCCCGGTATGTCCGGGCCCCCGCCGTTCCGCCGCCCCGTGTCGGCGGTCCGGCGAGCGCCCTTCCGTGTGCTCCACTCTCCCGTCCGGACGGGATCCGGCCCATCCGCGCGGCTACTCATCTCCCGGTCTGAGTACGCGTACTCAGACCCCCCGCGCTCCTCCCCACGGCCGTGCCCCCGGCCACCGTCCACCGGTGTCCGCGGCGGCGGATAAAGTCGTGGTCATGGCACGGATTGCGGTGATCGGCGCGGGGATGGGCGCCATGGCGACGGCGGCCCGGCTGGCCGTCGCGGGCCACCAGGTGGTGGTCCACGAGCGCGGCGCGACCCACGGCGGCGGGGTCGGGCGCTTCGAGCGCGACGGCTTCTCCTTCGACACCGGCCCGGGGCTGCTGCACCTGCCCGCCGTCTACCGGGACCTGTTCGTGAAGACCGGCAAGGAGCCGCTGGAGCGGAGCGTCGAGCTGGTCCAGGTCGATCCGGCCGCCCGCCACCTCTTCGCCGACGGCACCGCGCTGGTGCTGCCCAACGCCTCGCACGGCGGGGTGAGCCAGGCCATGGACGCCGCCCTCGGCGCGGGCGCGGGCGAGCGCTGGAGCGATCTGGTCAACCGGGCCCGTGAGGTCTGGGACGCCACCCGCAGACCGCTGCTGGAGGAGCCGCTGCGCGCCGACTGGCGGGTCCTGGGCCGCGATCCGTATCCGGCCGCCCCGGTGCGGCGCTGGTACGGCGCCCGGCGCCCGGCCACCCTCGCCGATGTGGCGCGGCGCGAGCTGAGGGACCCGCGGGCGGTCGCCCTGCTGGAGAGCCACGTCCTGGCCCACGGCCTCGACCCGCGCACCGCCCCCGCCGCGGCCACCGTGCTGCCCTATCTGGAGCAGACCTTCGGCACCTGGTACGTGCGCGGCGGGATGCGGGCCCTGGCCGACGCGCTGTACGAGCGCTGCCGCCGGCGGCGCGTGGAGTTCCGGTTCGGCGCCGAGGTCATCCGCGTCATCGAGGAGAACGGCCGCGCGGCGGGCCTGGAACTGGCCGACGGCACCGCCGTGGAGGCGGACGCGGTGGTCGCGGCCGTCGACCCGGCGCTGCTGCCCGGGATGCTCGGCGGACGGCACCCCTGGGACGAGGGCGACGTCTCCCCCGAACTCGGCCCCGGCAACGGCACCCCGGGCCGTCTCACGGTGTATCTGGCGCTGCGCGGGGCCCGCCCCGCGGACACCCCGCACCGCACCGTGGTGCACGCCCCGGACCGCACCGCGGAGCTGGCCGGGGTCTTCGGTGACGGCCGCGCCCTGCGCAAGCCCTGTCTGCGCCCCACGGTGACCGTGCTCCGCCCGGACGACCCCACGGTGTGCCCGGACGCGGACCACGAGGCGGTCACGCTCACCGCCGTGGTCGCCCCGCACGGCCCGGTGGACTGGACCGACCGCGAGGCCGCCGAGGACGACGCGGACGGTCTGATGACGGCGGCCAAGATGGTGATCCCGGACCTCGCGGAACGGGTGCTGTGGCGGGAGGTCCGCACTCCGGTCGACACCGAGGCGGACACCGGCGCACGTGGTGGCGCGGTCCCCGGCCCGGCGCTCGCGGGCGCCGGGGGCCGTCTGCTGCGCCCGGCCAACCTCACCCGGCTGCCGGGGCTGTACCTGGCGGGTGGCTGGGCCCATCCGGGCGGCGGTCTGGCCCATACCGGGATGTCCGGCGCGCTGGTCGCCGGTCTGATCGTCGAGGGCGAGGACTTCCGCGGTTCGCAGTGACGGGCGCTCAGGCGCCCCGGGCGCTCAGTAGCGGTACTGCTCGTCGTAGCCCTGCTGGAACCCCGGCTGCTGGTAGGGGTACGGCTGCTCGGCCGGGGGCTGGGTCTCCCCGTCGCGCTGCTGCGGGACCCAGGTGCCGCCCGGCTGCATCGCGTCACCGCCCGGGGCGTACTGGCCCTGTGCCGGGTACCCGCCGCCTGCCGCCCAGTGGTCACCGGTGAGCGGATCGCCGCCCAACGGGTCGGTGCCGTACGGGTCCTGCCCGTAGGCGGCGTACGGATCGGCGTACGGCTGCTGGCCGTACGGCTGCGCCTGTGCGTAGGGGTCGGCGTGCGGCTGCTGCTGGGGCTGGGCACCGCCGTACGGATCGCCGTACGCCGCGTACGCCTCGTTGCCGTAGTCGTAGGCGCCCTGCTGACCCTGCGGGGCCTGCTGCTGGCCCATCTGACCCATCTGGCCCGCGTCGGCGTACGCGCCCTGGCCGTAGGCGTGGCCCTGGCCGGTGTCCTGTGAGCCATAGCCGCCGTAGGTCTCGTAGGCGCTGTAGCCGTCGTCGGCGCCCCCGCCGTACGCCGCCGCCCCGGCGGGCTGGGAGGGCGCGAAGGGCGAGGCATCGTCGTAGACGCCGTACTCACCGGTGTCGTCGGGCATCGGCTCGGGCCGGTAGGTGGGCGGTTCCATGGGGGCGACCGGGACGTCCTCCAGGTCCGAGACCTGGAGGATCGGCTCCGGCTCGGGCGGTCCGGCACGCTCCTCGTCCCGGCCCCGGCTCAGCCCCGGCAGTCCGCCGCGCAGCGCCCACCCGGCCGCGAAGCCGCGCCGGAACGAGAGGGTCACATAGGTCTGGCCGGTCGCGAAGGCGACCGCGCCGATCACGATCACCAGTACGGACGGGACGAGCACCCCGGCCACCACGCCGAGGAAGCCGACGAACGCCAGCAGCCGCCAGCGCAGCCGCGCCTTGTACTGCAGCAGGACCTCGCCCAGCAGCCACAGCGCGACGATCCCGAACGCGATGTAGAGGACCGTCCAGCCCATGCCCGCCCCTCTCAGTGCGGCCGCCCGTCGGCTGCCGTTACGAGGACCGCTGATGCAGTCCCAGGTTCTCGTAGATTTCCAGCGTCGCCGTGGAGTGGTTCAGGGTAATGAAGTGCAGCCCGGGGATCTCCTCGGCCATCAACCGCGCACACAGCTCGGTGGCGTAGTCGATCCCGATCGAGCGTACAGCGGCGGCGTCGTCCTTGACGGCCAGGATCCTCTCCGCGAGCTCGGGCGGGAAAGCCGCATTGCTGAGCTTGGCGAACCGCTCGATCTGCCGCACGTTCGTGACCGGCATGATTTCAGGGATGATGGGCGTCGTACAGCCCGCTGCGGCCACTCGGTCGCGCAGCCGCAGATAGTCCTCCGGGTAGAAGAACATCTGCGTGATGGCGAAGTCGGCGCCCGCCCGGCACTTGTCCACGAAGTGGCGGACATCGGTGTCCCAGTCCGCGGAGCGGGGGTGCATCTCGGGGAAGGCCGCGACGCCCACGCAGAAGTCGCCCGACTCCTTGATCAGCCGGACCAGCTCGATGGCGAAGTCCAGGCCCTCGGGGTGCCGGACCCACTCCCCCAGCGGATCGCCCGGCGGGTCGCCGCGCAGCGCGAGCATGTTCCGGATCCCGGCGTCGGCGTACTGGCCGATGATGTTGCGCAGCTCGGCGCGGGAGTGGCTGACCGCGGTCAGATGGGCGACGGGGGTCAGGGTGGTGTCGGTCGCGATGCGCTCGGTGGCGCGCACCGTGCCCTCGCGGGAGGAGCCGCCGGCGCCGTACGTCACGGAGACGAAGGTCGGCGAGACGGCCTCCAGCCGGCGGATGGCGTTCCACAGCGTGTGCTCACCCTTCGCCGTCTTGGGGGCGAAGAACTCGAAGGAGTACGACTGCTCGCCCGACGCGAGCAGATCACGCACGGTCCGCGCGCGATCGGTCCTGGTGGAAGCGGTGCCTAGGGCCATATTGGGAAGGTTAGCCAGCGGGGTGGACCACGCCCACCCGAGAGGCCGATATTTACCTTTTGCCGGGGGCGCGTCCCGCAGTGCGGACACCCCCGCCGTCCGCCCTCACCTGCGTCGCAGCCCAGGAGCGGCCGTCCGGTCCGCCCGGTGGAACTATGCCGCCCGGATCCGCTTGGCCAGCCCCGCCGCCGCCTCCGCCGGGTCGTCGGCGGCGGTGATCGCCCGGACCACCACGATCCGGCGCGCCCCCGCCTCCAGCGCCTCGTCCAGGTTGGACGCGTCGATACCGCCGATGGCGAACCAGGGGCGGGCCGGGCGCAGCGCGGCCGTGTACCGCACCAGCGACAGCCCCGGGGCGGGGCGGCCCGGCTTGGTGGGGGTGGGCCAGCAGGGGCCGGTGCAGAAGTAGTCCACACCGGGCTGGGAGACCGCCGCGTCCACCTCCGCCTCGGCATGGGTGGAGCGGCCGATCAGCACGTCCCGGCCGAGGATCGCGCGGGCAGCCGGAACCGGGAGGTCGCCCTGGCCCAGGTGGAGGACATCGGCGCCGATGGCGTGGGCGACGTCCGCGCGGTCGTTGACGGCCAGCAGGGTGCCATGGCGGCGGCACGCCTCGGCGAGCACGGCCAAGTGGTCCAGTTCCTCGGCCGCCTCCATGCCCTTGTCACGGAGCTGGACGATGTCCACCCCGGAGGAGAGCACGGCGTCCAGGAACTCCGGCAGGTCGCCCTGGCGCTTCCGGGCGTCGGTGCACAGGTACAGCCGGGCGTCGGCGAGCTTCTCCCGGACGGAGCCGGCGGACGCGGACGGGCCGGCGGAGGTGCCGGTGGACGGGCTGGTGGCGGCCATGGGTGTGGCGGGTCCCCCCGGGTCGGCGGCGTACGGGCGGGATCCATGCCCCGCCCGTACGCCGAGGTGATGATGCGGAACGCGGTCAGACGGCCAGGGCCTGCGCCCGGCGCTTCACTTCCGTGCCGCGGTTCTCGGTCAGGGCCCGCGCCGGGGTGCCGGGCAGGGTCGGGTCAGGGGTGAAAAGCCACTCCAGCATCTCTTCGTCACTGAAGCCGTCGTCCTTCAGAAGCGTCAAGGTCCCCACGAGGCCCTTGACGACCTTGCCGTCACCGATGAACTCCTCGGGCACCTGGAGGACCCGGTTCTCGCCGCGGCGCACCGCGATCAGCTGGCCTTCCTTGACCAGCTGCCGGACGCGGGTCACCTCGACACCGAGCTTCTCGGCGGCGTCGGGGAGCGTGAGCCAGGCGGGGACGAGAGCATCGATCTTTGCGTCAATCTCGGTCACGGGAACAAGCCTGCCATCTGGGACTGACAGTGGGTAGCCGGGTGTCCGCCGTGCGGGCCGCACCGCCCGTCCCGCACGGCCCCCGCCCCCCGTCACGCCCCGCGCCGGCGGGACGCACGGGAACGGTCAGGAAACGGCGGACTTCAGCGGCACCGAGGGGTCCGTGGCCCGGGTCCGGTCCAGCCGGGCGCCGCGTTCGATCAGCTTGCGGCCCTGGGCCAGATCGCGCGGACGGCCGACGGCCAGCAGGGCGACCAGCGCCCCGTCCCGCAGCCAGCAGACCGCCCAGGACGCCCCGGCCGGATCGCCCCGCCACACCAGTTCGTCGGCCTCCTCGTGGTGACCCGCGTACTGGATGAACCGCCCGAACTGCTCGGACCAGAAGTAGGGCACCGGGTCGTAGACCGCGACGCCGGTGTGGGCGGCGGTCCGGCTGCCCACGACGTTGGCGGCGACCGTGCGCGGCCCCTGGAGCGCGTTGTCCCAGTGGTGCACCAGCAGCCGGGTGCCGTAGCGCGCGGAGGGGAAGGACGCGCAGTCGCCGACCGCGTAGACGTCCTCCACCGAGGTGCGCAGCCGTTCGTCGGCGGCGACGGACCGGTCGTCCGCCAGTTCCACGCCGGAGCCCGTGAGCCAGCCCGTGGCGGGCCGCGCCCCGATCCCCACCACCACCGCGCCCGCCCGCAGCCGGGTGCCGTCGCCGAGCAGCAGCCCGGTCTCGTCCACGCCGTCCACCCGCGCGCCGGTGACCAGGGTGGCGCCGTAGTCCGCGTACCAGCCGGCCATCGGCGCGGCCACCTCGGCCGGGAGGGCGCCCGCCAGCGGCCGGTCGGCGGCCTCGACGACGGTGACCGCGCAGCCCGCCTCCCGGGCGGCGGTGGCGAACTCCGCGCCGATCCAGCCCGCCCCCACCACCACGATCTCGTGCTGCCGGGCGAGCACCGGGCGCAGCCGCTCGGCGTCGTCCAGGGTGCGCAGCAGGTGGACGCCGGGAACGCCCTCGCTGCCGGGCAGGGCCACCGGCTCCGCGCCGGTGGCGAGCACCACGACGTCGTAGGGCACCGGTCCGGACTCGGTCTCCAGCCGCTTCGCCCCGGCCTCCAGCGCGGAGACCGTCACCCCGAGCCGCAGCTCGATGCCGAGGGCCTGGAAGTCCACGTCGAACGCGGACCCTTCGGCCTTGCCGAGCAGCACGGCCTTGGACAGCGGGGGCCGGTCGTACGGCTGGTGGGGTTCGGCCCCCAGCAGCAGGATCTCCCCGGCCCAGCCCTCCTCGCGCAGCGCGACGGCGGTCTGCACCCCCGCCATGCCCGCGCCGACGATCACCACGCGCTGCCCGCTGCCCACCGTGGACGCCGTCCTCGTCGTCTCATCGCTCACACGATCACTGTATGGCGGTACGCGGGGCGCACCGCAGAGCGCGGGGCGAGATCTCCCTTACAAGATCGGCGCGGGGATGGGCGGGTTGCCGCCGTGATTCCCGGCTCGTCCGGTTCGCCCTTCCGGGCCCTTCGGGGCTCGTACTAGGGTGGCGCCACAGAGCACTCGCGGGAGTTCGGACGCACCGGGCTGAGAGGGAGGCTGGGACGGCCTCCGACCGTACGAACCTGATCCGGGTCATGCCGGCGAAGGGAGAGGCAGTATGCCCATGCGCGCATCGGTCACCGGGGGGACCTCGTACGACGCCCTGGTCATCGGGGGCGGCACCATCGGTCTGGTCACCGCCTGGCGGGCGGCCCAGCGCGGGCTGCGCACCGCGCTCGTGGACCCGGCACCGGGCGGCGGGGCGGCCATGGTGGCGGCCGGGATGCTGGGA
Source organism: Streptomyces sp. NPDC045899 (assembly GCF_056431485.1). NCBI lineage: Bacteria > Bacillati > Actinomycetota > Actinomycetes > Kitasatosporales > Streptomycetaceae > Streptomyces > Streptomyces sp. NPDC045899. The sequence goes on from NZ_JBWKKP010000001.1 coordinate 81,848, forward strand.
TCCGTCGGCGAGTTCCAGTACGGCGAGCACGCGCTGCTGGATCTCAACCTCGCCTCCGCGGCCCGCTATCCGGAGTTCGTGGCGGAGGTGGAGGAGGCGGGCGGCCAGGAGGTCGGCTACCGCGCCTGCGGCACGCTCATGGTGGCGCTCGACGCCGACGACCGCGCCCATCTGCGCGACCTCCACGAACGGCACCAGCGCCACGGGCTGCCCGTGGAGTGGCTCACCGGACGCGAATGCCGCCGTCTGGAGCCGATGCTGGCCCCCGGCGTCCGCGGCGGGATGCGCATCGACGGCGACCACCAGGTGGATCCGCGGCGGCTGACGGCGGCCCTGCTGCGCGCCTGCCAACGGGCCGGGGTGGTCCTCCACCGTGTCCTGGCCGAGCGGCTGACGGTCGGCGGGGGCCGCGCCACGGGCGCCGAGCTGGCCGACGGCACCCGGCTGTCCGCCGGGCAGACCGTCCTGGCCGCCGGGAGCCGGAGCGCGCGGCTGGCGGGCGTGCCCCCGGAGGTGCTGCCGCCGGTGCGTCCGGTCAAGGGCCAGGTGCTGCGGCTGACCGTGCCCGCCCCCTGCCGGCCGTTCCTGTCCCGGGTGGTGCGGGCCGTGGTGCGCGGCACCGACGTCTACCTCGTCCCGCGGCTCGACGGCGAGCTGGTGATCGGCGCCACCTCCGAGGAGTCCGGCTGGGACACCACGGTCACCGCGGGCGGGGTCTACGAGCTGCTGCGCGACGCCCATGAGTTGATCCCCGGCATCACCGAACTGCCGCTCGTGGAGAGCTGTGCCGGGCTGCGCCCCGGCTCCCCCGACAACGGCCCCTTCCTCGGGCCGACCGCGCTGCCGGGGCTCCAGCTGGCCACCGGCCACTTCCGCAACGGCGTCCTTCTCACCCCGGTCACGGGCGATGTCATGGCCGAGGCGCTGACCGGCGGAGAACTCCCGCCGGTGGCGCGCGCGTTCACCCCGCACCGGTTCGACGGCGCCGCCCGGTCCCCGATCACCGCACCACAGGAGCAGCCCGCATGACCGTCTCCGTCAACGGGGAACCCCGCGAGATCACCGAGGGCACCACCCTCGACCTGCTGGTGGCCACCCTCACCCGGGCGCCCTCGGGCGTCGCCGCGGCCGTCAACGAGACGGTGGTGCCGCGCGGCCAGTGGCCGCTGACGGCGCTGGGCGAGGGCGACCGCGTCGAGGTCCTCACCGCGGTCCAGGGAGGCTGAGCCATGACCACCACCACGAGGGACACCGCGGCCGCCGGGAACGGGGCCGCCGCGCCCGCCGCCGACCCGCTGACCATCGCCGGGACCGCGTTCGGCTCCCGGCTGATCATGGGCACCGGCGGGGCGCCCAGTCTGGAGATCCTGGAGCGCGCCCTGCTCGCCTCCGGGACCGAGCTGACGACCGTGGCCATGCGGCGTCTCGACCCCACGGTGCAGGGTTCGGTGCTCTCCGTACTGGACCGGCACGGCATCCGCCCGCTGCCCAACACCGCGGGCTGTTTCACCTCGGGCGAGGCCGTGCTGACCGCGCGGCTGGCCCGGGAGGCGCTGGGCACGGACTGGGTGAAGCTGGAGGTGGTGGCCGATGAGCGCACCCTCCTCCCCGACCCCGTGGAGCTGCTGGACGCCGCCGAGACCCTGGTGGACGACGGTTTCACGGTGCTGCCGTACACCAGTGACGACCCGGTGCTCGCCCGGAAGCTGGAGGACGTGGGCTGCGCCGCGATCATGCCGCTGGGCTCGCCCATCGGCTCCGGCCTCGGCATCCGCAATCCGCATAACTTCGAGCTGATCGTCGAGCGGGCCACCGTGCCGGTGATCCTCGACGCGGGCGCGGGCACCGCCTCGGACGCCTCGCTCGCGATGGAGCTGGGCTGTGCCGCGGTGATGCTCGCCTCGGCCGTGACACGGGCCCGGGAGCCCGCCCTGATGGCGGCGGCGATGCGGCACGCGGTGGAGGCGGGGCGGCTGGCCCGCCGGGCGGGCCGGATCCCGCGCCGCCACTTCGCGGAGGCGTCGTCCCCGGCGGAGGGCAGGGCCGCGCTGGACCCGGAGCGGCCCGCCTTCTAGGGAGCCGGGCCCCGGCGTCGTGATGCGGCCGGGCCCGCGACCGCCGGACCTGCCGCGCGGGGCACCCCCGGACGGAGTCCGGGGGAAGGACCCGCCCGGACCGGCCGCGCCACAGCGGCACCGCCCAGCGGTAGCCGGGGGCAGCCGTGCCAGGGCGGGCGAGCGGGACGGACCCCGGCTGACGCGGCACCGCTACCGCGTCACGCGGACCGGACCGGGTCGGCCCCGCGGTGTCGGTGCCGACGGCGGGCCGTGTGGCTCGCGTCGCCGGGGCGGGAGCGAGCCACACGGCCCGGCCGGGCCCTCCCCGGCGGCTCGTCGCGTCATGGGCACGGCGCCCCGCCTACCGTGGAAGCCGGAGGTGGTCGCCGTGACCGTGACCGTGGCCGACCAGATCGAGCGCGAGGTGTACATCGCCGCGCCCGTCGACCGGGTGTGGCGGGTGCTGACGACGCCCGAGCACATCCGCGCCTGGTACGCCTTCGGGGGCTGTGAACTGGAGCTGCGCCCCGGCGGCATCCTCCGCTTCCGCTGGGACGAGCACGGCGAGTTCCACGGCCGGGTGGAGAAGGCGGTACCGGACGCCCTCTTCCGCTTCCGGCTGGCCCGGGAACCGGACCGCCCCGGCACCGAGGCGGGCGACGCCACCCTGGTGGAGTTCCGGATCGCCCCGGAGGGCGAGGGCACCCGGCTCCGCCTGACGGAATCCGGGATCCGCGCCCTGGACGTGTCCGAGGAGGCCAGGGCACGGCACGCCGAGTACGCCGCCCTGGCCTGGACCTCGGCCCTGGAGGAGCTGGCCGCCCTGGCCGCCGCGTCGCACAACTGACCCACAGGTGTCACCGTTCGGCTTCAAACCGGGCCCCACCCCAGGTGGGCGTGATGACCGCCCCGGGACGGTCCGTAAACTGCTCTCTCGTGGATACGACGCTCCAGGACCCCCTTGTCGGGCAGGTGCTCGACGGCCGCTACCGCGTGGAGGCCCGCATCGCCGTGGGCGGGATGGCGACGGTCTACCGCGCCGTCGACACCCGGCTCGACCGTGTCATCGCCCTGAAGGTGATGCACCAGAGCCTCGCCACCGACGCCGCCTTCGTCGAGCGCTTCATCCGCGAGGCGAAATCCGTCGCCAGACTCGCGCACTCCAACGTGGTCGGCGTGTACGACCAGGGCACCGACGGTGTGCACGTCTACCTGGCGATGGAGTACGTCGCGGGCTGCACGCTGCGCGACGTACTGCGCGAGCGCGGGGCCCTCCAGCCGCGCGCCGCGCTCGACATCCTGGAGCCGGTGCTCGCCGCGCTCGGCGCGGCCCACCGGGCCGGATTCGTCCACCGCGACATGAAGCCCGAGAACGTGCTGATCGGGGACGACGGCCGGGTCAAGGTCGCCGACTTCGGCCTGGTGCGGGCGGTGGACACCAACACCAGCGCCTCCACCGGCAGCGTCCTGGGCACCGTCTCCTACCTCGCGCCCGAGCAGATAGAGAACGGCACCGCCGATCCGCGGGCCGATGTCTACGCCTGTGGCGTGGTGCTCTACGAGATGCTGACCGGCTCCAAGCCGCACGGCGGCAGCACCCCGGCCCAGATCCTCTACCAGCACCTCAACGAGGACGTCCCGCCGCCGTCCGTACTCGCTCCCGAGGTGGCGTCCGAGCTGGACGCCCTGGTGGCCTCCGCCACCGCGCGCGAGATCGCGCTGCGCCCCGCCGACGCCGTCGCGCTGCTCGGCCAGGCCCGCTCGGCCCGTGCCGCACTGACCAATGCCCAGCTCGACGCGGTTCCGCCGGAGGCCAGGGACGCGGGCGGGGACAGCGGTGCGGAGAACCGTACGACGGTGATCCCGCGGCCCGCCGCCGGAGCGGCCGATCAGGACCAGCTCCACCGCACCAGCCGGCTGGACCTGCCGCAGGACCCGCCCGGGCGGCGCGGACGCGGCAGCCGGGGCAACCGCGGCGGCCGGGGAGGCGGGCGGATGCCGCGGCGCGGGATCGTGACGATCGTCGCCGCGGTGCTGCTGGCCCTCGGGATCGGCGCCGGGGTCTGGTACATCAACTCCGGTCAGTTCACCAAGGTCCCGCCGGTGCTGAAGATGAGCCGGTCGGCGGCCGAGAAGAAGCTGGACGGCGCCGGTCTGGAGGTGAAGGTCGTCACCGAGTACAGCGATGTGGTCGACCGGAACCACGTCATCAGCACCAAGCCCGGCGTGGGCGCGCGCATCCGTGACAACGGCACCGTGACGATCACCGTCTCCGCGGGCCCGGAGCGGGCCGAGGTGCCCAATGTGGTCGGCACCCGTCTCTCCGAGGCGAAGAAGAAGATCGCCGACCAGGGGCTCTCGGTGGGCCGGATCACCAAGCGGTTCAGCGACGAGACACCGCAGGGGACCGTGCTGTCCACCAGCCCTCGTGAGGGCTCCGTACGCCGCCCGAACACCCCGGTGGCGATCGTGGTCAGCAACGGGCCCGAGATCGACATCCCGGATGTCGTCGGCGACACGATCGGCGACGCCACCTCCGCGCTGGAGGACGAGGGCTTCAAGGTGAAGCTCGCCAAGCAGCGGGTCTTCTCCGACGAGGACAAGAGCGCCGTCGCCCGGCAGAGCCCCGGGAGCGACGCGACGGGCGCCAAGGGCGACACCGTGACCCTGACGCTCTCCAAGGGCCAGCAGATGATCGAGGTGCCGGACGTCGAGGGCATGAGCATCGACGACGCCACCACCGAGCTGGAGGACGCGGGCTTCGAGGTCGACGTCGACAAGCCGCTGTTCGCCGGGGACACGATCAAGGACCAGTCGGTGGACGGCGGGGACAAGGCGCCCAAGGGCAGCACCATCACCATCGAGGTGGAGGGCGTCTTCTAAACACCCCCGCCGACAGCACCCACGGCGCCCGGGACCCCGGCGGTCCCGGGCGTCCGTCATGCCTGGGACCCTTGGACCCGTGAGTACGCACCGCACCCGCAACCCCGTCGGCGGCCATATCCGCGTCGCGGGCGGACTGGCCACCGTCGGCCTCGCCCACGCCCGGGACATCGGCGCGGAGACCGTCCAGGTCTTCGTCGCCAATCCGCGCGGCTGGGCCACCCCGACCGGCACCCCCGCCCAGGACGAGGCGTTCCGCTCCGGCTGCGCCGAGGGGTCGATACCGGCCTACGTCCATGCCCCGTACCTGATCAACTTCGGCTCGCACACCGAGGCCACCGCCGAGCGTTCGGTGGACTCCCTGCGCCATTCACTGCGCCGCGGACGGGAGATCGGGGCGCGGGGCGTCGTGGTCCACACCGGTTCGGCCACCGGCGGACGGGAGCGCGGCACGGCGCTCGCCCAGGTGCGGGAGCGGATGCTGCCGCTGCTGGACGAGCTGACACACGACGACGACCCATGGCTGCTGCTGGAGCCCACCGCCGGACAGGGCACCTCGCTGTGTGCGCTGGTGGAGGACCTCGGACCGTATTTCGAGGTGCTGGACCGGCATCCGCGGCTGGGCGTCTGCCTGGACACCTGCCATGTCTTCGCCGCGGGCCATGACCTCGCCGCCACGGGCGGGATGAAGCAGACCCTGGACGAGCTGGTGGCGGTCACCGGGCCGGGGCGGCTGAGGCTGATCCACGCCAATGACTCCAAGGACGTGGTCGGCGCCCACAAGGACCGGCACGCCAACATCGGTGCCGGGCACATCGGCGCGGAGCCGTTCCGCGAGCTGTTCGGCCATCCGGCGACGGAGGGGGTGCCACTGGTGATCGAGACCCCCGGCGGTACGGAGGGGCATGCGGCGGACGTGGCGCGGCTGAAGGAGCTCCGGGACGGCGGGCCGGTGTGAGAGTGGCGCGAGCGAGGGTGAGCCTTCCCCGGGAATACCCCCCCGGGGTATAGCGTTCCCCGAGGCGACGGACCACCACCGGTCACTCGCTCCCCAGGAGGATCCCGATGGAACACCACGGCGCACCCGCCGCGACGGGCTGGCCCACCGCCGTACGGGCCACCCTGCACTGCCTCACCGGCTGCGCCATCGGCGAGATCCTGGGCATGGCCATCGGCACCGCCCTCGCCTGGCACGACGTCCCGACCATGGCGCTGGCGATCGTGCTGGCGTTCACCTTCGGCTACGCGCTCACCGTCTGGGGCGTGCTGCGGTCCGGACTGGGACCGCGCGCGGCGGTACGGGTGGCACTGGCCGCCGACACCGTCTCCATCGCGGTGATGGAACTGGCCGACAACGGCACGATCCTGCTCTTCCCGGGTGCGATGGAGGCGACCCTGTCGGACGCGCTGTTCTGGCTCAGTCTGGCCCTGTCGTTCGCGGTCGCGTTCCTGGTGACCACACCGGTGAACAAGTGGATGATCGCGCGCGGCAAGGGGCACGCCGTGGCGCACCGGCACCACTGAGCCTTCCGCCGGCCCTCAGAGCTCGGGCCCGTCGCCCAGTTCCTCCTGGTAGGAGTAGCGCTGCTCCTTCCAGGGGTCGCCGAGGTTGTGGTACCCCCGCTCCTCCCAGAAACCCCGGCGGTCGGCCCTCATGTATTCCACGCCCCGGACCCATTTGGGCCCTTTCCACGCGTAGAGATGGGGAACGACCAGACGCGCCGGAAATCCATGCTCGGCCGTCAGCAGTTCGCCGTCCTTGTGTGTGGCGAAAATCGATGTCGAGGCGGTGAAGTCCGACAACCGCATATTCGAGCTGAAGCCGTATTCCGCCCACACCATCACATGAGTGACATCCGGTGCGGGCGGCGCCAGATCCACGATCGCCGCCGTCGAGACCCCGCCCCATTCGGCGCCCAGCATGCTGAATTTGGTGACGCAGTGGAGGTCGGCCACGACCGTCGAGTACGGCAGCGCCGAGAACTCCTCATGCGTCCAGCAGTGCTTCTCGCCGTCCGCCGTCGCACCGAAGACGCGGAACTCCCAGCGCTCCGGCCTGAACTTCGGCACCGGCCCGTAGTGCGTAACCGGCCAACCGCGTTGCAGTCGCTGACCCGGAGGCAGCTGCGCGAGCTCCCCCTCGCGGCTTTCCGACTGACCCATGGACTCCATGGTCTCAGACCGCCGGGGGTGGTCGTGACCAGGGGATCATCCGCAGGGGCAACTCGCACTAAGCGTGCACTTACTGGACGCCCCACCAGCGACGATGCGACGATGCGCGCATCTGGCATTCCCCGTACTGATGGGAAGGAGCCCCTTCGATGCAGGGCGACCCCGAGGTCCTTGAGTTCCTGAACGAGCAGCTGACCGGTGAGCTGACCGCGATCAATCAGTACTTCCTGCACTCGAAGATGCAGGACAACTTTGGCTGGACCCGGCTCGCCAAATACACCCGGTCCGAGTCGTTCGACGAGATGAAGCACGCCGAGATCATCACCGACCGGATCCTGCTCCTCGACGGTCTCCCCAATTACCAGCGGATGTTCCACGTCCGGGTGGGCCAGACCGTCACCGAGATGTTCCAGGCCGACCGTCAGGTGGAGGTCGAGGCCATCGACCGGCTCAAGCGGGGCATCGAGCTGATGCGCAGCAAGGGCGACATCACCTCGGCCAACATCTTCGAGGACATCCTCGCCGACGAGGAGGAGCACATCGACTACCTCGACACCCAGCTCGGGCTGATCGAGAAGCTCGGTGAGGCGCTCTACATCGCCCAGCAGATCGAGCAGCCGGGCGACTGATCCCCTGGACTCAGGCGGCCTCGGCCGCGGGCAGCTCCACGACGGACACCTCAGCGGCCGCCGGGGTCAGCACCACCGGATCGAGGTTCTCCCGCCGCGGGCAGGAACCACGCCCCAGCAATGCCTGGATCTTGCGGACACAGGAGCCACAGTCGGTGCCCGCCTTGCAGGCGCCGGCGATCTGGCGTGGTGTGCAAGCACCCGTATCCGCGTGCTCGCGCACCTGCTTCTCGGTGATACCGAAGCATGAGCAGACGTACACGCGAACTCTCCAGCGTTGACCAGCATGATCAGTGAGGTAACCCTTACCTTACCTGTCATGGCCGGACCTCACAACGCCGAGGGGCACGGATCCATGTGATCCGTGCCCCATTCACGTTCTCAGCGATCTTGCGGTGCCCTCATGGGCCCCGCCGACCTCACAGGACTCACTGGTCCCGGTACATCTCCGCCACCAGGAACGCCAGGTCCAGCGACTGGCTGCGGTTCAGCCGCGGGTCGCAGGCCGTCTCGTAGCGCTGGTGCAGATCGTCGACGAAGATCTCGTCGCCGCCGCCCACGCACTCCGTGACGTCGTCACCGGTCAGCTCCACGTGGATACCGCCCGGGTGGGTGCCCAGCTCCTTGTGGACCTCGAAGAAGCCCTTGACCTCGTCCAGCACATCGTCGAAGCGACGGGTCTTGTGCCCGGAGGCCGCCTCGAAGGTGTTGCCGTGCATCGGGTCGCAGACCCACACGACCTGCGCCCCGGACGCGGTCACCTTCTCCACCAGGTTGGGGAGCTTGTCGCGGACCTTGTCCGCGCCCATCCGCGTGATGAAGGTCAGCCGGCCCGGCTCGCGGTCCGGGTCGATCCGGTCGATCAGCGTCAGCGCCTCTTCCGGCGTGGTCGTCGGGCCCAGCTTCACGCCCACCGGGTTGCGGATCCTGGACGCGAACTCGATGTGCGCCCCGTCCAGCTGCCGGGTGCGCTCACCGATCCACACCATGTGCCCGGACACGTCGTACAGGTCACCGGTCCGCGAGTCGGTACGCGTCAGCGCCGACTCGTAGTCCAGGACCAGCGCCTCGTGCGAGGCGAAGAACTCCACCGTCTTGAACTCCTCCGGGTCCACCCCGCAGGCGTTCATGAAGTTCAGCGCCCGGTCGATCTCGCGCGCCAGCGCCTCGTAGCGCTGACCCGACGGCGACGACTTCACGAAGTCCTGGTTCCAGGCGTGCACCTGGCGCAGGTCCGCGTAGCCACCGGTGGTGAAGGCGCGCACCAGGTTCAGCGTCGAGGCCGACGCCTGGTACATGCGCTTGAGGCGCTGCGGATCGGGGATCCGCGCCGCCTCGGTGAACTCGAAGCCGTTGACCGAGTCACCCCGGTAGGTGGGCAGGGTCACCCCGTCCCGGGTCTCGGTCGGCTTCGAGCGCGGCTTGCTGTACTGCCCGGCGATCCGGCCGACCTTCACCACCGGGACGGACCCGGCGTAGGTCAGCACGGCGCCCATCTGAAGGAGCGTCTTCAGCTTGTTGCGGATCTGGTCGGCGCCCACGGCGTCGAACGCCTCGGCGCAGTCCCCGCCCTGGAGGAGGAACGCCTCACCCCGCGCCACGGCCCCCAGGCGGTGCCGCAGCGCGTCGCACTCGCCCGCGAAGACGAGCGGCGGATAGGACTCGAGCTCAGCGATCACATCGCGCAGAGCCGCTTGGTCCGGCCAGTCAGGCTGCTGCGCCGCGGGAAGAGACTGCCAGGTGTTGCCACCGGCGTGGGTTTCAGCGTTCACGGTCACGCCGCCAAGGTTACGGGGTCGCTGCGGTGGTCCATTCCGGCGCCCACTGGGTGAGACACCTTCCGTCACGCCTTGAGTTCGAACCAGACCGTCTTCCCGGTGCGGGCCGGGGTCCGGTCGACGCCCCAGGCGTCCGTGATCAGGTCCACCAGGTCCAGCCCCCGCCCGTTCTCCTCCCACGGCCCGGCCGTCCGCCTCGCCGGTAACGGCGGCCAGTTGTCCCCCACCTCGACCCTCAGCCGCCCCTCCTCCGCGATCAGCAGCACGGTGCACGAGCGGTCCGGCACGTGCCGGACCACATTGGCGAGGAGCTCACTGACAGCGAGCTCGGCCACCTCGGCGATGTGAGGCATCTCCCACATCAGGGCATAGGTGCGGACGATCCGGCGGATGTGCCGGACGGCGTGCGGGGACATGGCGGCCAGGGTGAGGTGGTACTGCGGCGGGGGGTACGCGATGTCTTTGTTCACGCCACAAGGGTGGATCCGGTCGATTACGCTCGGCTACGCCGTGAATACAACGGGCAGGTAGTTGGGGGCCGTCATGCCGAACATCCGAAAGCTGGACCCGACCACGTCACCAATGCACCACCTCGGCGCGGAGCTGCGCCGGTACCGGGAGGCGGCCGGTCTCACGCAGGACCAGCTGGGCGGGAAGGTGTACTGCACGGGGTCGCTGATCGGTCAGTACGAGACGGCCCGGAAGATCCCGACTCATGACTTCGCCATGCGGCTGGATACGACGCTGGACACGGGCGGGGCGCTCCTGCGGCTGCTCCAGATGGCACTGCGCCACCAAGTGCCGCTCCAGGCCAAGGGAATCGCCGATCTGGAGTCCGATGCCACCCAGGCGTACTTCTTCGAGCCATCAGTAGTGCACGGACTTCTCCAAACCAGGGACTACGCACGCGAGGTGCTCGGCGTCCTCGACAAGGACGACCTTGATGCTCGGCTGGAGAACCGGTTGGATCGCCAACTCATCCTGGAACGACAGAACCCGGGGCTGATCTGGGTGGTTCTCGGTGAGGCGGCGTTGCACCAGATCGTCGGTGACCGGGCGATCATGCGAAGCCAACTGGTCCACCTGTTGGACTTCCGAGATCACACTTCGGTGCACCTCCAAGTGCTGCCATTCACTGCTGGTGCGCACGCCGGATTCTTAGGCGCGTTCAGCCTGTTCCGCTTCCGGAACGGCCCTGACCTGGCCTATAACGAGGACTACGAAGTCGGCCACTTGACCGCCAATCCACAGGACGTCACCGCCCGCACCCTCCGATACGCTCACCTCCAGGCCGCCGCACTGTCCATCCAGGACTCGGCCAACCTGATCGCTCGCGTGATGGAGGACCGCTATGGACAATGACGCTGTTTCGATAGCCGCGCGGTGGCGCAAGTCCAGCTACAGCGCCGACCAGGGCCAGTGCGTCGAGGTCACGGAGGCCTCCAACCACCGGGTGGCCGTGCGGGATTCCAAGAATCCGCACGGGCCCACCCTGCTGGTCTCCGCCACCGCCTTCGCCGACTTCGTCTCCGCGGCGGCGGCCCGCACGCTCTGACTAACCGGCCACCTTCTCCATGCAGAGCGTGTACTGCGCCCGGCCCTTCCGCGTGACCTGGTACGTGCTCAGGCCCGGCTCGCACTCGTGGTCCAGCGGCCAGTGCTCCTTGACCTTGTAGTCGGCCGCCGCACCACCGCAGTCGACCTTCTTCAGGTCCGGGTCGCTCTCGGTGCCCTTGTTCTGCACGCAGTCGCCCTCGTCGATGGTCTGGGCAGCCACCTTCCGCTGCTGGTCCGGGCCGGTGGTGTTGCCGCGGCTGTTGTAGTACCAGACACCCGCGATGATCAGGGCCAGCGGGATCGCGATGATCCGGACCTTGGTCTGACGGCTGAGTGTGGACATGGCGAGATTCCCCCGTTGCGATGGCGAGTTCCGCACATCAATTCGATGTGCGGCCCTGAAAGTTAGCCCGCCCCGCCGACAGCGCAAAACGCGGTCCGGGGCGGCCATCCCGCATAAGAACGACGATCTCGGGACATCCCGGGGCCGCTGATCACCGCGCCGTGAAGGTTCTCTCACCGAACCGTGACACCCGCGACCGCTCATGACCGCTCGTGTAGGGTTTCCGCCATGCACGCGCGACAGAACATGAACTGGTGGTGGACCGCTCATCCGGCGGCCCACTGATCGCGCGTACATCCAGACACCACGCGAAGGCCGCCCGAGGGGCGGCCTTCGGCGTTGACGCGGGCCGTTCCTCCTTCCGGGAAGGAACACCCCGCCATGCGGAACGACACACACGACACGCACCCCGCGGCGCACGACGTCATCGCGCGGCTGCTCTCCGCCGACTCCCCGTTCGCCCTGATCCACCGCCGTACCCCCGGGCATGACCAGGACACCGTGGAGGTGCTGACCGGGCCGGTGAGCGAGGTGGAGCGGCTGACCGACATCCCGCTTCCGGCCGGTGCCCCCGAGGGCGGTACGGCGGTGGCGGACGCGCTGGCACTGGTGCCGTTCCGGCAGATCCGGGAGCGGGGGTTCGACGTACGGGACGACGGCACCCCGCTGGCCGTGCTGCGGCCGGAGGAGCGCTACGCGCTGCCGCTCGCCGAGGTGCTGGAGGCGCTGCCCGCGCACCGGGTGGATGTCGAGGGCGGGGCCTTCGACATGGACGACGACGCGTACGCGCGGACCGTACGGCGGGTGATCGCGGAGGAGATCGGCTCCGGCGAGGGCGCCAACTTCGTGATCCGGCGGACCTTCCGGGGGCAGATCCCGGACTTCGGGAGTACCGACGCGCTCGCGCTCTTCCGACGGCTGCTGGCGGGTGAGCGGGGCGCGTACTGGACGTACGTGGTGCGGCTGGCGGACGGGCGGACGCTGGTGGGGGCCAGCCCCGAGGTGCACGTACGGATGTCCGGGGGGACGGTCGTGATGAACCCGATCAGCGGGACCTACCGCTACCCGGCCGGCGGGGCCGACGCCGACGGGCTGCTGGCCTTCCTCCACGACCGCAAGGAGGTGGAGGAGCTGTCCATGGTGGTGGACGAGGAGCTGAAGATGATGTGCACCGTCGGCGACCGGGGCGGTGTGGTGGTCGGCCCCCGGCTGCGGGAGATGGCGCACCTGGCGCACACCGAGTACGAGCTGCGCGGCCGGTCCTCGCTGGACGTGCGGGAGGTGCTGCGGGAGACGATGTTCGCGGCGACGGTCACCGGGTCGCCGGTGCAGAACGCCTGCCGGGTGATCGAGCGCCACGAGCCCGGGGGCCGGGGCTACTACGCGGGGGCGCTGGCCCTCATCGGGCGGGACGGCGGCGGGGCGCAGACGCTGGACTCACCGATCCTGATCAGGACCGCCGACATCGACGGGTCGGGGGCGCTGGGGGTCGCGGTCGGCGCGACGCTGGTGCGGCACTCGGACCCCCGGGGCGAGGTGGCGGAGACCCACGCCAAGGCCGCGGGTGTGCTGAGCGCGCTGGGGGTGCTGCCGCGGCCGGAGGGGCGGGACGAGGCGCCCGCGGGGCCCCGGCTGGCCGACGATCCCCGGGTGCGGGCGGCGCTGGACGCGCGGCGGGCCGACCTGGCGCCGTTCTGGCTGCGGATGCGGACGGAGGACACCGCGGAGGGCGGGGTGCCGGGACACGCCCTGGTGATCGACGGCGAGGACACCTTCACCGCGATGCTCGCCCATCTGCTGCGGACGGCCGGGCTGACGGTGACGGTGCGGCGGTACGACGAGCCGGGCGTACGGGAGGCCGCGCTCGCGCACGAGGGGCCGGTGGTGCTGGGTCCCGGGCCGGGCCATCCGGGTGACACCGCCGATCCGAAGATGCGGTTCCTGCGGGGGCTGACGGCGGAGCTGGTGGCGGGGCACCGGCACGGGCTGCTGGGGGTGTGCCTGGGACATGAACTGATCGCGGCCGAGCTGGGGTTGGAGATCGCGCGGAAGGACGTGCCGTTCCAGGGGGCGCAGGAGCGGATCGGCTTCTTCGGGCGCGAGGAGACGGTGGGCTTCTACAACACGTTCACGGCGCGCTGCGACGAGACGGTGGAGACGGAGCTGGCGATGCACCGGGTGGAGCTGAGCCGCGACGCGGTGAGCGGCGATGTGTTCGCGCTGCGCGGGCCGGGGTTCGCGGGCGTGCAGTTCCACCCGGAGTCGGTGCTGACGATGGACGGGGTGGGGATGGTCGCGGAGCTGCTGGCGGCGGTGCGGGTGTGATCGCCGGGCGGCGGTCAGGCGGACCGGGCGACGGTCAGGGTCCAGCGGACCGTGGCGGGGGCTTTGACGACGACGGACCGGAGGGTCTCGGTGTCGGGCCCGTGCCCGCCCTCTCCCATGAAACTGACCTCACCGGCCTGGCAAGGACCCTCCTGCTCCGGGCTGAAGGGCTCGACGGCGATGGAGATGGTTCCCTCGCCCTGGCAGTTCAGCTGCCATGTCACGCCCTTGAGAGCCACCGGCTTCACCTCGATCGTCCGGCTCCCCTTCACCGGGCCGACGCCGACCAGGACCTCTTCGGCGTCGGCGAGCTTCGGTGGCCCGGTGATGCTGAGGTCCTCTTCGCCGAACCCGCCAGAGTCATCGGCGGGCCGGTCCGAGTCGTCCGTCGCGGATGGCGGCTCGGGCTCCGGCGGGGTCAGCTCCTCGGCCGGTGAGGACGACGGGGACGGCGAGGTGGTGGACGACGCGCTCTTCTCCGGTGGCGGCGTGGCGGACTCCTCCGTGCCGTCTCCGCCGCCGCAGCCGGTCAGTGCCAGGGCGAGCAGACCGGCCGACGCCGTCAGGGACCGCCGGTACGTGGGACGTGACATACGCATGACGTCAACGAATCACGTCCCACGGACAACATGGGCCTCTCGGAGCGCCTCGGCCCCACAGTGCTCACCTCCTGTGAACACTGCGGTGACGGGCGGCCGGTGACCGGTCCCGGCCTCAGCCGAAGAAGACCCCGGCCTCCTTGTACAGCGACGGATCCACCGTCTTCAGCCGGGCCGTCGCGTCGGCCAGCGGGACACGCACGATGTCGGTGCCGCGCAGGGCGACCATCGTGCCGAAGTCCTCGTCCCGCACGGCGTCGATCGCGTGCAGTCCGAACCGGGTGGCGAGCCAGCGGTCGAACGCGCTGGGGGTGCCGCCGCGCTGCACATGGCCGAGGACCGTCGTACGGGCCTCCTTGCCCGTACGGCGCTCGATCTCCTTGGCCAGCCACTCCCCGATACCGGAGAGCCGGACATGTCCGAAGGAGTCGAGCGTGTCGTCCTTCAGCACGGCGTCGCCCCCCTTCGGCATGGCGCCCTCCGCGACGACCACGATCGGTGCGTAGCGGATCTTGAAGCGGGACTCGACCCAGCCGCAGACCTGGTCGACGTCGAAGCGCTGTTCGGGGATGAGGATGGCGTTGGCACCGCCCGCGAGACCGGAGTGCAGGGCGATCCAGCCCGCGTGGCGGCCCATCACCTCGACGACGAGGACCCGCATATGGGACTCGGCCGTGGTGTGCAGCCGGTCGATCGCCTCGGTGGCGATGTTGACGGCGGTGTCGAAGCCGAAGGTGTAGTCCGTGGCGGAGAGGTCGTTGTCGATGGTCTTGGGGACGCCGACGCAGCGGATGCCGTACTCGCCGGAGAGCCGGGCGGCGACGCCGAGGGTGTCCTCGCCGCCGATCGCGATCAGCGCGTCGACCTCCCGCTTGGCGAGGGTGTCCTTGACCCGGCGGATGCCGTCCTCGCTCTTGAGCGGGTTGGTGCGGGACGAGCCGAGGACGGTGCCGCCGCGTGGCAGGATCCCGCGCACCGCGCGGATGTCGAGGGGGACGGTGTCGTTCTCGAGAGGGCCGCGCCAGCCGTCCCGGAAGCCGGTGAAGTCATAGCCGTATTCCTGGACGCCCTTGCGGACGACGGCGCGGATGACCGCGTTGAGCCCGGGGCAGTCACCGCCGCCGGTCAGCACTCCGACCCGCATCGCTTCTTCCCTTCTCCCGTGGAGAACCCGTGGTCGGGCCCGGTGAGGAGGGCAACGCTAACGGTGATCCAGGTCACAGGCGATGGGGCCCGGATCGATTGCCGCGCACCACAAGGGAGTTGGCGCGGCAACTTCACCCGTACGAGGGGCTGGGCCGCGGTCAAACCTCAGGCGTCGTCCAGACCCCGTTCGATGGCGTACCGCACCAGTTCCACCCGGTTGTGCAGCTGGAGCTTGCCGAGGGTGTTCTGCACATGGTTCTGCACGGTGCGGTGCGAGATCACCAGCCGCTCGGCGACCTGCTTGTACGACAGCCCCTTGGCGACCAGCCGCAGCACCTCCGTCTCCCGCTCGGTCAGCTGCGGGGCGACCGGCTGGTCGGCGGCGGTGGGGGCGGGCTCTCCGGCGAGCCGCCGGTACTCACCGAGGACCAGACCCGCGAGACCGGGGGTGAAGACCGGGTCCCCGGCGGCGGTGCGGCGCACCGCGTCGAGCAGTTCCCCGGTGCTGGCCGACTTCAGCAGATAGCCGGTGGCACCGGACTTCACGGCCTCCAGGACATCGGCGTGCTCACCGCTGGCGGAGAGCACCAGCACACGCAGCCGGGGGTGGGCGGCGACGACCTCCTTGCAGACCTCGACACCGGGCAGCCCGGGGAGGTTGAGGTCGAGCACCAGGACGTCGGGCTCGGCGGCCTTGGCCCGGCGGACGGCCTGCGGACCGTCCCCGGCGGTGGCCACCACGTCGAACCCGGCCTCGGACAGATCGCGGGCCACCGCGTCCCGCCACATCGGATGGTCGTCCACCACCATCACCGTCACCGGCCGGTCCTCGTGGTGCTCGGTCATCGTGCCGCCTTCCCCCCGTCGCTGTTCACGTCATCACTGCCCGGAGTCACCGGCGGCGCGGCCGCCTTCGGGACCGTGAGTTCCACTTCGGTGCCCTGGCCCGGCGCGGAGATCCACTCTGCCGTACCGCCGAGGTCACGCAGCCGTCCCCGGATGGACAGGGCCACCCCCAGTCGCCCCTCGCGCTCGGCGTCGGCGAGCCGTCCCTCGGGGATCCCGGGGCCGTCGTCCCGCACGGTCACCATCACGGCGTCCGGTTCGTCCTCGACCAGGATCCAGGCGCGGGCCTCCTCGCCCGCGTGGACCCGTACGTTGTCCAGCGCGGCGCCGACGGCGGCGGCCAACTCCCCCGCCGCGTGGGCCGGGAGGATCACGGGGGCGCCGGGTTCGGAGAAGGTGATCCGGGATCCGGCGTGCGGCGCCAGCAGGACCCGCAGATCGCACGGTCCGGCACCGGCGTCCTCGGCGGCGTCGTCCGGGACGAGGGCCGTCGCGCCCTGCTCGGGGGCGGTGCGCGGCGGGGTGACCAGACCGGTGGAGACCAGGGTGCGCAGCGCGATCTCCTGTTCACCCGCCATCCGGCCCAGTTCGGCCGCCTCGCCCCCGATCGCGGCACCGCGCCGCTGCACCATGGCGAGCACCTGGAGCACGCTGTCGTGGATGTCGCGGGCCAGCCGCTCGCGTTCGCGGGTGGCGGCCTCGATGCGCAGCGCGCGGGCGAGGGTCCGCTCACTGGCGCGGGCCACCTCGACGATGTAGCCGATGGCCACACTGGCCACCCAGACGAGCAGCAGCATATGGACGGTGTCCTGGGCGAAGCCGCCGCGCTCGATGATGTTGGCCGCGCAGACGACGGTCGAGGCCCACGCGGCCCAGCGCCAGCCGCCCTTGACCGCGAACCCGAGGACGGCGCCCGCGGTCCATATGGACGGCAGGGTGGGCGTGCCCTCGGCGATCCGGTCGTGGGTGTCGACGAGCGGGGTGAGCAGGATGCCCACCACCGCCACGCTGAGGTCGCCGACCAGGAAGCGGCGGGTGCAGCGCTCGGCCGAGGAGACCATGCGGAAGGTCAGCGCCGTCCACACGGTCAGCACGACCATGTAGGCGCCCGCGCCCAGCGGATGGTCGTAGTGGTGGAACGAGAGGACGTAGAGGGTGAGGGCGTAGAGCAGGGTGAGCACCCGGTAGGCGGTCAGCGCCTGCCACAGCGGCTGCTCGACGGACATCCGCACCACGCGCTCGCGCCGGGGCCGCTCACGTCCGCGCCCGGAACCGTCCGGCGCGTGCCCGCTCTCCCCCGGCGCACCCGTGTGCTCGGGCTGCTGCGCCACGTTCCCCCCACCCCCGTGCCGGCAGCGGCTCTACGCCCCGGCCCTGTCCTTGTGCTTCTCCCTCTCGGCCCGCTCCGCCTTCTCGGCCTTCTCCGCCTGCTTCCGGGCGGCCTCGGCGTCCGCGATCTGCCGCTTGGCGGCGGTCGCGTAGATGTCCACGTACTCCTGGCCGGACAGCTTCATGATCTCGTACATGACCTCGTCGGTCACCGAGCGCAGGATGAAGCGGTCGCCGTCCATCCCGTGGTACCGGCTGAAGTCCAGCGGCTTGCCGATCTTGATCCCGGGCCGCATCAGCTTGGGCATGACCTTGCCGGGCGGCTGGATCTTCTCCGTGTCGATCATGGCGACGGGGATCACCGGCGCGCCGGTGGCCAGCGCCACCCGGGCCAGACCGCCCGGCTTGCCGCGGTAGAGGCGGCCGTCGGGCGAGCGGGTGCCCTCGGGGTAGATACCGAAGAGCTCACCGCTCTTGATCACGTCGATGCCCGCCTTGATCGCGGCCTCACCGGCGCCACGCGAACCCGAGCGGTCCACCGGCAGCTGGCCGACGCCCTTGAAGAAGGCCGCCGTCAGCCGTCCCTTGACCCCGGGGGTGGTGAAGTACTCCTGCTTGGCGATGAAGGTGACCTTGCGGTCCAGCATCGCGGGCAGGAAGAAGGAGTCGGAGAACGAGAGGTGGTTGCTGGCCAGAATGGCCGGCCCCTCGGCGGGGATGTGCTCCAGTCCCTCCACCCAGGGCCGGAAGGCGAGCTTCAGTGACCCGCCCACCGACAGCTTCATCGCACCGTAGAACAACCGAGAACCTCCTGTATCCGACGAGGAGACCTTAACCTGCCTACCCCGTGTGCGGCGCGCCGCGTACGCTGAGGTGCCGGGCCGCCCGGCCCCGAACACCGGTTCCTCCCCCTGCCCGACTCACCCCCCGAACGGAGATCCGTGGTGCCGCTCCTTCCCGGAGCCGAGCCGTTCCGCCACGACGGCGGGCGGATCGGCGTCCTCGTCTCGCACGGCTTCACCGGTTCCCCGCAGTCGGTCCGGCCCTGGGCCGATCATCTCGCGGCGCGGGGCTACACCGTCTCGCTGCCACTCCTTCCCGGCCACGGCACCCGCTGGCAGGATCTCGCGGTCACCGGCTGGCAGGACTGGTACGCCGAGGTCGAGCGGGAGCTGCGGACGCTGACCGAGCGCTGTGAGCGGGTCTTCGTCTGCGGTCTGTCGATGGGCGGGGCGCTGGCGCTGCGGCTGGCCGCCCAGCACGGTGCGGAAATCAGCGGGCTGGCCCTGGTCAACCCGGCGAACAGGATCCATGACCCGCTTGCGGTGGCGCTGCCGGTGATGCGGCACCTGGTGCCGTCGGTGAAGGGCATCGCGAGCGATATCGCCAAGCCCGGTTCACATGAACTGGGCTACGACCGCACCCCGCTGCACGCGGTGTACTCGCTGCGGCGCTTCCTCCGGCTGGTCGACGCCGAGCTGCCGCAGGTCACCCAGCCGCTGCTGGTGATGCACAGCGCGCAGGACCATGTGGTGCCGCCCGCCGACTCCGAGCGGATCCTGAGCCAGGTGTCCTCCCGGGACACCACCGAACGGCTTCTGGAGCGGAGTTACCACGTGGCGACTCTGGACTACGACGCGGAGTTCATCTTCGACGAGACGGTCGCGTTCATCACCCGCCTGACGGCGGGTATGGGAGAGGACACCGGGACGGGAACCGGAAGGGAGGGGGCGGCGGCCAGTGGCTGAGCGCGACTCGAACGAGAACGAGGCGGACGCGCGGCGCGACGACGACGCCGCCTTCGCCGAGATCGTCGCGGCGTACGGGGAGGAACCGCCGGACCCGCCGGAGGCGGAGCGCTGGCCCGTCGCGGAGAACCTGGTCGAGCAGTGGGGGCGGGAGCCCGCGCCGGCGGCCGCGGATCCGGTCCGCGAGGACGGCGCCCCGGAGGCGCCCGAGCGCACCGGCGGCGGTCCGGACGCTCCGGGTGAGGGCGAGTCGGGCGCGGACGGCCCGGCCACCGACGGCAAGGCCGCGGACGACGTCACCAAGCCGGTCACCGGGGCCCCGGGTGACGGCGACAAGCCGGTCGGCAGCTTCATCGTCTACGCACCGGGGGTCGGCCCGCGCGACTGGGAGGCCGACGAGCCCTCCGAGGACGACTTCGACGACGCCGACGAGGGCCATTTCGTACCGCCCGAGCCGCCTCCGCTGCCCGAGGCCGACACCACCTCACGCTTCGCGTGGCTGGGAGTGCTGGGCGGACCGCTGCTGCTGATCGGTGTGGTGATGTTCCAGGTCGAGCTGACCTGGTGGATCACCACGCTGGGGGTCGGCGGCTTCCTGGGCGGCTTCGCCACCCTGGTGATGCGGATGCGGGACAGCGATGACGAGGAGGACGAGGACCCGGGGCGCGGTGCGGTCGTCTGACCCCCGCTGACCTCGGCGGATGCCCCCGCGGGCGGCAAAAGGGAACTCGATTCCCGCGAACGGCGAAGTACGGGTGAACAACAAGCCCACACCTTCGAAGAGTTCGTAGGAACGAGAGGAGCCCCGATGACCGTCGAACCGGGCGTCCGCGTCGGCCGGCCCGGCCTGCCGCGGAGCACCGACGCCTCGCTGATCGAACGGTCCCGGGACGAGCCCGACGCGTTCGCCGTGCTGTTCGATCGCCATGCCGGGGCGGTGCACCGCTACGCGGCCCGCCGTCTGGGCGCCGAGGCGGCGGACGATGTGATGGCGGAGACCTTCACCACCGCGTTCCAGCGGCGTCATGGCTACGACCTCGCGCACGAGGACGCCCGCCCGTGGCTGTTCGGCATCGCGACCAACCTCATCAGCCGGCACCGCCGTGCCGAGGCACGGCGGTTCAAGGCGCTGGCGAGTCTGCCCGCGCCCGCCGAGCACGAGGAGGCGGTCGCGGACCGGGTCGCGGCGCGGGTCAGCGCGCAGGGAGTGCGCCGGGAGCTGGCCGCGGCACTGGTCCGGCTCTCCGCACGCCACCGTGACGTCCTGCTGCTGGTGGCCTGGGCCGACCTCGGGTACGAGGAGGCGGCACAGGCGCTGGGGGTGCCCGTCGGCACGGTCAGGTCACGGCTGCACCGGGCTCGCAGCACACTACGCGAAGCGCTGGGCGGATCCGATCCATCTGCCTTCCGGGAGGACTCCGGCCATGAATGACCATTCCAGGGACGACATCGAGCTGCTGCGGGAGTGGGACACGGGCGAACCCCCGCTGTCCGACGGGGCCCGTGACCGGGCCCGCGACCGGCTTCTCGCGGTGATGGACCCGTCGGCGAGCGGCCCGGCCAGGGCCGTGCCCGCCGCCCTCCGGCCGCGCCGCCGTCCGGTGCTGCGGGTCGCGCTGGCCGCGTGCCTCGCTGCGGCGGCGACCGCCGGGGTGCTGGTCGCCGCGGACCACGGCTCCGACGGCGGCGCCCAGGCCCGGCCGGGCGCCGAGGGGACCCGGCTGACGAACGTGAGCGCGGCGACCGTGCTGCGCGGCGCGGCGGTGGCGGAGCGCAAGCGGGAGAAGAACCTGGCCCCGCGCGACGACCAGTTCATCTACACGAAGGAGATCATCAAGGAGACCTCACGGCAGACCGGGAAGACCACCACCCACACGGATGAGAGCTGGCGGTCGGTGGACGACTCCCGGCGCTCCTGGATCATGGAGATCGGCCGTGGCTGGTGGGCGGATCCGGCCAAGCCCAACGAGTCGTACTGGCCGCCGCAGGACTGGACGCGTCTCGAAGCCCTCCCCACCGACCCGGACAAACTGCTCATCGCCGTCCGGGACTGGATGTACAAGAAGCCGCACTACGACAAGCCCGTCACGAAGGACCAGTGGGACGACATCGAGTTCGGGCTGGCGGGGCTGCTCTCCCGGGTGCCGGTGATGCCCAAGGGGCTGCGCCCCGCCGCCTTCGAGGCACTGGCCAAGATCCCGGGGGTGAAGGCGACCCCGGGCGAGAAGGACGCCAAGGGGCGGGCGGGGATCGCCATCTCCTACGACGGGGGACCGGTGTCGTCCTCGGTGTTCATCTTCGCCCCGGGCAGCCATGAGTACCTGGGGATGCGCAACGTCCGCACCTCGGGCGCGACGTCGTACGTCCAGCGTTCGTATCTGGCGGACTACGCCGTGGTGGACCGGGCCAAGCAGCGCCCCGGCAGCGGGGCCGAGGCGCACTAGACCGGCGGACGGCCCTCGTCCGGGGAGACCGGGGAGCCTCCCCGGACGGGGGCCGCACGGGGGAGTCTGAGGGCGGCCAGGACCGGAAGGTGGTCCGTGGCCGCCCTCAGGTCCGTGTCGCTGACGCCCGGCAGCCCGACGGGGACCCCACAGCCGATGATCTCCACGCCCTCGGTGGCGAAGACCGCGTCGATCCGCCGGCGGGGATCGTCCGCGGAGAAGGTGACCTCGCTCCCCCAGGGCTCGGTGGCCCAGCCGTCCCGCAGCCGCTCCGCGATCCTGCGGAAGGCCCGGCCGTCCGGGCGGTCGTTGATGTCCCCGGCGGCGACCGCGTACGGGACGCCGAGGGCCGCGACCCGGTCCAGCAGCATCCCGGCCTGGTCGTGGCGCTCGGCGGCGGCCAGGCTCAGATGGCAGCTGACCACACCGAGCCGCACCCCGCCGGGGTCGCGGTGCCCGTCCCCGAAGCGCAGTACGGCGGTGGCGAAGCCGCGCCGGTGCAGTCCGGGGACCCGGGGCAGCAGGATGTCCTCGGTGCGCTCCACATGGGCGCGCAGCGAGGTGAGGATCATGGGGCCGGTGGCGGTGGCCCCGCCCGTGGTGTAGACGAGGCCGGTCTCACGGGCCAGCCAGGCGGCCGCCTTGCGCCAGCGGAAGAAGCGCGGCGCCTCCTGGACGCACAGCACGTCGGGGGCGCAGGCCCGGATCACCCGGACCAGCGCCTCGCGGTCGTCGCGCAGCGAGCGGATGTTGTAGCTGAGCACGCGCACCACGGCCCCGTCCGGGCCGGTGGTGGATCCGGGCAGGTCCGCGAGGGCCACGGCGGCGGGCCCGGTCAGCCCTGGCGGGCCAGGTCGGCGGCTCCGACGAGCCCGGCCTTGCCACCGAGCTGGGCGGCGAGCACCTGGGCGTGGGGGCGCCACTGATTGCCGACGAGCCAGCGGCGGAAGGACTTGCGGATCGGCTCCAGGACCAGGTCGCCCTCGTCGGAGACACCGCCGCCGACGATGAACGCCGAGGGGTCGAAGAGCGAGGCGAGGTCGGCCAGCCCGGCCCCGGCCCAGCGGGCGAGCTCGCGGAAGGAGTCGATGGCGACCGGGTCGCCCTCGCGGGCGGCGTCGCTGATGTGCTTGCCCTGGATGCCCTCCGCGGTGCCGTCGCCGAGGCCGAGCAGCGCCTTGGCGTTCTCCGGGGTGGCGGCGGCGCGCTGCTTGGCGTAGCGGACCAGCGCGCGGCCGGAGGCGTACTGCTCCCAGCAGCCCTGGGAGCCGCAGCCGCACAGCAGACCGTCGGGGACGACCCTGATGTGGCCGAACTCGGCGGCGACGCCGAACCGGCCGCGGTGCAGCTTGCCGCCGATGATGATGCCACCGCCCAGACCGGTGCCGAGCGTGATGCAGACGACGTCGTCATGGCCGGCGCCGGCGCCGAAGCGGTACTCGCCCCAGGCAGCCGCGTTCGCGTCGTTCTCCACCACCACGGGCAGTCCGACGCGCTGCTCGACCTTGTCCTTGAGCGCCTCGTGCCGCCAGTTGATGTTGGGCGCGAAGAGCACCGTGGCGCGCTTGTCGTCCACGTAACCGGCCGCGCCGATGCCGACGGCCTCGACGTCGTGCCCGCTGCTCACCTTGCGCACCGCGTCCGCGATGGCGTCGACGACCCCCTCCGGCGTCGGTGGGGTCGATACCGTGCTCGTTTCGAGAATCGAGCCCTCTTCGTCGACCACGCCAGCCGCGATTTTCGTGCCGCCGATGTCGACGCCGATGGTGAGTCCCATGAGTCCCTCAGTTATTTGGTCGAACCCCGCCGTGGCTAACGGTACCGGAGGAGCGCTCAATCGAGGTCGATGTGTTCACTACTCGAACTCTCGCCTCCATCATCGCGACCCTTGCCGCCACTGTCGGTGCCCTTGGTCCAGCGCTCCTCCTGGCCCGCAACAGCGGCGCGATAGGCGGCGAGCAGCTCCGTTCCGGCGCTGGCGAGATGGTCAAATACGTCCGGATTGCGCTCAATGACCGGCTCCACGGCCGCCTTGGCCTGTGCGATCAATTGTTGTACGGCCCCATGAACCGGGGTTCCGGCGAGCGGGGACTGTGTCCCGGTGAACCGGTCGGCCAGCGCCTCGGCCAGCTTGCGCAGCTCCTCCGCGGCACTGCCCGGCTCCTGGGCCGACTCCCCGGCCCGGCGGGCCCGCTCGGCGGCGAGGTCCTCGGCGCAGGCCCGCTCCCAGGCATCGGGATCGATCTCGGAGACCGGGATCTCGGTGTCCGGAGTGTCTGCGGGGCGCTCGGTGGCATCGCTCATGACGAACTCCTGCGGCGGGGAGGCTGGCGGTCCGGTGCGTATCTCCGGGCTTGCCACCGACGTTACCGGAATGCCGGAGCCCGGTCGGAGCCCCAGGGTGCGGGGCCCGGTCAGAACCCCCGGGGCCACAGATCCGGGTCGGGGGTGAAGCGCACCTGGAGCGATCCGTCGCGCAGTCCGGCGCCGGAGACGGTGCAGCGGCGCAGCGCGGAGGGCAGCGTCAGCACCCGGTGGAAGGCGCCGACGGTGACGATCAGTTCATCGCCGCGGCGGACCAGGGCGAGGGTGTCGCGGTCGGCGCCGGGCAGCGGCAGCCGCCACAGCAGGATGCCGTCGTCGGCGAGCCGGTCCTCCACGGTCCAGGGGTCGGCCGCGGGCCGGTCCGGGAGGGGCGGCGGCGCCCCGACGGCCCCGGCCAGGGCGTCCAGCCCGGCGGGCCGGGCGGCACCCGTGCCCTCCGAGTCCGGCGCACCGCCCGCGTCACCGGCGGGCCGGTCGCCCAGACCCTGCGGATCACGGCCCAGATGCGGCAGCTCGCGCACCGGGACGGCGGGCGCCCACTGCTCGTACAGCTCCTTCAGCGCGTCCTGCTGCTGACCGGAGAGGGCGGCGAGCCAGGGGTCGGCGGTGGCGGCGGGCAGCAGCCGGTTGGCGATGACCGCCTCCACCCGGCAGCCGTGCAGCGCGAGCCCGGCGCGGGCGGTGCGCAGCGCGCGGTCGGCGAGCGGACCGGGGTCCACCACCAGCCGGACCGTCGTGGCCTCGGAATCGATCACGTCCTGGACCGCCGCGAGCTCGCCCTCCCAGCGCTCGGCGGTCTCGTAGAGCTTCTGGGTGGGCATCGGCACCCCGGCGAGCTGGGCGAGCATCGGGCGCAGCGCACGGGCCGCCTGCCGCTCGGCGGGCAGCAGCCGCCGCAGATAGCGCCGCAGCTGCCCGGGCAGGGCCAGCAGTCCGACGGTCTCCGGGGCGGGCGGCATGTCGACGACGAGCACGTCCCAGCCGGTGCCGGGCGGGGCGGCCTGGGCCATCCGCAGGGCGCGCAGCAGCGCGAAGGAGTCCACGCCCGGGAGGGCGGCCAGCTCCTCACCGTCCAGCGGGGTGGCGCCGACCATGTCCAGGGCGCCGCGGCCGCGCTCCTGGAGCGCGGTCAGCTCGTCGCGGAACCAGTGGTCGGTGACGATCCGGGCGGCCCACAGCCCCGGGGTGACCTGGACCGGAACGGACCACGGCAGCCGGTCGGCGGCCGGGCCCTGGGCCGGGCGCAGCGCGCCGATGCCGAGCAGGGCCTCGGGGGTGCCGTCCGGATCGGCGGTCAGCAGCAGCGTCCGCCGCCCCTCGTGGGCTGCGGCCAGGGCGGTCGCGGCGGCCACGGTGGTGCGGCCCGCGCCGCCGGTACCGGTGACGAGGACCGTACGCATGAAAGAAGCCTCCGTTGCCCCGGCGGGCGGGGTGGTGCGGGGTGTGCGGTGCCGGGCGGCCCCGCCGGTGTCGGACGGTCCCGCCGGTGTCGGACGGTCCCGCCGGTGTCAGACGGTCTCGACGCGCTTCTTCAGGCCCGCCAGGGCGCGGTCGATGATGACCTTCTCGGCCTTGCGCTTGATCATGCCGAGCATGGGGATCTTGACGTCGACGGTCAGCTGGTAGGTGACCTCGGTGCGCTTGCCGCCGTCCACCGGGGCCAGCCGGTAGGAGCCGTCGAGGGCGCGCAGCATCTGGGACTTGACCAGGGACCAGCTCACCTCGTCATCGCCGGTCCAGGAGTAGGCCAGGGTGTAGTCGTCCTTGATCGCCCCGGCGTCGAGGACCATCCGCACCTGCTCGGCCCGGCCGCGGTCGTCCTTGGTGAGGATGTCCGCCTCCTTCACCTCTCCGGACCACTCGGGGTAACGGTCGAAGTCGGCGATCACCTCCATCACGTCGGCCGGTGCCGCATCGATCGTGATGCTCGAGCTGGTGTGTTCCGCCATCGCCGTGGCTCCTCCGTACCGGTCCGCCGCATGGGGTGTCTGCCGCTGAAGGCTACCGCGCGCCGCTCACCACTCCAGGGTCCAGGGGGTGCCGGAGGAGGCGAAGTGTCCGACGTTGACGCACTCGGTGGCCCCGATCCGCATCCTCCGCGCGAGCGGCTGGTGGACGTGGCCGAAGAGGGCGTACGTGGGACGGATCGCGTGGATCGCCTCCAGCAGGGCGGAACTGCCCCGTTCGAAACGGCGGGCCACGGTGTCGTAGCAGAGCTCGGGGACGTCCGGCGGAATGTGCGTGCACACCACGTCCACCTCGTCGCCGAGCGCCGCGATCTTGGCGGCATAGGTCTCGTCGTCGATCTCGTACGGCGTGCGCATCGGGGTGCGCAGTCCGCCGCCGACGAAGCCGAAGACCAGTCCGCCGATCTCCACGCGCTCACCGTCGAGGACGGTGAGCCCAGGGCGGGTGTACTCCGGCCAGAGGGACGGTATGTCGACATTGCCGTAGGTGGCGTACGTCGGGGTGGGAAACGCGGCGAACAGCTCGGCGTACTGGCGGCGTACCGCGGATTCGATGGCGGTTCGACGGTCGATCCCGTCCCACAGCCGGTTGCCGAACTCCCGCGCCTCCTCGAAGCGGCGGGCAGTGCGCAGCTCGACGATCCGGTCGGCGTTCTCCACGCCGAACAGATCGGGGAAGATCCCGCGGGAGTGGTCCGCGTAGTCCAGGAAGAGGACGAGGTCACCGAGGCAGATCAGGGCATCCGCTCCGGCACCGGCCTTCCCCAGGTCCTCACTGTTGCCATGCACGTCGCTCACCACGTGGACTCGCATGCGTGTCACCCTAAGACCTGCGGCCATGGGGCCGTAAGGTGTTCTGTCTCCGCCGCCCCGCGTCTACCTGCGGTTACTTAGCAGCCGTCGTTCCGGTCGACTAGTCTGCGGACAGTAAGAGGGCGGTGTGTGACGCATAAAACATCTGGGCAGAAACCCCTATCCCGGAGCCCGTACCGATGGGTAACGTCCGGGCCGTCCAACCACACCCCCCTTGCCCTGCAGCGGCGTCGGCGCCCATGAGGAGCAGCAGTCTTGCGCGAGTTCAGCCTTCCGGCCCTGTACGAGGTTCCGGCCGACGGAAATCTGACGGACCTCATCCGACGCAATGCCGCCCAGCATCCGGATGTCGCCGTGGTCGGCCGCAAGGTCGACGGCCGGTGGGAGGACGTCACCGCGACCGAGTTCCTGGCCGAGGTGCGCGCCGCCGCCAAGGGCCTGATCGCGGCCGGAGTGCAGCCCGGTGACCGGGTGGGGCTGATGTCCCGCACCCGCTACGAGTGGACGCTGCTGGACTTCGCCATCTGGAGCGCGGGCGGCGTCACCGTGCCGGTGTACGAGACGAGTTCACCGGAGCAGGTCCAGTGGATCCTGAGCGACTCCGGCGCGGTCGCCGCACTGGTGGAGACCGAGGTCCACGAGGCGGCCGTGGAGTCCGTCCGGGACTCGCTGCCCGCGCTGGACAACATCTGGCGGATCGAGGGCGACGCCATCGAGACGCTGCGCAAACTGGGCGCGGACGTATCCGACGAGGTGGTCGACGAGCGCGGCTCGCTCGCGAACGCGGACTCCCCCGCCACCATCGTCTACACCTCGGGCACCACCGGCCGACCCAAGGGCTGTGTGCTCTCGCACCGCAGCTTCTTCGCCGAATGCGGCAACGCGGTCGCCCGGCTGAAGCCGATCTTCAACACCGGGGAGTCCTCGGTACTGCTGTTCCTCCCCGAGGCCCATGTCTTCGGACGGCTGGTGGAGATCGCGGCGGTGCTGGCCCCGATCAAGCTGGGCCACGTCCCGGACATCAAGACGCTCACCGATGAACTGGCGGGGTTCCGGCCCACCTTGGTCCTGGGTGTGCCCCGGGTCTTCGAGAAGGTCTTCAACTCGGCGCGGGCCAAGGCGCAGGCCGAGGGCAAGGGCAAGATCTTCGACCGGGCCGCCGAGACCGCCATCGCCTACAGCAAGGCGCTGGACACCCCCTCCGGGCCGTCCTTCCGGCTGCGCTTCACCCACAAGGTCTTCGACCGGCTCGTCTACAGCAAGCTGCGGGCCGTCCTCGGCGGCCGGGCCACCCACGCGATCTCCGGCGGCGCCCCGCTGGGCGCGCGGCTGGGCCACTTCTACCGGGGCATCGGCTTCACGGTCCTGGAGGGCTACGGCCTCACCGAGACATGTGCCGCGACCACCTTCAACCCCTGGGACCGGCAGAAGATCGGCTCGGTCGGCCAGCCGATGCCGGGGTCGGTGGTGCGGATCGCGGACGACGGCGAGGTGCTGCTCCACGGCGACCACCTGTTCACCGAGTACTGGAACAACGAGGCCGCGACCGCCGAGGCGCTGTCCGACGGCTGGTTCCACACCGGGGACGTCGGCACCCTCGACGAGGACGGCTACCTCACCATCACCGGCCGCAAGAAGGAGATCATCATCACCGCGGGCGGCAAGAACGTCGCCCCGGCGGTGATCGAGGACCGGATCCGCGCCCATGCGCTGGTGGCCGAGTGCATGGTGGTCGGCGACGGCCGTCCGTTCGTCGCCGCGCTGGTCACCGTGGACGAGGAGTTCCTGCCCCGGTGGGCCGCCGAGCACGGCAAGCCGGAGGGCGTCACGGTGGCCGAGCTGCGGGACGACCCGGAGCTGCTGGCCGAGATCCAGACCGCGGTGGACGACGGGAACGCGGCGGTGTCCAAGGCGGAGTCGGTGCGCAAGTTCCGCATCCTGCCGGCCCAGTTCACCGAGGACTCCGGCCATGTCACCCCGTCGCTGAAGCTCAAGCGGAACGTGGTGGCCAAGGACTTCGCAGCCGACATCGAGGCCATCTACCGCGGCTGAGGCGCCCGCGCGCGCTCTGTTCTCACGGCCGCGGGGCGGCCCTGAGAACGGATCGGAGCGGACCGGGCCCGGACACGGGCCCGGGGCCTCACAGCAGCGACGTCAGCCGCTCGGCGAGCAGATCCCAGCGCCAGCGCTCCTCGACCCACTCCCGGCCCCGCTCCCCCATGCGGCGCCGCAGCTCCGGGTCCTCCAGCAGGGCCACGATCCGCTCCGCGCAGCTCTCGGCGGAGCCGCCGGGGACCACCCAGCCGGTCTCGCCGTCCAGCACCGCGTCCGGGGCGCCGCCGGAGTCCCCGGCCACCACCGGCAGTCCGGTCGCGGACGCCTCCAGGTAGACGATGCCGAGCCCTTCCACGTCCAGTCCGCCGCGGCGGGTGCGGCAGGGCATGGCGAACACATCGCCCGCGCCGTAGTGGGCGGGCAGCTCCTCCCAGGGCACGGCGCCGGTGAAGCGCACCGACCCCGCCACCCCGGTGGTCTCCGCCAGCCGGCGCAGATCCTTGGCGTACGGACCGCCGCCCACGATCAGCAGTACGGCGTCCGGCACCCGCCGCAGGACCGACGGCATGGCCTCGATCAGCGTGTCCTGCCCCTTGCGCGGAACGAGCCGGGAGACGCACACCACCACGGGCCGGCCGGCCAGGCCCAGCCGGGCCCGGACCGCGTCCCCGCCCGACCCCGGGTGGAAGGTCTTCTCGTCCACTCCGGGCGGCAGCTGGACCATCCGGGACGCGGGCCCGGGGCCGACCGCGGCGGCGATCCGGGAGCGGGTGTACTCGCCGAGGTACGTGAGGGTGTCGGTGCCCTCGCCGATCCGCCGCAGCAGCGCGCGGGAGGCGGGCAGCTGCGCCCAGGCGGCCTCGTGCCCGTGTGTGGTCCCCACCAGCCGCCGGGCCCCGGCCCTGCGCAGCGCCGGGGCCATCAGCCCCAGCGGCGCGGCGGCCCCGAACCACACCGAGGTGCAGCCGTGTTCCCGCAGCAGCGCGGTGGCGCGGCGGGTGACGCGCGGGGTGGGCAGCAGCATCGTCGTACGGTCGCGGACGACCCGGTACGGCTGCTCGGCGTCGAACCGGGCGGTGGCCTCGGCACCCTCCTGGCCGCGCTTCCAGGTGGAGGCGTAGACGACGATCCGCTCCGGATCCAGGCGCAGCGCCATGTTGTGCAGGAACGCCTGGATGCCGCCGGGGCGGGGCGGGAAGTCGTTGGTCACGAGCAGGGTCTTGTCCATCGCCGCCGACAGTACCGCGCCCCCGGACCGGCTCGATCCGGCTAGCCCAGCTCCTTCACCACATAGCCGCGCCACCGGTCGGTGAACTCGGCCAGGTCCACGTCCAGCACCCGGCGCAGGGCGGATTCCACCGCCCCGGACCGCCGCGGCGCCTGGCCGACCTCGCGGTAGAACTCCACCAGCTTCCGCCGCCCCCACCGGTCGGCGATCAGACGGCAGGCCAGCCAGCCCTGTTCGTACGCCTGGGAGAGCCGGTCCGGGTCGCTGCCGAAGCGGAAGTCGTCGTCGCGGGGCAGGGCGCGCGGCGTCCGGCCGGAGGCCACGGAGTCGGCCAGTTCCGGGGCGACCTGGTCCGGGGTGCGGCCGGGGGTGCGGTAGCCCACCCAGTCGGCGAACCCCTCCGACAGCCAGAGCGGGGTGGACGCGGTCGTGGCGGTGCGGGTGGCGACGTGCGCCGTCTCGTGGGTGATCACGACCTGACGCCCGAAGTCACCGAGCACCCGGTACGCATCGGGGTTGACGATCACGCGGTCGGCGGGCGACGGATCGTCGTCGTTCCCGCCGACCTCGCCCGTGGTGACGGCCGCGATCCCGCGGTAGCCGTTCGGGGAGGCGCCGAGCAGCGCGGCCATCCGGTCCAGGTCGGCGGGGACCTGGACCACCACCCGCCCGGCCCAGGCACCGGGCCAGACCCTGCTGAGGGCGGGCACCGCGCGGTCCGCGGTGTCGGCCACCTCACGCAGCAGCCGCCGCCGCTGGCCGACGCCGAGCACCAGGCTGTGGGCGCCGCGCACCACCTCCACCGGGCCCTGGTCCCACAGCTGTTCACCGGAGTGCTTGCCGTCGACCACACCGTCGCCGGAGGCCACGTACCAGCGGCCGGAGCGCTGGGCGAGGGTCAGGTGCTGGGCGGAGACCACCGGCGCGGTGTCGTATCCGTCCAGCCGGTAGCGGAGTTCGACCTGGGCGGCCAGCCGGCGGCCGGTGCCCAGCGTCGGCTGGAAACCGCCGGTGCGCACCAGCCGGTAGCTCCAGGAGCGCAGCGGTACGTCGGCCAGCTGCCGGAAGACCCGGCGCTGCTCGTCCCGGTAGCGCCGGGAACCGTGGTCCACGGTGGCCAGGAAGGCGGCGGCGTCCCGTTCGCGGACCGCCACGGCCCGCCGGTCGAGAAGCTGCTGCACGGCCCGGCCGTCCCGGCCCACGCCGTCGTCGGAGGAGGCCACCGCCCCGCATCCGGTCAGCGCCCCCAGCGGCACCGCCCACAACAGCGGCAGGCACACCAGCGCCCGCCATCCACCCGACCTCCACCGACCCGCCACGCGTAGATCGTACGAGCCCGCGGGCCCGGGTTCAGACGCGTGTGTCAGACACGTGTGACGGAAGAGATCGGCATCATGCCGACGGGGTCGTAGCGGACCGGCGCCCCGGGGTGCGGGGCGTGGATCACCTGGCCGTTGCCCGCGTACATCGCCACATGGCTGCCGTCGGCGCGGTAGACGACCAGATCACCGGGGCGGGCCTGGGACAGCGGCACCCGCTGTCCGGCTCCGGACTGAGCCTGTGAGGTGCGCGGGATGGCCGCCCCGGCGCGGGCGTAGGCCCACTGGGTCAGCCCCGAGCAGTCGAAGGCGGTGGGCCCGGCCTGGCCCCAGGCGTACGGTCTGCCGAGGGCGGCGCGGGCCGCGGCGAACGCCGCCGCGGCGCGCGAGGAGGACGCCGGGAGGGATCCCGCGAGGACGCCGGGCTCTCCATGGGCGTCGCGTCCGCCGCGCGAGGCCCGTGTGTACGCCGACCGCTCGTCCGGGGGCAGTTCGTCGACCAGCCGCCGGGCGATGGCCAACTTGCGCCGTACCTCCCGTTTGTGGCGGGCCACGGCCTTCCGTCCGGCCTCCAGCCGCACCAGTTTCCCGGCGGCCGCGGCGCGCTGCTGGCGCAGGGTGCGCTGGACGCCCTGGAGTACCCGCAGCTGGGCGTTCTGGCGGTGGCCGATGCGCTCCAGGGTGGTCGCCTTCTCCAGGTAGGCGGCGGGCTCCTCGGAGAGGATCAGGGCGAGCCCGGGGTCGATCCCGCCGCTGCGGTACTGCCCGCCCGCGAACGCGCCGAGGGCCACCCGCATCCGGTTGACCCGCTCCTGACCGCGGGCCACGCGGTCCTGGATCCGGTCCACCTGGTGGCGCAGGGCGTCGGTGCGGGCCTCCGCCGCGTTGTAGTGCTCGGTGGCCCGCTCCGCCTCGGCGTAGAGCCGCTCGACGCGGTCGCTCAGCCGCCGGGCGGCGGGGTGGCCCTCGGCGCGGCCGGACGGCTCGGCACCGGCGGTACCGGCGCCCAGCGCGGCGGCGGAGGCCGCGGCGGCCGCCGTGGCGGCGGTCCAGACGGTCGCCCGGGACGGGCCGGGCTTCGGGACGCGGCGACATGACGCCATGAAAGCCGCACTCCTTCCGCGGGCCCGCTGTACCGGGTTCCGCAGTGTCGGGTTCCGTGGGGCCGGAACGAACTGCGGACAGACGGTAGTCGCGCGATCACGCACGGTCCAAACCGGGGAACCGTGGCGGACATACGGATGCCCCGCCGGAGACGCAGGTCACCGACGGGGCGGGAGTCAGAGGCAGTTGTGGGGATTCGCCCGAACGGAGGGCTTTTCCGCTGTTGATGACACCTGGCCCGGAGAGCGCTCGGGCGGAGCGCCGCTCAGTGGCTCAGATCCGCACGCCGAACTGGAACGGCATGTTGTCCATCGACTCGTAGCGGACGTTGGCGCCGGGCTTGGGGGCGTGCAGCACCTGCCCGTTGCCCGCGTACAGACCTATGTGGTGCATATCGCCGTAGAAGAGCACCAGGTCGCCGGGCTTGAGCTCACCCCGGCCGATACGGGTACCGGCGTTGGCCTGGTCCTGGGAGATACGCGGCAGCTGCACCCCGGCCTGCTGGTAGGCCCAGCCGGTGAGACCGGAGCAGTCGAACGAGGAGGGACCGGTCGCACCCCAGACGTAGGGGGAGCCGATCTTGGTCTTGGCGGCGGCCAGCGCGGCGGCGGCCCGCTGCGAGTCCGGCACGTCGTCGCCGAGGTTCACCCGCTCGTTGGAACGGTTGGCGCGCTCCTGCTCCTTGGCGGCGAGGGCGGCGCGCTCCTTGGCCGTGAGGGTGTTGAGGAGCTTCTGGGCCTTGGAGAGCTTGCCCTGGATCTGCGACTTCTTCTCGCCCAGCGCCTTGCGGGTGTCCGCCAGGTCGGTGAGCTTGGTGGACGCCTCCTCGCGCTGCTGCTTGAGGGCGCGCTGCTTGTCGCCGATCTTGCGCAGCGACTCGGCCTGCTTACCGCTCAACTGGCTGAGGGTGGACGCCTTGTCGAGGTAGGTGTCCGGGTCGGAGGAGAGCAGCAGCTGCACGGAGGGGTCGATCCCGCCGGAGCGGTACTGGGCGGTGGCCATCGAACCGAGGCCGTCACGGAGCTTGTTGAGCTCCTCCTGGCCGCGCGCCACCTTGTCCTGGAGGTCGCCGACCTGCTTCTCCAGCTTCTTCTGCTTCTCCTTGGCCCCGTTGTACTTCTCGGTGGCCTGCTCCGCCTCTTCGTAGAGCTTGTCGACCTGTTCCTTGACGTCCTTCTTGTCCTGCTTGGGGGCAGCCTGGGCGGCCTGGGAGGTGAGGGCGACAGCCGCGGCGGCAGTCGCGGTCAGGACGGTCACCCGAGTACGGCTCGGCTGCTTGGGTCGACGGTGGGACGCCACGAAGGCGAGCTCCTTCTTCCTCCAGCCGCCTACCGGGTGAGTGGGGGGTCGAGACCCCGGCTCCGCGGAAAAAGGCTTGCGGACTCGGCGGTACCTCCGCTGTCATCCCCGATGGATGATCAACCGCGCGGAGGTTCGAGCCGACGATAGTGACCCTGCCGTGATCCGTTCAAATCCCAACGGCAAAAAAGTGCCCCTCCGAGCACATCTTTTACAAACATCACACGGGCAGTGACGGTCAATTGACAGTGTGCTGATAATCAGACTTCGCTCAGGTCCGGGCAAGTCGCTTCAGCAACAGGGCCGATGCCACCGGACGGGCTCCGGCGCGCGCCACTCCGTCCGCCACCTCGCGGTCGGTCGACACCACGACCACCGGACGGCCCGGCGGTTCGGCCCGAACCAGCTGCCGGATCAGCTCATCCGCCGTGACCCCCGGCTTGCTGAACAGCACCCGGACCCCGCGCGGCGGCGCCAGCAACACCGGGGCGGCCAGCTCCGCGCCGTCGAAGACACAGGTCATCTCCGCGCCGGTCTGGGCCGCCAGCACCGCGAGACCGCCCAGCAGCCGCAGCCGCTGCTTCTCCAACGGCATGGTCGGATAACCCGTTTTGGTGACGTTGTAACCGTCCACCACCAAATGCGCCTGCGGCAGTGCGAGCAACTGGTCCAGCAGGGCGGGATCGGTTTCGGACAGCGCCCTGGTCGCTATGTCCTTCGGAGTCATCCGGCCCGGTTCCACCGCGTCCACCGTCTCGGCGGGGCGCATCGAGGCGGGCGGCAGCGCCAGTTCGCGCCGCAGGCCCTGCGCCGCGTCCAGCACCGTGTCCAGCAGCAGCCGCACCCGCATGTCCTCCACGCTGCGGCCCTCGCGCACCGCGCGGCGGCTCGCCTCCAGCGCCGACTCGGTCTCCGCGAGCCGGGCCCGCAGCCGGCGGGCCTCACCGTCCGCGGTCGCCTGCCGCGCCGCCGCCTCGGACCGGACGGCGTCCAGCTCGGCCTCGGCCTTGCGCAGCGCCGCCGCGCCGCGCTTCACATCGCTCTGCGCGCTGCGCAGCTTGCGCTGGAGCGCGTCACCCTCCTTGCGCGCCGCCTCCAGCTCCCCGCGCACCCGCTCGGCCTCGTTGCGCGCACCGGTCCTGGCCTCGGCCAGTTCCTCGCGCAGCCGCTGGAGCTCACGGGTGGCCTCCTCACCGGCCCGCTCGGCCGAGGCGCGCTGCGCCTCCTCACCGGCCGCGTCGACCAGCTTCACCCATCCGGTGGGACGCAGGACGTAGGCCACCGCGGCGACATCCACCGGATCGGCCGCGGCGGGCGGCGAACCGCCCTCGATGGCGTCGGCCAGCTCCGGCTGGGTCTCGCGCAGCCGGGCCGCGATCCGCTGCCGGAAGACCGGGTCGCTCTCCACGGCGGCGGCCATCGCGTTCCCCGCGAACTTGGCCCGGCGGGTCGGGGTGAAACGGGCGTACTGCCGCAGCTGGGGAGGCAATTCGGTGACCGTCAGGCCGCCGAAGGCATCCGCGACGAGCGCCACGACGCGCCGCCGCACCCCTTCCGGCAGGGGGCGGTCGAGCGCCTCGGTGACGCTCTCGGCGTCACCGGCCGCCCCGTGGCCGCCCGTCCGCTCCACCACCTGTCATCGCTCCGTTCTCAGGCGCTCGCACCGGTACTCGGCCGGTCCACCAGCTCGATCTGATCGACCGCGTTGCACCAGCGGCAGCGCACTGACTCAATGGTCTCACTGACCACCTCGCGCTCCTCGACCTTCGGCTCCCCGGCCAGGTCGAGGTGGACATACTCCACGGCCTTCGTCGAGCGGGTCACATCGA
Source organism: Streptomyces sp. NPDC045899 (assembly GCF_056431485.1). Taxonomy (NCBI): domain Bacteria; kingdom Bacillati; phylum Actinomycetota; class Actinomycetes; order Kitasatosporales; family Streptomycetaceae; genus Streptomyces; species Streptomyces sp. NPDC045899. Next base: position 117,643 of record NZ_JBWKKP010000001.1, read on the forward strand.
ATCGGGTGAGGTTGCCGCACAGAGTGCAGCGCCAGCGGGTCTCGTCGGTCGGCGTGGGAACGGCCATCGGTTCTCGCGTCCTCGCTTCTCTGCTCGTCTCTCGGGTGGCTCAGGGGGCGTCCTGTAACCCTACGGCCTGAGCCCTGGCCCGTGCCGTGCCCGTACCACCCCTCGGCGCAGCGCGGCGAGGCGCTCTGGGCAGGTTGTGCCCGGTACGCGATGATCTGGCCATGATCGATACGTCTGAGGGTTCCGGTGAGACGTCCGGCCGCCCCCTGATGACGTACACCTTCATCGTCATCTGCTGCCTGATCTTCGTCCTCGGACCGGCCTCCGGCCTCAACCCCGAGTACGGCACGGGCGGGGAGCTGCTCCAGGCTCAGTCCACATACTTCGAGCGCTGGGGGGTGATCCCCAGCGCCCTGTGGAGCGGTGGACCCGATCAGCCGCTGACACCGCTCACCGCGCTCTTCGTCCACGGGAACTGGCTGCACCTCCTCGGAAACATGCTGTTCCTCTACGTCTTCGGCGCTATGACCGAGGAGCGCATGGGACGAGTGCAATTCGCCCTCTTCTATCTCGCCACCGGCTATCTGGCGCTGCTGGGCTACGCCGCGGCGCACGCGGAGTCGGGTCAGACCCTGGTCGGCGCCTCCGGAGCCATCTCCGGGGTCCTGGGCGCGTTCCTGTGGCTCTTCCCGCGCGCCCGGGTGACCAGCCTCTTCCCGTTCCTGTTCTTCCTGCCGCTGCGCTTCCCCGCCTGGGCGGTCCTGGTCTTCTGGGTCGCCCTCCAGTGGCTCGCCGCCCGGGAGGCCGACGACCGTCCGGGGGTCGCCTATCTGGCCCATCTGGTGGGCTTCGCGCTCGGCTTCCTCTACGCGTGGGCCCGCTTCGGACGGACGGCTAGAGTGGGCGGCGCAGCCAGGGCCAGCGAGGGAGAAAGCCAGCCGTGATCACTTCGATCGTGCTCATCAAGACCAGCGTGGACCGGATCCCGGAGATCGCCGAGAAGATCGCCTCGCTGGAGGGCGTGAGCGAGGTCTACTCGGTCACCGGCGCGCACGACCTGATCGCGATGGTGCGGGTGGCCGAGCACGACGACCTCGCGGACATCATCCCCGGCCAGATCAGCAAGGTCCCCGGCGTGGCCTCCACCGAGACGCATATCGCGTTCCGCACCTACTCCCAGCACGACCTGGAAGCGGCCTTCGCGATCGGTCTCGACGGCTAGGCCCTGTCCACCCCGGGGCTCCGCCCCGGTGCCGGTCAGCCGCGGGCGGGGACGCAGCGGCCGTCCTCGGTGCGGTAGGTCCACCGGGCACCGTCGCGGACCAGCTCCTTGACCGCGCGGACGAAGCGGTCCACATGCTCGTCCGGGGTGCCCGCGCCGAAGCTGACCCGGATCGCGTTCAGCGAGCGCTCACCGGGAGCGGCCTCGGGGGCCCCGCACTCGCCCGGCTCCTCCGGCTCGCTGCCCAGCAGCGTGCGGACCAGCGGATGGGCGCAGAAGAGGCCGTCACGGACGCCGATGCCGTACTCCGCGGAGAGCGCGGCGGCGAAGTGCGAGCTGTTCCAGCCGTCCACCACGAACGACAGCACGCCCACCCGCGGGGCGTCGTCACCGAACAGCGAGAGCACCCGCACCTGAGCCACCTCCGCCAGCCCCTCCCGCACCGCGGCGATCAGCTGCCGCTCCCGGGCGACCAGACCGTCGAACCCGGCCTCGGTCAGCGCCTTGCAGGCGGAGGCGATGGCGTAGACGCCGATGACGTTCGGTGAGCCCGCCTCGTGCCGGGCGGGGGTGGTGTGCCACTCGACGTCCACCCCGCCGTCGTCCCGCCGGGCGACCTTGCGGCTGGCGCCGCCGCCCGCCAGGTACGGCCGCGCCCGCTGGAGCCAGTCGGCCCGTCCGGCGAGCACCCCGGCGCCGAAGGGCGCGTACAGCTTGTGCCCGGAGAAGGCGACCCAGTCGACGTTCTCCGCCGCGATGTCCACCGGGTGGTGCGGGGCGAGCTGGGCGGCGTCGAGGACGATCCGGGCACCGTGGGCGTGGGCCGCGGCGGCCAGCTCCCGCACCGGCCACAGCTCACCGGTCACATTGGACGCACCCGTCACGCACACCAGTGCGGGGCCTCCGGCCCGCTCGGCGAGCGCCCGCTCCAGCGTCTCCACGGCCTGCCGCGGGGAGCGCGGCGCGCTGAGGTAGCGCACGCGGATGTCCTCGCGCTGCTCCCACGGCAGCAGGGAGGCGTGGTGCTCGGTCTCGAAGACGAAGACCTCGGTACCCGACGGCAGCGCCCCGGCCAGCAGGTTCAGCGAGTCGGTGGTGGAGCGGGTGAAGACGACCTGGTCGTCCTCGCGGCAGCCGAGGAACGCGGCGACGTCCCGGCGGCTGTTCTCGAACAGATCGGTGGACAGCTGCGAGAGGTATCCGGCGCCGCGGTGGACGCTGCCGTAGTACGGGGCGTAGGCGGCGACGTCGTCCCACACCCGCTGCAGGGCCGGGGCACTGGCGGCGTAGTCGAGCGCGGCGTAGGTGACCTCACCACCGGTGACCAGCGGCACCCGGACGTCCGCGCCCAGCACGGGCAGCGGTTCACCGGCCCCGGCGTCGGCACAGGCGGGGACGGAGTCGGCGGTGGGGGTGGCGGTGGCAGCAGGGCGCACGGACATGGCGAAGTCTCCCGGAGGGTGAAGGCGTGAATGCGTCACACGCGGATCCGGCGGCTCACCGCCGGTACGGGCGTGGGGAATCGCTCGACGCACGGAGCGGGGCACCGCGCGGAGGGTGGGGGTGTGGGCCGTCCGGCCCTAAAGCATTCGCTGCGTCACGGAAGAGCTCCCTCGACCACCAGGACCCCTAGTGTGAGGGGTCCGCGCTTGCCGCAGACCTCGCTGCCTGCGGCCTGGTCATCACCCGGGGCACCCCGCCACGGACGGAGGGTTGCCGGACAGCGGGCCGGGGCCGTAGTCGCTGTCGCTCGTGACCTGGCCAGGAGTATGCCATACCGGGAAACGGCGCACCGCCCCTGTCCGGCATCCGGGCAGGGGCGGTGCGCACACCGGGCCGCGCTCAGGCGTTGCTGGCGCGTACCCATCGCTCCAGGGCGTTCCGCGCCGCGCCCGAGTCGATGGACTCCGCCGCGCGCGACAGCCCGTCCGCGATCTGCTCGGTGAGCGTCCTGGCCCCCGGCTCGGGGTCCAGCGCGGCCAGCGCCGCCGCCGAGTTGAGCAGCACCGCGTCCCGGATCGGACCGGTCTCGCCCGCCAGCAGCCGGCGCGCCACATCCGCGTTGTACGAGGCGTCCGCGCCGCGCAGGGCCTCCACCGGCACGAGCTCGATCCCGACGTCCCGCGGGTCGAAGGTCTCCTGACGGACCGTGCCGTTCCGCACCACCCACACCTGGGAGGTAGCGGTCACGGTCAGCTCGTCCAGGCCGTCGTCGCCCCGGACGACCAGCGCGGAGGAGCCGCGGTCGGCCAGCACCCCGGCCACGATGGGCGCCATCCGGGCATCGGCCACACCGGTCGCCTGGGTGCGCACCCGGGCCGGGTTGGTGAGCGGACCGAGGATGTTGAAGGTGGTGGCGATGCCCAGTTCGCGGCGGGCGGCCGCGACATGCCGCAGCGACGGGTGGAACTTCACCGCGAAACAGAAGGTGATCCCGGCTTCCCCGGCCACCTCGACCACCCGCCGCGGGGTGAGTTCGAGGTTGACGCCCAGCTTCTCCAGGACGTCGGAGGCGCCACTGGCGGAGGAGGAGGCGCGGTTGCCGTGCTTGACCACCCGTGCCCCGGTACCGGCCACCACCAGCGCCGACATCGTGGAGATATTGACCGTCCTGGCACGGTCGCCACCGGTGCCGACGATATCGACCGTGTCCCCGGGGACCTCGATCGTCGTGGCGTGCTCGTACATGGTGCGGACGAGTCCGGTCACCTCGTCCACGGTCTCGCCCTTGGCGCGCAGCGCCACGATGAATCCGGCGATCTGCGCGTCGGTGGCCTCCCCGCGCATGATCCGGTCCATGGCCCAGGCGGTGTCATCGGCGCTGAGGTCCTGGCCGGCGAGCAGCGAGGTGAGGACATCCGGCCAGGTGCGGGCCGTCGCGGTGCTGTCGCCTCCGGCTGGGGTCACAACGTCCATGGTCCGCTCCTGGATCCGTGGGGTGGGCAGGGGAAAGGGGGTCCGCGCGGGCGGCGGCGGCCCCGCCATCAGCCTATCGGCGCCGCGGCCCCGGATGCCGCGCGCCCGTATGCCGGACACCGCGCGGGACCGCGGGACCGCGGGACCACGCAACGGCCAGGGCCCCGGCCGGACCGTGGTGGTCCGGGCCGGGGCCCTGGTCTGTGGCGTCAGCGGGTGACCTGCGGGGATCAGTGGTGGCCGTGGCCGCTGGTGATCTCCTGGTACTCCTCGCGGGTCGGCTTCGGGATCTGAGCCTGCTCGCCGTAGTAGCTCTTGGAGAGCTTCGCGCGGAGCTTCTGCGAACCCTTTATCTTCCGCGCGACCCCGTTCTCGTCGACCTCCGGGCCGACCTCGTAGGGCTTCGGCTGCTCGTGCTGGGTCAGCGTGTGCAGCTGCTCCTGCGAGAGCGGCTCATGGACCTCGACGAACTCACCGTGCGGCAGCCGCTTGATGATGCCGGTCTCGCGGCCGTGCAGCACCTTGTCACGGTCGCGGCGCTGGAGGCCGAGGCAGATCCGCCGGGTGGCGATGAACGCCACCACCGGGCCGAGGAAGAACCCGATCCGGACGAACCAGGTGATCGCGTTGATCGACAGATGGAAGTGGGTGGCCCACAGGTCGTTTCCACCACCGACCAGCATCACGAAGTACGCGGTCAGCCACGCCACACCGAAGGCGGTGCGGGTCGGGGCGTTGCGCGGACGGTCCAGGATGTGGTGCTCGCGCTTGTCGCCGGTGATCCACGACTCGATGAACGGGTAGACACCCATGGCCAGCAGCACGACCGGGAAGAGCACGATCGGGATGAACACGCCCAGGACGAGCGTGTGGCCCCAGATGTTGATCTCCCAGCCGGGCATCACACGGACCAGACCCTCGGCGAAGCCCATGTACCAGTCCGGCTGGGCACCGGTGGACACCTGGTCCGGCCGGTAGGGACCGATGGTCCAGATCGGGTTGATCGTGGCGATCGCGGAGAGGACCGCGATCACGGCGAAGACCAGGAAGAAGAAGCCGCCCGCCTTGGCCATGTAGACCGGCAGCAGGGGCATGCCGACCACGTTCTTGTTGGTCTTTCCGGCCCCGGGGTACTGCGTGTGCTTGTGGTAGAAGACCAGGATCAGGTGCGCCACCAGCAGACCGAGCATGATGCCCGGCAGCAGCAGGACGTGGACCGGGTAGAGCCGGGCGATCAGGTCGGTGCCCGGGAACTCGCCGCCGTACACGAACATCGTGATGTAGGTGCCGATGACCGGGACCGACAGGAACACACCCTCGATGAACCGCAGACCGGTACCGGAGAGCAGGTCGTCGGGGAGCGAGTAGCCGGTGAAGCCGGTCAGCATGCCGAGGAAGAACAGCAGGAAGCCGAACAGCCAGTTGATCTCACGCGGCTTGCGGAACGCGCCGGTGAAGAACACGCGCATCATGTGCACGAACATCGCGGCGAGGAAGATCAGCGCGGCCCAGTGGTGGATCTGCCGGATCAGCAGACCGCCGCGCACCTCGAAGCTGATGTCGAGCGTGGAGGCGAACGCCTCCGACATCCGCACGCCCTGCATGGGCTCGTACGGGCCGTGGTAGACGACCTCGCTCATGCTGGGGTGGAAGAACAGCGTCAGATACACACCCGTGAGGATGATGATGATGAAGCTGTAGAGCGCGACCTCGCCCAGCATGAAGGACCAGTGGTCCGGGAAGATCTTGCGCATATTGGCCTTGGCGAGGCTGTAGATGCCCAGCCGGCCGTCGACATAGTCGGCAACGCGCTCGCCCGCGGGCGCTTTTCCGCGCCGCTGCGCGTCGTTGGCCTGTGCAGTACTCATCCGCGCTCCCAGAAAGCAGGACCGACGGGCTCCGAGAAGTCGCCCATGGCCTCGAGGTACCCCTCGTCATTCACCGTGATGCGCAGCTGCGGCAGCGCATGCCCGGCGGGACCGAAGATCACTCGGCCACCGTCGGAGAGGTCGAAGGTCGACTGGTGGCAGGGGCACAGGACGTGGTGGGTCTGCTGCTCGTACAGGTTGATCGGGCAACCCACGTGCGTGCAGATCTTCGAGAACGCCACGATGCCGTCGTGCGACCACTCCAGCTCGCGCTTGTCCTTGATGTTCTCCGGCTGGAGCCGGACCAGCATCAGGGCGGCCTTGGCGATCTCGGTCTGGAAGTCGTGCTGGTCCTCCTCCAGGCCCTCGGGCAAGGCGGGGGTCAGCGAGCCGACGATGATGTCCTCTGGGCGCAGCGGCTGCATGGTGTTCTGGTTCATCAGCAGCTTGCCCTTGGCCCACTTGGTGTGCCGCAGCTTGGTGCCGGGCATCGGGCCGAGGTCGCGCAGCAGCACCAGGCCGGAGAGCGGGACCAGCGCCAGGGCGCCGAAGAGGGTGTTCCGCGCCAGCTTGCGGCGGCCGAAACCGGACTCGGCGGCACCGGCCCGGAAGTCCTCCATGACCTTGGCCTTGACCTCGGGGCTGGCCTCGATCGGGTGACGCTCGTCGGCGATCTCCACATCGGACATCAGGGTGCGGGCCCAGTGGACCGCGCCCGCGCCGATGCCGAAGAGGGCGACGCCGAGCGTCAGGCCGAGCGCGAAGTTGAGCGCGCTGATGTGGCCGATCGGGAAGACGTAGATGTACTTGTCGACCGGGATCGCCACGTACGCGGCGATGAAGGCGATCGTGGCCACCATCGAGGACGTGAAGAGCAGGGCCACGGTGCGCTCGGAGCGCTGGGCGGCCCGCTCGTCGATGTCCTGCTTGCGGTGCTCATGGGGCGGCATGCCCGGGTCGGCGAAGGGGTCCTCGGAGACCTGGACCGCGCCCTCGGCGGACTCCCGCTTCTCGGGCAGCTCGTCTGCTTCTGGAATCTCGTGGCTACTCATGACTTCTTGGCCTTTGCGGTCCGGGCGGCGACCCAGATGGTGAGGACGATCAGGGCGCCCATGCCGAAGACCCAGGCGAACAGGCCCTCACTGACCGGGCCGAGCCCGCCGAGCTCAAGGCCACCGGGGGTCTTGGACTTGTCGCTGTTGACCGTGTCCAGGTACGCGATGATGTCCTGCTTGTTCTTCTCCGGCAGCGTGCTGTCGGGGAAGGACGGCATGTTCTGCGGGCCGGTCTGCATGGCCTCGTAGAGGTGCTTCGGACTCACATCGTCGAGGGCGGGCGCGTACTTGCCGTTGGTGAGGGCGCCACCCTTGCCGGCGAAGTTGTGGCACTGCGCGCAGTTGGTGCGGAAGAGCTCTCCGCCCTTGGCGACGTCCGCGCCCTCGATGTCGTACTGGCTCTTGGTGGGCGTCGACGGACCGGCGCCGAGTGAGGCGATGTACGCGGAGAGCTGCTCGATCTCGGCGTCCGTGTACACCTTCTTCTTCTTCGGCATCTGGGCGCCCGGCTGCTGGGCGGGCATCCGGCCGGTGCCGACCTGGAAGTCGACCGCGGCGGACCCGACGCCGACCAGGCTCGGGCCGTCGGAGGACCCCTGACCGCCCGTGCCGTGGCAGCTGGCGCAGCCGACGGCGTAGAGCTTCTTACCCTCCTCGATGGCGAGGGACTGGGCGGAGCTGTCATCGGCCTTCGCCTCGCTCGGCGAGAACGCGGCGTACAGCCCCCCAGTGACCGCCAGCGCGAAGAGTAGGACGACGAGCGCAGCCAGCGGATGGCGTCGTCGTGCGGAGAGCTTTTTCACGGATTACCCCGGTGTCAGGATCTTCTGCGTCGATGCTTTTAAGGACGTGGTTCCGCCGGTGCGGAGACCGGCTTACTTGATCATGTAGATCGTGGCGAAGAGGCCGATCCAGACGACATCGACGAAGTGCCAGTAGTAGGACACGACGATGGCTGCCGTCGCCTGCTGGTGGGTGAACCTCTTGGCCGCGTACGTCCTGCCCAGGACCAGCAGGAAGGCGATGAGACCGCCTGTCACGTGCATGCCGTGGAAGCCGGTGGTCAGGTAGAACACCGAGCCGTACGGGTCGGACGAGAGCGAGAGCCCCTCGTGCTTGACCAGCTCGGTGTACTCGAAGATCTGACCGCCGATGAAGATCGCGCCCATGATGAAGGTGATCACGAACCAGGAGCGCAGCTTCTTCACGTCGCCACGCTCGGCGGCGAAGACACCGAGCTGGCAGGTGAGGGAGGAGAGCACCAGGATCGTGGTGTTCGTCGCGGAGAACGGGAAGTTCAGCGCGGACGCCATTTCCTTCCAGTGCTCGGCTCCGGTCACCGATCGCAGGGTGAAGTACATCGCGAAGAGGGCCGCGAAGAACATCAGCTCGGAACTCAGCCAGATGATGGTTCCGACGCTGGTGAGGTTCGGCCGGTTGACCGACGGGTGCGCGTGCCCGGTATCTACTGCTGTTGCTGTCGCCACGACCGACATTATGTCGGTCGCTTATCCAGCCCTCACTCCCGGGGGTACCGTTCGGAGTGTCAAGGCCATCGGCCCTGCTCGTCGAGGGGCCCTGGACCGGTCCCCCGAAGGGGGTAGAGATCCGTACGCCCCCTCCTCCGGGCGGCTGTACCGGAGTAGCATCCGCCTCAGGAGCCCAGCGGATCACTTAGTTCATCCGGAGGACACGATGCGGCCTACCGCCACGGTGCTGGTCTACAGCGACGACGCGAGCACCCGCGAGCAGGTGCGGCTCGCCACCGGACGGCGGCCCGCGGCCGATGTGCCCCCGGTGGAGTTCGTGGAGTGCGCGACCCTCCCCGCCGTGCTGACGGCGCTGGAGGAGGGTGGGATCGACGTCTGCGTGCTGGACGGCGAGGCGGTGCCCGCGGGCGGGATGGGCGTCTGCCGGCAGATCAAGGACGAGATCTTCCGCTGTCCGCCGGTACTGCTGCTCATCGGCCGCCCGCAGGACGCCTGGCTGGCCACCTGGAGCCGCGCGGAGGCCGCTGTCACGCATCCGGTGGACCCGGTGGCCCTGGCGGACGCGCTGGCCCGGCTGATCCGCGAGCGGCTGGCCGTGAGCGCCTGACCTCAGGGGTCTCCTGCGGTCGCGGCGGTCACGGCTGTCGCCACGCGTCACACCTGGGGCCGGAGCCGGGCCGAGTCGGCCGGGGTCGAGCCGTCCCGCTGACCGGCGGCGAGGGCGCTGCCCTGACGCCAGTCGTTCCAGGCCATGTTCCAGTCGCCGTAGCCATTGTCGAAGTTCGTCATATCGGCGCCATTGCTGTTCACGACCTTGACGACATCGCCGAGCTTCACGGTGTTGAAGAACCACTGGGCGTTGGCCGTGCTCATACCCGTACAGCCGTGGCTGACGTTGGCCACGCCCTGGGCGCCGGTGGACCACGGGGCGGCGTGGACGTACTCACCGCTCCAGGTGACCCGGGTGGCCCAGTAGACCATCAGGTCGTAGGAGTTGCCGAGGCCGATACTGGCGCCGGTCATCCGCACCGCGGACTCCTTGGCGAGGATCACCTTGGTGCCGTTGCGGGTGTCGAATCCGGGCATACCGGTGGTAATGGGGATGGTCCGGATCGGCACCCCGTTGCGCTTCACCGTCATCTGGTGGGTACCGGAGTCGGTGAGGGCCTCGATGCGGTCACCGGTGGTCAGCCGCAGCGTCTTGGCGTCACCGCCGTAGAGCCCACCGCCGATCCTGATGCCCTTGAGGTTGGAGTGCACGTTGATGGTCGCGTGGGCGGGCCAGTAGTCCTGCGGACGGAAGTGCAGGGTCTTGTTGTCCACCCAGTGCCAGACACCATCCACCGCGGGCTGGGAGTCGACCTTCAGCGCGCGCTCCACCACCGACCGCGCCGAGAGGTCCTTCACCGCTCTGCTCAGCTTCGCGGTGACCGGCTGTCCCACGCCGTACTCCCCCGCCTTGGGCCCGAAGGTGACCTTCAGCAGCTTGCGGGCGGAGCTGGTGGTGAAGTCGATGGTCCGGCGGCCCGGGGACCCGTCTGAGTCCTCCGTGCTCACCCGGAGCGTGTAGTGCGCTCCGGCGGCCAGCGGCACGGTGCTGCGCCAGCGGCTGCCGTCCTCGGTCAGCTCGCCCCGTACGTAGCGCCCCGCGGCGTCGGTGGCGGTGACGTCCGTGATCCGGCCGTCGTCACCCTTGGACGTCACTTCCAGCGGCTTGTCCGGATCGGCACGGTGGTTCTCATCGCCGTCGCCGCTGAACGAGATCTGGTCGGCGGCGTCGTACGGCTTGGCGGACAGCGGGTTGGAGGAGGGCCCCCCGCAGCCGCTGAGTCCCGCTATCAGCGACGCCACCAGCAGGGTGCAGGTGAGCACCGCCCGGGTTCGAGGTGATCGCGATGTGTGGCTCATGGACACACGCTATGAACGGCCGCCGGGGACGCGCGCGCGGAGTGGAGCACCGGAGTGACACCCGCTGGAGCGCCGGGAGATGCCCGCGGGGCCCGGACACCTGCGACAGGTGTCCGGGCCCCGCGGTGAGCCATGGGAAGAGCGGCTACTGGTTCTGGCTCTCGCCCCGGTAGTACTCGAAGACCCAGCCGAACAGACCGACCATGATGACCGGAGCCGAGAAGTAGAGCAGCCACCAGCCGAAGGCCACCGCCATGAAGGCCAGTGCGCCACCGACGGCCAGGGAGAGCGGCTGCCAGCTGTGCGGGGAGAAGAATCCCAGCTCACCGGCGTCGTCGGCGACGTCCGCGTCCTTGTTGTCCTGCGCCCCGACATCCACCCGGCGCGCGGTGAACGCCAGGTAGTAGCCGATCATGATGCTCAGGCCGAAGGCGAGGAAGAGCGCCGTGGTGCCCGCCGGCTCCTTGGACCACACGCCATACACGATGGCCATGACCAGGATGAAGACGGCGAGCCAGATGAACATCCGGCCTTGGACCTTCACTTGCCGGCCTCCTTGCCGCCCGTGAGGGCCTTGTCATCGTCGGAGGCGCCGTGGTTCTCGAGCTGGTCGAGCGCCGCGATCTCCGGGTGGTGCAGATCGAACGCCGGAGATTCGGAACGGATCCGCGGCAGCGTGAGGAAGTTGTGCCGCGGCGGCGGGCAGGAGGTCGCCCACTCCAGCGAACGGCCGTAGCCCCACGGGTCGTCGACCTCGACCTTCTTGCCGTACTTGGCGGTCTTCCAGACGTTGTAGAAGAACGGCAGGATCGACAGACCGAGCAGGAACGAGGCGATCGTGGAGATCGTGTTCAGCGTGGTGATGCCGTCGGCCGCCAGGTAGTCGGCGTAGCGGCGGGGCATGCCCTCCGCGCCGAGCCAGTGCTGCACCAGGAACGTGCCGTGGAAGCCGATGAACAGCGTCCAGAAGGTGATCTTGCCGAGCCGCTCGTCCAGCATCTTGCCGGTGAACTTGGGCCACCAGAAGTGGAAGCCGGCGAACATCGCGAACACCACGGTGCCGAAGACCACGTAGTGGAAGTGGGCCACCACGAAGTACGAGTCCGAGACGTGGAAGTCCATCGGCGGCGAGGCCAGGATGACACCGGTCAGACCACCGAAGGTGAAGGTGATCAGGAAGCCGATCGCCCAGAGCATCGGGGTCTCGAAGCTCAGCGACCCCTTCCACATGGTGCCGATCCAGTTGAAGAACTTGATACCGGTCGGGACCGCGATCAGGAACGTCATGAACGAGAAGAACGGTAGGAGTACGCCGCCCGTCACATACATGTGGTGCGCCCAGACCGTCACCGACAGACCGGCGATCGAGATCGTCGCGGCGATCAGCGAGATGTAGCCGAACATCGGCTTGCGGGAGAAGACCGGAATGATCTCGGAAATGATCCCGAAGAACGGCAGCGCGATGATGTACACCTCTGGATGGCCGAAGAACCAGAAGAGGTGTTGCCAGAGCAAGGCGCCGCCATTGGCCGCGTCGAAGACATGTGCCCCGAATTTACGGTCCGCCTCCAGGGCGAACAGCGCGGCGGCCAGCACCGGGAAGGCCAGCAGCACCAGCACCGCGGTGAGCAGGACGTTCCAGACGAAGATCGGCATCCGGAACATCGTCATGCCCGGAGCGCGCATGCAGATGATCGTGGTGATGAAGTTGACCGCACCGAGGATCGTGCCGAAGCCGGAGAAGGCCAGACCCATGATCCACATATCCGCGCCCACACCCGGCGACCGGACCGCGTCCGACAGCGGGGAGTAGGCGAACCAGCCGAAGTCGGCCGCGCCCTGCGGGGTGAGGAAACCGCCCACCGCGATCAGCGAGCCGAAGAGGTACAGCCAGTACGCGAACATGTTCAGCCGCGGGAACGCCACATCGGGGGCACCGATCTGCAGCGGCATGATCCAGTTCGTGAAGCCCGCGAACAGCGGGGTGGCGAACATCAGCAGCATGATCGTGCCATGCATGGTGAACGCCTGGTTGAACTGCTCGTTCGACATGATCTGCGTGCCCGGGCGGGCCAGCTCGGCGCGCATGAAGAGCGCCATCACCCCGCCGATGCAGAAGAACGCGAACGACGTGACGAGGTAGAGCGTGCCGATCGTCTTGTGGTCGGTGGTGGTCAGCCACTTGACGACGACATTGCCGGGCTGCTTGCGGCGCACTGGCAACTCGTCCTCGTACGAGGCGGTGGCGTCGGCACCCTGAGGTTCGTTGAGGATGCTCATGTGTTATTGGTCTCCGCGTTCTTGGCAGCGTCCGTCTGCTCAATGCCCGCCGGGATGTAGCCGGTCTGGCCCTTCTTCGCCAGGGCCTCCAGGTGCTTCTTGTAGCGCTCGGGCGACACTACCTTGACGTTGAAGAGCATCCGGGAGTGGTCGACGCCGCAGAGCTCGGCGCACTTGCCCATGAAGGTGCCCTCACGGTTCGGGGTGACCTCGAAGCGGTTGGTGTGACCCGGGATGACGTCCATCTTCATCAGGAAGGGGACCACCCAGAACGAGTGGATGACATCGCGGGAGGTCAGGATGAACTGGACCGATTCACCCTTCGGCAGCCACAGGGTGGGACCGGGGTTGCCGTTCTGGGGGTTCCGCTGGCCGGGCACACCGGCGTCGTAGACACCCTCGGCGCCCTTGGGCACCGCGGAGAGCATCCGGTTGGGGATGGCCTCGATCTCCTTGGCGTTCTGCTTCGGAGTGGTGACCTTCCCGTCCACGTTCTCCATGTAGTTGAAGCCCCAGCTCCACTGGTAGCCCACGACGTTGATGACGTGGTCCGGCTTCTTGGAGGTCTTGAGGAGCTTGGTCTCATCGCGCGCGGTGAAGTAGAACAGCACCGAGACGATGATGATCGGGACCACGGTGTACAGCGCCTCGATGGGCATGTTGTACCGGGTCTGCGCGGGAACCTCGATCTTGGTCCTGCTGCGGCGGTGGAAGATGACCGCCCACAGGATCAGGCCCCAGACCAGAACGCCCGTGGCGAGCGCAGCGGCCCACGAGCCCTGCCACAGGGAGAGGATCCGCGGCGCCTCCTCCGTGACCGGGGTGGGCATTCCGAGGCGGGGGAAGTCCTTGGATGTGCAACCGGTGGCGGTCGCCAGGACCAAGCCCGCGGCCAGCGCCTGCAGCAGCTTCCGCCGCACCGGGCGCCGCGACGAGCGGTCGGAGCCGTTGGGACTCACGTAGCGCCTTCCCGAGAGTCTCGCCCGCGCGGTCAGCGGCGGCGATCTGTCTGGTCGGTCGCCGGCCCGGTGCGGGCAGGGGTTTGGATGTTTATGCGGACCAAACCCTACTGGACGCTATTTGGGGCCGCGCGGCCAGGGTGCCCAACGCGCCGGGCCGCACCCCGAAGGGGTGGAATCACCGGCTCGGCCAGCGGTTTTCGCCCCGGTACGGGGTGTTGGGGCCCCCGGATCGGGAGCGGCGGGCGAGGGCGGTGGCACCGGTTCCGGTCGCCGTCACGGCTCCCCGCGGCACCCACCGGCTAGCGTTCCCGTGTGTCCTACTTCGACGCGGCCTCGTCCGCTCCGCTGCACCCCGTCGCCCGGCAGGCGCTGCTCGCCGCCCTGGACGAGGGGTGGGCCGACCCCGCGCGGCTGTACCGCGAGGGGCGCCGCGCCCGGCTGCTGCTGGACGCCGCGCGGGAGGCGGCGGCGGAGGCCGTCGGCTGCCGTCCCGACGAGCTGGTGTTCACCCCATCGGGGACACGCGCACTGCACGACGGCATTGCCGGAGCGCTCGCGGGGCGCCGCCGGGCCGGCCGTCATCTGATCGTCTCCGCCGTCGAGCACTCCGCGGTGCTGCACGCCGCGGCCGCCCATGAGGCGGGCGGCGGCGCGGTGACCGAGGTGGCGGTGGACCGCGCCGGGCGGGTCGCGCCGGACGCCTACGCGCTCGCCCTGCGGGAGGCGCCGGGACCCACCGCGCTGGCCTGTCTGCAGTCCGCCAACCACGAGGTCGGCACGGTGCAGCCGGTGGCCGAGACCGCGGAGGCGTGCGCGGAGGCGGGGGTACCGCTGCTGGTGGACGCGGCGCAGTCGCTCGGCTGGGGCGCGGTGGAGGGGAAGTGGTCGCTGCTGACCGCGAGCGCCCACAAATGGGGCGGCCCCCCGGGAGTGGGACTGCTCGCCGTCCGCAAGGGGGTGCGCTTCGCGCCCCAGGGACCGGCGGACGAAAGGGAGTCGGGCCGCTCCCCCGGGTTCGGGAACCTCCCGGCCGTGGTCGCCGCCGCCGCCTCACTGCGCGCCGTGCGCGCGGAGGCGGACGCCGAGGCGGCGCGGCTGCGGACCCTGGTGGACCGGATCCGGGCCCGGGTGCCGGAGCTGGTGCCGGAGGTGGAGGTGGTGGGCGACCCGCGGCGGAGACTGCCGCATCTGGTCACCTTCTCGTGTCTCTATGTCGATGGGGAGACACTTCTGCACGAGCTGGACCGCGCGGAGTTCTCGGTGTCGTCCGGTTCCTCCTGCACCTCCTCCACCCTGACCCCGAGCCATGTGCTGCGGGCGATGGGGGTGCTGTCCGAGGGCAACATCCGGGTCTCGCTGCCGCGGGGGACGGCCGAGGCCGAGGTGGAACGGTTCCTGGAGGTGCTGCCGGGTGTGGTGCGGGAGGTCCGCGGACGGCTCGGCGCCCCGGAGGCGGCGGAACCGCTCCCCGGGGTGGTCGGGGCGGCGGAGTCCGGGTCCGCGGCCGGGGCGGCGGAGGCCGGACCCGGGCTGGTGGTCGACTCGCTCGGCAAGCGGTGCCCGATCCCGGTGATCGAGCTGGCCAAGGTGATCGGCGAGGTCCCGGTGGGCGGGGTGGTCACCGTGCTGTCCGACGACGAGGCGGCCCGGCTGGACATCCCGGCCTGGTGCGCCATGCGGGACCAGGAGTACGAGGGGGAGCGCCCGGCCGAGCGCGGGGTCGCCTACCGGGTCCGCCGCCGCACCTGACCCCCGGCGTCGCCCCCGGCGTCGCCCCCGGCGTCCGCCGGTCCCGGATACGCCCGGGGCCGGCGGACCGGGTGGTTCAGGCCAGGTGGTCGTTGACCTCGGCCGCGGCGTCATGGCCGTACGCCTTGGCGAACCGCTCCATGAAGTGGCCGCGGCGCAGTTCGTACTCCTGGGTGCCCACGGTCTCGATGACCAGGGTGGCGAGCATGCAGCCCACCTGGGCGGAGCGCTCCAGGGAAAGTCCCCAGGAGAGACCGGAGAGGAAGCCCGCGCGGAAGGCGTCGCCCACACCGGTCGGGTCGACCTTCTCCTCCTCCTCGGCGCAGCCGACGACGATCGGCTCCTCGCCCGAGCGCTCGATCCGCACACCCTGGGCGCCCAGCGTGGTGACGCGGGTGCCGACCTTGGCCAGGATCTGCTCGGAGGTCCAGCCGGTCTTGGTCTCGATCAGCGCGGCCTCGTACTCGTTGGTGAAGAGGTACTCCGCCCCGCCGACCAGGATGCGGATGTCCTCGCCGTCCATCCGGGCGAGCTGCTGGGAGGGGTCGGCGGCGAAGGGGATGCCCCGGGTGCGGCACTCCTCGGTGTGCCGGACCATCGCCTCGGGGTCGTCGGCGCCGATGACCACCAGGTCGAGGCCGCCGACACGGTCGGCGACCGGCTTGAGCTCGATCTGCCGGGCCTCGCTCATGGCGCCGGTGTAGAACGACGCGATCTGGTTGTGGTCGGCGTCGGTGGTGCAGACGAAGCGCGCGGTGTGCAGCACCTCGGAGATCCGCACCGAGGCGGTGTCCACACCGTGGCGGTCCAGCCAGGCGCGGTACTCGGCGAAGTCCTCACCGGCCGCGCCGACCAGGATCGGGCGCAGACCGAGCACGCCCATGCCGAAGCAGATGTTGGGGCCCACGCCGCCGCGGCGGACGTCGAGGGTGTCGACCAGGAAGGAGAGGGAGACCGTATGCAGCTGGTCCGCGACCAGCTGCTCGGCGAAGCGGCCGGGGAAGGTCATCAGATGGTCGGTGGCGATGGAGCCGGTGACGGCGATACGCACGGAAGTCGCTCCTGCGGGGGCGGCGGCGGGGTCGGACCCCATACGCTATCGCCTTGCCACCCCTGTATGAACGTAAGAAACTACCTGATAGTAGGGCCTTTTTCGCCAGAGATCCGGTGCATACGGTGCGTATGCAGCAGATATTTCATCCGCGACCCCTTCGGACCGGGAGGCTCCCATGCCGGAGCACATGATCGACACTCTTCCCACCGGTGCCATCGAGCCCGAGTCACTGGAAGAGCTGCGCGGCCAGGGAGCACGGATGGCGCCGCACTGGCCGGTGACCGTCTCACCGCCCGCCGCACCGGTCTCCCCGTCGCGGATCCGGGGGGTCACCGTGCCGCCCGCGTCGGCACATCTGCTGGCTCAGATGTGCGATTACGGCGACTGACGGAACCGTACGCCCGTCCGCCCCGTCTCACCGGCGTCCCCTCGCGAGGGAATGGACCGTACGAAGTGAGCGGAGCCGAAGGAGCGAAACGGTGAGCACCGAGGAGACCGACACCCCGCAGACCCCCGACGACGACCATGCGCGTCAGCGGCGGCGTTCGCCGCTGGCCGTGGTCTCGGTGGCGGCCGCGGTGCTGGTCGCCGGTGGCGGCGGGGCCTACTGGGCCTCGACCGCCGCGGACGGCAACGGCACGGCGGGCAAGGACGGATCGCCGAAACCCCTCGCGCTGGACGCCTACCCGTCGGCCGCACGCGAGGGCATCGCGCCCGGTGAGCCCGACCCGGGCGGGGGGCGCTATGTGACGGAGAAGAAGCTGCCCGAGGGCCCGGACTCGGCCCCGGTGTACCTGGCCGGTCCCAAGGTCACCAAGGCCGAGGTGGTCCGGCTGGCCAAGGCGCTGGACGTATCCGGCGAACCCCGGGCCGACCACGGCTTCTGGAAGGTCGGGGGCGGCAAGGACTCGGCCCAGCCGGTGCTGCGGGTCAACCAGGAGGGCCCGGGCAGCTGGACCTACTCCCGCTACGGCACCCCCGCCGGTGGTGACTGCGTCCGGCTGCCGGGCTCGGAGGCCGGGGGCGGCAAGAGCAGTGGCAAGGGCGGCGCCACGTCGGACTGCCCGGTCTACCGGGACGGCCCGTCCAAGGGTGCTGACAAGAAGGGTGACGACCCCGCCCACTCGGAGCGCAGCGACGCCGATCACGACAAGGTGATCTCCGAGGCCGAGGCCAAGCGCACCGCCGAGCCGGTACTCAAGGCGCTCGGCCTGGACGACGCCACGCTGGACGCGACCGGCCGGTACGCCGCCATCCGCACCGTCGACGCACAGCCGACGGTGGGCGATCTGCCGACACACGGCTGGTCGACCAGTCTCCAGGTGGCCGCCGACGGCCAGTTGGTGGGCGGCAGCGGAACGCTGGCGACGCCCGAGGAGGACGACACCTATCCGCTGATCAGCGCGGCCGAGGCGCTGAAGAAGCTCAACGCGGCGACGAAGGGCCGTGGTCCGGCCACGGACGCGAACTGCCCCTCCGCCACCCCGGGCTCGCAGGAGACGGGGTCGGGTGGCCGGATCGCGCCGTGCGAGCCGAACCCGTCGGGGACGTCCGACAAGCTGATGGTGAGCAAGGCGACCCTGGGCCTGGCCTCGCAGATGGTGGACGGACGGCGGGCGCTGGTGCCGTCGTGGATCTTCGAGACCCGGCCGGCCGGGACCAACAAGGTCCCGATGACCGTTCCGTACCCGGCGGTGCAGCCCAAGTACATCAAGAAGGCCGCGGGGACCGAGAGCCCCGGACAGGGGCGGAGCGGTGAGTCCGACCCGTCCGGCAGCAAGAAGATCAACCACGTGATCTCCTACACCGCGGACGACAAGACCCTGACGCTGCGCTTCTGGGGCGGGGTCTGCAACACCTACTCGGTCTCCGCGGAGGAGACGTCGAAGCAGGTGACGGTGGAGATCAAGAGCAAGCCCAAGCACCCCGGGCGGAACTGTGTCCTGATCGCCAAGGAGATGACCGAGAAGGTCTCGCTGGACAAGCCGCTGGACGGCCGCAAGGTGGTCGACAAGTCGACCGACAAGACGGTGCCGCTGCGGAAGAAGTGAATCAGCACCGAGAAGGCGGCGGTCCCGGCCGGGACCGCCGCCTTCTCGTTCGTTCAGCGGTGAGCGCGCATCCGCGCGGGAGGGCTCAGCTGAAGGAGTCGCCGCAGGCGCAGGAGCCCGTGGCGTTCGGGTTGTCGATCGTGAAGCCCTGCTTCTCGATGGTGTCGACGAAGTCGATCGAGGCGCCACCCAGGTACGGAGCGCTCATCCGGTCGGTGACGACCTTGACGCCGTCGAAGTCCTTGACGACGTCGCCGTCGAGCGAACGCTCGTCGAAGAAGAGCTGATAGCGCAGGCCGGAGCAGCCGCCGGGCTGGACGGCGACGCGCAGCGCGAGATCGTCACGGCCCTCCTGCTCCAGCAGGCTCTTGACCTTCGACGCGGCGGCGTCGGACAGGATGATGCCCTCGCTCGCGGTGGTCTCGTCCTGAACGGTCATCTGCTTCTCTCCCGGGTTGTACGGACTGCTTGCCGTCGGCACAAACCAACGGCCCCCCGGATTCATTCCGGGCCCATCGCTTTCGTGCTGCGTTCTTCATGCTCGCACACGGCCCGGCACACCGGGAATGCGTCACATCGACACGATGCCCATCGTCAACGTGACGTGAAGCAGTTATGATAGATAGCGTCATTTTGACGATTAACAGGCATCAGGGTTTCCCAGCGAAGAAAGAAGGGTGCGTGACGTGACCACGGCCCAGCCCCTCGACGTGCAGCCGACCCCGCTCGCTCTGCTGCTCCTCGGCCGAGAGGCCGACCCGCGGAGCGAGCGCGGTGTGGAGTGCCCCGGAGATCTTCCGGCGCCCTCCGACCCGGATCTGGTGGCCCGCGCCCGCGCGGCCAAGGAGAAGCTCGGGGACAAGGTCTTCGTGCTCGGCCACCACTACCAGCGCGACGAGGTCATCGAGTTCGCCGACGTCACCGGGGACTCCTTCAAGCTCGCCCGGGACGCCGCGGCCCGGCCGGACGCGGAGTACATCGTCTTCTGCGGTGTGCACTTCATGGCGGAGTCCGCCGACATCCTGACCGGCGACGACCAGCAGGTCGTCCTCCCCGACCTGGCGGCGGGCTGCTCGATGGCCGATATGGCCACCGCCGAGCAGGTCGCCGAGTGCTGGGACGTCCTGACCGAGGCGGGCGTGGCCGGGGCGACGGTGCCGGTCTCGTACATGAACTCCTCGGCGGACATCAAGGCGTTCACCGGTAAGCACGGCGGCACCATCTGCACCTCCTCCAACGCCAAGCGCGCCCTGGACTGGGCCTTCGGCCAGGGGGAGAAGGTGCTGTTCCTGCCCGACCAGCACCTGGGGCGCAATACGGCCGTCCGCGACATGGGCATGTCGCTGGAGGACTGTGTCGTCTACAACCCGCACAAGCCGGGCGGCGGGCTGACCGCCGAGCAGCTGCGCGCGGCGAAGATGATCCTCTGGCGCGGCCACTGCTCGGTGCACGGCCGGTTCTCGCTGGAGTCGGTCGAGGACGTCCGTGCCCGCATACCGGGCGTCAACGTCCTGGTGCACCCCGAGTGCAAGCACGAGGTGGTCGCCGCCGCGGACTACGTGGGCTCGACCGAGTACATCATCAAGGCCCTGGAGGCCGCGCCCGCCGGGTCCAAGTGGGCCATCGGCACCGAGCTGAACCTGGTCCGGCGGCTGGCGAACCGGTTCGCCGACGAGGGCAAGGAGATCGTCTTCCTCGACAAGACGGTCTGCTTCTGCTCGACCATGAACCGCATCGACCTGCCGCACCTGGTCTGGGCGCTGGAGTCGCTGGCCGCGGGCAAGGTGGTCAACCGCATCCAGGTCGACCCGGAGACCGAGAGCTTCGCCAAGCTGGCGCTGGAGCGGATGCTGGCGCTGCCGTAACGGGCGGCGGACACGCGTACGGCGGACGGGGCGCGGGGCCGAGGGGCTCCGCGCCCCGTCCGCCGTCTGCGGCGCGTCAGGCTGCGCAGACGCGTCAGCCGTCTCCGGCGGGTCAGGTCCCCGGGCGCACCAGGCCCGTCTCGTAGGAGATCACCACCAGCTGGGCCCGGTCCCGCGCGCCCAGCTTGGCCATCGCCCGGTTCACATGGGTCTTGACCGTCAGCGGGCTGACCTCCAGCAGCGCGGCGATCTCATCGTTGGACAGCCCTCCGGCGACCTGGACCAGCACCTCGCGTTCGCGCACCGTGAGCGCGTCCAGCCGGCTCGCGTCATAGGCGGACTCACCGCCGTCCCGGGCCCCCTCGCCCTGGGCGAGGAAGCGGGCGATCAGCCCCTTGGTGGCGGCCGGGGAGAGCAGCGCCTCACCCGCCGCCGCGATCCGGATCGCGGACAGCAGCTCCTCGGGCTCGGCGCCCTTGCCGAGGAAGCCGCTGGCGCCCGCTCGCAGCGAGTCCACCACGTACTCATCGACCTCGAAGGTGGTCAGCATGACCACCCGGACGTCGGTCAGCTCCGGATCCTCGCTGATCAGGCGGGTCGCGGTCAGTCCGTCGGTACCGGGCATCCGGATGTCCATCAGGACCACGTCCGCGCCCTCGGACCGGACGATCTCGACCGCCTCCGCACCATCGGACGCCTCCCCCACCACCTCCATGTCCGGATCGGAGTCCACCAGCACACGGAACGCACTGCGCAGCAACGCCTGGTCATCGGCGAGCAGCACTTTGATCGTCATGAGTCCCCTCCCATACGGCTCTGCAGCGGAAGTCTCACCCGCACCCGGAAGCCACCGTCGGGCAGGGCACCCGCCTCACAACTGCCGCGCAGCGCGGTGACCCGCTCCCGCATCCCGATCAGCCCGTGCCCGCCGCCGTGCTCCTCGTCCAGCGGTGCCGCGGGCACCGGGGGCTCGGACAGCTCCGTCCCGGACGCCCCGGCGGCCCGGGGCTCCGCTCCCGCCCCGTCGTCCACGACGGTGATCTCCAGTGCGCCGCGGTCCCGGACGATGGTGATCCGCACGGCGGCCTCGGGCCCGGCGTGCTTGTGCACATTGGTCAGCGCCTCCTGGACCACGCGGTACGCGGTGAGGTCCACCGAACCCGCCAGGGGGCCGAGGTCGCGCGGCTCCGCGTCCACCTCGACCCGCATCCCCACCCGGGCGAACCCCTCCACGAGCTGGTCCAGCACACCGAGGCCGGGTGCCGGTTCGGTGGGCGCGGCGGGGTCGCCGTACTGCCGCAGCAGGCCGACCGTGGCGCGCAGTTCGTCCAGCGCCGAGCGGCTGGCCTCGCGGACATGGGCGAGCGCCTCCTTGGCCTGGTCGGGGCGGCTGTCCATGACGTGCGAGGCCACTCCGGCCTGCACATTGACCAGGGCGATGTGGTGGGCGACCACGTCGTGCAGCTCCCGGGCGATCCGCAGCCGCTCCTCGGCCACCCGGCGGCGCGCCTCCTCCTCGCGGGTGCGCTCGGCCCGTACCGCCCGCTCCTCGATGGCGGCGATGTAGGCGCGGCGGCTGCGCACCGCGTCGCCCGCGGCGGCGGCCAGCCCGGCCCAGGCGAAGATGCCCAGGTTCTCCTGGGAGTACCAGGGGCTGAGCCCGAAGAGCATCGCGGTCCCGGTCAGCAGCACCGCGGTGATGAATCCGACGCGCCAGGTGGTGGGGCGGTCGGTGCTGGCCGCGAGGGTGTAGAGCGCCACCACCACGCCCAGCACGATCGCGGTGCGCGGCGGTCCGCTCCGGGAAGTGGTGATCTCCACCACGGTGATCGCCGAGGTGATCGCCAGCACCGTGACCGGCATGTCCCGGCGGAACACCAGGGACGCCGAGGAGACCAGCGCCAGCAGGACGAAGACCAGGCCGATGGGGTGTCCGCGCAGATGCGGGTTGGCCGCCGCGCCGATGATGATGAACGCGAAGACGCCGACGGCCACCAGGAGGTCCAGGGCCCTCGGGTGCGCCGCCAGCCAGCGGTGGGGACGGGCCAGGCCCGGCCCCACGGAGAGGGGAGTCACGGGATCCAACGGTATGCGCCGTCCCGGGTCGCCCCGCTCCGGGGGCGGCCCGTGCCCGGCGGACGAAGGGGGCACGACCTGTGCTGGAGTGCGACCGGGCTAGCCGGGGATCAGGCCGTCGTCCTTGAGCATCGCCTTGACTTCCTCAAGCGTGGCCTCCGGGGCGGGCAGGATCAGCTCGGACGGTTCCAGGGAGTCGTCCGGCAGCGGTTCGCCCGCCGAGCGCACGGCGTCGAGGAGTGCGCCGAGCGTCCGCCGGAAGCCGTCCTGGTCACCGCTCTCGACCTCGGTGAGCAGTTCGTCGTCCAGCTCGTTCAGTGCGGCCAGATGACTTTCGGCCACCTGCACCTGGCCCTCCCCCATGATCCGTACGATCACGACGCCCTCCTGGAGTGGGAGACCTCGCCCAGTGGGGGCGCGGGCTACTGCTTGTCGAACTTGTGCTGCCCCTGGGACTGCTGCGACCCGTTCTGCTGACCGCTCTCGAGCGCCTGCTGGGAGCCGCCGCCGGCCAGCTCGGCCTTCATCCGCTGGAGCTCCAGCTCCACGTCCGTACCCCCGGAGATCCGGTCCAGCTCGGCCGCGATGTCGTCCTTGGTGGCCATCCCGGACTGGTCGTCGAGGGCGCCGGAGGCCAGCAGCTCGTCGATGGCGCCCGCGCGGGCCTGGAGCTGCGCGGTCTTGTCCTCGGCGCGCTGGATCGCCATGCCGACGTCGCCCATCTCCTCGGAGATGCCGGAGAACGCCTCGCCGATCCGGGTCTGCGCCTGGGCCGCGGTGTAGGTGGCCTTGATGGTCTCCTTGCGGGTGCGGAAGGCGTCCACCTTGGCCTGGAGCCGCTGCGCCGCCAGGGTGAGCTTCTCCTCCTCGCCCTGGAGGGTCTGGTGCTGTGTCTCCAGGTCGGTGACCTGCTGCTGGAGCGCGGCACGGCGGGAGAGCGCCTCACGCGCCAGGTCCTCACGGCCGAGCGCCAGCGCCTTGCGGCCCTGGTCCTCCAGCTTGGCGGACTGGCCCTGGAGCTGGTTCAGCTGGAGCTCCAGACGCTTACGGGAGGTGGCCACGTCGGCGACGCCGCGGCGGACCTTCTGGAGCAGCTCGAGCTGCTTCTGGTACGAGTAGTCAAGGGTCTCACGCGGGTCCTCGGCCCGGTCCAGGGCCTTGTTGGCCTTCGCGCGGAAGATCATCCCCATACGCTTCATGACACCGCTCATGGGCCTCGCGCGCCCCCTTCTGACGGACTGAGACTCCAGCACTCCAACAGACCCAGCCTACGGGCCCTGCCTCCATTACCGCACTGTTCGGGCCCGCTCGCGCTCCTCCTCCAGGACGATCGACAAGCCGGCGTCTCCGGCGCAAGGAGTAGGTGACCGCTGTGTCCCGATTACGGCGGTCCGCCGTTGCCGGATCGTTCCCCATGAGGCTGGGGCGTACACCCGTGAACCCGTACCCTTGGGCTTTGTGTTCCGAAGCCGTTCCAAGGATGAGCAGGCCGCCACCGCCAAGGTGACCGCGGACCAGCCGCAGCAGACCCGTGACCCGCAGGCGCCCAAGGGCCGCCCCACGCCGAAGCGCAGCGACGCCCAGTCGCAGCGCCGCAGCCTGGCGAAGACCCCGGCCACCCGCAAGGACGCCGCCAAGCGCCAGCGGGAGGCCCGCCGGGGTGACCTGGCCCGTCAGCGCGAGGCCCTCGCCAGTGGCGACGAGCGCTACCTGCCGGCCCGTGACAAGGGTCCGGTGCGCCGCTTCGCCCGTGACTTCGTCGACTCGCGCTTCGTCGTCGCCGAGTTCTTCCTGCCGCTGGCGGTGGTCATCCTGGTGCTGAGCATGATCCGTGCCGGTGCCATGCAGAGCTATGTGCTGCTGCTGTGGATGGTCGTCATCGTGATGATCGTGATCAACTCGTTCATCATCGCCTTCCAGCTCAAGCGCCGGCTGCGCGAGCGGTTCCCCGACGAGAACCTGCGCGGGGCCGTGCCGTACGCCCTGATGCGAACCCTTCAGATGCGCCGACTGCGACTGCCCAAGCCGCAGGTCAAGCGCGGAGAGAAGCCCTGAGCCGGACCTCCGCGGACCGCAGTGGGAAACCGTCCGGCTTCGCCGGTGGGGCCGAGGGCTGGCTGAGCCGTCTCGGGGGCCTGCGGAACACCCTCCGCCAGGCGCTGGTCGCCCGGCAGCTCGACGAGCAGATCACCGCCCGCTATCCGGTGGGCCGGCGGCTGCGGGTGCTCGACGTCGGCCTGGGCCAGGGCACCCAGGCCCTGCGGCTGGCCCGGGCGGGCCACGAGGTGACCGGGCTGGAGTCCGACCCCACCATGATGGCCGCGGTGCGCACCGCGCTCGCGGAAGAGCCGGAGGGCATCCGGGCCCGGGTGCGGCTGCTGGAGGGCGACGGCCGGGACACCGGTGCGCACTTCCTGCCGGGCACCTTCGACGTGGTGCTCTGCCACGGTGTGCTGATGTACGTGTCCGAACCGGATCCGCTGCTGGCGGGGCTGGCCCGGGTGCTGGCGCCGGGCGGGCTGCTGTCGCTTCTGGTGCGCAACGCCGACGCACTGGCGATGCGGCCGGGTCTCGCCGGGAACTGGGACACCGCGCTGGCCGCGTTCGACTCGCCCTCCTACACCAACCGGATCGGGCTGCGGGTGCGCGCCGACCGGCGCGCGGAGCTGACCGAGACGCTCACCGCGATCGGCGCTCCGCTGCACGCCTGGTACGGGGTGCGCGTCTTCACCGACCAGGCCGCGGGCGACACCCCGCCCCCGCCCTCCCCGGAGTGGGAGCGGCTGCTGGCGGCCGAGGAGCGGGCCGGGCGCACCGATCCGTACCGCTCGGTGGCGGCCCTGCTGCATCTGTGCGGGGTACGCGGCGGCTGACACGCCGCACCGGGAGCTGATCGCCCGGAACGGAGCGGGAACGGAAGAGGTGGCGGCGCCACGGGGGCGCCCCCACCTTCCGGCTTTCCGGGGGCTCTCGGCCCCCGGCGCTCATTCGCCCCTGAGGCTCATCGGGCCGTAGATCCTGGTGCCGTCCTCGAAGAGGGTGACCTGCTCGGCCCCTCCCTCCAGGAGCGCCTTCCACTCCTCACCGATCCATGACTCCGCATCCCCCTGGGTCGGGAACTCCTCCGGCTGTACCGCGGGCTTCGTCTCCGTCCCGTCGGACTTCTCGAACCGCCACGTCCACGCCATGTTCGCCTCCTCCGTCCCGTCGGCCGACGGGTGACGCCCGCCGGTCCACAGGTGATATCTGCCCGCAGCCTAGGCGACTGATCACTCCGTACGGGGTGGCCCCGCGCGACCCGCTCGAGCGGACGCGAGACGATCGGGACGTGGAACTCACACTTCTGGGCACCGGAGCCCCCGACGGGCTGCCGCGGCACGACTGCCCCTGCGCGGCCTGCGCCACGGCCGTCGGCGACGAGGCACGGGCCGCGACGGCCCTGCTGATCGACGGCGCGCTGCTCCTCGACCTCACCCCGGGAGCCGCCTTCGCCGCGGCCCGCGCCGGGTACTCGCTGGTCGGGGTGCGGCAGGTGCTGCTGTCGCATCCGCACGCGGGTCCGGCCGTCGAGTTCCCCGCCGGGCTGCCCGCCCCGGGGCGGGTGCCGGACGGCCGTGAGCTGTCCCTGATCAGCGGCCACCGGGTGCGGGCGGTCGCCCTGGACTCCCCCGGCACCGGTTACGCGGTCACCGGGCCCGACGGCACCCGGCTGCTGTACCTGCCGCCCGGTGCCGCCCCCGCCGGACTGCCCGAACAGGCCCAGCCGTACGACATGGTGGTGCTGGACGTGCTCGACCGCCCCGACGCGCTGGCCCGGCTGCGGGCGGGCGGCGCCGTGGGCGCGACCACCGACGTCCTGGCGGTCCACATCGACCACACCGTTCCGCCCGGCCGCGAACTGCACCGGCGGCTGGCCACGGCGGGCGCGCGGGCGGTCCCGGACGGCCGGACGGTGATCGTCGGCGAGTACCACGCGGTACCGGACCTGCCCCGGCGCACCCTGGTGCTGGGCGGCGCCCGCTCCGGCAAGTCCCTGGAGGCGGAGCGGCGGCTGGCCGCCCTCCCCGAGGTGCTGTACGTGGCCACCGGCGGCGTCCGCGACGGCGACCCCGAATGGGCCGCCCGGATCGCCGCCCACCGCGACCGGCGCCCCGGCTCCTGGCGCACCACCGAGACCTGTGAACTGGCCCCGCTGCTGGCCGAGGACGGTCCGCCGCTGCTGATCGACTGTCTGGCACTGTGGCTCACCGACGCGATGGACTCCGTCGGGGCGTGGGACGACGAGAAGTGGGCGCACGGCGGTGAACGCGCCCTGCGCGAGCGGGTGGACGCCCTTGTGGCCGCGGTCCGGGGAACCGGCCGCACCCTGGTGGCGGTCAGCAACGAGGTGGGCGCGGGCGTGGTCCCGGCGACCGCCTCGGGCCGCCGCTTCCGCGATGAACTGGGGCGGCTGAACGCGGCGTTCGCGGCCGAGTGCGAACAGGTGCTGCTGGTGGTGGCGGGCCAGGCGCTGCCGTTGCGCGGCTGACCGGACCCGCGCGCACGGTACGCCGCGCACCGGGGGCGCACCCCGGGAGGCCCGACGGTAGGGTTCGCGGCGTGAGTGCCCTGAATCTCGATGACTTCGTCGATCTGATCGAGCGCCCCGACGGGAGCGTCCGCCGCGATGCCGAGGAGCGCCGGGCACGGCTCGCGCCACCGGCCGACGCGCTGGGGCGGCTGGACGAGCTGGGTGAGTGGCTGGCCGCCGCCCAGCAGCGGGTGCCGGTGCGGCCCGTGGAGCGCCCGCGGTTGGTGCTGTTCGCGGGCGACCACGGCGTCGCCGGCCTCGGTGTCTCCGCGCGTCCCGCCGGAGGCGCCCGGCGGCTGGTGCGCGCGGTGCTCGACGGTGAGAGCCCCGTCGCGATCCTCGCCCGCCGCTTCGACGTCCCGGTGCGCGTGATCGACATGGCGCTGGACTGCGATCCGGCCGATCTGCCCGAGGAGGTCACCCGGCACCGGGTGCGCCGGGGCTCGGGACGGCTGGACATCGAGGACGCCCTGACCCCCGAGGAAGCCGAGCAGGCGTTCCGCACCGGGATGGCCATCGCCGACGAGGAGGCCGACGCGGGCACGGACCTGCTGGTCCTGGGCGATCTGAGCGTCGGCGGCACCACCGCGGCGGCGACCCTGATCGCGGCGCTGTGCGGTACCGACGCCTCCGTGGTCACCGGCCGCGGCGGGGCCGGGATCGACGACCTGGCCTGGATGCGCAAGTGCGCCGCGATCCGGGACGGGCTGCGCCGGGCGCGTCCGGTCCTCGGTGACCAGCTCCAGCTGCTGGCCACCGTCGGCGGCGCCGACCTCGCCGCGATCACCGGTTTCCTGCTCCAGAGCGCGGTGCGCCGCACCCCGGTGATCCTGGACGGCGTGGTCTCGGCGGCGGGCGCGCTGGTCGCCCAGCGGGTGGCGTTCCGTGCCCCGGACTGGTGGCTGGCCGGTCAGAACAGCGGTGAACCGGCGCAGGAGAAGGCGCTGGACCGGATCGCGCTCACTCCTCTGCTCGACCACGGCGTCACGGTGGGAGAGGGGACGGGGGCGCTGCTGGCGCTGCCCCTGGTGCAGGCGGCCGCGGCCCTGGCGGCGGAACTGCCCGAGCGCGAGGAGGCCGGGGACGCGGAGGCCGGGGGCGAGCAGGCCGGGGACGCGGCATCCGGGGAGACCGCAGCCGGACAGGACTGAGCGACGCCCGCGCGCAGCGGTTGAGCGGTCCGGACATATCAGACACGATGGTCCGGACCGCCATCCCACGCCTCACCCCTCCTCCGCTCGGCCGGTGGGGGAGGAAGAGGTTCGCTTGGACCGCCGCCCGGACCGCCACACTCACACCGCCCTGCCGCCGCGCGCCGCGGTGTTCACCGTCTGGTACCTGCGCACCGTCGCCTTCGTCAATCTGCTCGGCGCGGTGTGGGTGTCGTTCGGCAACGACATCAAACGGCACAACGTCGACGAGTACTTCACTCCCTACCTGCTGACCGCGGGCTTCTTCTCGGCCGCGTTCTCGATGTTCCTGGCCGTCACCATGCGCCGCCACAAGCGCGCGGCGTGGCTCCTCAACCTGGGGCTGAGCGCGCTGACCGCGGTGGGGATCGCGTTCGCCATGAGCTGGGCCCCGGCCCGGCACCACCCGCAGAACTGGATCTCGCTCGCGCTCACCGCGGTGTTCGTGGCCGCGCTGCTGACCGGGCGCCGGGAGTTCTACGCCAAGGGCGACCGGTCCAATCCGAAGCTGGCCGCGGCCGTCGCGGTCGTCGGGCTGCTGATCGGCTCACTGCTGGCCGCCGCCCTGGTCACCGTCACCAACACCGCGCCCGACGAGCACCGCGCCACCTTCCTGGACCGCTGGCACTACGGGGCGCTGCGGCTGGTGTCACTGGTGGCCGTGGACGGGCGCTTCGCGGGCATCGAGACGCCCGGCTGGGTCGACGTGATCATCAATGTGATGAGCACGGCCCTGCTGCTGCTCGTGCTGTGGGCCGCGTTCCGCTCCCGCCGCGCCGTCGACCCCATCTCCCCGGACGACGAACGGCGGCTGCGGGAGCTGCTGGACCGGTACGGCGACCGCGATTCGCTCGGCTACTTCGCGCTGCGCCGCGACAAGAGCGCGGTGTGGTCAGCGTCGGGCAAGTCGGCGGTGACCTACCGGGTGGTGGGCGGAGTGTCCCTGGCCTCCGGCGACCCCCTCGGCGATCCGGAGGCATGGCCGGGCGCGATCGACCGCTGGCTGGCCGAGGCACGGGAGCACGGCTGGGTCCCGGCGGTGATGGGCGCGAGCGAGGAGGGCGGCACCGTCTACGCCCGGCACGGTCTGGACGCGCTGGAGCTGGGCGACGAGGCGATCGTGGACACCGCGGAGTTCACCCTCGACGGACGGGCGATGCGCACCGTACGCCAGGCGTACAACCGGGTCCTGCGGGCCGGGTACACGGTCGGCGTCCGCCGCCACGAGGACATCCCGGCGGCGGAGATGGCCGCGCTGCTGCGGCGGGCCGACGACTGGCGGGACGGGGAGACCGAACGCGGCTTCTCGATGGCGCTGGGACGGCTGGGCGATCCGTGCGACGGACGCTGTGTGATGCTCGTCAGCACCGACGCGGAGGGCGTGCCGCGGGCGCTGCTGAGCTTTGTGCCCTGGGGTCCGCACGGGCTGTCGCTGGATCTGATGCGGCGGGACCGGGACTCCGAGAACGGCCTGGTGGAGTTCATGGTCCTGGAGCTGATCCAGCGGGCCGGAGAGGTCGGGGTCACCCAGATCTCACTGAACTTCGCCATGTTCCGGTCGGTCTTCGAACGCGGCTCACGGCTGGGCGCGGGCCCCGTGCTGCGGCTGTGGCGCTCGCTGCTCGGCTTCTTCTCCCGCTGGTGGCAGATCGAGTCGCTGTACCGGGCCAACGCCAAGTACCGGCCGGTCTGGGAGCCGCGCTATGTGCTCTTCGAGAAGTCCACGGAACTGCCGCGGATCGCGATCGCCGCGGCCCGTGCGGAGGGGTTCCTGGAGGCGCCGGGGCTGCCGAAGTGGCTGAACCGCACCCGGCTGGCGGCGGGGGCACGGGTGGCGCGGGCCGGGACGCCCCGACGGTCCGGGGACACCGGGGGCGACGAGGTCAGCGGGGGCCCTGACGGGGGCTCATGAGGCCGGGGAGGACGGCGGCGGGGGTTCGGAGAAGCCGCCGATCCAGTCCTGGAGCCGGCGGGTCACCCGTCTCCAGCGGGCGTCATGCCGGTCCGCCCGCTTCCGCGCCCTCCTCCTCGCCCGCGGGCGGCGCCGGTAGAAGCGCCGGGCCCACGGCGAGTCCGGGCGGGCCAGCCGCACCGCGCCGACGATCGCCACCACGGGCACCAGCACCCCGACCACCGCGATCCGCAGCTTCCCCTTGACCAGCGCGAACAGCGCGAAGGCGAAGTTGACCACCACATCCGCGATCACCGCGCCACGGCTGCTCTGTTCCGCCTCGGACACCTCGTTCACCCCGAACGGCAGGAAGCCGCTGAGCACCAGGGCGACCAGGGAGGCCGTGAGCACCACCACCTCGACGCTCTTGCGGCCCTGTTCGGACCAGTAGACGTCATGGAGGTGGAGGATCAGCGCGAACTCGTCCAGCACCAGCCCCGCGCCCACCCCGAACAGCACCGCCGAGATCGCCGCCCCGGCCCCCTCCCGCCCGCTGGCGACCGCGCCGAATCCGCCGATGACGGTGAGCACCACCCCGGGCACCACATGGTGGATATGCATCCCGCCCGGGGTGATGTTGCGGAACGGGCCCCGTCCGGCCTTGATCATCCGCGTGATGGTGCGGACGACGACGAACGACAGGATGAACGAGGCGAGGGCCAGCAGCAGCGGCAGTTTGCCGGGCTCGATGATGTTCCGCTCCAACCAGTCGCCCATGGCCCCTCAGCGTGCGCGATAGCCTGCGGCGCGATGGACACCACGCCGGAGCAGTCCCCCGCACGACCGCCGGAGCCGGACCGCCCGGCGGACACCGGGCGGTCCCCCGCGCCCGAACCCGCACCCGAAGCCGCGCCCCACCCCGGGCCACCGCCCCGGCCCGACCGGGCTCCCCGCCTCGCCTGGGACGACGGGCTCCGCTTCGCCTTCGGCACCCTGACCGTGCTGCCGGTCAGGGTGGGGCGCTGGGACCGGGAGGCGGCGCGCGCCGGAATGCTCTGCGCCCCGCTGGCCGGGCTGGTGGTCGGGCTGTGCGCCGCGGCGCTGGGCGGAGTGCTGCTGCTGCTCGGCGGTGGCGCGCTACTGGCCGCCGTCGCGACCGTCGCCGTACCCGCCGTGCTGACCCGCGGGCTCCACCTCGACGGGCTGGCCGACACCGCGGACGGGCTCGGCAGCGGCAAACCCGCCGAGGACGCGCTGCGCATCATGAAGCGCTCCGACATCGGGCCGTTCGGTGTCATCACCCTGCTGCTGGTGCTGCTCGGTCAGACGGCCGCGCTGGCGGAGCTGTTCGCGGCGGGCTGGGCACGGGGCGCGGTGGCCGCCGCCGTGGCCGCGACCGCCGCCCGCTGCGCACTGACCCTCGCGGCCCGCGCGGGGGTACCCGCGGCCCGTCCGGAAGGGCTCGGCGCGGCGGTCGCGGGCGCGGTGCCCGGGCGTTCGGCACTGGCCGTGGCGGTGGGCACCATGGCCGTGTGCGCCGCGGGCGGACTGCTGTCCGGCCCGATGCCGGCGCTGCGCTGCGGGCTCGCGGTGGTGACCGCCCTGGCCGCCGCCGAACTCCTGCTGCGCCACTGCCGCCGCCGGTTCGGCGGGGTCACGGGGGACGTCTTCGGCGCCCTGGCGGAGACCGCGGCCACCGCGGCACTGGTCGTCCTGGCCCTCGGCTGACCCCTCGCGCGGCCAACTGGGGTCCGCGTACGGGCCCGGTGAGAGCTACGCTCGCGGTGAGCCGCGACCAGCCCGCCGCTCGGGCGTCCGGCGACCGGCGCATACGATGCCGACGGGCGCGGCCGACCGCCCCCGCCTCGCGGGGACATCCGATGTCGGCCGACGAACTAACCGGAAGAGGGACCCGACCACTGTGACTGCACTGACTCTCAGCACCTCCTCCGCCGCGACGCTGCGCGCGGACGCCGTTGTCGTCGGCGTGGCAAAGGGGGCGAAGGGCCCCGTCGTCGCCGCCGGCGCGGAGGCCGTGGACAAGGCGTTCGGCGGCAAGCTGGCGGCCGTTCTGGAGACGCTCGGCGCGACCGGCGCCGAGGGCGAGGTGACCAAGCTGCCCGCCGCGTCCGGACTCAAGGCCCCGGTCGTGCTGGCGGTCGGCCTGGGCGAGGCCCCGGCCAAGGGCGACGGCTACGACGCCGAGGTACTGCGCCGGGCGGCGGGGGCCGCGGCCCGCGCGCTGTCCGGTTCCAAGAAGGGCGCGTTCGCGCTGCCCGTGGAGGACGCGTCGGCCGCCGCCGCCGTCGCCGAGGGCGCGCTGCTGGGCGCGTACGCGTACGACAAGGCCAACAGCGGCAACGGCACCGCGGCCAAGGACAAGAAGAAGAACGGCAACGGCCCGCTGGCCGAGGTCGCCCTGCTGGGCGGCAAGCCGCGGGACAAGGCGTACAAGGCCGCTGCGGAGCGCGCCGTGGCGCTGGCCGCCGAGGTCAACCGGGCCCGCGACCTGATCAACATCCCGTCCAACGTGCTCAACCCGGCCTCCTTCGCGGCGACCGTGGTGGCGGCGGGCAAGGAGTTCGGCCTCAAGACCGAGGTGCTGGACGAGAAGGCGCTCACCAAGGGCGGCTACGGCGGCATCCTCGGCGTCGGCCAGGGCTCGGACGCCCCGCCGCGGCTGGTGCGGGTCGCCTACACCCACCCCAAGGCGGAGAAGACGCTGGCGCTGGTGGGCAAGGGCATCACCTACGACTCGGGCGGTATCTCGCTCAAGCCGGCCGGTCACAACGAGACGATGAAGTGCGACATGAGCGGTGCCGCCGCGGTGTTCGCCACCATCGTCGCCGCCGCCAAGCTGGGGCTGCGGGTCAATCTGACCGGCTGGCTGGCGCTGGCGGAGAACATGCCCTCCGGTTCGGCCACCCGCCCCGGCGATGTGCTGACCATGTACGGCGGCAAGACCGTCGAGGTGCTGAACACCGACGCCGAGGGACGTCTGGTGCTCGCCGACGCGATCACCCGCGCCTGCGAGGAGAAGCCGGACGCGATCCTGGACGTGGCCACCCTCACCGGCGCCATGGTCCTCGCCCTGGGCACCCGCACCTTCGGGATCATGGCGAACGACGACGCGTTCCGCACCACGGTCCACGAGATCGCCGAGGAGGCGGGCGAGGCGTCCTGGCCGATGCCGCTGCCGACGGACCTCCGCAAGAGCATGGACTCGCCGGTCGCCGATCTGGCGAACATGGGTGAACGGATGGGCGGCGGTCTGGTGGCCGGTCTGTTCCTGAAGGAATTCATCCAGGACGACATCACCTGGGCCCACCTGGACATCGCGGGTCCCGCTTTCAATGACGGCGGTCCGTCCGGTTACACCCCCAAGGGCGGCACCGGTTCCGCCGTGCGCACGCTGGTGCGGCTGGCCGAGCGCACCGCCGCGGGCGATCTGGGCTGAGGCACGGGCCTAAAGTCCCGCCGATTTCGCCGTCAACGAAATCGGCGGGGCTACGGATTCCTTTTACGCATGAGTAACCCCTGAACTGGGGTCTGCAGATATCTCACAACACGGCCCGGCGTCCCGCCTCACGTCAACAAGTGCGAAGATGTTGTCTCGGCAGGACAGGGCCCCCGACACCAGGGCCGACGAATCAGCGGCCGAACAACAGCCGCCGCCCGGCCGACCGACGGCCGGCTCCGGCGCACCATGCATGGAGGACGTGACGTGGCGAACGACGCCAGCACCGTTTTCGACCTAGTGATCCTCGGAGGCGGTAGCGGCGGTTACGCCGCTGCCCTGCGCGCGGCGCAGCTGGGTCTGGACGTCGCCCTGATCGAGAAGGACAAGCTGGGCGGCACCTGCCTGCACCGCGGCTGCATCCCCACCAAGGCTCTGCTGCACGCCGGTGAGATCGCCGACCAGGCCCGCGAGGGCTCGGAATTCGGTGTGAAGACCACCTTCGAGGGCATCGACATCGAGGGTGTGCACAAGTACAAGGACGGCGTGGTCACGGGCCTGTACAAGGGCCTCCAGGGTCTGATCGCGTCCCGCAAGGTCACCTATGTGACGGGCGAGGGCCGGCTGTCCTCCCCGACCTCGGTCGATGTGAACGGCGAGCGCTACACCGGCCGCCACATCCTGCTCGCCACCGGCTCGGTGCCGAAGTCGCTCCCCGGTCTCGAGATCGACGGCAACCGCGTCATCTCCTCGGACCACGCCCTGGTGCTGGACCGGGTGCCGAAGTCCGCGATCGTGCTGGGCGGCGGTGTCATCGGCGTCGAGTTCGCCTCCGCGTGGAAGTCCTTCGGGGCCGACGTCACCATCGTCGAGGCGCTCCCCCACCTCGTCCCGGTCGAGGACGAGAACAGCTCCAAGCTGCTGGAGCGCGCCTTCCGCAAGCGCGGTATCAACTTCTCCCTCGGCTCCCGCTTCTCGGGCGTCGAGTACACCGCCGACGGCGTCAAGGTCTCGCTGGAGAACGGCAAGACCTTCGAGGCCGAGCTGCTGCTCGTGGCCGTCGGCCGCGGCCCGGTCTCGCAGGGCCTGGGCTACGAGGAGGCCGGGGTCGCCATGGACCGCGGCTATGTCCTGGTCGACGAGTACATGCAGACCAACGTCCCGACCATCTCCGCCGTCGGTGACCTGGTCCCCACTCTCCAGCTGGCCCACGTCGGCTTCGCCGAGGGCATGCTGGTGGCCGAGCGGCTGGCCGGTCAGAAGACCGTCCCGATCGACTACGACGGTGTGCCGCGGGTCACCTACTGCCACCCCGAGGTCGCCTCCGTCGGCATCACCGAGGCCAAGGCCAAGGAGCTGTACGGCTCGGACAAGGTCGTCGCCCTGAAGTACAACCTCGCGGGCAACGGCAAGAGCAAGATCCTGAAGACCGCGGGCGAGATCAAGCTCGTCCAGGTCCGCGACGGCGCCGTCGTCGGTGTCCACATGGTGGGTGACCGGATGGGCGAGCAGGTCGGCGAAGCCCAGCTGATCTACAACTGGGAGGCGCTGCCGGCCGAGGTCGCGCAGCTCGTCCACGCCCACCCGACCCAGAACGAGGCGCTCGGCGAGGCCCACCTGGCCCTGGCCGGCAAGCCGCTGCACTCCCACGACTAATCGTTCGAGCGCGAACCATCCGTACAGATCGTTAAGGAGCAACCGAAACCATGGCGGTTTCCGTAACCCTGCCGGCGCTCGGCGAGAGCGTGACCGAGGGCACCGTCACCCGCTGGCTCAAGGCCGAGGGTGAGCGTGTCGAGGCCGACGAGCCACTGCTCGAGGTCTCCACCGACAAGGTCGACACCGAGATCCCGGCCCCGGCGGCCGGTGTGCTGTCGTCCATCAAGGTCGCTGAGGACGAGACGGTCGAGGTCGGCGCCGAGCTCGCCGTCATCGACGACGGCGGCAGCGCCCCCGCCGAGACCCCCGCCCCGGCGGAGGAGCCCGCTCCGGCGGCGCAGCCCGAGCCCGCCCCGGCCGCCGAGGCCCCGGCCCCCGAGCCCGCCGCGGCCGCCCCGGCCGGTGGCGCCGAGGGCACCGACGTGGTGCTTCCGGCGCTCGGTGAGTCGGTGACCGAGGGCACCGTCACCCGCTGGCTCAAGGAGGTCGGTGACTCGGTCGAGGCCGACGAGCCGCTCCTCGAGGTCTCCACCGACAAGGTCGACACCGAGATCCCGGCCCCGGCCGCGGGCACCCTGCTGGAGATCCTGGTCGCCGAGGACGAGACCGCCGAGGTCGGCGCCAAGCTGGCCGTCATCGGCGCCGCGGGGGCCGCTCCGGCCGCCGCCCCGGCCCCGGCCCCGCAGGAGGCCCCGAAGCAGGAGGCCCCGAAGCAGGAGGCCCCGAAGCAGGAGGCTCCCGCCCCGGCCCCGGCTCCCGAGCCGGTCCAGCAGGCCCCGGCTCCGCAGGCGCCCGCCGCCCCGGCTCCGGCGGCCGCCCCGGCCACCCCGTCGATCCCCGCCCCCTCCGCCCCCGAGGCCGAGGGCGCCTATGTGACCCCGCTGGTGCGCAAGCTGGCCGCCGAGAACGGCGTCGACCTGGCCACCGTCAAGGGCACCGGCGTCGGCGGCCGGATCCGCAAGCAGGACGTCATCGCCGCCGCCGAGGCTGCCAAGGCCGCCGCAGCTGCCCCGGCTCCGGCCGCCGCCGCGCCGGCCGCCAAGAAGGCCCCGGTGCTCGAGGCGTCCCCGCTGCGCGGTCAGACCGTCAAGATGACCCGCATGCGCAAGGTCATCGGCGACAACATGATGAAGGCGCTGCACGGCCAGGCCCAGCTGTCCTCGGTCGTCGAGGTCGACGTCACCCGGCTGATGAAGCTGCGCACGCAGGCCAAGGACTCGTTCGCGGCCCGTGAGGGCGTCAAGCTCTCCCCGATGCCGTTCTTCGTCAAGGCCGCGGCCCAGGCGCTGAAGGCCCACCCGGTCATCAACGCCCGGATCAACGAGGACGAGGGCACCATCACCTACTTCGACTCGGAGAACGTCGGCATCGCCGTGGACTCCGAGAAGGGCCTGATGACCCCGGTCATCAAGGGTGCGGGCAACCTCAACCTGGCCGGTATCGCCAAGGCCACCGCCGATCTGGCGGGCAAGGTCCGCGGTAACAAGATCACGCCGGATGAGCTGGCCGGCGCGACCTTCACGATCAGCAACACCGGTTCGCGCGGTGCGCTGTTCGACACCATCATCGTGCCGCCGAACCAGGTCGCGATCCTGGGCATCGGCGCCACGGTGAAGCGCCCGGCCGTCATGGAGACCCCGGAGGGCACCGTCATCGGCGTCCGGGACATGACGTACCTGACGCTCTCCTACGACCACCGTCTGGTGGACGGTGCCGACGCGGCCCGCTACCTGTCGGCCGTCAAGGAGATCCTGGAGGCCGGTGAGTTCGAGGTCGAGCTCGGCCTCTGACCGGCCCACGGCTGACGCCGACGGCTACCGGCCGCGCCCCGCACGGGTTTTCCGTGCGGGGCGCGGCCCGTTTCCGTCCGACGGTCCGCGGGGCGTTCCCTCGCCTGGATAATGGCTTCCGTTCACCGCTGGTCCCGAAGGAGCGCCCCATGGCCCCGCCCGTCGTCCACTCGCTGCGCGAGCAGATCCGCGAGCACATCGTGGAGGGGATCGTCAGCGGGCGCTGGAAGCCGGGCGAGCGGATCGTGGAGCGGCGGATCGCGACGGAGCTGGAGGTCAGCCAGACCCCCGTCCGCGAGGCGCTGCGGGAGCTGGAATCCCTGCGGCTGATCGAGTCGGCCCCCAACAAGGGCGTCCGGGTGCGGAACCTGACCGCCTCGGACCTCGAGGAGATCTATCCGGTACGGGCCGGACTGGAGCAGATGGCGGCGGAGCTGGCCGCAGCCCGGCTGGCCGAGGACACCTCCGCCCTGGAGCCCGAGGTGCGGGCGCTGTACGAGGCGGACCGCAAGGCCGACGGCGAGGCGCAGGTCCGGCACACCGTGGCCTTCCACCGCGAGCTGGTGCGGGCCTCGGGGAACAGCGTGCTGCTGCACACCTGGGAGTCGCTGGGCATCGAGATCTGGACGACGCTGTCCATCCGGTGGCTGGGCACCGTGCAGCAGTCCTACGCCGAGGAGCACCAGGCGGTCGTGGACGCCTTCCGGCGCCGGGACCCGCGGGTGGGTGAACTCGTGAAGGAGCATGTGCTCGGCTGTGCACCGCGTGCCTGATTTCGCGGCACGGAATGCCATTTTCGCGGTACGGAGCACTTTTTTCGCTCCGGCCCTTTGATCGATCATCGATCAGAACTTACAGTCGGCAGCATGACCGATCTCGCCAGCACGCAGCCGAGTGCGCTCGACCAGATCCCCGACCGGGACCCCGAGGAGACCGCGGAGTGGGCCGCCTCGCTCACGGCCGTCACCCAGGCCGCCGGTCCGCACCGCGCCGCGTACCTGATGCGCCGCACCCTGGAGCGCGCGGAGGGCACCGGGCTCACGCTGCCGCCGCTGCTGGAGTCGGACTACGTCAACACCATCCCGACCGCCGCGGAGCCCGCCTTCCCCGGTGACGAGGAGATGGAGCGGCGGATCACCGCCTGGAACCGGTGGAACGCGGCGGCGATGGTCACCCGCGGCAGCCGGGACGGCCTCGGCGGCCACATCGCCACCTTCGCCTCCGCCGCCTGGCTCTACGAGACCGGCTTCCAGCACTTCTTCCACGGCAAGGAGGCCCCGGGCGGCTCCGGTGACCAGCTCTACATCCAGGGCCACGCCTCCCCCGGCATCTACGCCCGCGCGTTCCTCGACGGCCGGCTGACCGAGCACCACCTCGACCGCTTCCGGCGCGAGTCGGGCGGTGACGGGCTGCCCTCCTACCCCCATCCGCGGCGGCTGCCCTGGCTGTGGGAGTTCCCCACCGTCTCGATGGGCCTCGGCCCGCTCTCCGCGATCTACCAGGCCCGGTTCAACCGCTATCTGGCGAACCGCGGCATCAAGGACACCGCGGGCTCCCACGTATGGGCCTTCCTCGGCGACGGCGAGATGGACGAGCCCGAGTCCACCGCCGCGCTCGCCCTGGCCGGGCGCGAGGGCCTGGACAACCTGACCTTCGTCATCAACTGCAACCTCCAGCGGCTCGACGGCCCGGTGCGCGCCAACTTCAAGATCGTCCAGGAGCTGGAGGCGCAGTTCCGCGCCGCCGGGTGGAACGTGGTCAAGTCCCTGTGGGGCTCGGCCTGGGACGAGCTGTTCGCGCTGGACACCTCGGGCGCGCTGGTGCGCAGGCTGCGCGAGGTACCGGACGGCCAGTTCCAGACCTACGCCACCCGCGACGCCGCCTACATCCGCGAGCACTTCTTCGGCGCCGACCCGGAGCTGGCCCGGCTCGCCCGGAGCGTCACCGACGCCAAGCTCACCGAGTGCTTCCACACCTCCCGCGCGGGCCACGAGCCGCGCAAGGTGCACGCCGCCTACCGCGCCGCCATGGACCACAAGGGCGCCCCGACCGTGGTCCTCGCGCAGACCGTCAAGGGCTGGACCCTCGGCCCCGGCTTCGAGTCGCGCAACGCCAACCACCAGATGAAGAAGCTCACCGGCAAGGAGTTCCGCACCATGCGCGACCTCCTGGAGCTGCCCATCCCGGACAGCGAGCTGGCCGATGAGCTCGTCCCGTACGCCCACCCCGGCGAAGACTCCCCCGAGGTGCGCTACCTCCAGGAGCGCCGCGCCGCGCTCGGCGGCCCCGCCCCCGCCCGCAAGGTCCACCCGGTGGCCCTGCCCGAGCCCGCGGCCAAGCCGTTCGAGGCCCTGGCCAAGGGGTCCGGCAGCCAGGAGATCGCCACCACCATGGCCTTCGTCCGGCTGGTCAAGGATCTGATGCGGGACAAGGAGACCGGGAAGCGCTGGGTGCCGATCGTGCCCGACGAGGCGCGGACCTTCGGCATGGAGTCGCTGTTCCCGACCGCCGGGATCTACTCCCCGCTCGGCCAGACCTATGACCCGGTCGACCGCGATCAGCTCCTGTACTACAAGGAGGCCGCGAACGGTCAGATCCTCAACGAGGGGATCACCGAGGCCGGTTCGATGGCCGACTTCACCGCCGCCGCCACGTCGTACGCGACCCACGGCGAGCCGATGATCCCGTTCTACATCTTCTATTCGATGTTCGGCTGGCAGCGCACCGCCGACCAGATGTGGGCGCTCGCCGACCAGCTCGGCCGCGGCTTCCTGATCGGCGCCACCGCGGGCCGCACCACCATGACCGGTGAGGGCCTCCAGCACGCCGACGGCCATTCGCATCTGATCGCCTCCACCAACCCGGCGGCGCTCGCCTACGACCCGGCGTTCGCCTACGAGGTCGGGGTGATCGTGCGGGACGGACTGCGGCGGATGTACGGTCCGGACGCCGAGGACGTCTTCTACTACCTGACCGTCTACAACGAGACCAAGGTCCAGCCGCCCATGCCGTCGGGCGAGGGTGTCGAGGAGGGCATCCTCAAGGGCCTGTACCGCTACCGGGAGGCCGAGGCGCCCGCCGCCGAAGCGCCCCGGATCCAGCTCCTCGCCTCCGGCACCGCCATCCACTGGGTGCTGGAGGCCCAGAAACTCCTCGCCGACGACTGGGGTGTGGCCGCCGACGTGTGGTCCGCCACCTCCTGGAGCGAGCTGCGCCGTGACGCCCTGTCCTGTGACACGGCGCGGCTCAATGGCGAAGACCGGGTCCCGTACGTCACCCGTGCCCTGGCAGGCGCACCGGGCCCGGTCCTCGCGGTCAGCGACTGGATGCGCGCGGTACCGGACCAGATCAGCCAGTGGGTCGAACAGGACTGGTCCTCCCTGGGCACCGACGGCTTCGGCCTCTCCGACACCCGGGAGGCGGCCCGCCGCCACTTCGGGGTGGACGCTCCGGCGATCGTGGTGGCGGCCCTGGACCGGCTGGCCCGCCGCGGCGAGGTGAACGGCACCGCCGCCAAGGAGGCCGCGCGCCACTACGGGCTCTGACGCCCGCCCCCGCTCCGCCGTCGTGCGGCCGTGTCTCGCGGTCGCACGACGGCGGGTCTCATGGGCACGCCGCTTCCGAAGGGGGCCGTCTCTTCCGCCGGGGCCCGCGCCGCGGAGGGGCATGATGGGCGGGTGCGCGCTGCCCGGCTGATCAAGATGGTGCTTCTGCTCCAGGCCCGGCCCTCGATGACAGGGGCCGAGCTCGCCCGTGAGCTGGAGGTCTCCGAGCGGACCGTCACCCGCGACGCCGCCGCGCTCTCCGAGGCGGGTGTCCCCGTCTACGCGGACCGGGGTCGCGCCGGGGGGTACCGGCTCATCGGCGGCTACCGCACCCGGCTCACCGGGCTCGGCCGGGCGGAGGCCGAGGCGCTGTTCCTCTCCGGCGTACCGTCCGCGCTGCGCGAGATGGGGCTCGCCGACGCCGCCTCCGCGGCCCGGCTGAAGGTCTCCGCGGCCCTGCTGCCGGAGCTGCGGGACGCCTCCTACAGCGTGGCCCAGCGCTTCCACCTGGACGCCCCCGGCTGGTGGCAGGAGCCGCAGACGCCCGAGCTGCTGCCACCGCTGGCCGACGCGGTCTGGGACGACCGGCGGATCACCGTCCGCTACCGGCGCCGGGACACCGAGGTGGCCCGGGAGCTGGAGCCGTACGGCCTCGTGCTCAAAGCGGGCGTCTGGTACCTGGCGGCCCGAGCGGAGGGCGACTTCCGGGTGTACCGGGTGGACCGCTTCGTCTCCGTCGAACGCGGTGAGGACCGCTTCGAGCGGGCCGGGGAGTTCGAGCTGCCCTCCTTCTGGGAGGAGCGGGCGGCCCAGTTCGCGCGCTCGATCCTGCGCGAACGGACCGTGCTGCGGCTCACCCCGGAAGGCGCCCGGCAGCTTCCCTACGTCACCGACCGCACGGCCGCCGAGGAGGCGGTGCGCGGCGCCGGGGAGCCCGACGGACAGGGGCGGATCACCGTCACCCTGTCCGTCGAGTCGCAGGAGGTGGCCTTCGGGCAGCTGCTGGCCCTCGGCCCGGAGGCCGAGGTGCTCGAGCCGCCGGAGCTGCGGGAGCGCTTCGCCGAGGCGGCGCGGCGCGCCGCCCGGCTCTACGGGTAGCGCTCCGCGGGGGGGCGTCGGGAAGCGCCGTCACGTCTCCACGGCCACGTGGTGGCCACTCGCGCAGCTCCCTACGCCCCTTGGGCGCGCACCCCACCGCCCGGACCCCGGCGACGCCGCTCAGCCAGTAGCGCTCCGCGGGCGGCGTCGGGAAGCGCCGTCACGTCTCCACGGCCACGTGGCGGCCACTCCCACAGCTCCCCGCGCCCCTCCGGCGCGTTTGGCACGCTCGTCGCGTTGTCGGGATCATGCGGGCCGATCCGGCACGACGTCGCGGACACGCGCTAGCGGTAGTCCTCCGCCGTGCCCTCCTTGCCGCCGAAGACGATGTCGCGGAAGTAGCCGACGCCGTCCGGCCGGGAGCCGTCGAGGTCGGTGAAGCCGTAGACCTTGGCCAGCTCACCGCTGAAGACGGACTTCCCGCTCCAACGGGCCCGGTCCGGATCGGCGGCGAGCGCGGCCACCGCCCGCCCCACGAAGTGCGGTGTCTCGGCGATGGCGAAGTGCGGTTCCTTCTCCACCGCGTCCCGCCAGTTCTCCTCGGTCACCCCGAAGTGGTCCAGCATCTGCTCGGAGCGCAGGAACCCCGGGGACAGGCACACCGCCGTGGCATCGAACTCCTTCAGCTCCTGGGCGAGCCCGAAGGCGGTCCGGATGGGCGCGTTCTTGGTGATGTCGAAGAAGAGGTTCACCCGGTAGGTCTTGTTGAACTCCTCGTTGCCGTCGGT
The DNA here is from genome assembly GCF_056431485.1 of Streptomyces sp. NPDC045899. Taxonomy (NCBI): domain Bacteria; kingdom Bacillati; phylum Actinomycetota; class Actinomycetes; order Kitasatosporales; family Streptomycetaceae; genus Streptomyces; species Streptomyces sp. NPDC045899. The sequence goes on from NZ_JBWKKP010000001.1 coordinate 160,076, forward strand.
GATCTCGACCACCAGCCCGCCCGGGTTCCGGACCAGCAGCGGCAGCGCGTAGTAGAGGGTGATGAGATGGGTCTCGATGCCGAGCCGGAGCATCCGCAGCCCGCTCGTCAGGTTCGTCTCCCAGGTCTTCTTGTCGAACTCGATCAGCGCCTCACCGCCCCAGAGGTCGTTGACCAGGATGTCCAGCCGCCCCCGCTCCCGGTCGATGCGCTCGACGAGCTGCTGTACCCGCTCCGGCTCCAGGTGATCGGTCGGCACCGCGATGCCCTCACCGCCCGCGGCGGTGACCAGCTCGGCCGTCTCCTCGATGGTCTCGGTGGGCCGGCCGACCTCGCTGGCCCGCTCCCGCGTGGTGCGTCCCGTCACATAGACGGTGGCGCCGGCCGCCCCCAGCTCGACCGCCATCGCGCGGCCCGCGCCGCGCGTCGCCCCCGCGACGAGTGCGATCCTGCCCGCCAGTGCGCCCTGAGTGCTCACGTAGCTGTCCCTTCGATGGGTGTCCGTCATGGCTGTGCGTTCGACGCTCGCAGGAAATCCCGACATCTTCTGTCGCTTTTTGTTCGCACTTTCCCGGGTCTCCGGCAGCCGGGTCGCTCTCCATAACGAGAGGGCCGCATCCGGGTCGCTCCGCGTGCGGGCGCGCCGGGGAGGGCCGATCCTGGTCCCGTGATGATGGACGAGACGGAGTTCTGGGGGCTGGTCGACAGCGCTCGGGAGGCCGCCGAGGGCGACCCCGAGGACCAGTCCGACGTGCTCGTCGAGCGCCTGTCCCAGCTCGACCCGGACGCCGTGCTGGACTTCGCGCGGCATTTCGAGGCCCGCTCCGACCGGGCCTACCGCTGGGATCTGTGGGGTGCGGCCTGGGTGCTGCTCGGCGGGGTCAGCGACGATGCGTTCGAGGCGTTCCGCTTCTGGTTGATCGGCCAGGGCCGGGAGGTCTTCGAGGGGGCGCTGCACGAGCCGGACGCCCTCGCCGAGCTGCTGGACGACTTCGACGACCAGGTGGACGGGGACTGCGAGGATCTGGGGTTCGCGGCGGACGAGGCGTATGAGCGGCTGACCGGGGCGGCCCTGCCGGAGCTGGGGCTTCCGGGGCCCCCGGACGAACCGGGTGGCGTGGCCATCGACTTCGAGAACGACCGCGAGCTGGCGGAGCGCTACCCCCGGCTCTGGGAGCGCTTCCGGATCTGACCCCCGGGGCCCGCGGCCGGCGCGGAGTCAGCCGGTCCGGCGGTCAGGCGGTCAGGCGGTCAGCCGGTCCGGCGGTCAGGCGGTCAGGCCGCGGCCCATCAGGACGTCGTCCACGTAGCTCCCCTCGATCAGGAACTCCCCCGGCAGGACGCCCTCCACGGTGAACCCCTCGGACTCGTACAGCCGCCGCGCGGGGGTGTTGGGGCCCAGCACCCGCAGGGTGATGCGGGTGGCGCCCGCCTGCCGGGCCCGCTCGTACGCGGCGGCCAGCAGCGCCCGGGCCACTCCCCTGCCGCGCGCCCGCTCGTCGACCGCGAGCCCCTGGATCTGCCGCACATGGGCGTTGGAGGCCAGCGGGATCGCGGCGACGAGCCGGAGGTAGCCGACGGGGTGCCCGCCGGTCTCGGCCACCAGGATGTGCTCGGGGAGGTTGCGGTCGGTGAAGAAGGTGGCGTAGGGCGGCTCGGGGCGCGGCTGCACCGAGTGCAGCGGCGACCAGGCGCGCCGGTCCAGTGCGGCCAGCGCGGTCTCGTCGTCCGCCACGGCGGCACGGACGGTCAACTCCCCCTCACCGGTGGTGCGGAGGGAGCTGGTGGGACGGGTGGGCACGGTCGGCTCGGACATGCCGGTCAGTGTGCCACCGGCCCCGTCGTCCGACATCACGTTCAAGATCGGGGGCAGGATGGTGCCATGCGCATCGCGGTCACCGGCTCCACCGGACTCATCGGCACGGCTCTCCTCCGCTCACTGCACGAGGACGGCCACGAGACCGTCCGGCTGGTGCGGCGCACCCCGCGCGGCGAGGGCGAGGTGGAGTGGGATCCGCAGCGGCAGTGGGTGGACACCGCGGGGCTGACCGGGTGCGACGCGGTGGTCCACCTCGCGGGCGCCGGGATCGGCGACCACCGCTGGACCGACGCGTACAAGCGCGAGTTGCGGGACAGCCGGGTGCTGGGCACCGCGGCCATCGCCGATGCCGTGGCCTCCCTGGACACTCCGCCGCGGGTGCTCATCAGCGGGAGCGCCATCGGGTTCTACGGGGACACGGGGGCGCGCGCCGTGGACGAGAACGCGCCCCCCGGTGACGGCTTCCTCGCCGATCTGTGCCAGGAGTGGGAGGAGGCGGCCGGGGCCGCCCAGGAGGCGGGCATCCGCACGGTGTTCGCGCGCACCGGACTGGTCGTCTCGCCCGAAGGCGGAGCGTGGGGGCGGCTGTTCCCCCTGTTCAAGGCGGGGTTGGGCGGGCGGATGGGCAACGGCCGTCAGTACTGGAGCTTTATCGCCCTGTACGACCACATCGCCGCGCTGCGCCATGTGATCGCCTCCGAGGAACTCTCCGGCCCGGTCAACCTCACCGCCCCCACGCCGGTCACGAACCGCGAGGTCACGGCCGCCATGGGCCGGGTGCTGCACCGGCCCACGCTGTTCAGCGTGCCGTCCCCGGCGCTGCGGATCGCCCTGGGCGAGATGTCCGGCGACGTGCTCGGGAGCGTGCGGGCGCTGCCCCGGCGGCTGATGGACTCCGGCTTCTCCTTCACCTACCCGCATATCGACGAGGCCCTGCGCGCGGCGCTGAAGGAGCAGCGCTGAGCGCGGTCCGCCGAACGTTCGGCGGAGGGGGTGCACGGGGCGGCGTCCGGAGGGTCGGACGGTGCGTCAACCCCGCTCCGGCGGCCGGAATTCCGACCGGTGGGTGACCGGTGTGCGACCGTCGTGCGACCGTGCTCGGTCGATGCGCGACTGCCCTCGAACGTTTTTCTGACTACCGTCAAGTACGTCCTCGCGTTATCCACCTCACGCTCCGTGTCGCGGGACTCACGCTTCCGGCCCGCTGGTTGGGGCATCAGGCCTCCGTAGCGAACGCACCGACCTCGAGGAGGGCACGTGCTCAGCAGCGCGCACCGCACGGACGTCGTCATCGTGGGAGCCGGTCTCGCGGGGCTGGCCGCGGCTCAACTGCTGGCCGGCGCGGGGGTGTCGGTCACGGTCCTGGAGGCCGCGCCACGGGTGGGCGGCCGGATGGCGACGGACAGCGTGGACGGCTTCCGGCTCGACCGCACCGGACAGTTGATGAACACCTCGTTCCCGGAGCTGCGGCGCGCTCCGGGGCTCGGCTCCCTCGCCCTGCGCCCGTTCACCCAGGGCCTGCTGGTCCACAGCGAGGGACGCACCCAGCGGTTCGGCACCCCCCGGAGCATGAGGGGCGCATTCACGTCGGCGCGCGCTTTGGCGAACGCCGCCCGTGCGCCCCTGGGCAACGGGCTCGACCAGGCCCGACTCGGTGCCGCGCTCGGCAGGCTCGCCGCCCTGCCCGCGGACCGTCTGCTCGCCCGCCCCGACCGGCCGGTCCACGAGACCCTGGGGGGGCGGGGCCTACCTGCCCGCACGGTCCAGGGGGTGCTGCGCCCGCTCCTGGTGTCGCTGCTCAGCGACCCGGAGCTGAATACCTCGAGCCGCTGTGCCGATCTGGCCCTGCGCGGCTACGCACGCGGCCGCCTCTGCCTTCCGGCGGGCGGCGCGGCCACCGTCCCCGAACTGCTGGCGGCCACCCTGCCGCCGGGGACGGTCCACACCGGCGTCCGCGCCGTCGCGGCCTCCACCACCGCCGTGGCCACCGCCGAACACGGTGAGATCGGCTGTCGCGCGGTCCTGGTGGCCACGGGGGCGCACGACGCCGCGGCGCTCCTGCCCGGTCTGCGGCTCCCGGCCTTCCACCCGGTGACGGTGCTGCACCACACCGCCGACCGCCCACCGCTGCGCGAACCCGCGCTGGTCCTCGCGGCCGACGGCCCGGGCCCGGTGGCGCACACCATGGTGGCCAGCGAGGTGGACCCCTCGCGCACCCCGCCCGGCCGGGTGCTGATCACCTCCACGGTGCTCGGCCCCGCCGCCGGACGCCCCACCGCCGAACTCGACCGGGCCGCCCGCGACCAACTGGCCGCCGTCTACGGCACGTCCACGGCCCGCTGGGGGCTGCTGGCCGCCCACCACGACCCGTACGCCGTCCCGGCCATGCCCGCACCCCATGACCTGCGCCGTCCGGTGCGGCTGCTGTCCGGGCTGTACGTCTGCGGCGACCACCGCGACTCCAGCACGGTGCAGGGCGCGCTCGTCTCCGGCCGCCGCGCCGCCCGCGCGGTGCTCACCGACTTCGGAGCCCCGCCAGGTTCCGGCACCACCCTCTCCGCCGCGGCCTGACCACGCGGGCCCGGCCGACGCCCACGCGGGCCCGGCCCGGATCACCCCGCGCGGGCTGACTCGCCCGCGCGGGGGCGCGGCAGCCGCACGCCCGGCTCAGCCTCCGACAGGACGGCACGGACCGTTCCAGCGGCCGACAGCCCCTCGCGGGCTGCCGGGTGCCGCCGCCGTCCGTCAATCGGCCGGAGACGCCCTGCGGGGCCGCCGGGCCCCGGTCCGACCCCACCCGTCCGTACCCCGACCCCGGCCCGCACCCCGGGACGACCGCTGCCCGCCCGCAACAGCCACCCGACGCACCCCCACGGGGGCGCCGGGCCCATGGGTTGGTTCGGCGGCCGACAGCCCGGCGCGGGCAGCCGAGGGCCGCCGCAACCCCAGCCACCGACCGGACGCCCCGTGGGGCATCGAGCCGCCCCCGGCGAACGGGCGCGGCCCGTCCGGCCCCGGCACCGCCGCATTCCGCCCAACGGCCACTGGACGCGCCGCAGGGGCCCGCCGAGTCCGGCCGCTGTCCGGCCACCGGCCGGACACACACCCCGTGGGGGCGCCGGCCCCTGGCCCGGGACCGGCCGTCAGCTGGCCTGGATCGTGCCCCGGGACGGCCGGTATCCGGCCATGCCCTTGGGCGGCCCCCGGCAGACCCGGGGGCCGCCCGCAGGGCTACTGGAGGGCGGCTACGCGCTCCCGGTAGCCCCGCACCGGGGCCGCGTCGCGGTACGGCTCGAGACGGCGCTCGAAGTCCCGTACGTAGTCCAGCGCCCGCATCGACCGCATCTCGGACGCCTGCTGCGCCGCCTCGGCGCCCAGTGCGCACGCCTGCTCCAGCTCACCGAGGCCCAGCCGCGCGGTGGCCAGCACCACCCGGCAGAACAGCCTGCTGCGCGCGTATCCGTTGCCGCGCAGCTGGAGCGAGCGCTCGGCGTGCTGGGCGGCGGCCCGGTACTGCTGGAGGTCGCGGTGGCAGTGGCCGAACTCGTCCGCGAGCTGTGCCTCGTCGAAGAACCGCGCCCAGTACGGCACGTCGTCACCCGGCCGCGCCGTCTCCAGCGCGCGCTCCGCACGGGCCAGCGAGGCCGTGCAGGCCCGCACCTCCCCCAGCACTCCGTGGCCGCGCGCCTCGACCGCGTGCAGCAGCGACTGGAGCACCGGCGGCGCACCACCGCCGACGCCCTGCTGGGCCACCCGGGCCAGCTGCACGGCCTCACGGCCGTGGCCGAGGTAGACGGCCTGGCGGCTCATCGTCACCAGGACGTAGCTGCCGTACGCCCGGTCCCCGGCCGCCTGCGCCAGCCGCAGCGCCTGGACGAAGTAGCGCTGGGCCAGACCGTGGGCGGCGATGTCGTACGAGGTCCACCCGGCCAGCCGGGTCAGATCCGCGACCGCCCCGAACAGCCGCCGCCCCACCGCCTCGCTGTAGGTGCCGCGCAGCATCGGCTCGCCCTCGTGCTCGAGGTAGCGCACCAGGGCCTGCCGGGCGTGACCGCCGCCGTACGTCTGGTCCAGCGTCCGGAACAGCTCGCTGACCGAGCGCAGCGCCGCGATGTCCCCGGTGGTCACCCGGTGGCCGGGGCCGCGCTGGCAGCGGTCCGCCTGCCGCTGGCGGGGCACCGGGGCCCGGCCCGCCGCGGGCGCGCGTCCGGGCGTGGCCGGCGGGGCACCGGGACGGCCGCCCTGGGCGGGCAGCCGGACGGCGGCCGGGGCCACGGCGGCGGCGCCCGCCGCGCTGACGCCCGGCGCCGCGGCCGGGGCCGGGACCGCCGGGGGCTCTCCGCGCGCCACCCGGTCGTCGGGCCGTCCGATCAGCCAGTCACGGCTGGGGACCACCAGACCCGCCGGGGTGAACGCGATCTTCCGTAGCTCCGCGTGACTGCCGGAGTCCTTCCGCCAGAGCCCGCTGACGATGTCCACGGCCTCCTGCGGGGTGGCCGCGAACTCCAGCCCCGCGTAGACCGGCGCACACGCGTCCAGCCCCAGGTCCTGGGCGGACAGCCGGCGTCCCAGCCGCCGGGTGAACACCTCGGCGATCAGCGCCGGAGTGGTGCCGCGTGGCTGCTGTCCGCGCAGCCAGCGGGTCACCGAGGTCTTGTCGTAGCGCAGATCGAGGCCGTGCTCCAGCCCGAGCTGGTCCACCCGCCGGGCCAGCCCGGCGTTGGAGAAGCCAGCCTCGGCAATGAGCGCAGCGAGCTGACGATTGGGAATGCGCTGCGGGGGTCGTTCCGTCATCAGCCTGCCGGTCTCCCTGATCGCCCTGTGGAACGGCGCGAATTTAACTGCCGCTCGAGGGCTGATCGCGGCCGTCGGGCGGCATTCATCCGATCGTGTGAGAACGAGCCCGATGGGGGCGACCTGATCCACGGTCGTACAGTGGCTGGGGCGCCGCCGCCAGGCATCGCCACTCACTTGTACGAGGTCCTTGAACAGGTCCGAACAGGAGCCCGCCGTGACCGCATCGTCCCCGGGGGAGATCCCCGGCTCCTCGTCGCTGCGCTATGTCCACCTCGGGTTCGGGGCGGACGCCGTGGACTACGAGGAGGCGTGGCAGGAGCAGCGCCGGGTGCACGCCGCGCGCTTCGCCGACGAGATCCCCGACACCTGTCTCCTGCTGGAGCACCCGGCGGTCTACACGGCCGGCCGGCGCACCGCCGACAACGAGCGCCCGCTCGACGGCACCCCGGTGGTGGACGTGGACCGCGGCGGCAAGATCACCTGGCATGGCCCCGGCCAGCTGGTGGGCTACCCGATCCTGAAGCTGCCGCGTCCGGTGGACGTGATCGCGCACGTCCGGCGCCTGGAGGACGCGCTCCTGCTGACCTGCGCGGAGTTCGGTGTGGAGACCACCCGGGTGGAGGGCCGCAGCGGGGTGTGGGTGCTGGGCGACCCGGTCGAGCAGCGCCAGTCGCCCGGCGGACTGAGCCTGGACTTCGACCCCCGGATCGACGACGAGGAGTTCGACCCCCGGATGAACGGTCCGGAGTACGCGCCGTCCAACGCCGGACAGCGCCGTGAGGACCGCAAACTGGCCGCGATCGGGGTGCGCATCGCCAAGGGCGTGACCATGCACGGCTTCTCGCTGAACTGCAATCCGGACAACACCTGGTTCGACCGGATCGTGCCCTGCGGGATCCGGGACGCGGGCGTGACCTCGCTCTCGGAGGAGCTGGGCCGGGACGTCCCGGTCTCGGAGGTGCTCCCGGTGGTCGAGAAGCACCTGCGGACCGTCCTGGAGGGGGCCATCCCGATGCCGCGGGCCGTCTAGCCGTCCGGCCCCGGGCACCGGGGCGTGAGGGGCGTCGTGACGCCGCTCACCTGCCCGGGGGAATGGTCCTTGCGGCCCATGGGTTGCCCTGGACGTAAATCCGTACGAATGACGGGCGTACCCTGGTGACCGCCGACGATTCGAAAGCCGCGCCAGCAAACTCGCCAGCCGAGCCGCCAAGCAAAGAGGAGTGCCGGACGTGTCCGCAGTCGCACCCGACGGACGGAAGATGCTGCGTCTGGAGGTCCGGAACAGCCAGACCCCCATCGAGCGCAAGCCGGAGTGGATCAAGACCCGGGCGAAGATGGGTCCCGAGTACACCGAGCTGCACGGCCTGGTGAAGCGCGAGGGCCTGCACACCGTGTGCCAGGAGGCCGGCTGTCCGAACATCTATGAGTGCTGGGAGGACCGCGAGGCGACCTTCCTCATCGGCGGTGACCAGTGCACCCGGCGGTGTGACTTCTGCCAGATCGACACCGGCAAGCCCCAGGCCCTGGACCGGGACGAGCCGCGCCGGGTGGCCGAATCCGTACGCACCATGGAGCTGAAGTACGCCACCATCACCGGTGTCGCCCGTGACGACCTGGAGGACGGCGGCGCCTGGCTGTACGCGGAGACCGTCCGCCAGATCCACTCCCTGATGCCGGACACCGGTGTCGAGCTGCTGATCCCCGACTTCAACGCGGTTCCCGAGCAGCTCGCCGAGGTCTTCTCGTCCCGTCCCGAGGTGCTGGCCCACAACGTGGAGACGGTCCCGCGGATCTTCAAGCGGATCCGTCCCGGCTTCCGCTACGAGCGTTCGCTCGAGGTCATCACCAAGGCGCGCGAGGCGGGTCTGGTCACCAAGTCCAACCTGATCCTGGGCATGGGCGAGGAGCGCGAGGAGATCAGCCAGGCACTCCAGGACCTCCATGACGCGGGCTGTGAACTGATCACGATCACGCAGTACCTGCGGCCGTCCGTGCGCCACCACCCGGTGGACCGCTGGGTCAAGCCGCAGGAGTTCGTCGAGCTCAAGGAGGAGGCTGAGGAGATCGGCTACGCCGGTGTCATGTCCGGCCCCCTCGTCCGCTCGTCGTACCGCGCAGGGCGCCTCTACCAGCAGGCGATCGACCGGCGTAACGTCGCAGTGGCCTCACCGGGCATCTGAACCACACAGCACCGCTCGGCTCCGCGCCGCCCCACCGGGCACCGGGTGTGTGAGCAGCAACACGCTGTGTGAGTACCGGCACACGCGCACATCACCGGCCCGCGCCCTTCCGCAGGTCAGGGGGAGGGTACGGGCCGTACCCAGGCTTCATCGGTGTTTGACCGCCCGGTCACGCGCTGGTAACACCATTGGGTAACGATTAAGCCACGCACTGCTTATCTGTAGTGCATGCGTCGTGATCATCCGCTGCTTCGAGGGGATCCCATGTCGGCTGCGCCCGTACGCCCGTCCGTCACCGACGCGCTGCTCGCCCTGGAGGGTCTGCTGCTGCGCGGCGGGCAGCGCACCGCCCGCCGCAACGCCTGGACCGCGGTGCTGGAGGACCGGCGCCGGGCCAAGGACCGGCACGAGGCCGAGCACGTACTGGAGGCCGTGTCCGCCGGGGCTTCCCAGGCCACGTAAACTTCGCTGTATGGCGAGGAAGGAAACATCCGAGAACCCCGGGCGGCTGAAGCAGATCGCCCTGACCTACAAGATGACCAAGCGGGTCGACTCGAAGGTCGGCCTTGTCGTCGCTGGCGTGGGGATCGTCACCTTCGGTGTCCTCCTCGCGATCGGCTTCTGGATCGGCCACCCGATCTTCCTGGGCATCCTGGGCTTCGTCCTGGCCTTCCTCGCGATGGCGATCGTTTTCGGCCGCCGTGCCGAGCGGGCGGCCTTCGGACAGATGGAAGGCCAGCCCGGCGCCGCGGCCGCCGTCCTGGAGAACGTGGGACGCGGCTGGTCCGTGACGCCCGCGGTGGCCATGAACCGCAACCAGGACGTCATCCACCGCGCCGTGGGCAAGGCGGGCATCGTGCTGGTCGGCGAGGGCAACCCGAACCGGCTCAAGAGCATGCTGGCGGCCGAGAAGAAGAAGATGGCCCGCATCGTGGCGGACGTCCCGGTGCACGACATGATCGTGGGCTCCGGCGAGGGCCAGGTGGAGATCAAGAAGCTCCGCACCACGCTGATGAAGCTCCCGCGGGTGCTGCCGGGCGCGCAGGTGACCGTGGTCAACGAGCGGCTCCGGGCGCTGGGCGACCTGATGAGCAACATGCCGATTCCGAAGGGTCCGATGCCCAAGGGCATGCGGATGCCGAAGGGACGCTGAGCACACCCCGCGTCACGGAACGCGAAATACGACGGATTGCGCGCGGATGTGCGCGCATACACGCTGATACGAATGGCGGCCGGGATCCTGTCCCGGCCGCCATTCGTATGCGATCCGTATGCGGAGCCTCAGATCCTGATCGCCTCAGATCCTGATCTGCACGGAGCGGGAGAGCCGGTCGTGCAGTCCGCGGGTGTCCCGGTCCCAGACCACGGCGGGGATGACCAGCGCGAGCAGCACACTGCGCAGAACGGCCCGCGGCAGGGTGAGCCGCACCCCGCCCTCGCCGATGACCCGCAGCTTCAGCAGCAGCTTGCCCGGGGTGGCGCCGACGGTGCCCACGGTCAGGACGCTGAGCCCGACGAAGACGACGAGCGCCCAGTTCCCGGCGGCCCGTGCGTCGCCGCCGGACAGCAGCCCCCAGCCGACCAGCAGGCACAGCCCCCAGTCGATGAAGAGCGCCCCGAAGCGGCGGCCGAGCGACGCTATGGCGCCCGGCCCGCTCTCGGGCAGCCCCAGCGCCTGGCCCCGGTAGCCCATGTCGACGCCCATGTCCTCGGCGGCCGCGCGGGGCCCGGAAAGCCACGATCCGATTGCTTGCCTCTTGTCCACCCGACCACGTTACTGCGACCGCATACGTTTCCCAGGAGCCGGGTGCCGCCCAGGCCCCGGAACAGCCCATGATCGCCTCTTCGGCCCCGCATTTCGTCGCTCGGCCGGTTAACCTGGGTGAAACAAATGGGTCATGCCCGGGAAATCCCGTCTGCCTATGGTCGGGCTCAGCACACCACGCATTTGGACCGTGCGACCGAACAAATCCCGTCCCCCCGCGGCCGGGCTAGGAGGAGTTGGATGTTCCAGAACGCCGACGACGCTCGGAAGTTCATCTCGGACGAGGACGTCAAGTTCGTCGATGTCCGATTCTGTGACCTTCCCGGCGTCATGCAGCACTTCACCGTACCGGCGGAGGCGTTCGACCCGCACGAGGAGCTCGCCTTCGACGGCTCGTCGATCCGCGGGTTCCAGGCGATCCACGAGTCGGACATGGCGCTCCGTGCGGACCTCTCCACGGCCCGTGTCGACCCGTTCCGCCGGGACAAGACGCTCAACATCAACTTCTTCATCCACGACCCGATCACGGGTGAGCAGTACAGCCGTGACCCGCGGAACATCGCCAAGAAGGCCGAGGCCTACCTCGCCTCGACCGGTATCGCGGACACCGCGTTCTTCGGTCCCGAGGCCGAGTTCTACGTCTTCGACAGCGTGCGGTTCAACACCACCGCGAACGAGTCCTTCTACCACATCGACTCCGAGGCGGGCGCCTGGAACACCGGTGCGGTCGAGGACAACCGCGGTTACAAGGTCCGCTACAAGGGCGGCTACTTCCCGGTCCCGCCGGTCGACCACTTCGCCGACCTGCGCGCCGAGATCAGCCTTGAGCTGGAGCGCGTGGGCCTGCAGGTCGAGCGTCAGCACCACGAGGTGGGCACCGCCGGCCAGGCCGAGATCAACTACAAGTTCAACACGCTGCTGGCCGCGGCCGACGACCTCCAGCTGTTCAAGTACATCGTCAAGAACGTGGCGTGGAAGAACGGCAAGACCGCGACGTTCATGCCGAAGCCGATCTTCGGTGACAACGGCTCCGGTATGCACGTCCACCAGTCGCTGTGGACCAACGGCGAGCCCCTCTTCTACGACGAGCAGGGCTACGCGGGCCTCTCGGACACCGCCCGCTACTACATCGGCGGCATCCTCAAGCACGCCCCGTCGCTGCTGGCCTTCACCAACCCGACGGTGAACTCCTACCACCGCCTGGTCCCCGGCTTCGAGGCCCCGGTCAACCTGGTCTACTCGCAGCGGAACCGTTCCGCCGCGATGCGGATCCCGATCACCGGCTCGAACCCGAAGGCCAAGCGCGTCGAGTTCCGCGCCCCGGACGCCTCCGGCAACCCGTACCTGGCCTTCTCGGCCCTGCTGCTGGCCGGTCTGGACGGCATCAAGAACAAGATCGAGCCGGCCGAGCCGATCGACAAGGACCTCTACGAGCTGGCTCCCGAGGAGCACGCGGGCGTCCCGCAGGTGCCCACCTCGCTCCCGGCCGTCCTCGACTCCCTCGAGAACGACCACGAGTTCCTGCTCCAGGGCGGGGTGTTCACCTCCGACCTGATCGAGACCTGGATCGACTACAAGCGGACGAGCGAGATCGCCCCGCTCCAGCTGCGGCCGCACCCGCACGAGTTCGAGCTCTACTTCGACGTCTAAAGAGCGTCACGGGACGGAGCGGTATCCGCTCACCCGGGCCGCCGGCCGTGGCCTCCCCGCTGGGAGGCCACGGCCGGCGGCTTTTCCGTGCCGGGGCGTGAGATCGTGCGCTGAGCAGGGGTGAGAGGGGGCTCACGTACCAGGGCGCCGGAGCGCGGCGCGCCACGGCAGGCATATGGAGGGTCAGTTGCTGGACGAGTTGGTGTTCCGGACCGACGAGGTGGCCGCGGCCGACCGGTTCGACGCCTGGGTGGAGCGGATGGGACGGACCCACGCCCCCATGGAGCTGCACCGCGACGGCACCGAGGACTACTTCGGCTCCCAGCGCGTCCTGCAGCTCGGCCCGGTCGCCGTGTGGCCGGCCGCATTCCAGCCGGTGGTCTTCCGCCGCACCCCGAAGCTGATCCGGCAGTCCGACCCCGAGTCGTACCACCTCTCGCTCGTCCTGCACGGTACCGGGGCCGGGGTGTGGGGGCACCGGGAGGCCGAGTACCGGCCGCTCGACCTGCACATCAACTCCTCCTCGCTGGAGTACGAGGTCCACAGCACCGGGAACCCGGTCAGGATCGTGGGCGTGGAGATACCCCAGGCCCTGGTGCCGCTGTCGCACGACAAGGTGCGCCGGATCATCTCGCACCCGATCTCGGCGCGTGAGGGGGTCGGCGGGCTGCTGGCGGGGTTCCTCACCCAGCTGGCCGCCGACACCTCCGTGTACCGGCCCGCCGACGCACCCCGGCTGGGCAAGGTCGCGAGCGACCTGGTCGCCACCGTCTTCGCCCATGTGCTGGAGGAGGACAGGGCGCTGCCGCCGGAAACCCGGCAGCGGTCCCTCACCCTGCACATCCAGGCGTTCATCCGCGCGCGGCTGCACGACCCCGGGCTCACACCGAGGTCCGTCGCCGCCGCCCACCACATCTCGGTCAGCTATCTGCACCGCCTCTTCAAGGACCAGGAGGCCACCGTCGCCGACTGGATCCGCCGGCTGCGCCTGGAGGCGGCCCACCGTGACCTGACCGACCCGGCGCTCGGCACGACCCCCATCCACGCCATCGCCACCCGCTGGGGCTTCCCCCGCGCGTCCGACTTCAGCCGGGCCTACCGCGCCGCCTACGGCGCCACTCCCAGGGACCACCGCCACCGGGCGATCACCGGTGGCGGCGGAGGTTCTGGACGCCGGGAGTGAACGGATTGCCAACACAGCTGTGGACTCTGTGCTCATGACCTTTCCCGGTGGCTGGGACATCCTGATGATGCGTGCGCCGGGGGAAGCGTCAGGGGATCTTTGCCAAGGGAATCCCCGTGTCACTGCGCACGCTGCCGCGGCGGCTCAGGCGTTCCCAAGGGTCCGTACGGACTTTCGGCCTGCCGCCGCGGCCTTCTCTTCGCCGGTTCCAGCTCCCCCGGTCCGGAACGCGACGACCTCACCGGGTGAAAAGGAAACGGGGACGTGGGATTCACGGGTAAGCGCCGGATGTCGATCATCGCCATCTGCGCGGCGGCGGCGGTCGCGGGGGGCCTCCAGCTCTCGTCCAGCGCGTTCGGCACCGATGACGACGAGCCGGACGACCGGCACCGGCCCTCGGCGGCGGCGCCCCACCAGGAGGACTCCGGTGTCTCCGGCACCGACGGGACGGTCTTCGAGGACGGTGTCATGCCGGTGACGTCGTCCGGCGTACGCGGCCTGGCCGCGGCCGCCCCTCCGCGCGGCGAGGGATGGAAACTGGCCGGTCCGCGCAGACTGCTGGCCGGCGGCTACACCATCAAGTTCTACGATCAGAAGTCCGTGGACTGGCTCGGCCGTTATGTGAAGACGTCGGCCAAAGAGCTCCGGCGCATCACCGGTCTGCCGATCGACGTCGACACCGAGCCGGTGGGCTGGGACTACGTGCGGCCCAAGGGAGTCGTGGTCGTCGGGGTGCTGAAGCGCCCGTGCGTCCCGCCCGCGGACGGCGGGCAGAGCGGCTGGAAGGTCGTACGCGACGGGTCCGGGAAGAAGAACCTCAGCTGCGGTCTCATCGGCTCCTCCGTGGCCGACACGGTGACCAGCGGACACGCCTACATCGACAGCGAGTTCTTCACGTCGGCCGGCAAGCCCCTGCCCTCCCGGGGCGAGAAGCTCATGAGCAACCACATCAGCCATGAACTCGGCCACACCCTGGGGCTGGCCCACGCCAACCGCAGTGCGGCGCGGGGCGACTGCGCCGTCGCCGGTGACTCCCACCAGAAGCCGGTCCTGTGCTCGCCGGCCGGCGGGTACCGGGACAGCCGCGCGGGCACCTACGTCCAGCAGTTCGACGTCCAGGGCCTGCGTCTGCTGGCCAAGGGCGCCGGTGCGGCGGTGCCCCCGCAGGGCAAGGTGACCGGCCTCGGCGGCAAGTGCCTGGACGTCACGGCGGGCAACCCGGCCAACGGTACGCAGATCCAGCTCTACCGGTGCAATGGATCGGCGACCCAGTCGTGGATCCTGGACCGGGACGGCACCTTCCGCGCGCTGGGCAAATGCCTGGACAACGCGGACAACGCCACCGCCGACGGCAACAGGATCCAGCTGCACGACTGCGACGGCGGCCCGTCGCAGCGCTGGTCGGTCAACGCCAGGGGCCAGATCACGCATGTCGCCTCGGGCAAGGTGCTGGACGTGACCGGTGGCAGGACCACCGACGGCACCAAAATCCAGCTCCACTCGGCGAACGCGTACAAGCGCCAGGTCTGGGCCGCTCCGAAGTAGCCCGCAGCAGACCGCGCCGAGCGCGTCCCCCGGGGTCCGGGCCGGTGCATCCGGCCCGGACCCCGGGGTGTTCCCCCTCCTGCGGAGAGGCGGCCGAATCGTGCCCGTTCGTGTGCACCTCGTCCCTGACTCGCGGCGGATATCGCTGATTTGCGGCAGTCTGGGCGGCACCGCACCATACGACGCCGATCGCGCTGAACAACTCCGTTGCACCGTCCAGGGGGATTCGTGGCATCAGAGACGCTTGAGCAACCGGCCGAACAGCCCGACGAGGAACTGAGGTTCCGCCCTCCGTCGCTGGTGGCGATGGCGGACAACCCGATCACCACCCGGACCATGGGCCGCAGACTGCCGCAGCTGGTGCGCAGATCACTGGCCCTGGCCTGGACCGTGGACCGCAGGGCGGTGGTGGCACTGCTGGTGTGCCAGGCGCTGTCGGGCTTCTTCGAAGCCTTCGGACTGCTGGCCACCACCGGCACCATCACGGCACTGATCTCCTCCGGGCAGATCACCGAACGGCTGCGGGAGGCGCTGCCGTCGATCGCGGTGCTGGCCGGGGCGGCCGGGCTGCGCGCGCTGCTGGGGATCGCGATCACCAACATCTCCAGCAGGCTGTCCCCCCGGATCTCGCGGGAGGCCGAGACGCAGATGCTGGACGCGGCGATCAACGCCGAGCTGGCGGCGTACGACAATCCCGGGTTCAACGACAAGTGGGACGCGGCGGACCGGGGCGCCGAGGTCGCACAGGATCTGATCACCGAGTCGCAGCAGCTCATGGCCTGTCTGGCGTCGCTGATCGCCGCGGCGGGCGTGGTCACGGTGCTGCATCCGGCGCTGCTGCCGCTGCTGTTGCTGGCCGCGCTGCCCCAGGGGATCGCCGGGATGAAGGCCGCCCGGGTCCAGTACGAGACCAGCCGGGCGATGAGCGCGGACCGGAACACCCTGGCGCTGCTGCGCTGGTACATGATCGACAAGGACATCGCCGATCAGCTCCGGTCGGGCACCATGGCCCGCTTCCTGCTGGAGCGCTACCGGTCCATCGGGGCGCGGGTGGACACCGCGACCGACCAGGCGGTGCACCGGGGCGCGCGGTACGCGCTGCTGGGGGCGGCGGCCGGGGGGATCGCCTCGGCGCTGGTGTGGGTGTCACTGGCCCTGCTGCTGGGGTCGGGGCGGATGTCGGTGGCCTCGGCGGGGACGGCCGTCTTCGCGCTGCGCACGGTGGCCACCTCGTTGCAGGGCATGGTCGGTTACGGCACCCGGCTGTTCCGCACCGGGCTGTACCTCGACGACTGGGCGGAGTTCATCGAGGAGGCGGGCGGCCACCGGATGCGGCGCGGCACCGGCGCCCCGGCGGCACCGCGGGTGGTCCGGGCGGAGGGGCTGACGTACGCGTACCCGGAATCGGACGCCCCGGCGCTGGACGACGTCACGCTGGAGGTACGGCGCGGTGAGGTCCTGGCGCTGGTCGGGGAGAACGGTTCGGGCAAGACCACGCTCAGCAAACTGCTCACAGGGCTCTATCTGCCCAGCAAGGGCGCGGTGACCTGGGACGGCACCAATGTGGAGGAGCTCGATCCGCAGGAGATGTGGCGGCATACGGCGGTCGTGCCGCAGGACTACGCCCACTGGCCGCTGAACGCCCGGGACAACATCACCCTGGGGCAGCCGCACGGCGGGGACGAGGCGGTGCGCACGGCGGCGGCGCACTCCGGTGCCCATGAGGTGGTGGACGGGCTGCGCAGCGGGCTGGACACGCTGCTGGCCCGGCAGTGGTGGGGCGGGGTGGAGCTGTCCGGCGGGCAGTGGCAGCGCATCGCGCTGGCGCGGGCGTTCCACCGGCCCGCCGGGCTGCTGGTCATGGACGAGCCGACCAGCGCCCTGGACGCGCGTGCCGAGCACCGGATCTTCGCGGGGCTGCGGCGGCTGGCGGAGGACCGGGCGGTGGTGCTGGTGACGCACCGGCTGGCGAACGTGGCGGTGGCCGACCGGATCGTGGTGCTCGACCACGGGCGGGTGATCCAGCAGGGGACGTTCGCGGAGCTGACCCGATCACCGGGGCTGTTCCGGGAGTTGTGGGAGCTGCAGAACGACCGTGGTGTTCCGGCGCCGCGCGCCGAGCCGTAGGCGGCCGGGGAAGGCGCACCGGCTCCGGCTCAACCGGGCTGGGCGGTACCGGGCTGGGCGGTCGCGGTGGCGCGGGCGCGGGAGGCGGCTATCTCCGCGTACGCGTCGTCGCGGCCCTCCCAGTGGGAACCCTCCACCGATTTCCCGGGCTCGAGGTCCTTGTAGACCTCGAAGAAGTGGGTGATCTCCCTACGGTCGAATTCGGGGACGTCGTCGATGTCCTGGACATCGGTGTAGCGCGGATCGTGGGCGGGGACGCAGAGGACCTTCTCGTCCGGCCCCTTCTCGTCGCTCATCACGTACATGCCGATGGCCCGGCAGAGGATCACACAGCCGGGGAAGGTGGGTTCGCCGACCGTGACCAGGGCGTCGAGCGGATCGCCGTCACGGCCGAGGGTGTCATCGATGTAGCCGTAGTCCGCCGGGTACTTGGTGGCGGTGAACAGCATCCGGTCCAGCCGGATCCGGCCTTCCTCATGGTCCATCTCGTATTTGTTGCGGGACCCCTCCGGGATCTCCACGACCACATCGAACTCGGCGGACTCCATCGCGGCCTCCGGTCACCCGTACGACGCTCCGGTGCGCTTCCAGTGTGCGCCGGGAGCGGCCGGAGGGCAGCTCGGGTCCCGGAGACCGGCCGGGGTCCCCGGAGGGCGACCGGAGCGGTCCGGCACCGCGCGCTCAGACGCCGCGCATGAGGGCCTCGACCTCGGCCTCGAAGAGCGCCCCCGGATCGAACCCCATCCCGCTGAACTGGCCCTGCACATCGAGGCTGATCACCCCGTGCAGCCGGGTCCAGGTCCGCAGCGCGCGCCCCTTCACCTCTCCGGCGGGGTCGGTGCCGTCCGCCCAGGGGCCGACCGCATCGAGCTGCCGTGCGAGCTCGGCCTCCAGGGGTGAGACGGACCCACCCGCGGCCGGGCCGTCCGGCTCGGCGCAGGCGTCGAGGATCGTGCGCATCAGCTTGCCGGCGATCTCGGTGGTCTCGGGCGGCGCCTGGTAACCGGGCACCGGGGTGCCGTAGATGAGCAGATAGCGGTCGGGCTGCGCCGCGGCCCACGCGCGGATGGCGTGGGCCAGCGCGCGGAAGCGGTCGCCGGGGGCGGCCTCGGCGACGGCGGCGGCCGCGGCCTCGGCGAGATCCCGGTAGGCGTCGGTGATCAGCTCGGTGAGCAGCTCGTCCCGGCCCGCGAAATAACGGTAGAGCGCGGGGCCGGTCATACCCATCGCCTTCGCGATCGCGTTCACCGAGATGCCCGCCGTGCCCGCCTCGGCGAGCTGGGTGAGGGCCACGGCCTTGGCCTCCTCACGGGTCTGTTTGCGGTAGCGCTCCCGCCGTGCTGTCGCCATCGACGCGCCTCTCACCTTCCGTACGGGCGGCCCGGACCGGGACTGCCGGCCGGGGCCCGCCTCCGGCCCGGGATCCCGGTGGGGATCCGGGGTTGACACATCGAGGGTAACAGGTTCATTGTTTAGTTAGAAGTTCTCACCGACGAAAGAACACCTCACGTCGACCGCCTCACGGCGATCGCGAGGCCCAGGAGAAACGAGGTCGTCATGCTCACCGAAGTCGTGCTGCCCGGTCAGGTGGAGCCCGAGGGGCTCCAGGTCCGCACCCGCCCGCTCCCCGAGCCCGGCCCCGGCCAGGCGCTGGTGGAGGTCGAGGCGTCCGGGGTCTCGTTCGCCGAGCAGCAGATGCGCCGGGGGAAGTACTACGACCAGCCGCCGTTCCCCTTCGTGCCCGGCTATGACCTGGTGGGGAAGGTCGTGGCCACCGGCGCCGGGGTGGACCCGGCGCTGGGGGGCGGCCGGTTCGCGGTGCTGACGAAGACGGGCGGCTGGTCCACCCACACCCTGGTCGACGCGGGCGATCTGGTCCCGGTGCCGGAGGGGGTCGGCGCGGCCGAGGCGGAGACGGTGGTGGTCAACGGGATCACGGCGTGGCAGATGCTCCACCGCGTGGCCAAGGTCCGCTCCGGGGGCACGATCCTGGTCCTCGGGGCCAATGGCGGCGTGGGGTCCACCCTCGTCCAGCTCGCCCGGCACGCGGGTATCAGGGTCATCGGCACCGCCTCACCCCGCCATCACGCGGCCGTCCGGGCACTGGGCGCCGCTCCGCTCGACTACCGGGACCCCGATCTGACCGCGCGGGTGCGCGAGTTGGCTCCCGGCGGGGTGGACGCGGTCTTCGACCATGTGGGCGGCGAGGGCATCATCGACTCCTTCCGGCTGCTGACCCGTGGCGGCACGCTGGTCTCGTACGGCACAGCCGCCACCCGCGATGTGGCGGGATCGTCGCGGATGCCGGTGCTCAAGCTGTTCGGACGGCTGCTGCTGTGGAACCTGCTGCCGAACGGACGCCGGGCGCACTTCTACAACCTGTGGGCCGGACGGCGGCGGCTGGACAGCTACCAGGCGCGGATGCGCGCCGATCTGGGCCAGGTGCTGGCGCTGCTGTCGAGCGGGGAGTTCTCCGCCCAGGTGGCGGCGCGGATTCCGCTGAGCGAGGCCGCGAAGGCGATGCGGCTGGCCGAGTCGGGCACCGTCACCGGCAAGGTGGTGCTGGTCATGGGGGCCGAGGAGAAGGCGGCGGAGGACACCGGCCGGAGCGGCGCCGAGGGCGGTCTGCGGCTGGTGGGCCGGGGTGCCGGGCGGACCGATGGGCAGAGCGCGCGATGAGCGCCGGCCCGCCCCGCTCCGGCCGGCCCCGGCTTACGGATCACCGGCGCGGGCCCCGTCCCTCCGTGATAATTTCCGTATACGAGTTGTATGCGATGAGCCACAGCCATGGGGGCCCAGGTGCAGTCCGGACGAGAGAAGGCGTACGCGTTTCTGAAGGAAACCGTGCTGACCGATCCCGACATGCAGGGCAGGTTCCTGACCGAGCAGGAGATCGCCGACCGGATCGGCATCTCCCGGACCCCGATCCGCGAGGCCCTGTTGCTACTCGCGGCGGAGGACCTGGTCCGGCTGGTCCCCAAGCGCGGTGCGCATATCGCGCCGCTGTCCGGCCGGGAGATCACCGAGCTGATGGAGCTGCGGGGGATCGTCGAGCGGTACGCGGCCGACCAGTCGATCGCGGCGGGGAAGGTGCCGGTGGCGGAGCTGACCGAGCTGCTGGAGCGGCAGCGCGGGCTCACCGGCCCCGACCAGGCCAAGGAGTTCATCGCCGTGGACCACCTGTTCCACGCGACCCTGATCGCCGCGGTGGGCAATGAACTCCTCAACCGGCACTACGAAGGGCTGCGCAGCCGTCAGATCCGGGCCGGGGTGGTGGCCCTGTACAACCAGACCGGCCGCCAGGAGGAAGTGCTCTGCGAGCACCGGGCCATCCTGGACGCGGTGGCCTCCGGGGACACGGAGGCGGCCCGCGCGGCGATCAGCGGCCATCTGGAGACGACGCTGAAGGTGCTGCTCGCCGGGTGAGTCCGGGCGAATCCGGATGAGTGCGGTGGGTCCGGGTGGGTCCGGATGACTCATCGTCCGTCCGGCGCCTCCGGATAGGTGATCACCAGCATGGTGACGCCCTCCTCGGAGCGCCAGGGGCCATGTGGCATCCCCGGTGGCCGACAGGCGTAGAAGCCGCGGGAGAAGGTCTCCCCCAGCGTCAGATCACGCATACCGCCCTCAAGGAGATAGACCTCCTCCCAGCCGTCGTGGCGGACGACTCCGGACGCGGAGGTGTCCGTCCCCGGCTCCCAGCGCACCAGGGCGGTGGTGCGGGTACCGCTGGAGTCCGCGGCCAGGAGCTGTTCGCTGACCCCCGCGACCGCGCCCGGCGGCCGTCGCCAGGGCGCGGCGGGCAGATGGAACTCGCGCTCCGGTTCGGCTCCGCCCCCGGCGCCCCGTTCCGCCCGGTGGCCGCCGCTCATGGCCGGCCGTCCAGCCTGCGGTTCTCCAGAACGGACAGGGTCCGGCGCACCGCGGTGACCTCATCGGGGTCGAGGTCCGCGACGAGCAGACCCGGAGCGGCGTCCAGCCGCTCGCGCACCGTGCCGTCGGGACCGATCAGGGCGCTGTGCCCGATACCGGTGGGGGCGCTTCCGGCAGAGGCGGGACCGGCGCCGGAGGCGGCCGGGTCGGCCTGGCCCACGGCGGCCAGCCAGACGGTGGCGTCGAGCGCCCGCGCACGGGTCAGCAGTTCCCACTGCTCACGCTTGCCCGGCCCGGCACCCCAGGAGGCGGGCAGCAGCGAGACCACCGCACCGGCGTCGGCATGAGCCCGGAAGAGCTCCGGGAAGCGTACGTCGTAGCAGGTGGCGAGGCCGATCCCGACACCGTCGAGAGCGAAGGTGACCACTTCGGAGCCCGGCGCCACGGTGTCGGACTCCCGGAAACCGAAGGCGTCATACAGATGGATCTTGTCGTAGGCGGCCTCGACCCCGGGGCCGGTGGCCAGCAGGGTGTTGGTGACCCGTCCGTCGGGCGCGGGGGTGAACATGCCCGCGACGACCACGAGACCGGTGTCCTTCGCGATCTGCCGGACCTCGGTGGCCCAGGGGCCGTCCAGCGGTTCGGCGAGCGGACCGAGCCGGGTGCCGAAGCAGGCCATGGCGGCCTCCGGGAAGGCGATCAGACGCGCCCCGGCCTCCGCCGCCCGCTGTGCCTCGCGGCGCAGCAGGGCGAGGTTCGACGCGGGGTCCGGGCCGGTGGTGAGCTGGCTCAGTGCGATGCGCAGGGGCATGGCGGGTGCTGCCTCGTTTCGTCGTCGGTCGGCCGGGGCCCATCGGGTGGTCCCGGGTGGTCGTGTCCTGGTGCGGAGGGTCGGAGTGCAGAAGGGCCGGAGTGCGAAAGGAGTGTCCATCCCGCCCCTTCCCCGCTGCGGCCCGCCCTACCGCTCCGCGGAGGCGGTCGCGGGCGCGGCACGGCCGGCGGACCCGCGGTCCGGCTCCTCCTCCGCGGCGGTGGCGGGGTCCCGGCCCAGCCAGAGACCGGTCACCGTGAGCACGGCGGTGACCGCGATGTAGAGGGCCAGCGGGACCCAGGCGTCGTAGGTCCCCAGCAGGGTGGTGAACAGCAGGGGCGCCACCGCTCCGCCCACCACCCCGGCCAGGGTGTAGGCGAGCGAGGAGCCGGTGTAGCGCAGCCGGGGGGAGAACTGTTCGGCGACGAAGGCCGCCTGGGGCCCGTACATCAGCGAGTGGATCACCAGTCCGCCGATGACGCCCAGGGTGAGCAGCCCCCAGCTCCCGTCCGCGACCATCGGGAAGAACAGGAAGGGCCATATTCCGGCGGCCACCGCGGAACCGCCGTACAGCAGCCGCCGGTTGACCCGGTCGGAGAGAGCACCGGCGAGCGGGATCAGGACGATCTGGAGGGAGGAGCCGATCAGGACCGCGGTCAGCGCGGAGCCACGGGACATGCCCAACTCGTCGGTGGCGTAGGTGAGGACGAAGACGGTGAACATCGCGTAGAGGACATCGGGCGCGATCCGGCAGAGGATCGCCGCGGTCAGGGCCCGGGGCTGGGTGGTGAACACCTCGCGCACCGGTGCCTCGGGACGGCTCTGCGCGGCCTCCATCTCACGGAAGACCGGGGTCTCCTCCAGCTTGGCGCGGATCCACAGGCCGAAGACCACCAGCAGACCGGAGAGCAGGAAGGCCACCCGCCAGCCCCAGGAGAGGAACTGTTCCTCGGTCAGCGCGGCACCGAGCCCGGCCAGCACGCCGTTGGCCAGCAGATTGCCCGCCGGGGGCCCGACCTGGGCGGCGGAGGCGTAGAAGCCGCGCCGCCGGGGGTCGCCGAACTCGCTGGACAGCAGTACCGCGCCGCCCCATTCACCGCCCACGCCCACGCCCTGTGCGAAGCGCAGCAGCACCAGGGCGGCCGGGGCGGCGGCCCCGACCGTGGCGTAGGTGGGGAGCAGTCCGATCAGCAGGGTGGCTGCGCCGATGAGGACGAGCGTCGCGATGAGCACCTTCTTGCGGCCGATGACATCACCGAGCCGCCCGAAGACGAAGCCGCCCAGCGGACGGGAGACATAGCCGACGGCGTAGGTGGAGAACGCCAGCAGGGTGCCGGTGAAGGGATCGCTGGAGGGGAAGAAGAGATCGCCGAAGACCAGGGCCGCGGCGGCGGAGTAGACGGCGAAGTCGTACCACTCCAGGGCGGTGCCGGTGAGGCTGGCGACGAAGGCCCGGCGTACCCCGGGCCCGCCGGGCCGGGGCGCTGCCGTGCTCGGTGCCGGTGCGGTGGGCTGCATGTTCCGTCCTCATGGGTGGTGCGTGCGGTGGTGCGTGCGTTCGACCTTCCGGCATACTTGTTGTATACACACCGTATGCGCAACCCCCGAGCGGAAATCAACCACTCCGTGACCGCAGTACTCCGCGACCGCACCGCACCGCGACCTGGAGGCATCCGCCGATGACCACCACGCATCAGCCGCTTCACCACACCCGGACCCGTCCGTCCCCGTCGCACACCACGCTCACCTTCGAGCTTCCCGACGGCTCCACCCGCGAGGCAACCGTTGTCCAGGTGCTGAACGCGGGCTATGCCGGGCGCAGCCAGGAGGACGTGGCCGCACATGTCGCCGAGCTCGCCGGGCTGGGCGTTCCCGCACCGGCCGTGACGCCCGCGCTCTACCCGGTCTCGCCGTATCTCGCCCAGCAGACGGCGCGGGTCAGCGTCCAGCACGCCCGTACCTCCGGGGAGGCCGAATGGGCGCTGGTGGTGGCGGACGACGGTGAGCTGCTACTCACCGCCGCCTGTGACCACACCGACCGCGATCTGGAGGTGCACGGCGTGGCCTGGAGCAAGAACGCGGGCCCGGATGTGCTCGCCTCGCGCGCCTGGCGGCTGTCGGACGTGGCGCCGCGGCTGGACGATCTGACGCTACGGGCCTGGGTCACCCACGACGGTGCGGAGACCGAGGTGCAGAGCGGCACCCTGGCCGAGCTGCTGCCGCCCGCGTACTGGATCGAGGTGCTGCGCGAGCGCGGTGGACTGATACCCGGCACGGTGCTGATCTCCGGGACGATCCCGATGGCCGAGGGGGTGGACCAGTTCGCCGAGCGCTGGCGGGTGGAGCTGGGTGATCCGGCCACCGGCGAGACGATCGAGTGCTCCTATGACGTGGTGCCCCTGCCCGAACCGATCGGCTGACCCGAACCGATCGGCTGATCCGGGCAAAGGCCGGCCGCCCCCGCCGGCCGGGCAGAGCGAAGGCCGCCCGCCGCACGGCCCATCAGGGCGTGCCGTGCGGTCGGCGGCCTTCTTCCTTCGGTCTGGGGTCTGAATTCCCGTCGATGAACCGGTCAGGTCTCACCCCGGCCCTTCTTCATGACCATCCCTGCGGCCACCAGCCCGAACAGGCAGGTGATGGCGCCGACGATGACGTTGTTCCAGATCATTCCGGCGTCGGGGCCCCGAGCGACCACCCAGGGCGAGATGATCATCCATACACCGATCGCGGCCATGGTCCAGCACAGGCTGTACATCCGCCTCGGTGCGACGGTGAGGCCGACCCCCAGCAGCGCGATGGCGAGGCCGAGGATGAGGTTGTGGACCATGAGGTTGGGGCTGGTGCTCGAGAAGTGCACCACCCAGGGAGAGATGGCGAAGTACAGACCGGCGAGAAGCACCGGTCCGTCGAGGAAGACCACATCACGCGCGTCCATCATGCGGGCGTAGCGCTCCCGCATTTCGGTCACATCAGGGTGGCCCGTGAGATCCCCTCTGGTGTGTGAGACGTCGGCCATACGACTCGCCTCCTTCGATCCATGCAAGTCTGACCGCGCAGTGCGGTAAAACACCGCACCACCATTGTGCGCCTCGCCTTGGTTTATAGGTAGATGTCTTGTTGGCCCCGATGCTCCACGATGTGCCACCGGACCTCTCCTGACCGGGCGCCGCGCGCTCGGGAGGCAGGGGAGGGCGATACGCGTGGAGCGGTACGGCGAACAGCCAGAGCCCGTGGTCGGACGCGATGAGCTGCTGGTACGAGGGCGTGAACAGCTGGCGCGGGGCGGCAGCGTACTGCTGCCGGGACCGGCCGGGATCGGCAAGTCCACGGTGCTGCGGGCGCTCGCCGCCGGGCCCTTTGGCCGCGGACGGCTGGTACTGGACTGTGCTCCGACCGCTTCCGAGAGCCAGCTTCCGTTTCTGTCCCTGATCGATCTGCTGGGGCCCGTCGCCGATGAGGTCTCGGACATCCTGCCCGCCTCACAGCGCACCGTCCTGGACGCGGCGCTCACCGGGCGGCAGAGCCCGTCGGAGCGGCACGACGGGCTGGCACTGCGGCTGGCCGTGCTGTCGGTGTTCCGGGCGCTGGCCGGGCGCGGCCCGGTGCTGGTGGTCGCCGATGACCTGCAGTGGATGGACGCGCCCAGCCGGGAGTTGCTGGAGTTCGCCGCGCGGCGGACGGCCGGGCTGCCGGTGCAGATGATCGCCGCGGTACGGACCGGCCCGGAGATATCGGCCCCGGACCGGACGGACACCCCGGACCGGACGGACACCCCGGGCCGGACGGGGAGACCGGGCCGGACGGGGAGACCGGGCCGGGCGGAGGGGCCGGGCGGAGGCCGGCCGCGTGACACGGGCGACGCGGGCGAAGCGGGCGACGCGGGTACGGACGGGGCGTGGGGCGGCCCGGACCCCGACCGGGCCCTCCTCCCCGCCCGCGCCTGGGGCGCCCCGGACCCGGGGCCCGCCCTCGCCCCCGCCCGGTCCCACACCTCCGGGCAGGACCTCGCTCACCACCTCGGCATCATGGATCCCCGTGCCACCCCCGGCCCCGGCGCGGCCCCCGGCCCCGCCGACACCCCCGCGGCGCACCTCGGCACGCCGTACCTCCGCGTACTGCCGCCACCCGCGCTGGTGCTGGCCGTACCGCCCCTCACCTATCCGCAGACCGTCGCGCTGCTGTCGGCGCGAAGACGGGTGGGGCTGCCCGGACCCGTGCTGCGGGAGATTCACCGCACCAGTGCGGGCAACCCCTTCTACGCCCTCGAACTCGGCCGCGCGCTGGCCGAGTCGGGGGCTCCGCCCAGGCCGGGGGAACACCTGCCGGTGCCCACCAGCCTGCGCGCCCTCGTCCTGGACCGGCTGCGCGCCCCCGGCCCCGGCACCCGGGAGACCCTGCTGCTGGCCAGCGCCGCCGCCCGGCCCACCGTGGCGCTGCTGCGCGCGGCGGGCCGTACCGAGGCCGAGGCCGAACTCGGCGAGGCGGCCGCGCTCGGCATCGTGGACGAGGAGGCCGAGCCGGTGGTGCGGTTCACGCATCCACTGGTCTCCGCCGCCCTGTACGCGGCGGCCGCCCCGCGCGAACGGCGCGCCGCGCACGCCGCGCTCGGCGCCGCCTCCACCGACCTGATCGAACGCGCCCGCCATCTGGCGCTGGCCACCCCGGGACGGGACGAGCGCGTCGCGCGGACCCTCGCCGCCGCGGCCGCCGTCGCCCGGGAGCGCGGGGCCCCCGCGGCCGCGGCCCGGCTCGGGCTGCTCGCCGCCGACCGCACCCCGGCCGACGACGCCATCGCCGCCCACGCCCGGCGGCTGGACGCGGCCGAGGACGCGCTGACCGCCGGGGAGCCGGAGCTCGCCCGCGCGACCGCCCATGAGGTGCTGGCCGAATCCGTACGCCCCGCCGACCGCGTCCGCGGCTGGATCGCGGTGATCGACTCCGCCGGACAGGCCATGGCCGACGTGGATGATGTCTTCCCGCGGGCGCTCGCCGACGCGGGCGGTGAGCCACGGCTGCTCGCCCCACTGCGCTATCAGCTGTCCTGGCGGGCCGTGCTGGTGCGCGGTTCCCTGCCGCGGGCCCGGGGCGAGGCCGCCGAGGCGGCGCGGCTCGCACGGCTGGCGGACGACCGCCGCACCGAGCTGCTGGCGCTGTCCTTCCAGGCGCTCACCGAGACCCTGATGGGCCATCGGGACGCCGAACGGACCCTGGCCCGGGCCCTGGAGGAGCCCCAGGACCCCCGGGTGACCTGCGACCACAACGGACCGGGCTACACCCGCTTCCGCTGTCTGCTGATGGGCGACCGGCTGGACGAGGCCCGGACGGCGGTCGGCGCGCTGGTCCGGCTGGCCGAGCGGCGCGGGGCGGTCGAGAGTCAGATCCTGTTCCTGCGCGGGCTGGCCGAGACCGAACTGCGGGCCGGACGCTGCGAATCCGCGCTGGACCTCGCCCACCGCAGTCTGCGGCTGGCCCGGGACGCCGGGATGGGCGTAGGACCCGCACTCCAGCTCACGGCGCTCGCGGAGGCGGCGGGCGGCAGTGTGGCCGGTGCGCTGTCGCTGGCCCAGGACGCCGTGCGCAGTGCCGAGGAGGACGGCGACCTCCTCTATCTCGCCCGCAATCTGTACGCGCTGGGCCACGCCCGGCTGGTGGCCGGGGACACCGAGGGGGCGGTGACGGCGCTGCGGCGGGTGCGGGAGCTGGAACGCGGCCAGGGGGTGACCGATCCGGCGCGCGGCCGCTGGCAGGGCGATCTGGCCGAGGCACTCGTGGGCATCGGTGAACCGGAGGAGGCCGCCGAGGTCGTCGAGGCCACCCGGAAGTCCGCCACCCGGCTGGGGCGCGGCAGTGTGCTGGCCGTACTGGCGCGGGCCGAGGCGCTGATGACCGCCGCGCAGGGGGATCCGGGGCGGGCCGCGCTCACCCTGCGGACGGCGGGGCGCGAACTGCGCGCGCTGGGCTACCGCATCGAGCTGGGCCGGTGCGAACTGGCGCTGGCCCATGTGGAGCTGCGCCGGGGCGATATCGCGGCGGCCCGTACGGCGCTGGACGCCACGGTCCGGGTCTTCCGGCACGCCGCCGCCCATCCCTGGCTGGAGCGCGCCACGGCCGAACGCGCCGCGGTGGAGGCGGAGCCGGTGCCGGGACCGGCGACCGGGGAGTGGCGGGCGGTCGCCCCGTCAGCGGGGAGGACGGCGGAAACGGCGGCGGGAATGCTGCCCGCGGAGGCGCTGTCGCCGCCACGGCTGCTGGACGCCCTGGCCGAGATGGAGCGGAGGGTCGCGACGCTCGTGCTGGAGGGCGCCACCAACCGGGAGATCGCGGCACGGCTGTTCATCAGCGTCAAGACCGTGGAGGCCACGCTCACCCGCGTCTACCGCAAGCTGGGGATCCGATCGCGGGTGGACATCGTCAGACTGGCGACGCGCGGCGGCACCTGACGCCCCGTCCGGCAACCCGGCCCGCTCCGGCGGGCCCCGCCCGGCCCCATCCCCCTGACTCCCCCGGGACAGGGGGATTTCCCTATGCCGCGCCTCAAGGGCCAACCCTCATTGGGCAGTTGCCCGAACGCTTCTAGCGTGAACCCGCCGTCGACGACGCAGTGCGACCCGCTCCGCCCCAGGGCGAAGAGGGGGCGCCGTCGGCGCGACGCGCTCCGTTTCAGGTTTCCCCCACTCACCGAAACCCTGGAGAGAAGCATGTCCTTCACACTCCCCCGCCGCGCCGGCCTCGCGGCCGCGGCCGTCCTCGCCACCGCGGCGTCCATCGCGGGAGTCATGACCGGCACCGCCCAGGCGGCGCCGAAGCCCATCGTCGGCGGTACCACCACGACGGCGTCCGCCTATCCGTACGTCATGCAGATCACGGACTCCTCGCAGAGACAGTTCTGCGGCGGCACGCTGGTGTCGCCCACCAAGGTGGTCACCGCCGCCCACTGCATGGTCGGTGAGACCACCGGCAGCGTCCGCGTGGTCGGCGGCCGCACCTACCGCAACGGCACCAACGGAACGGTCAGCAGGGTCAGCAGGATCTGGATCAACCCGTCCTACTCCGACGTCACCAACGGCGACGACGTGGCGGTGCTGACGCTGTCCACGGCCATGCCGTACAGCACGCTGCCCTACGTCTCGCCGTCCGACACCGGCGTGTACACCGCGGGCACCACCGCCCGCATCCTGGGCTGGGGCACCACCCGCTCCGGCGGCTCCTCCTCCAACCAGCTGCGCACGGCCACCGTGCCGACCGTGTCCGACTCCAGCTGCCGCAGCTCCTACGGCTCCGACTACCTCGCCTCCGACATGGTCTGCGCCGGTTACACCCAGGGCGGCGTGGACACCTGCCAGGGCGACAGCGGCGGTCCGCTGGTCATCAACGGCAAGCTGGCCGGAATCACCTCCTGGGGCGAGGGCTGCGCCCTGGCCGGTTACCCGGGCATCTACAGCCGGCTGACCACCTTCTCCTCCCTGGTCTCGGCCCAGGTCAACTCCTGACCCCAACGGACCGACCGCCCCTCCCCGGCCGTCCGGCCGGGGAGGGGCACTGCGCTGACGCTGTCCTGATGTGGCCCTCGTCCCGTCCCGGGACCGAGCGGAGCGGGCACGTCGTCTGCTTCAATAGGGGCATGGTCAGCCTCCACCACGCCGCGACGGGTCGTCCGGACCTCGAGCCGTTCTGGCCGTCCCGGCAGGCGCACCATTTCGACCGCGAGTGTTGCCGCGCGTTCCGTACGCGGGCCCGCTCGCTCGGCCGCTGAACCCACCGCCACCGCACCATCACCGGCGGCTCCACGGCCAGATGCCCAGCCCGCGCGCACGACGTCCCCGACGACCTCGCGAGCGCGAAAGAGCTGACTCCCATGACCAACGTCCGCAGCCTGTCCTCCTCCCCCGCCCCCGCCGTCCCGCCCGGCGCCCCCGCGGCCTCCGCCCACCGTCAACGGTTGCGGGCCGTTGCGCCGGACGAGGTGCCACCGGTGGCCGAACTGCTCCATCCCGGGGCGACCTGGCTGCCCGCACCGGCGCACACCCTGCCCTCGCTGCCCGGCCGGCCGCCGATGATCGGCTATCTGGTGCTGGTCCCCGCCGACCGGCAGGATCCCGCGACCGCCCTGACCACCGCCGCCCCGCAGCCGTCCGTTGACACCGTGGCGGCGGACACCGGGGAAGGACCGGTGCGGATCGACCCCGACCGGCGGACCGCGCGGATCGCCGGACGGCCGCTGGAGCTGACCTACCTCGAGTTCGAGCTGCTGGCCCATCTCGTCGCCCATCCGCACCGGGTGCACACCCGCGATCAGCTGGTGACCACGGTCTGGGGATACGGACATGTCGGCGACGGCCGGACGGTCGACGTCCATGTGGCCCGGCTGCGCCGCAAGTTGGGCGCCGAGCACCGGGGGACGATCGTGACGGTGCGGCGGGTGGGCTACAAGTACGTTCCGCCCGCGCCCACCGGCTGACGCCCCGCCGTCCCCGGACACGGCACCGCCCCGGCAGGTCCTGGACCTCCCGGGGCGGTGGCGTCAGCGGCCGGGCGGCGACATCAGCGGCCCGCCGGTACCCGGGGGCGCGGGGCCCCGGCCGTGCCGTCGGCCGGCGGCTCCTCGCCGTGCCCGAACCGCGGCAGCCACCGCAGACCGCGCGGCAGGTACCAGGCGCGCTCCCCGAGCAGGGCCAGTACCGAGGGCAGCAGCACCATCCGGACCAGCGTGGCGTCCACCAGCACCGCCACCGCGAGACCGACCCCCATCTGCTGCATGTCCTGCATCTGGAGCAGGGCGAAGACCGCGAACACCGCGACCATGATGACGGCCGCCCCGGTGACCGAGCCCGCCGTGGTCCGGATGCCCTCGCGGATCGCGTCGCGGGTGGACAGCCCCCGGTCACGGGCCTCACGGATCCGCGAGACCACGAACACGTGATAGTCCATCGACAGCCCGAAGAGGATGACGAGGACGAACAGCGGCATCCATGCCTCGATCGCACCCGCCGGTTCCATGCCCAGCGCCCCGGCGCCCCAGCCGTGCTGGAAGACGGCGGTCATCGTGCCGTACGCGGCGCCCACCGACAGCAGGTTGAGCACGATCGAGGCGAGCGCGATCGGCACCGAACGGAAGCACACCAGCATCAGCAGGAAGGTCACACCCGCGATGAAGAGGAGCACGGGGGCGATATCACTCTTCAGCTGGTCGTTGAAGTCGAGGTTCCCGGCCAGTTGACCACCGACGTACGCCTCCTTCGAGACCGGTCCCAGGATCCGCGGCACCAGGTCCTCGCGCAGGGTGTCCAGGGCGCGTTCGGAGGCGGCGTTCCGGCCGTTGCCGGACAGCGGCACCTCGATCCGGGCCACGCCCTCCTTCCGGTGCAGCTCCACCTCGACCGGCTTGCCGAACCGGCCCGAGCCGGTGATCTCCTTCTTCAGGTCGGCGACGGCCGCGCCGAACCGGTCCGAGCCGATGTCGTCGGCGCGCACGACCACCTCGGCCGGGGCCGGGCCGCCGGGGAAGGCACCGGTGATCTCCTTGAAGGCCACGGTCAGTTCGGCGTCGGAGCCGAACTGCTGCTCCATGCCGAGCTGTTCGGTCTTCATCCCCAGCGCGGGGGCGCACAGGGCCAGCAGCAGCGCGGCGGACACGGCGGCGAAGACCTTCGGCGCGGCCAGCACCGGCCGCATCAGCCGTCCGGAGAGTCCGCCGCTGCTGTGCACGCCCTTCTTCCGGCGGCGGTTCAGCAGCGGAACCCGGCCGGCGTCGATCCGGTCGCCCAGCCACGACATCATCGCGGGCAGCACGGTCACCGAGCCGAGCATCGCCATCAGCACCACCAGGATGGTGGCGACCGCGAACCCCTTGAAGAGCTGCAGCCCGGACAGGAACATGCCCGCCATCGCCAGCATGACCGTGATCCCGGAGACCAGGACCGCCCGGCCGCTGGTGGCCGCGGCGATCCGCAGCGCCGTGTCCGCGTCCCGCCCCGCGGCCCGCTCATCGCGCTCCCGGCGCAGATAGAACAGGCAGTAGTCGACCCCGACGGCCAGTCCCACCAGGAACATCACCGAGTTGGTGGACTCGACGAGCGGGACCCGGTGGCTGACGAACGCCAGCAGTCCGAAGGTGCCGACACAGGCCGTCACCCCGAGCAGCACCGGCAGCAGCGCCGCCACCAGCGCGCCGAAGACCACCAGCAGGATGCCGAGCGCCAGCGGCACCGCGGTGAGCTCGGCCTTCTTCAGGTCGTCCTCCAGCATCCCGCTGAGCATGTGCGCGGCGCTGGCGTCACCGAACTCATGGACGGTGACGCCGCGGTGGGCGGCCCGGGTGTCCTCGACCGCGTCGAGGACCGGCTCGGCCCGGTCCCCGGCGGTGTCGGGATCGCCCTTGAGGTCAAAGCTGACCAGGCCCTCGCGTCCGCTCTCCGACCGCACCGGGGGCTGGATCCGTGCCGTCTCCCCGGTCCTTTCCAGGCGCGCGGTGAGATCGCGGGCGGCGGCGCGCCAGCCGTCGGGCCGCTCGCTGCGCAGCATCACCATCTCACCGGCCGGGGTCTTGAGCCCGGCGTCCCCGAGGATCTGCTGGGCACTCGCGGAGTCGCCCGTATCGCCCTCGGAGTCCGTCATCACCTTGGTTCCGGACATCCCGCCGACCACCGCGACGACCACGACGAACAGCAGCCATCCGATGATGGCGGTTTTGCGGTGGCGGGTGCTCCACCCGCCCAGCCGGACGGCCAGGCCCTGCCTCGATGCGCTCATGGCGTCTCTCCCGTGGAGGTGCGGACTGCGTTGGTCATGTCCTCGACGCTAGGAATCCGCGCGCCCGCGCCCCAGCCGGGCAGCCACCCGGTCCCGGAGCCGGAAGGCGAAGCCGGGGGGTGGGGCCAGCTACACCCCCGGGCGGGGCCAGCCCCCCGTGACCGGGGAGGAACGTGGCCGCAGACTGGACGTGTCCGAGAATGAGGGCTGATCACCGGGCCGCCGGGCACCGGCCGCCGACCACCAGGGGGACGACGCATGAAGGTACGCAGCGGGTTCACGGCCTGCGCACAGGGGCTGGCGCTGCTGTTCATCACGGCGCTCTGCTCGATCCCGCTGTTCACGCTGATGGTGCTGTCCCTGTGCTTCATCCCGCTGGGTCTGGGGATGCTCACCACCCCGGTGATGGTGCGGCTGGTGCGGGCCTACGCCGACTCCCGGCGGCGGCTGGCCGCCCGGTGGGCCGGGGTCGAGATCCCGGTGCCCTACCGCCCGCTGCCCGCGGACCGCCGCCCCGGCCTGACCGGCCAGGTGGAGCTGCTGACCTTCCTGCTGAAGGATCCGGCGACCTGGCGGGATCTGCTGTGGCTGTTCTACGACATGATCGGCGGCCTGTTCCTCGCCACGCTGACCTTCGCGTTCGTCCCCTACGGGGTGGAGGCGTGGGTGATGGCCGCGGGTGTGTGGAGGCCGGTCGTGGACGCGGGCGGTACGTACTGGTACGCCTTCGTCCCGATCGACTCCCAGTCGACCGCCCTGCTCGCCGCACTGCTCGGCGTGGTCTTCTTCGGCGTCGGTCTGGTGGTCTCGCCCCTGCTGCTGCGCACCGGCTTCCTGGTGTCCCGGGCGTTCCTGGCCCCCACCCCGCAGATGGCGCTGGCCGCACGGGTGCGGAGGCTGACCGAGACCCGGCATGACGCGGTGGACACCTCGGCCGCCGAACTGCGCCGCATCGAACGCGATCTGCACGACGGTGCGCAGGCCCGGCTGGTGGCCATGGGGATGAGCCTGGGCACCATCGAGGCGCTGATCGAGAAGAACCCGGCCAAGGCCAAGGAGATGCTCGCCGCGGCCCGCAGCGACTCGGCGGAGGCGCTGTCCGAACTGCGCGACCTGGTCCGCGGTATCCATCCGCCGGTCCTGGCCGAACGCGGTCTCGGCGACGCGGTGCGGGCGCTGGCACTGCGGATGACGATCCCGGTCGAGGTGGACGTGGAGCTGCCGGGCCGGACCGACGAACCGGTGGAGTCGGCCGCGTACTTCGCGATCAGCGAGGTGCTGACCAACGCGGCCAAGCACTCCGGCGCCGCCCGGATGTGGGTCGATCTGCACCATGACGGCGCCACCCTGCGGATCGTGGTGACCGACGACGGCCGCGGCGGCGCCCGGATCGCGCCGGGCGGCGGACTGGACGGGATCGAACGGCGGCTGGGCGCCTTCGACGGGATCCTCGCGGTCAGCAGTCCGCCCGGCGGGCCGACCATGGTGACGATGGAGATCCCCTGCGCGCTCACCGCGCCCCGGCCCACCAGCTGATCGGGCGGGAGCGGCGGAGCTTCCACGACATCGACACCGAGGACGAGGCGTTCGACTACTCCGCGGTGGTGCCCGGGGAGGAGCCGTTCACGGTCATCGCGCGGGACATGCCGGCCGCCGGGTTCGGGGTGCGCGGCACGGTGGGCGCCGCGGAGAGCCATCTGTTCGAGGCGCCGGAGGTGGTGCGCTTCGGCGTCGGCTGGATCGAGGAGAAGCTCGGCGGACCGCCCGGGGCACGGTCCCGGTCCGTCGACCCGGGCCCGTGAAGGCGAGATCCGGCCACTCGCTACCATCATCCACGACGTCATGTCCCCCGGTACCGTCCCGCGCTGCCGCACATCCGTGTGCCCGCGCGTCCGGAAGGACCGCGAGGGAGACGTCATCGCCCGGTACCGATGCCGTCGAACGGCCGGCCGGGATCGCACACAACGGGGAGAGTGAGGACGACATGCGAACGTGGACGCGTGCCGTGCCGGCGACGCTGGGCGTCGTGGCACTGGCGGTGGCTCTGGTGGGCTGCAATGACTCGGGGTCCAAGAAGGGCAAGTCCGACGGCAAGAAGGACCATGCCGCGGCCCCCTCCGACGCCGGGAAGAAGAAGCAGACCTTCCGGCTCGGTGAGCCCAGTCCGGCCCAGAAGAGCGACATGAAGGAGTCCGACGGGGCCACCTTCACGGTCACGCCCACCAAGGTGGTGACCGGCACCAAGGCCGAGATGGATGCGTCCGGCCTGAAGAAGGACAAGAAGGACGGTCCGCAGATCCCCGTCCATGTCTGGTCCACGCTCACCCACAAGAGCGGCAAGGCCATGGAACTCGACGACATGGACGACGACCTGGTCGTGCGGACCAACGCCCAGCAGCGCACCCGCGCCCTCCTCGTGCTCATGGGCGAGGCGAAGTGGAACAACTGCCCGGAGCCCGACAGCTACAAGAAGCTCTCGGCCGGGCAGTCGGAGAAGATCTGCACCACCTTCCTCATCCCGGAGGGCCAGAAGGCCGCCGCGGTGGAGCTGACCCAGGGCTTCTACAACGAGCCGCTGGAATGGCCCGTGAAGGGCTGATCCCCGTACGCACCGGGCGGGCCGGACCTCCACGGGGGTCCGGCCCGCCCGGTGCGTGGTGACCGCCCGTGGCGCGGACCGGGGGCCCGCCCCCGCGAGCGGTACATTCGACGCGTCCGCCCCTGCCCCCGACCCGCCCCGGACCGGGGCCCGACGACCTCTTGGAGCCGTCACGTGCGCGTTGTGATCGCCGAGGATCTGTTCCTGCTCAGGGACGGACTGGTGCGGATGCTGGAGGCGTACGACTTCGAGATCGCGGCCGCCGTGGACAGCGGTCCGGGGCTCACCCGGGCCTTCGAGGAACTGAAGCCCGACGTCGCGGTGGTGGACGTACGGCTGCCGCCGTCCTTCACCGACGAGGGGCTGCAGTGCGCGCTGG
Organism: Streptomyces sp. NPDC045899; assembly: GCF_056431485.1. Classification (NCBI taxonomy): domain Bacteria; kingdom Bacillati; phylum Actinomycetota; class Actinomycetes; order Kitasatosporales; family Streptomycetaceae; genus Streptomyces; species Streptomyces sp. NPDC045899. Next base: position 195,552 of record NZ_JBWKKP010000001.1, read on the forward strand.
CCGCGCGGCGGGCCCGCCCCGGCCTTCCGGTGCTGGTCCTCTCCCAGCACGTGGAGCAGTTGTACGCGCGTGAGCTGCTGGCCGACGGCAGCGGCGGGATCGGCTATCTGCTCAAGGACCGGGTGTTCGACGCCGACCAGTTCATCGACGCGGTACGGCGGGTGGCCGGGGGCGGTACCGCGATGGATCCGCAGGTGATCTCGCAACTGCTGGACCGGCGCGCCCAGGACCGGCCGATCGGCCGCCTCACCCCGCGGGAGCGCGAGGTGATGGAGCTGATGGCACAGGGCCGGTCCAACGCGGCGATCGCGGCCCAGCTGGTGGTCACCGAGCGGGCGGTGGCCAAACACACCTCGAACATCTTCGGCAAGCTGGGACTGCCGCCGTCCGACGACGACAACCGCCGGGTACTGGCCGTCCTGGCCTATCTCGACCGGGGCTGACCGGGGCCGGCGGGAAGAGCCGCGGACCGGGCCGGGACCGGACACGAGTGCTGAAGCGAGCCTTTCGCGCCCCGTACACCCCATTGCTCCCACCCCACAACACTGGTTAAGTGCCGTTCGCAGAGGGACCCTTGGCCGTTGTCCGTTGGGGGGCGCATGAGCGACCTGAGCAGACGCACGCTGATCGGAACCGCCGGAGCACTCGGAGCCGGAGCCGCGCTGGGGAGCACCGTCCCCGCCGCCGCGGAGGGCCGGACCGGGGCACAGGACAGTCCACAGGACCCCGCCGTGACCGCATTCGACACCACGCCCGCGCATGACGCGCTGCGGCGGCTGCTCCCGGACCACGCCGGGCAGTTCCGGCTGACGGCGCTGTCGCCCGGCGGCGGTGCGGAGCGGTTCGAGGTCACCGGCTCCACGGGACGGCTGACCGTGGCCGGAACCAGTCCGGCGGTGCTGCTCACCGGCGTCCACTGGTATCTGAAGTACGTCTGCCACGCGCAGCTCACCTGGTCCGGCGATCAGCTCGGACTGCCGCGGAAGCTGCCCGCGCCGGACCGCCCGGTCGCCCGCTCCACCGCGCTGCCGCACCGCTTCGCGTTCAACGACACCCACGACGGCTACACGGCCCCGTTCGCGGACTGGGACCGCTGGGAGCACCTGATCGACATCGCGGCCCTGCACGGCTGCAACGAGCTGCTGGTCACCCCGGGCCAGGAGGCCGTCTACCACCGGCTGCTGAAGGACTTCGGCTACTCCGACGCCGAGGCCCGCGGCTGGCTCCCGGCCCCCTCCCACCAGCCCTGGTGGCTGCTCCAGAACATGAGCGGGTACGGCGGGCCGGTCTCCCCCGAACTGCTGGCCAAGCGGGCCGAGCTGGGGCGCCGGATCACCGGCCGGCTGCGCGAACTGGGCATGCGTCCCGTCCTGCCCGGCTACTTCGGCACCGTGCCCGACGGCTTCGCCGGCCGCAACCCGGGGGCACGCACCGTGCCGCAGGGCGACTGGGCGGGGCTCAAGCGCCCCGACTGGCTCGATCCGCGCACCGAGTCCTTCCGGAAGGTGGCCGCCGCGTTCTACCGCCACCAGCACGAGCTCTTCGGTCCGGTCGACCTGTTCAAGATGGACCTGCTGCACGAGGGCGGCGACCCCGGTGACGTCCCGGTGCCCGACGCCGCCCGCGCGGTGGAGAAGGCGCTGCAGACCGCCCGGCCCGGTGCCACCTGGGTGATCCTCGGCTGGCAGGAGAATCCCCGGCGCGATCTGCTGGACGCGGTGGACCACGACCGGATGCTGGTGGTGGACGGTCTGTCGGACCTGGACACGGTGACCGACCGGGAGCAGGACTGGGGCCGGGTGCCGTACGCGTTCGGCACCATCCCCAACTTCGGCGGCCGCACCACCATCGGCGCCAAGACCCATATGTGGGCGGAGCGGTTCACGAAGTGGCGTGACAAGCCCGGTGGCACCCTGGTCGGCACCGCCTACATGGCCGAGGCGGCGGAACGGGACCCGGCGGCCTTCGAGCTCTTCAGCGAACTGGCCTGGCGGGACGAGCCGGTCGACCGCACCGCCTGGTTCCGGGAATACGCGGACGTCCGGCTCGGCGGGCGCGACGACCGGGGCCGGGAGGCGTACGCCGCGCTGCGCGACACCGCGTACGAGATCAGCAGCAAGGACGGCCGGCCGCACGACTCCGTCTTCGCCGCCCGGCCGAGCCTCACCGCCCGCTCCGGCACCAACTACGCCACCCACACCCCGGCGTTCGACCCGGCGGGCTTCGACCCGGCGCTGGCGGCCCTGCTGGCGGTGGCGCCCGCGCTGCGCGACAGTGACGCCTACCGCCACGATCTGACCGATATCGCCCGGCAGGCGCTGGCCAACCGGTCCTGGCAGCTGATCCCCCAGCTCCAGGAGGCGTACCGGCGCAAGGACCTGACCACCTTCCGGGCGCTGTCCCGGCTGTGGCTGAAACTGATGCGGCTGAGCGACGATATGACCGGTGCGCACCGCCGGTTCCTCCTCGGCCCCTGGCTGGCGGACGCCAAGCGGATGGCCACCGGCGAGGCCGAGTCCGCCCGGCTCGAACACGCCGCCCGGACGCTGATCACCACCTGGGCGGACCGGGTCACCGCCGACGGCGGCAAACTGGCCAACTACGCCAACCGCGACTGGAACGGCCTGATCGCCGACTTCCACCTCCCCCAGTGGCGTTCCTACCTCGACGAGCTGGAGGACGCGCTCGCCGAGGACCGCGCCCCGCGCACGTTCGACTGGTACGCCGTCGAGGAGCCCTGGACCCGGGAGCGCACCGGCTATCCGGTACGGCCCACGACCGACGCCCACCGCACCGCCCAGCGGGTGCACGACACCCTGGCCAGGGCCCCGTACCAGGGCACGCTGTCCGTTACCACCGATCCGGCCGCCCTGCCGCCCGGCGGCACCGCGACCATCACCGCCGCGCTGCGCAACGTCAACGGGCTGCGGGCCACCGGCCGGGTGGACTTCGGGCTCACCGTGACCGGACTGGAGCCCGAGCCGCAGGGCCCCACCTCGCTGGACTCGGTACGGGCGGGCGGCACCGGGCAGGTCCGCTGGCGCGCCACCGCCCCCGCCGGACCGCCGGCGGATCCGCTCCGGTCCCTGCCCTACGAACTGGGCGTGCTCTACGGGCCGCGCGGGGAGGAGCGGGTGCGGGCGGTGCGCACCGGCTCCCTGTGGATCGCCGGTCCGCTGGCCGACGGCTGGCGGACGGTCACCACCAACGACGCGGTCTTCGGGCAGCTGGGGCAGCGGTTCGCGATCGACGGCGGGGGCTCGGACCTGTGGAAGGGCACCGCCGAGTTCGGCGCCGTCCACCGCGCGGGCGCCCTGACCGCGGGGAGGTCGGTGACGGTGCGGGTCGACTCCCAGGCGGTCACCGGCCCGTGGGCGCGCGCCGGGATCGTGGTCCGCAACGCGCTGGCCACGGCGGGCTCACCCGGCTTCGTCAATCTGTCCGTCACTCCGGCCAACGGCGTGGTGCTGTCGTACGACTCCGGCGGTGACGGCACGCTGGACAGCTACCGGCGGATCACCGGTGTGAAGGCGCCCGTACTGCTGCGGCTGACCCGCACCGCCGCCACCGCGTACACCGGTGAGCTGTCCACCGACGACGGCGCGACCTGGCGGAAGGTGGCGACGGTGACCGCGCCGGGCGCGGCGGCGGCGCAGGACGCCGGGATGTTCATGAGCGCGGCCAACGGCGGCGGCGGCGACCGCGGCACCGTGGAGTTCAGCGGCTGGAAGGTCGCGTAGCGGCCGGCCGGCCCCGCGGCGGGATGACCGCCGCGGGGCCGGTGAGGTGACCAACCCGCCCCGCCACTCGTTCTGTGAGACGTGGAACAGCACCAGGCGACAGCCACCCTCGACGACGACACCACCGGCCCGATCGACGTCGAGCAGGCCGAGGCCGCCATCGTCGAGCACTACCCGCGGCTGGTGCGGCTGGGATACCTGATCCTGCCGCCCGGTATGGGACGCACCCGGCGGGTGCTGGCCGCGCATGCGCTGGCGCAGCGCGCGCTGCCCCGCAACCGCTCCGGCAGCGGCGGGCAGGATCCGCGTCCCGATGTCGAACTGCCGTGGCAGCGCGGGACGAAGGGCGCGGCGGCCGACGCGGGCTATGCCTACGTACGGCTGCGGGTGCTGCGCACCGCCCTGCGGGCCGCCGGGCCGCGCTGCTGGTGGCGGATTCCGCCGCCGCTGCCGCAGGTGTTCGGGCTGCGGTTGTTCCCGCGCTCCGGCGGGGCCGATGAACTCGCCCTGGACCAAGCGCTGTCCGAGCTCTCCGGCCCCGGCCGCGCCGCGTACGTACTGCGCGAGCTGGAGCGGCTGGAGGACCGCGAGGTGCGCAAACTGCTCCAGGCCGCCGGGGTCGACGACGCGCGGAGCGCGCTCGCCGAGGCGGAGGCCGTACCGGAGCCCGCGGGCAGCCGGGACGGATCGCCGCTGGAGTCGGCCGAGTTCGACGCGTGTTCGCTCCAGGCGCGGCCGACCGATCTGATGCGCCGCCGTCAGCATCTGCGGGCGCTGCTGGTGGCCGTGGTGGCGCTGGTGGTGTGCGGCACCCTGCTGGGGATGCCGGGTGACGGCTGGGGGCCGGGCGGCGCGGCGGCCCCCTCGTACGCCCGTAACCCCTCCGCCGAACGGGCCCTGGATCCGGACCGGTTGACCCGTGCGACGCCGGACGCGTGGCGCACCGCGAGCCGGGTGGACTTCTCGGTGTGGCCCGCGCGCGGTGAGCGCACGGGCGATACCGCGCTGCTGCGCCGCGCGCTGGCGGTCTGGGCGCGGCCCGGCCGTTCGGTGCGGGTCTCGACCACGGCGGGTACGCAGTCCGGGCCGCCGTCCGGGCCGCCGCAGCTGCTCTTCGCGGGCGAGGTGGACCAGGCGGCGGTGGTGCTGCTCCACGACGGGCTGCGGATCGCGCGGTACGCGGAGGCGGACGGCGCCGACGGCGGTGCGGTGGCCCTGGACCTGGCCCGGCTGGACGCCGCGGACGCGGCCGACTCCACGGCGCTGGTGCTGACCCGCACGGACGGCAATGTGCGTTACCTGACGGCCCCGTGGGTGCGCCGGGCCGCGGTCCGGGACCTGCTGCACCCTGCGCAGCCGGCACGTCCGGTGCACCGCGCCCCGGACGGGGTGACCGATCCGGTGCGGACGATGCCGCAGCTGCGGCCGTGCCGTGGCTGGCCCGCGCTGCAACTGGGTTCACGGCTGGTGGTCGACCTCGGTGAGCTGTCCCCGGCACGGCTGACCTACGGCCCGCCGGGATCGCGGACACCGCGTGATGTGGCGGGCCGCGCGGCGCGGATGAGCTGGGCGCGGACCGCCTGCCGGCTGCCGGTGATGCAGGCCCGGGGCGTGCGCCGGGTGAACACCTGGCGGTTCGCGGCCCAGTCGCTGCCCGAGGCGGGCGGCCGGGCGGCGTGGCTGTGCACCCGGGCGGAGACCTGGCGGGGCCGGGGCAGCCGGGTGCTGGCCCAGTTCCAGCCGTGGGACGTGCGCCGGGGCGCCGCGGGCGCCGTGGCCGCGAGCGCCGACGACTCCCCGGCGTGTGGTCCGCGCGAGCCGCGGGTGCTGGCCGGGGTGCTGTGGAAGTCGCAGTCCGGGCGGTGGTACCTGCTGGCGGCGGGCAGCCGTCAGGTGACCTCGATCGCGGCGAGCGGCGGGGTCCGGGGCCGGGTGTGGGGCCGGGAGCTGACCCTGCCCGCCACGGCCGGGGCGCACGCCGACCTCAAGGCCCGGCTGGCCGACGGTGACCGGCTCGGCTCCCTGCGCTGAGCGCTCCGCGGGAAGTGCCGCGAGATGCCGTCGTGCGTCTGCGGCCGCGTCGTGGCCGGTCGCGCCCACGCGGCGGAGCCGCACCTCGGCAGAGCCCCGCGCCCCTTCGGGTGCGCACCCGAACCGCACCGGACTTCAACGAGGCCCGTGCAGGGGGCCCAGTGCCGCGCCCCCGCCCCGGGCCGCTACCGCCGGGTGAAGACCGCGGCCGTGCGCCCCGGGACGCCGAAGGTGCCCGATGACCGCTCGTAGGAGGAGGTCCTGACGGTCGGGTCCGCGCCGTGCGCCTGCACCGGGTGCAGTGCGTACGGTGTGCCCGCGAGGTCGGCCACGGTCTGGGTCCGCCGCTCCGGGGTGGCGTTGAGGACCACCACCAGATCACCGAGCCGCATGGTGATGACGCCCGGGGTCTCGCCGGTCCCGGACAGCGGGAAGGACAGCGCCCGCCGCACCTCTGTGGCCGTGGCCTGGCTGAACGCCTTCTCCGTGGTGCGGATCCGCAGCAGGTCCCGGTAGGCGGCGGAGGCGGAGGTGATCTCGGCGCAGCCGGGACGGGCCGCCTCGTTGGTCAGCAGGGGCTTGGCGTAGGGCCACTTCGCCTCGTTGTCGGCGGCCGGGGGCAGTCCGCGGCCGAAGCCGTTGCCGTCCCGGCACCGCCAGTGCAGGGCGTTGAACCAGTCTCCGCTGTCGAAGGAGTTGCGGTCCAGGGACTTGGAGCGCAGCCGGTCGGTACCGGCCTGGCTGAGCGCCGGGCCCTGGGAGAGGGTGGCGGTGGCCATCGCGAGCACCTGTGCGCGGGCCCGCTCGGCGGCCGGGGTGCGGGCGGGCAGCTTGTAGGTGAGCGCGTCGTAGAGGGTTTCGTTGTCGTGGGCGTCGGCGTAGGCGAGGGCGTCGCCGGGGGCGGCCGCGTACCCCGCCGGGGCACCGTTGTAGTCGATCTCGGAGCCCTTGACCCGGCGGCCGGTGGTGTCGGTGAAGGTGAAGTCGGCGAGGTTGCCGGAGAGTCCGACCTTGATCAGGTCCTGGGCGTGCAGCAGCCGGGCCCGCTGCTCCTCGCGGGTGCCGTTGGCCGGTGACGCGTTGGGGTCGGTGTACAGACCGGAGGCGAACCCCTGGACCCGCGGGTCCTCGTCGAACGGCCCGCCGCCGCGTATCGCGTCCCGGGCCCGGTCGCTGAAGGTGGCGACACCGGTGCCCGCCATGTTCCGCTGGGTGGCCTGGACGAACCGGGCGTCGTCCGCCACCTCGCCGAAGTTCCAGCCCTCGCCGTAGAGCAGGATCGCCTTGCCGTCCACACCGTCCTTCGCGGGGGTGAGGGCGTCGAGGGCCCTGCGGACGGCGAGGATGTTGGCCTTGGGGTGGTGGCCCATGAGGTCGAAGCGGAAACCGTCGACCTTGTACTGCCGGGCCCAGGTGACCACCGAGTCGACCACCAGCTTGCCCATCATGGCGTGTTCCGGCGCGGTGTTGGCGCAGCAGGTGGAGGTGGCCACGGTGCCGTCGTCCAGCAGCCGGTGGTAGTAGCCGGGCACGATCCGGTCGAGTACGGACCGGGGGTCCTGTCCGGAGGCCACGGTGTGGTTGTAGACGACGTCCATCACGGTGCGCAGCCCGGCGCGGTTCAGGCCCGCCACCATCCGCCGGAACTCACGGGTGCGGGCCGGGCCGTCGGGATCGCCGGCGTAGGAGCCCTCGGGCACGGTGTAGTGCAGCGGGTCATAGCCCCAGTTGAACCCGTCCTTCGCGGCCGTCTCGCCCACACAGGACTGCTGCCGCCCGGAGTCCGCGGGCAGGGAGTCCAGCGCGCAGCCGGGCTCGGCCTGGCCGGAGCGGCGCTCGGGGACGGTGCCGAAGTCGAACGCGGGGAGGAGGTGTACGTAGGAGGTACCGGCACGGGCCAGCCTCCGCAGCTGCCGCATCCCGTCCGAGCGGCGGTCGGTGAAGGCGAGGTACTGGCCGCGGTGGGCGCTGGTGCGGTCCGCCATGGAGAAGTCGCGGATGTGCAGTTCCTCGATCCGGGCGTCGCGCGCGGGCACCGCCTCCGGCTTCTCCAGCGAGGACCAGCCGGCCGGGGCCAGCCCGGGGTCGGCCAGATCGGTGACGAGGCTGTGGGTGGAGTCGGCGGTCAGGGCGGTGGCGTAGGGGTCGGTCACCTCATTGGTGACGATCTTCTGAACGGTGGGCGCCCAGACCTGGACCCGGTAGCGGTAGGGCTTGTTCCGCCAGTCGGCACCGCCGGTCACCCGCCACACCCCGTCGGCCGCGTCCCGTCGCATCGGGACGGTGCGCCCGTCGAGTTCGAGCGCCACGCTCTGGGCGGTGGGCGCCCAGACCGAGAGGGTGGGGCGGCCGTCGCGGAAGACCGGGCCGAGGTGCGCACGGCGGGCGGCGGAGGCGTACAGGTCGTCCAGCACCCCGGGGATCTGCACATCGGTGCGGCGCAGGACCCGGTGGTCGCCGGTGGCCGCCCGCTGGACGGCGGTGACATGGCCGCGCAGCGCGGTGGCGGCCTTGCCGCGGTCCCGGGGGTCGACGGAGAAGGCGGGGAAGGCCGCGAGATGGGGATGGGCTGCCTTCTGGGCGGCGGTCAGCGTGGTCGGGGAGAGACGGAGCGCCCCGCCGCGCGAGGAGCGCAGTTCCTCGGCGGTGGTGTCACCCGCCTCGGCCTTCCAGACCACGGTGGCGCGGTCGATCCACTGGGCCTCGGCGGTGGGGGGCCTGTCGGACGCGGCGTCGGGCTGCCGCTGTGCCGCGGGGGCGGCCGCCGTGCACAGCGCCAGGGCGGCGAGGGCGGCGGCGGTCCGGCGGAGGGTGCGGTTCACGGGGTGGGGACTCCTTCGTGGTCCGAGGCGCGGACGATTCCTTCTTGCAAGACCTTTCGCAAGCGATTGCGGCGGTGTTACGTTCAGGCACGTCTCCGGTCCGGCCGGCCGGGGGCCCGTGCGCGGGCCCCACGCGCCCGGCCGGTCGGGCCGGTCATCTCCCCCTCGGCGGCGTCCCCGGGTCAGCCGCCCCGGTGGGTCAACCGCCGCGGCGGACCTGCGCCGTGGATCCGCGCACCACCAGATCGGGCTGGAAGACGAACTCGGTGCACTGCACCGGGTTCCCGGCGAGCTCCTCGAGCAGCGCGCCGACCGCCGCGGTGGCCATCGACTGCACCGGCTGACGGACCGTCGTCAGCGGCGGATCGGTGAAGGCGATCAGCGGGGAGTCGTCGAAGCCGACCACCGAGACGTCCCGGGGGACGCTCAGGCCGCGCCGGGACGCCTCCCGGATCACCCCCAGCGCCATCAGGTCGCTGCCGCAGACGAAGCCCGTACAGCCCTGGTCCAGCAGCGCGGCCGCGGCGACCTGTCCGCCCTCGACGCTGAACAGGGTGTGCCGGACCAGCTCCCCGGCCTCGGCGGGTGAACGGCCGAAGACCTCGCCCATCGCCGCCGTGAACCCCTCGACCTTGCGCCGCGCCGGGACGTAGCGCGCGGGCCCCACCGCGAGTCCGATCCGCTCATGGCCGAGGGCGGCGAGGTGGTTCACCGCCATCCGCGCCGCCGCCCGGTCGTCGGGGGAGACGAACGGCGCCCGGATGCCCTCGTGGTAGCCGTTGATGAGCACGAATGGCACCCGGCGTTCGGCCAGCCGCAGATAGGTGGCCGGATCGGCGGTGGTGTCGGAGTGCTGTCCGGACATGAAGACGATGCCGACCACATCGCGCTCCTCCAGCTGCTCCACCAGCTCGTCCTCGGTGGCGCCGCCGGGCATCTGGGTGCACAGGATCGGGGTGTAACCGTGTCCGGCCAGCACCTGTTCGATGACTTGCGCGAAGGCGGGGAAGATCGGGTTGATGAGCTCCGGGATCACCAGGCCCACCAGTCCGGCGCTGCGCCGCCGCAGCCGCACCGGCCGTTCGTAGCCGAGGACGTCGAGGGCCGCGAGCACCCGCTGCCGGGTGGCGTCCGCGACCCCCGTCCTGCTGTTGAGCACCCGGCTGACGGTGGCCTCGCTGACCTGTGCCTGGGCGGCGATGTCGGCGAGCCGGGGCGACAGGGGTGCGCTCACACCGCCCACCAGACGGCCGTGTCGGGGGCCTGGGTGACCTCGTCCTCGCCGCGCGGCACCTCCCCGTCGCTGACCAGCAGCGCCCGGCCCGGAGCCGCCAGCGTGACCGGCTCACCGGTGGTGTTGACCGTGCAGACGAAGTCCGGGCCGTCGCCGGCCGCCCGGCGGCGGAAGGCCAGCACCCCGTCGGGCGCCGCCAGCCATTCCACCGACTCCCCCGCGCCGAGAGCCGGATGGGCCCGGCGCACGGTGAGCGCCTCGCGGTACAGCTCCAGCGTGGAGCCCGGACGTCCGGTCTGGGCCTCGACGCTGAGCCCGCCCCAGCTGTCGGGCTGGGGCAGCCAGCTGGGCCCGCCCGCGCGGGGACCGAAGCCGTACGGGGCCTCGGTGCCCGACCACGGGATCGGCACCCGGCAGCCGTCCCGCAATCCGTCCTGCCCGGTCTGCCCGTCGGCGGAGGTGCGGAAGAACGCGGGGTCCTGGCGCGCCTCGTCGGGAAGGTCGGTGACCTCCGGAAGGCCCAGTTCCTCGCCCTGGTAGAGATAGGCGGAGCCAGGCAGTGCCAGCATCAGCAGGGTCGCGGCACGGGCCCGGCGCAGTCCGCGCGCGGGGTCACCGTCGGCGTAGCGGGTGGTGTGCCGGACCACATCGTGGTTGGAGAGCACCCAGGTGGTGGGAGCGCCCACCGGCCGCATCGCGTCCAGGGAGTCGTCGATGACCTCGCGCAGCCGCTCCGCGTCCCAGTCGGCGCCCAGGAAGTGGAAGTTGAACGCCTGGTGCAGCTCGTCGGGGCGGACGTAGCGCGCGGTGCGCTCGGTGGTGGGGGTCCACGCCTCGGCGACCCCGATGCGCTCACCGGGGTACTCCTCCAGGACGGTGCGCCAGCTGCGGTAGATGGCGTGCACCCCGTCCTGGTCGAAGAACGGCAGTACGTCGTTGCCCAGCAGCTTCAGCTGTCCGGCGCGGCCGAGGTCGGGCAGTCCCGCGGCCTTGACCAGACCGTGGGCCACATCGATGCGGAAGCCGTCGACACCGAGGTCCAGCCAGAACCGCAGCACCGAGCGGAACTCGTCCCTCACGGCCGGGTGGTCCCAGTCGAAGTCGGGCTGCTCGGCGGCGAAGAGGTGCAGATACCACTCGCCGGGGGTGCCGTCGGGGTTCTGGGTGCGGGTCCAGGCGGGCCCGCCGAAGATCGATTCCCAGTCGTTGGGCGGGAGTTCGCCGTCCGGGCCCTGTCCGGGGCGGAAGTGGAACCGCGCGCGCAGCGGGGAACCGGGGCCCTCCTCCAGCGCCTTGCGGAACCAGAGGTGCTGGTCGGAGCAGTGGTTGGGGACCAGGTCGACGATGATCCGCAGCCCCAGTTCATGGGCGTCACGGATCACCGCGTCGGCGTCGTGCAGGGTGCCGAACATCGGGTCGATGGCCCGGTAGTCGGCGACGTCGTATCCGGCGTCGGCCTGCGGTGAGGCGTAGAAGGGGCTGAGCCAGACGGCGTCCACGCCCAGTTCCTTCAGATGGGGCAGCCGGGCGCGGACGCCCTGGAGGTCGCCCATGCCGTCGCCGTTGCCGTCGGCGAAGCTCCGCGGATAGACCTGGTAGATCACCGCGTCGCGCCACCATCCGGGGCGGCCGGGAGCCCCGGGGGACTCCGGTGCCGTGGCGGCCAAGGGGTCGGCGAGGTACTGCGTCATGTCGTCCTTGGATTCATCGGAAGCGTCGGTTCGCACGTCGGTCGCGCGGGTCAGGACTTGGTGGCACCGGCGGTCAGACCGGCCACCAGATGGCGCTGGGCCCAGGAGAACACCAGGGCGGCCGGAATGGCGATCATGACGGCGGCGGCGGTCATCGAACCCCAGTCCGAGGTGTACTGGTTGACGAAGGTCTGGAGGCCCGAGGCGAGGGTGAGGTTCTCCTCGCCCGTCATGAAGGCCGAGGCGTAGGCCACTTCGGCCCAGGCGGTGATGAAGGTGTAGAAGGCGGTGACCGCCAGGCCGGGCTTGGCCAGCGGGACGACCAGCCGCCAGAAGGTGCCGAACGGGTTGAGGCCGTCGACCCGGCCCGATTCGTCGATCTCCACCGGGATGGTGTCGAAGAAGCCCTTCATCATCCAGGCGCAGAACGGCACGGCCACGGTGAGGTAGGTGACGATCAGCGAGATCGGCTGGTTGAGCCAGCCCAGCGTCGACATGATGTTGTACAGCGGCACGATGAGGATGGCCACCGGGAACATCTGTGTGATCAGCAGCAGCCACATCAGCGAGCGCATCCCGGGGAACCGGAAGCGGCTGACGGCATAGCCGGTGGTGGCCGCGACGAAGACGCCCAGGACCGTGGTGACGACGACGATGAACAGCGAGTTGCCGAACCAGGTCAGGAACTCGGTGTCGTTCAGCACGTGCTGGTAGTTGGCCAGCGTGGGGTTCTTCACCACATCGGTGCTGAACGCCTCGCTCTTCGGCTTGAACGAGGTCACCAGCAGCCACAGCGGCGGGAAGACCGCCACGGCGGAGGCGATGACGAGGGTGGTGTGCAGCCCGACGGAGGCGAGCGGGCTGCGGCGGCGGTCGCGCATGGCTACCAGACCTCTCCCTGCTTGCGGAGCGAACGGCGGTAGACCACCGCGAAGAGCATGAGGATGACCAGGATCAGCACGCCCCAGGCGGAGGCGCCCGCGAAATCTCGGGGGCTGTTGACGAACGAGAGCCGGTAGGCGTAGGTCACCAGGATCTCGGTGCTGTCCCCCGGACCGCCGCGGGTGAGCAGGTAGATCACCGCGAACATGTTGAACGTCCAGATGGTGGAGAGCAGGACCACGGTGGAGCTGACCGACCGCAGACCGGGCAGGGTGATGTGGCGGAACCGCTGCCAGGGGCTCGCACCGTCCATCTCGGCCGCCTCGTAGAGCTCACCGGGGATGGACTGGAGTCCGCCGAGCAGGGCCACCAGCATGAACGGCACCCCGAGCCAGATGTTCACGGCGATCACCGAGACCTTGGCCATGGTGGGGTCGTTCAGCCAGGGCACCCCGTCGATGCCACCGCCCTCCAGCACCTTGTTGAGGATGCCGTTCTTCTCGTTGTAGAGCAGCCGCCAGGCGAAGACGGAGACGAAGGCGGGCACCGCCCAGGGCAGGATCAGCAGCGACCGGTAGACGGCGCGGCCCGCGAACCGGCGGTTGAGCAGGACGGCGAGGCCGAGGCCGAGCACGAACGTCACGATGACGCAGGACAGGGTCCAGGTCGCCGTCCAGCTGAGCCGGTCCCAGAAGACCTCGTCCTCCAGGATGGCCCGGAAGTTGTCGAGGCCCACGTTCTCGTAGGTGGCCGGGATGTGGTTGACCCCGATGGTGCGCTCGACATTGGCCTCATTGGCGTCGGTCAGCGACAGGTAGACGCCGCGGACCAGCGGATAGCCGATGATCAGCCCGACGACGATCACGACGGGCGCGACCATGGCCCAGGCGTACCAGTGCCGGGAGAGCGCGGAGCGGATCCGGCCGGGCGGGGTGTCCCCGGTCCCGCGGGCCCGGCCGCGGGTGCCCTTGGCGCCCGCGGCCGGACGCGCCGACCGGCTGGTGTCGACAGCCATCGTTGCCGGTCCTTACTTCCAGTCGCCCTTGAGGAGCTTGCGGTAGGCGTCGCCGACGGCGCCCGCCGCCTTCTCGGGCGAGGTCTTGCCGGTCAGGACGTTGGGGAACTGCACCAGGATCGCCTGGAAGAGACTGTTGCCCTCGGGGATCCAGGGGCGCTCGACGGCCTTGTCCACGGCGCCCTTGAAGAACTTCACATTGGCGTTCGCCGCGACCTTCGAGTCCTGGTAGACGGAGGTGCGGGTGGGCAGCAGGCTCAGCTTCTCGGTGGTCTTGGCCTGCACCTTCGCCGAACTCATGTACTTGGCGAAGGCGTAGGACGCGTCCAGGTTCTTGGAGCCCGCGTAGACGGTGAGGTTCTGGCCGCCCTGCGGGGCGCCCTGGCCGTCACCGCCGGCCGGGACCGGGACCACGCCGAGGTTGGACTTGTCCTTGAACGCCTTGCCCGCGAGGGTGTCCTCGATCGCCCACGGCCCGTTGATCGTCATCGCGACGTCGCCGTTCTTGATGGCGTTCTGCATGTTCTCCCAGCCGTCGGTGGCGTCGGTCTCCGCCGCCCCCGAGGTGACCAGGTCCCGGGCGGCGGCGAACGCCTTCACACCCGGCTCGTCGTCGACGGTGACCTTCTTGGCCTTGGTGTCCAGCAGATCGCCGCCCTCGCCGTAGATGAAGGGCAGGTACCAGTAGGCGTCGTCGCCGCGGAGGTACAGACCGGTCTTGCCGGTCTTCTTCTTGATCTTCTTGGCGGCGGCCTTGAGCTCGGTCCAGCTCCGGGGCGGCTCCACCCCGGCGTCCCCCAGCATCTTCTTGTTGTAGAAGAGGCCGAGAGTGTCGATCACCTGCGGCACCGCATACGTCTTGCCCTTGAACCGGGTACCGGCGGCGGCCTTGGGCAGGTAGTCGGACTCCTTGTCGAGCGCCGCGGTGCCGTCCAGCGGGGCCAGATAGCCGATGTTCGCCAGGTCATGGGTCCAGGCGACCTCGGTGCGCAGCACGTCGGGCGCGCCGGAGCCGCCGGAGCCCGCCGCGTTCTTGAACTTGGCCAGGGCCTCGCCGAACGGGACGTTGACGTAGTTGACCTTGACGCCGGGGTGCTCCTTCTCGAAGCCGAGGGCGAGCTCCTTGTAGGTGCCCTTCTCGGCCTCGTTCGAGGTGTCCCAGTAGGTCACGGTGCCGGACAGCTTGCCGCCCGACTTGCCGCCGCCGTTGTCACCGTCGTCACCGCCGCATGCGGTCGCCGCGAGCGCCATGGCCGCGACAAGCGCAGTGGCCGCTATGCCACGTCGCATCTGAACTCCTCCAAGACCGGCCGCGTCATCGCGGCTCCGGGTTGCCGAGGAACGTAACAGGGCTGCAAGAAACTCGAAAGACCTTGCGGGAATTTTCTGCAAGGCACCCGGATTCGTTACGTCCGCGTGTCCTGCCGAAGTCCGCCGCGAGCCCCGTGAACGCGGAGAACACGCGCCGGAGCGCGCTCAGGGGCGCCTCGCCCGCTTCTGCAATCTCTTCCGCAAGGCATTGCAGAGCTGTTACGTTCGCGGTTATGACCCAGGAGCTCACGACCTCCCTCCAGGCCGACGCCGCGCGACCGTCCGGAGGGCCCGGCTGGTGGCGCGACGCCGTCATCTACCAGGTGTATGTGCGGTCCTTCGCCGACAGCGACGGCGACGGCATCGGTGATCTGCGCGGGGCCCGCGCACGGCTGCCGCATCTCGCCGGGCTGGGCGCGGACGCCGTCTGGCTGACCCCCTTCTACGCCTCCCCGCAGGCCGACGGGGGCTACGACGTCGCGGACTACCGTGCGGTCGACCCCCTCTTCGGCACCCTCGCCGACGCCGACGACCTGGTCCGCACCGCCCATGAGCTGGGACTGCGGGTGATCGTGGACGTGGTGCCCAACCACACCTCGGACCAGCACCCCTGGTTCCGCGCGGCCCTCACCGAGCGGCCCGGCGGCCCGGCCCGCGCCCGCTACCACTTCCGTCCCGGCCGGGGCCGGGACGGCGAACTTCCGCCCAACGACTGGGAGTCGGTCTTCGGCGGCCCCGCCTGGACCCGGACCACCGGTGCCGACGGCACCCCGGGCGAGTGGTACCTCCACCTCTTCGCCCCCGAGCAGCCCGATCTGAACTGGGACAGCCCCGAGGTGCGCGAGGAGTTCGACTCGGTGCTGCGCTTCTGGCTGGACCTGGGCGTGGACGGCTTCCGTATCGACGTCGCCCACGGCATGGTCAAGGCGGCCGGGATGCCCGATATCGGCCGCACCGAACAGGCCAAGCTGATCGGCTCCCAGGTGCTGCCCTTCTTCGACCAGGACGGGGTGCACGAGATCCACCGCTCCTGGCGGCGGCTGCTGGACTCCTACCCCGGTGACCGGATCGGGGTCGCCGAGGCGTGGGCGCCCAGCCCCGAGCGGCTGGCCCTGTACGTACGCCCCGACGAACTCCACCAGGCGTTCAACTTCCAGTTCCTCAAGTCCCCCTGGGACGCGGCGGCGATGCGCACGGTGATCGACGAGTCGCTGGCCGCGACCGCGTCCGTGGGTGCCCCCACCACCTGGGTGCTGTCCAACCACGACGTGGTCCGGCACCCCACCCGCTACGCCGACGGCAGCCCGGCCCGGGGGCTGCGCCGGGCCCGCGCCGCGGCCCTGCTCACCCTGGCGCTGCCCGGTTCGGTCTACCTCTACCAGGGCGAGGAGCTGGGCCTTCCGGAGGTCGTGGACCTGCCGGACGAGTGCCGCCAGGACCCGGCCTTCTTCCGCGCCTCCCCCGATGGACAGGACGGCCAGGACGGCCAGGACGGCTTCCGCGACGGCTGCCGGGTGCCGCTGCCCTGGTCCCGCTCGGGCGCCAGCCACGGCTTCGGCCCCGGGGGCAGCTGGCTGCCGCAGCCCGCGGAGTGGGCCGGACTCTCGGTCGAGGCCCAGACCGGCGACCCCGGATCTACGCTGGAGCTGTACCGCTCGGCACTCGCGTTGCGCCGGGAGCTGCCGGGCCTCGGTGACGGCCGGATGACCTGGCTCGATGCCCCCGCGGGGGTGCTGGCGCTGTCCCGGCCGGGGTTCCTGTGCACGCTGAACACCCTGGGGGAGGAGGTCGAGCTTCCCGTTCCGGGGCGCGCGCTGCTGTCCTCCGCGCCGCTCGCGTACCGTGCCGCTACGGTGCGCATTCCTCCTGATTGCTGCGCGTGGTGGGCAATCTGACATGCGACCGGTACAGTCCAATCCCATGACCGCACGGCTCGCTGACATCGCAGCCCAGGCGGGGGTCAGCGAAGCCACCGTCAGCCGCGTCCTGAATGGCAGGCCGGGGGTGGCCGCGGCGACCCGCGAGTCCGTCCTCGCCGCACTGGACGTCCTCGGCTACGAGCGCCCGGTGCGGCTGCGCCGGCGCAGCGCGGGTCTGGTGGGACTGATCACGCCCGAGCTGGAGAACCCGATATTCCCCGCGCTCGCCCAGGTGATCGGGCAGGCGCTGACCCGACAGGGCTACACCCCGGTGCTGGCCACCCAGACCCCCGGCGGTTCGACCGAGGACGAGCTCACCGAGATGCTGGTGGACCGCGGGGTGGCCGGGATCATCTTCGTCTCCGGACTGCACGCGGACACCTCGGCCGATATGCAGCGCTACGACCAGCTGCGCGGCCAGGGTGTGCCGTTCGTCCTGGTGGACGGTTACGCGCCCGCGGTGCGGGCGCCGTTCATCTCCCCCGACGACCGGGCGGCGATGCTGCTGGCCGTCACCCATCTGGTCTCGCTGGGCCACACCCGGATCGGGCTGGCGCTGGGGCCCAGACGGTTCGTCCCCGTACTGCGCAAGATCGAGGGCTTCCAGCAGGCCATGCGGGACCGGCTCGGGCTCGGGCCGGAGGATTCCGCAGAGCTGATCCAGCACTCGCTGTTCACCCTGGAGGGCGGTCAGGCGGCGGCGTCCTCGCTGATCGACCGGGGCTGTACGGCGGTGGTCTGCGCGAGCGACATGATGGCGCTGGGGGCCATACGGGCGGCCCGGCAGCGTGATCTGGCGGTCCCTCAGGACATCTCCGTGGTCGGCTTCGACGACTCCCCGCTGATCGCCTTCACCGATCCGCCGCTGACCACCATCCGCAAACCGGTGCAGTCGATGGGGCAGGCCGCGGTGCGGGCCCTGCTGGAGGAGATCGGCGGCACCCCGGCCCCGCCCAGCGAGTTCGTCTTCCTCCCCGAACTGGTCGTCCGCGGTTCGACCGCCTCCGCCCACGGCCACCCGGTGCGCAGCGCCGCGGCGGAGCGGACGACATAGCCGGACGCAAGGCGTCGTACACCCCGTAAGGGACCCCCCGAACCGGCATATATGCCACCCGGAACCGCTGTGCGGACGGTCTGTCAGGGGGTCGCGTCTGGCAGACTGTTGCCCTATGGGTGAAGCGACTGTGAGGACTCCGGAGGGCCGGACGGCCACCCCGTCACCCATCGCGGCGACCGGGGCACGCCCGGCGGGGCACACCACGCTGATGGGCCGGATGCGCACCCCCCGCAGACCCCGTCTCTGGTTCGAGATCACCCTTATCGCCGTCAGCTACTGGACGTACTCCCTCGTCCGCAACGCGGTCCCCGAGCAGAGGTCCGAGGCCCTGCGGAACGCGGGCTGGATCTGGCAGTGGGAGCACCGGCTCGGCATGGCCTTCGAACACGGCGTCAACCACGCGATCGACTCGGTCGGCTGGCTGATCGTGGGCATGAACTACTACTACGCCACGCTGCACTTCATCGTGACGCTCGGGGTGCTGGTGTGGCTCTATCACTGGCACCCGGGCCGCTATGCCGCCATCCGGCTGGTGCTGTTCGCCACCACGGGGGTGGCGCTGCTCGGCTACTACTTCTTCCCACTGGCCCCGCCCCGGCTGATGCACGGCGGCCACTTCATCGACACCGTGGTCGCGCACAACACCTGGGGCTCGATGGCCTCGGGGAACCTGGCCGCGATGTCCAACCAGTACGCGGCGATGCCTTCGATGCACATCGGCTGGTCGCTGTGGTGCGGTATCGCCGTCGCCACCCTGGCCCGGCCGGTGTGGGTGAAGGCGCTGGGACTGCTCTATCCGACGGTCACCCTGCTGGTGATCGTGGCGACGGCCAACCACTTCTGGATGGACGCGGTCGGCGGTGTCCTGTGTCTGTCCGTCGGCTTCTCGCTGTCCTACCTCTGGTACGGCACCACGCCCGCCCGGCTGCCCAAGCAGGTGAGCGGCCGCCGGATGGCGGCCGCGGAGCGCGAGGGCGAGCTGCGGACGGCCTGAGGGGCGGGGTGAGGACCGGCGTCCGCCGGGTGTGATCGCCGCTGCCTGCACAGCTTGATCGTCTCCTTCCGGCCCGCCATTCTGGTGCCGTTCTCGCGGGCCCACGAAGACCGACAGGACAGGGCCTGCTTCAGGGGCTCGACGCGGAGTCCGCGGCCGGGGTGTGCCCCACCGCGGACCGGGCACGACGAGCGTGACGAAAGGGACCACCGGCACCGTGCACACCGCCGACGCCGCCACTTCAGCCACCACCGCCGGGACCGCTCCCACGCTCCCCCGCCCGCGGACCGCGCCACCGCGCTTCCCGCTGGTGGCCACCGATCTGGACGGAACGCTGCTGCGCGGCGATCTGACGGTCTCCGTCCGCACCCGTGAGGCGCTCGCCGCGGCCCGGCGCTCCGGGGCACGGCATCTGGTGGTCACCGGGCGTCCGGCCGCGTCCTGCCGGGAGTTCCTGGTCGCGATCGGCTACCGGGGGCTCGCGGTGTGCGGACAGGGCGCGCAGCTGTACGACGCCTGCGCGGACCGGCTGCTGGTCTCCGCGGCACTGGACCGGGCCCTGGCCCGTTCGGTGGTGGAGCGTACGGAGGAGGAACTGGGCGCGGGACCGCTGGAACTCGCGGTGGTCACCGCCGCACCCGAGAACCGCTTCGTGGTCACCCCGTGCTTCGCCGACCGGATACGGCCCGGGTGGGGGGTGGCCGCGGACCGGGCGGAGCTGTGGTCCGAGCCGATCGAGAAGGTGCTGATGCGCCACCGGGAGCTGCCGGACGGGCTGGTCGCGGCGGCCGCCGAGCGGATCGGCGGGGGCGAGGTGGCCGTCACCCACTCCGAGAAGGGGATGATCGAGGTGCTGCCCGCGGGCGTGACCAAGGCGGTGGGGCTGCAACGGGCGGCGGACCGGATGGGCTTCTCCCCCGCGGAGACCATCGCCTTCGGCGATATGCCCAATGACATTCCGATGCTGAACTGGGCCGGATACGGGGTCGCGATGGGCAACGCCCATCCGGACCTGGTCGCGGTGGCCGACGAACAGGCACCCGGCCATGACGAGGACGGGGTCGCGGTGGTACTGGAACGGCTGTTCCCGCGCTCCTGAACCGGTGTGTTCCCCGTCCTCGAAGAGCGCTGGAGCGGCTCTCGCGGCCCACTCGGAGCAGTCTCGGAGCACGCTCGGAACACCGGGAACCCACCGAGAAGCCCTTGACCAGCGGTCTAGATCTAAACAGAATATCCAAGTGCGAACCGAACCCCCCCTCCCCGGTCCCCACTACGTCGATGAGCGCTCCGGAGCCACGTACCCGATCGACGAACCGCGCTGGCGCGGTGACGACGGCGCTCCGCTCACCGTCTCCGCGCTCCCCGGCATCAGCCGTGAGGAGGTGGACACCGGGGACCGTTCCCTGTGGCGCTACCGGGCGGCCCTCCCGGTGCGCCTCGACGCCCCGGTGTCCATGGGAGAAGGGTGCACCCCGCTGGTGGAGAAGGACTGGGGCGGGAATCGGGTCCACTTCAAGCTGGAGTGGTTCAGCCCCACCGGCAGCTTCAAGGACCGCGGCACCAGCGTGATGATCTCGGCCCTGCGCCGGCACGGCATCCGCGAGGTGATCGAGGACAGCTCCGGCAACGGCGGTTCCTCGGTCTCCGCGTACTGCGCCGCGGCCGGGATCCGGGCCAGGATCCTGGTCCCCGAGGGCACCTCCCCGGCGAAGGTCCTCCAGAGCCGGGCGTACGGGGCCGAGGTCCAGGTGGTGCCGGGTGACCGGGACGCCACCGCGGCCGAGGCGCTGCGCCAGTCGGAGCACACCTACTACGCCAGCCACAACTGGCACCCCTTCTTCCTCCAGGGGGTCAAGACCCTCGCCTACGAACTGTGGGAGGACCTGGGCTTCACCGCCCCCGACGCCGTGGTGACGGTGGCCGGGGCGGGCAGCACCGTCCTCGGCTGCGACCTCGGCTTCACCGAACTGCTGGCGGCGGGCCGGATCAGCCGCCGCCCGAGACTGCTGGTCGCCCAGCCCGCCCACTGCGCCCCGCTCCAGGCCAGCTTCGCGGCGGGCACCGAGGACCCCGTCCCGTTCGAGCACGCGCCGACCATCGCCGAGGGCACGGCCATCCGGCGGCCCGTCCGCCACCCCGAGGTGCTGCGCGCGATCCGCCGCTCGGGGGGCGATATGGCCGCCGTGCCCGAGGACGCCATCGTCGCGGCCGTGCGGCGGCTGGCCGCGATGGGCCTGTACGCCGAACCCACCAGCGCGACCGCCGCCGCGGCCATCGACCTCTTCCGGGCGCGCGGCGCCATCCGCCCCGGTGAGACCACGGCCGTGGTGCTCACCGGATCCGGGCTGAAGGCCGCCGGCACGATGGCGGCGCTCTTCGCCCCGGAGGGCGGTGACCCGCGATGACCGCACAGCGACCGCCGGAGGATCCGCGGCCGGAGGGGACCGCCGAGGACGAACTGCTGCTGCGCGAGGCCGAGAAGATCGTGACCGCGATCGGCCGGATGTTCCCCGGACTGTGCGAGGTGGTCCTGCACGACCTGCGCCACCCGGACCGGGCCATCCGCGCCATCGAGAGCAATCTCTCCGGCCGTGAGGTCGGCGATCCGGCCACCGAACTGGGCCTCGCCCGGATCGAGGACCCCGATTTCCCCGGCATCGTCCAGAACTACGCCAACAGCTTCCCCGACGGCCGCCCGGCCAAGAGCACCTCCATCGGCATCAAGAACAGCGCGGGCACCTATGTGGCCGCGATCTGTCTCAACCTCGATGTCTCGCTGTTCGCCAGTGTCGCCCGCAGCCTCACCAACCTGGTGCGCACCGAGGAGCAGGAGCAGCCGCTCACCGAGACCCTCCGCGCGCGCACCGCCGCCGAGCTGCGCACCGTCGTCGAGGAGTTCGCCGCCGCCCGCGGCCAGACCCCGCGCAGTCTGGGCACCCCGGCCAAGAAGGAGCTGGTCCGCTCGCTGCGGACGCGCGGCTTCCTCCAGATGAAGCACTCCGTCCAGGTGGTCACCGAACTGCTCGGGGTCTCCAGGGCCACCGTCTACAACTATCTGCGCGGCTGATGGAGCGCCCGGGCGCGGGCGGTGTCCACCGCTCCCGCCTCCGGAATGTCGAGGAAGTGCGCCAGCTGCCAGGTCTGGGTGGCACGGGCCTGGCGGCTGGTGGTCTCGGCCCAGGGCGGATAGACGCGGAACGCCCGCTTCCCTCCGGCGCCGCCCGTGGAGACGATGCCCCGCGCGCGCAGCACCTCGCCCGGGAAGACGAACTGCCCGAAGCGGTCACCCTCGTGTGAGCTGATGACGAAGAGGTCCACCCCGTCCGCGGTGTCGAAGGGCCGGATCGGCCCCTCCTCGGACCGCTGCCACACCGTGACGAACTGACCGGTCTTGGTCGGGGTGGTCTTCGCCACCCGGAAGCGGACCGCCAGGCCGTCCAGCTCGAAGCCATACGCCGCGTACTCGGCGCTCTCCGGCTCCGGCACCGGCTCCGAGCAGGCGAACCCGCAGACGTCGTAGACCCGCTCGCGCGCCGCGAGGAGATCGTCGTGCACCGGTCCGCGCCATGTCGACCCTGTTCCCATGTGCCGCAGGCTGCCACAGACCACTGACAACGGCGCCGCCGGGCTCTCAAGCCCGATGGCCGTCTCAGCCCGGTGGCCGTCTCAGCCCTCGTAGTCGTAGAAGAGGCGCTCCACGACGGCGCGCGCCCGGCGGGTGGTGCGGCGGTAGTCGTCCAGCATCTCCCCGACGTGCCCCGGTCCATAGCCCAGGTACCGCGCCACGGCGGCCAGTTCACGGGCCTCGCTGGGGAAGGTGTCGCCGGAGCGGCCGCGGACCACCATCACACCGTTGCGGACCCGGGTCGCCAGCACCCACGCCTCGTCGAGGGTCTGGGCGTCCTCGGTGCCGATCAGCCCGGCGGCGTGGGCGGCGGCCAGGGCCGGGCGGGTACGGGTGGTGCGCAGCCCCGGCTCGGCCCAGCCGTGGCGCATCTGGAGCAGCTGGACGGTCCACTCGACGTCGCTCAGTCCGCCACGGCCCAGTTTGGCGTGGGTGGTGGGATCGGCGCCGCGGGGCAGCCGCTCGGACTCCATCCGCGCCTTCAGCCGCCGGATCTCCCGTACCGCGTCCTCGCCCAGGCCCTCGGCCGGGTACCGCAGCGGATCGATCAGCTCGATGAAGCGCCCGCCCAGCTCGGGGTCGCCCGCCACCGGTTCGGCGCGCAGCAGCGCCTGGCTCTCCCAGACCAGCGACCAGCGGCGGTAGTACGCGGCGTACGAGGCCAGGGTGCGCACCAGCGGGCCGGACTTGCCCTCCGGGCGCAGATCGGCGTCGATCAGCAGCGGCGGATCGACGGTCGGCAGCTGGAGCAGCCGCCGCATCTCATTGGCCACGGCGAACGCGGCGCGGGAGGCTTCCTGCTCATCGGCGCCCTCGCGCGGCTCGTGCACGAACAGCACATCCGCGTCCGAGCCGTAGCTCAGCTCATGACCGCCGAAGCGGCCCATGCCGATGACGGCGAAGCGGGTGGGCAGTTCATCGCCCCAGGTGTCGCGGACGGCGGCGCGCAGGGCGCCCGCGATGGCGGCCGCGTTGAGGTCGGAGAGGGCGTCGCCGACCATGTCGACCAGTGCCCCCGCGTCGGCGGGCGGCTCCTCCGCCGACGCGGCCCCGGCTCCGGCCCCCGCGGGCAGATGCGGTTCGGCGGCCCGCAGGGCGTTCGGGACCTCGGGCGCACCGCGCGGGGCGGTGGGCGCCGGAGCCGTGCGCGCCGCGGTACCGCCGGAGCCCTCGTCGCCCGGTGGCGGCCAGCTCACCGTCGGACGCACCTCGCCGTTGGCCAGCCGCGCGCTGTCGATGATGTCCGCCGCGGCCGTCCGGAACATCTCCCGCCGCCGCACCCCGCGCGCCGCGGCGACCGCCTGCTCCGCGCCGTCGGCGCGGCCCACCGCGGCCAGCACCTCCTGCTCCAGATGGCGCCGCCCGCGCGGCCGCAGCCCTCCCGGATCGCCCAGCAGGGCCACCGCCTCGGGTGCGCGCAACAGCAGGTCGGGAGCGAGCCGTCCGGTGGAGAGCACCCGGGCCAGGTTCTCCGCGGCCGCGCCCTCGTCCCGCAGCAGCCGCAGGTACCAGGGCGTCTTGCCCAGCGCGTCGGAGACCTTGCGGAAGCCCAGCAGCCCCGCGTCCGGATCCGCGGAGTCGGCGAACCAGCCCAGCAGCACCGGCAGCAGGGTGCGCTGGATCGCCGCCTTCCGGGTCACCCCGGAGGCCAGTGCCTCCAGGTGCCGCAGCGCCGAGACCGGATCGGCGTAGCCCAGCGCCTCCAGCCGCTGCCCGGCCGCCTCGGAGCTGAGCCGGGTCTCCCCGGGCTCCAGCTGGGCGACGGCGTCCAGCAGCGGACGGTAGAAGAGCTTCTCGTGCAGCCGCCGCACCTCGCGCGCGTACCGGCGCCATGCGGTGCCCAGTTCGGTGACCGGCTCGGTGCGGAACCCCAGCGAACGGCCCAGGCGCCGCAGATCCGCCTCCTCCTCGGGCACCAGATGGGTACGGCGCAGCCGGTACAGCTGGATGCGGTGCTCCATCGACCGCAGGAAACGGTAGGCGGCGTCCAGCGCGGCCGCGTCGGAGCGGCCCACGTAGCCCCCCGCGGCCAGCGCCGCGAGCGCGTCCAGCGTGGTGCCGCTGCGCAGCGACTCGTCCGACCGGCCGTGCACCAGCTGGAGCAGCTGGACGGCGAATTCCACGTCCCGCAGCCCGCCCGGCCCCAGCTTGAGCTCGCGGTCGATCTCGGCGGCCGGGATGTTCTCCACCACGCGGCGGCGCATCTGCTGGACGTCGGGGACGAAGTTCTCGCGTTCGACGGCCTGCCAGACCATCGGTGCCAGTGCTTCCACGTACGCCTGCCCGAGCACCGCGTCGCCCGCCATCGGCCGGGCCTTCAGCAGCGCCTGGAACTCCCAGGTCTTGGCCCACCGCTGGTAGTACGCGATATGGCTGGACAGCGTGCGCACCAGCGGACCGTTGCGCCCCTCGGGCCGCAGATTGGCGTCCACCGGCCAGATGGTGCCCTCGACGGTGACGTCCGAGCAGATCCGCATCAGCCGGGACGCCAGCCGGGTGGCGGCCTGCACGGCCTTCCCCTCCTCGGCCCCGTCCACGGCCTCCGCCACGAAGATCACGTCAACGTCGGAGACGTAGTTCAGCTCGCGGCCACCGCACTTGCCCATGCCGATCACGGCGAGCCGGCAGGCGGCGGCGTCCTCGGGCTGCTCCTCGGCCGCGATCTCCAGCGCGGCCCGCAGGGTGGCGGTGGCCAGGTCCGCGAGCTCGGCGGCGGCCTGTGTGACATCGGTGGTCCCGCACACATCGCGTGCCGCGATGGCCAGCAGCGCCCGGCGGTAGGCGATCCGCAGCGCGTCCGGCCGTGGCAGCTGCGCACCCGGCCCGCTCCACACCCCCTCGGCCAGGGCCTGCTCGAACTCGGGCGTGGTCGGATGCAGATCGGCGGGCTCATAGGTGACCAGCGCGTGCCAGTCCTGGGGATGCCGGGCCAGGTGGTCACCCAGCGCCTCGGAGGCGCCCAGCACCCCCAGCAGCCGGTCGCGCAGCGGTTTGGCGGTGACCAGGGTGTCCAGCAGCGCCTGCCGCGATCCGGCCCGCTGCCCCCCGTTCCGCCCCTCCCCCGCGTCCTCCGGCAACGCCTCCACCACCCGCACCAGCCCGCGCAGCGCCAGATCCGGATCGGCGGTCGCCCCCAGCGCCTCCAGCAGCACCGGGTCACTGCGCACCGCCGACAGCTCGGGCACGTCCAGCAGCCGCTGGGCGGAGGAGGCGTCGGTGAACCCGTGCCGGAGCAGCCGGGTGACATTGCTGCTCCTGCGTCCCTGCGGTACGGACATCCCGCACGCCTCCCGCCGTCGTGATCAACGCTCGCTGCTGAGCCTAAGCGACCGCGACGGCGAAGCGGCAGGTACCGGCCGTGCCGGAAACCGGTTGCCGCGGTGTCCGGCGGCCGGGCACAGTGATCACACCGCCGACCGGGAGAGGAGCCCACGATGATCCGGCAGCCGAGCAGTCGCCCGTATCCGCGCTCATCGTCCTCAGCGGGCTCCCCCGGGTACGCCGTCTGACCGTCCGAGACGGTCGCGCCGCCCACGGGATCCCCGCCCGGGCGGCCCTTCGCCGCCGCCGAGGAGAGTTGGCCGAGTGGTAAGGCAGCGGCTTGCTGAGCCGTCGTCGGGGTCATACCCGCGCGCGTTCGATCCGCGCACTCTCCGCGCCGCCACCCAGGCGCGTCGCAACACCATCGCCAGGCGTGGGTTCGCCCCCGCCTCCTCCGCCCCGGGCGAGCTGGGCACCGGCGAGCCCAAGGGCCTGTAAAGCCCCCGCTCCGGCTGTGACGGTTCGACTCCGTCCTCGCCCACGCCTCGCCACCGGCCGTCGCCACGCGACGGCCGGTGGCCCATTCCGTCCCGGTACCAGCCGCGGCCGAACGGCCTGAAGCGTCTCGGCAAGGGCGATCGGCCCGCCCCGAGAGCCGCCCTCGTCCCGCCGTGCCTCACGCCGTGACGAAGCGTTCGCACGCCTCGCCGCTCAGGCGGCCCGGGGGGAGCTTGCGGCCGTAGGCGAGCAGGAGGAGGTCCTGGGCCGAGCCGGTGAGGGGGGTGCCGGTGCCGTAGGTCCAGTCGAGGTCGTCGGCGCGCAGCCGGACGCCGGTCAGGTCCACGCCGAAGAACTTCACCGTCTTGGGGTCGACCGTCCCCAGCAGGACGCGGACACGGTCTTCGGGCACCCGGCGGTCCAGGCCCAGGGCGACCGTGATGTCCAGGCCGTGGATGACGTCATGACCGAGTGCCGAGGTGAAACCGCCGACCGGGGGCGTCCAGGGGTGGTGGGCGTTCTCCCGGAGCCAGGTGGCGAGTTCGGCGGTGGTGGCGGCCGCCGCGTCCTTGCGGGCGGTCCGGTCGGTCATCCGGTGGAGACCGCCCCCGGCCTTGACCAGTTCCCACACCACCTTGGGCAGCGAGTAGCGGAACCCCAGCGACATATGGGCCGCGACCTCCCGCACCCGCCAGCCCGCGCACAGGCTCGGCGCGTCCCACTGCCCGGCGGACAGCCCGTCCAACAGATCGGCCATGTCCCCGCGTTCGGCCGCGATGGCGGCCCGGATCCCCGTGTCGTCCATGGGACCAGGATCCCGGCCCCGGCGGTCATCCGTCCAAGAGCGGGTGGTTCTCGCGGCCAGAAGCGCCGGTTGTCGCCCGGCGGGGGCGACGGCGGTGCGCGGGGCCGGGCCCCGGGGCGTACGGCCCCGGGTGCCGGGCCCCGGGCGTCACAACACCGGCAGGTTCTTGCGCAGCTCGAAGGGGGTGACCTCGGAGCGGTACTCCTCCCACTCCTGCTTCTTGTTGCGCAGGAAGAAGTCGAAGACGTGCTCGCCCAGGGTCTCGGCGACCAGTTCGCTGCGCTCCATCAGGTCGATGGCCTCGCCGAGGTTCTGCGGGAGGGGCTCGATGCCGAGGGAGCGGCGTTCGGCGTCGGAGAGGGCCCAGACGTCGTCATCGGCTCCGGCCGGGAGTTCATAGCCGCCCTCGATGCCCTTCAGGCCCGCGGCGAGCAGCACGGCGTAGGCGAGGTAGGGGTTGGCGCCGGAGTCGATGGAGCGGACCTCGACCCGGGTGGAGCCGGTCTTGCCGGGCTTGTAGAGGGGCACCCGGACCAGCGCGGAGCGGTTGTTGTGGCCCCAGCAGATGTAGGAGGGGGCCTCGCCGCCGGCGCCCGCGGTGCGCTGGGAGCCGCCCCAGATGCGCTTGTAGGAGTTGACCCACTGGTTGGTCACCGCGGAGATCTCCCCCGCGTGGCGCAGCAGACCGGCGATGAAGGAACGGCCGACCTTGGAGAGCTGGAACTCCGCGCCCGACTCGTAGAAGGCGTTCCGGTCGCCCTCAAAGAGCGAGAGGTGGGTGTGCATCCCGGAGCCGGGGAATTCCGAGAACGGCTTCGGCATGAAGGTGGCCTGGACGCCCTGCTCCAGCGCCACCTGCTTCATCACCAGACGGAACGTCATGATGTTGTCGGCGGTGGAGAGTGCGTCGGCGTAGCGCAGGTCGATCTCCTGCTGGCCGGGGGCGCCCTCGTGGTGGGAGAACTCGACCGAGATGCCCATGGACTCCAGCATGGTGATGGCCTGTCGGCGGAAGTCCATGCCGATGTTCTGCGGGGTGTGGTCGAAGTAGCCGGAGGAGTCGGCGGGCGTCGGGCGGCTGCCGTCCACGGGCTTCTGCTTGAGCAGGAAGAACTCGATCTCGGGGTGGGTGTAGAAGGTGAAGCCGAGGTCGGAGGTCTTGGCGAGGATGCGCTTGAGGACATAGCGCGGGTCGGCGTAGGAGGGGGAGCCGTCCGGCATCAGGATGTCGCAGAACATCCGGGCGGTCCCGGGGGCCTCGGCGCGCCAGGGCAGGATCTGGAAGGTGCCCGGATCCGGCTTGGCGATCATGTCGGACTCGTAGACGCGGGCGAATCCCTCGATCGCCGAGCCATCGAAACCGATGCCCTCGTCGAAGGCGCCCTCGAGTTCGGCGGGTGCGACGGCGACCGACTTCAGGAAGCCGAGCACGTCGGTGAACCACAGCCGCACGAACCGGATGTCGCGCTCTTCGAGCGTCCGGAGCACGAACTCCTGCTGCTTATCCATGGTCCCCAATCCTTGCAGGTCAAGCGGCTCTTTCGGCGGGCGCAGGGCACCTGTCGCGGCCCCAGTATCACGCGGCGGGATTTCCGGGAGGTTTCCTCCGCTCCCTCCGCCCCGCACCACGTGTCTGCATCGTACTTTCCAGCGTGCCGCGTCGGACCCGACCGTTCCGCGCCCCGGCGGCGCCTTCGGGGATGCGATACCCCTTGGGGGTAAGGTGTCGATTATCACGATCATCGCATATCCGGACATCAGGCGATCAGGGCCGACCCGACGGAGGCACCGGTGCGGGGACAGCGGAGGGTGAGCGCCGGCCGTGGCCGGGTGCGGCACCGTGCCGTGTCCCGCCGTCCGCCCCGTCCGCCCCGTCCGCGCGCCGGTCGTGGCCACGGCCACCGTCACGGCCGGGCGGCACGCCGTACCGCGTCACGCCGCCGCCCCGCCACCGTCTCCGGTCCGGCGGCTCCCGGTCCGGCGGCTCCCGGCTCGCCACCCCTCGGGCCGCCGTCCCCCGGCCCCCCGCTGCCGCCGCGGCGCATAGAGCGGCGCGTCCGTCCCGTCCCCCCTCCGGGGTCCGGCGGACGCGCGGACCCCGCCTGCGCACATCACGACATCAGCATTGGGGTGCTCTCTCATGCACGCACACTCTCGCCGCGCCGTGCTCGGCGCGGGAATCGCCGCCGCGGGCAGCGGTCTGCTCGGCGCCTGTAGCCCCTCCGTCCCGCCCAACACCCTGGGCGGGGACGGTACGGACAACAACGGCATGGACACCGCCGGAAAGGGGGGCGACGCCGTCGTCGCGCCCCGCCCGCAGTACGTCGCCCCCGACGGGCCCGAGGTCCTGGCCGCCGAGCGGCAGCGGGGCCAGGGGCCGGTCCGGCGGTTCCAGCTGCTGGCCACGCCCACCACGCTCGACCTGGGCGCCCGTACGGTGAAGTCCTGGGCGTACGGCGACATGCTGCCGGGCCAGGAGATCCGGGTCACCGCGGGCGACACGCTCGCGCTCACCCTCACCAACAACCTGCCGCAGCCCACCTCGCTGCACTGGCACGGCATCCGGCTGCGCAACGACATGGACGGCGCCCCGGGCCTCACCCACCGGCCGGTGGGAGCCGGCGCGGCGTTCGACTACCGCTTCACGGCGGCGCACCCGGGCACGTACTGGGTCCATCCGCATTCCGGGGTGCAGCTGGACCGCGGCCTGTACGCACCGCTCATCGTCGAGGACCCGAAGGAGCCCCTGTCGTACGACAAGGAGTGGGTCATCGTGCTCGACGACTGGCTGGACGGGGTCGGGGGCAGTACGCCGGACGGGGTGCTCGATGAGCTCAACGGCGGCCGGGGCCCGGTGATGGACCACGGCGGGACGCCGAGCGTCCCCGCGCCCGCGGGCCCGGCCACGGCCCCGGCGACGCCCGCGAACGCGGCGCGGGGCGTGGCCGCCGTGAAGGACAAGATGAAGGGGAGGAAGCGGGCCAAGGGGAAGAAGGGCGGGGCGAAGGCGGCCCTCCACCCGCCGTCCCGGAGGCTGACGGGCGGCAGCAGCGCCCTGCTGGGCGGGGTGCCGGGCGATGTCGCCTACCCCTACTACCTGGCGAACGGCCGCACCCCGCACTCCCCGCAGGTCTTCCGCGCCAAGGCCGGTGACCGGGTCCGCATCCGCATCATCAACGCGGGTGGGGACACGGCCTTCCGCGTCGCCCTCGGCGGCCACGAGATGACCGTCACCCACACCGACGGCTATCCGGTGGTGCCCGCGAAGACCGATGCGCTGCTGGTGGGCATGGGCGAGCGCTATGACGTACTGGTCAAGGTCAAGAACGGGGTGTTCCCGTTCGCCGCGCTGGCCGAGGGCAAGGGGCGGTCCACGATGGCCGTGCTGCGCACCGGCGGCAAAGGGCCGCGGAAGTTCCCGCGCCCCAAGGAGCTCGACGGCAGGCTGCTGACCGCCGCCCGGCTGAAGGCGGCGGAGCAGGTGCGGCTGACCCCGCGCGAACCGGACCGGACGATCCGGATGCGGTTCACCGGGTCGATGCGCGGCTACCACTGGTCGATCAACGGCCGGCCCTACGACCCGGCGCAGCGCTATCCCGTCCGGGAGGGCGAACGCGTCCGGATGACCTTCATCAACAGCACCGAGATGTGGCACCCGTTCCATCTGCACGGCCACACCTTCGCGCTGCCCGACGGCGGGGCGCGCAAGGACACCGCGATCCTGCTGCCGGGCACGAGGGTGAGCGTGGACTTCGACGCGGACAACCCGGGGCTGTGGATGATCCACTGCCATAACGTCTACCACTCGGAGTCGGGGATGATGACCGTCCTCGGCTACCAGCGCTAGGCCGTGCGGCCCATGCGCCCCGGCCGGACCCGTGCGCCCCGGCCTTCCGGGGCGCACGGGTCCGGGCGGCGGGGAACGTGAGAAGGGAGACAGTCCGGGCCATCGCGTCAGTCAGACGATTACACTGAGCGCGTGCCTCAACTTCGCCTCGCTCTGAACCAGATCGACTCGACCGTCGGAGACCTCTCCGGCAACACCGAGTCGATCGTCCACTGGACCCGGCACTCCGCCGAGCAGGGCGCCCATCTGGTGGCGTTCCCCGAGATGGTGCTGACCGGCTATCCGGTCGAGGACCTCGCGCTGCGTTCCTCCTTCGTCGAGGCCTCGCGCGCCGCGCTGCACGCGCTCGCCGCCCGGCTGGCGGACGAGGGCTTCGGCGAGCTGCCCGTGGTCGTCGGCTATCTGGACCGCAGTGAGCGGGCCGAGCGGTTCGGCCAGCCCGCCGGTGCCCCGCAGAACGCGGCGGCCGTGCTGCACCGCGGCCGGGTCGTCCTCACCTTCGCCAAGCACCACCTGCCGAACTACGGCGTCTTCGACGAGTTCCGCTACTTCGTCCCCGGTGACACGCTGCCCGTCATCCGGGTCCACGGCGTCGATGTCGCGCTCGCCATCTGCGAGGACCTGTGGCAGGAGGGCGGCCGGGTGCCCGCGGCCCGCACCGCCGGGGCCGGGCTGCTGCTGTCGGTCAACGCCTCGCCCTATGAGCGCGAGAAGGACGACACCCGCCTCGACCTGGTGCGCAAGCGGGCCCAGGAGGCGGGCTGCACCACCGCCTATCTGGCGATGATCGGCGGCCAGGACGAGCTGGTCTTCGACGGTGACTCGATCATCGTCGGCCGTGACGGCGAGGTGGTGGCCCGCGCTCCGCAGTTCGCCGAGGGCTGTGTGCTGGTCGACCTCGAGCTGCCCGCCGCCGATCCGGACTCGGTTCCGGAGGGGATCGTGGACGACGGGCTGCGCATCGACCACCTCATCCTGTCCGCCGATCCGCTCCCGGCATACGAGCCGGAGCCGGAGCTGGCGGGTGGTGAGGCCGAGCGGCTCGGCGACGACGAGGAGATCTACACGGCGCTGGTGGTGGGACTGCGCGCCTATGTCGCGAAGAACGGATTCCGCAGTGTGCTGATCGGGCTCTCCGGCGGGATCGACTCGGCGCTGGTCGCGGCCATCGCCTGTGACGCGGTGGGCGCGCAGAACGTGTACGGCGTGGCGATGCCGTCCCGCTACTCCTCCGAGCACTCGGTCACCGACGCCACAGAGCTGGCACGGCGCACCGGACTGAACTTCCGCACCGTGCCGATCGGTCCGATGTTCGACGCCTATATGGCGTCGCTCCAGCTCACCGGGCTGGCCGAGGAGAACCTCCAGTCGCGGCTGCGCGGCACGACGTTGATGGCCATCTCCAACCAGGAGGGCCACATCGTGCTCGCGCCGGGCAACAAGTCCGAGCTGGCCTGCGGCTATTCCACGCTCTACGGCGACTCGGTCGGGGCGTACGGCCCGATCAAGGACGTCTACAAGACGTCCATCTTCCGGCTGGCGAAATGGCGGAACCGCGCGGCGGAGGAGCGGGGCCAGACCCCGCCCATCCCCGAGAACTCGATCACCAAGCCGCCCAGCGCCGAGCTGCGGCCCGGCCAGGTCGACACGGATTCACTGCCGGACTACGACGTCCTGGACCGGATCCTGGAGCTGTACGTCGACCGGGACCGGGGCCGGGAGGAGATCGTCGCGGCGGGCTTCGACGACGAGCTGGTCACGCGGGTGCTGCGGCTGGTGGACACCGCGGAGTACAAGCGGCGCCAGTACCCACCGGGTACGAAGATCTCCGCGAAGGGGTTCGGCAAGGACCGCCGGCTGCCGATCACCAACCGCTGGCGCGAGCACGCCTGACGGCGGCGGTCAGGACACGGCCTGGACCGGGACGTTCTCGTCGAGGAACGCCCCGATCAGCTCCAGCCAGGTGTCCGGCGCCTCCGCGAACGGCAGATGCCCCGACGGGATCTCGGCGTACCGCGCGCCCGGGATCCCGTCCGCGAGCTGCCGGTGGTGGTACGGGGTGACCATGGCGTCCACCGCCGTGGAGATCACCAGTGTGGGCACCGTGATCCGTTCCAGGTCCGCCCTGATGTCCACCCGGCCGACCAGCTCGACCTGGTCGACCGCCCCCGGCGGTACGGAGGTACGCGTTCCGTCGATCACCGCGGCCAGCTCGGTCCCGGTCATCCGGTCCAGGAACGGGGCGCCCGCGGCCTGGAGCACCATCCAGCGGGCCGCCGCCTCCGGGTCGTCCGACCGGAGGTGCCGCAGCCAGTCGTCGACCAGCACCCCCATCCGGGCGCTGGGCCGGGCGAACGCGGCGGTCAGCACCAGCGCGGTCACCCGCTCCGGATGACGGACGGCGGCGCGGACCGCCACCGCGCCGCCGAGGGAGTACCCGGAGACGGCGAAGGTCTCCAGCCCCTCCTCGACCGCGACCGCGACCAACCGGTCGGCGAGCGCGTCGAGTTCCAGCGGCCCGTCCGCGACCGGGCTGCGCCCGGAGCCCGGATAGTCCGCTCCGACCATCCGGTACCGCCCGGCCAGCCCATTCAGCAGCGGCCCGTAATTGCCCTCGACGGACCCGGTGGCCCCGTGTGCGAGCAGCAGCCCGGCTCCACTCGTGCCCCGCACGACGCGGTCGGGGGCAGCGGCTGACGTACTGGTCATGGACGTGTTCCTCTCCTCGGGGCCGCGTGACGCGGCGGCCTGTGGCGGAGACGCTAGGACCTGCCATCGATGTCAAGGTCAAGTGCGTTCGCCCGTAAGGGCGGTCCCCACCCGCCCGGCGGGGGGCGGCCGCGCCCCCCGCCGGACCGTGAAGCCCACCCGTCCTCGCGCTGCGCACACCCGAAAACGGCCGGGGCGCGCCCTGGGGCCCTGCGGTCGGCTCAGACCCGGCTCCGCGGCGCCGGGGCGGTGCCGGACGGGACGACGGGCCCCGCGTCGCGCGCGGAGACACACGGCCGGCACACGCCCCGGGACGGCAGGGCCACGTCCAGGGCATCGCTCCGCAGGTGGCCCGATCCGGGCCCTGGAGCCCCGTGCCCGACCATGCGCGGGTGACACGGAGTGTCGCCGCTGAGCGCCGTACGGCGTACTCCACGCGCGCTCGAGGTCCAGGCTCCCGAGCTCGCGCGCGGCCCTGGCCCCGGCCCCGCGGACGCCGGGACGGGACTGACGGAGCGACGGGCCCGGCCGTGCCGCGTACGTACGCGGCACGGCCGGGCCGCCCCGTCGGGCACTCCGCCCGCGGGTGGCCCGATCCGGGCCCTGGAGCCCCGCGACCCACCTGCGCGGGTGACAACACGCCCCCGCCCCTGAGCGCCGTGGTGCGCGATGCGCGCAAAGGCGCGGCGGGGCAGGCTCCGGCCGGGGGTCAGCCGACTTCCGACATCTTCGGCAGCGGTTCACTCGTCGCCACCACCCGCGAGGGCTCCTCCGGGGCGGCGCGGTCGAGGAAGCCCGCGGTGACGGCTATGGCCAGGCCGATCACCGCGAGGGCCGCGCCGACCAGCGTGGGGGAGGTCCAGCCCCAGCCCGCCGCGATGGCCACGCCGCCCAGCCACGCGCCGCCCGCGTTGGCGAGGTTGAAGGCGGAGTGGTTGGAGGCGGAGGCCAGGGTGGGGGCCGAGCGGGCCTTGTTCATGACCAGCATCTGGAGCGGGGTGGTGGTCATGAAGCCGACCGCTCCCAGCACCACCACCGTGGCCAGCGCCGCCCACTTGATGTGCACCGTGACGTCGAACACGACCAGCACCACGGCCAGCGCCGCCAGCGAGCCGTACAGCGTGGGCCGCAGGGCGCGGTCGGTGAGCGGGCCCGCGGCCAGCGCGCCCAGGGTCATACCGATACCGAAGAGGGCGAGGACGACCGTGACGGAGGACTCGGCGAAGCCGGTGACCTCGGTCATCATCGAGGCGAGATAGCTGTAGACGGCGAACACCCCGGCGAAGCCGAAGACGGCGGTGAGCAGGCCGAGCAGCACCTGCCGGTCGCGGAGCGCGCCCAGCTCGCGGCGGAGGCCGCCGTGCTGGTCCAGCGGGACCTGCGGGACGAGGCGGGCGATGGCGGCCATGGCCACCACCCCGATCCCGGCGACCACCAGGAAGGTCGCCCGCCAGCCCAGATGCTGGCCGAGCAGAGTGGCCACGGGGACGCCGACGATGTTGGCGATGGTCAGACCCAGGAACATGGTGGCGACCGCGCGGGCCCGCCGCTCCTCGGCGACCAGCCGGGCGGCGACCACCGCGCCGACGCCGAAGAAGGCGCCGTGCGGCAGTCCCGCGAGCACCCGCGCCGCCACCAGCGACCCGAAGGAGGGCGCCAGCGCGGAGGCGAGGTTGCCTACGGTGAAGAGCGCCATGAGCAGCACCAGCATCCGCTTGCGCGGTACGCGGGAGCCGAGGGCGGTGAGCAGCGGAGCGCCGACCACGACGCCGATGGCGTAGGCGGAGACGAGGTATCCGGCGGTGGGCACGGAGGTGCCCAGATCGTCCGCGACATTGGGCAGCAGGCCCATCATCACGAACTCGGTGGTGCCGATGCCGAAGGCGCTCACAGCGAGAGCGAGCAGTGCCAGGGGCATGAGAGACCTTTCACAACGACGGAAGACGGCGGAGAGACGCCCTGCGGGGGCTGTGTGCCACCCTGCGGGGGGCTATATGTTCTCCCGCTAAACAAAGTCTCTCACGCCGTTTGTTCCCCCGGTGCGACAGCGAGGTGAACAGCCGGGAACCGCCGCGGGGCCGCGGCGGCCCGGTCTCAGAAGTCGACCGACGCCGACACCGGCAGGTGGTCGCTGCCGGTCTCCTTCAGCGTCCACGCCCCCACCGGGTCCAGCCCGCGCACCATGATCTGGTCGATCCGCGCCATCGGGAACGAGGCGGGCCAGCTGAATCCGAAGCCGTCACCGGCGGCGCCCTGCGCGGAGCGCATCTGGGAGGTGACGGGGGCCAGCGCCCGGTCGTTCATCGTGCCGTTCAGATCGCCGAGCAGCACCACCCGCTTCAGCCGCTCGCCCGAGATGGCCCGGCCCAGCGCCGCGGCACTGGCGTCGCGCTGTCCGGCGGTGAAGCCCGCGTTGAACCGCACCCGCACCGACGGCAGATGGGCCACGTAGACGCCGACCTCGCCGTGCGGCGCGGCGACGGTGGTGCGCAGCGCACGGGTCCAGCCGAGCTTGATGTCCACCGGTTCGGTGGCGGAGAGCCGGTACTTGCTCCAGACACCGACCGTGCCGCGCACCGCGTGGTACGGGTAGGTGTCCTTCAGCGCCCGCTCGTAGACCGGCACCGCGTCCCCGGTGAGCTCCTCCAGGGCAACCACGTCGGCACCCGAGGTGCGCAGCACATCGGCGGTGCCGCGCGGATCGCGGTTCTCCGCGTTGACATTGTGGGTGACGACGGACAGGTCGCCGCCGTGGCCCGCCTTGTCGAAGAACATCAGCCCGCCGAAGAGGTTCAGCCAGACGGTGACCGGCAGCACCAGCGCGATGACGGCGCTGGCAGACCGCCGGACCAGGCCCAGCACCAGCAGGACCGGGATGAGCAGTCCGAGCCAGGGCAGGAAGGTCTCCAGCAGACTGCCGAGGTTGCCGACATCGTTGGGGATCTCCGCGTGGAGGATCATCACCAGCGCGAGCAGGACCGCGATACCCGCGAGCACCAGTCCGCGCCGCCAGATCCCGCGGTCGCCGCGGAGCCGGCCCAGCAGAAGGGCGACCCTGGAGCCGGAGCGCTGGGGGGCGCCCCCGGTCCGGTCCGTCTCCTGCGTGTTCGCCTGCGCCATTCGCTGTCCCTCACTGCCTCAACTGCCGCGCCTAGGTGAAGACCATAGGCGATGACCAGGGCTTTTCCTGACGCCATCGTCAGGGGTTCCCCTTGTCGAGGACGAGCGGGGATCGAGCGGGGGTTCCGAGTCCGGGCGGACAGGCGCCTGTTGTGACACAACAGGCACACATCCCGCCGCAGCGGACCGGGGCACGTCACCCGCGCGGGGAGCCCGCCCGCGCGCCTTCCCTATCCGCGCGGGGACACTCCCTCCAGCACCGTGTCCACGATGCTCTCGGCCAGCCCCTCCGGCAGTTCCCGCCATTCGTGCAGGATGGCGCGGGTCAGCATCGGCCCGGTGAACAGCTCACCGAGCAGTTCCAGGTCCACATCGCCGCGGATCTCCCCGCGCTCGACGCCCCGCCGCAGCACCTCGTGCAGCGAGGCACGCCGGGCCGCTATGACGTTCTCCTCGTAGGCCCGCCACAGTTCGCGGTTGGCGTGCATCTGGGTGACCACGCTGCGCAGCAGGGCCGAGTTGCGCTTGGCCAGTCCGCGCCGCCGCATGAACTCCAGGATGGTGACGATGTCGTCGCGGGCCGAGATCCCGGCCGGTTCCGGACCGGCCTCCTCCAGGGAGCGCAGCACATCGAGCAGCAGGGCGTCTTTACCGGGCCAGCGGCGGTAGACGGTGGCCTTGCCGACGCCCGCCTCGCGCGCGATCCGCTCGATCGACAGCCCGTCGACCGTGGCGCCCTCCTCCAGCAGCCGCAGCGCGGCCTCGATGATCGCGGCGTCGGCGGCGGGGCTGCGCGGCCGCCCGCGGACCTTGGCGACGGCGGAGTCGGTCGGAGCCCCGTCGCCGAGATCCGTCACATCGGACGCCACATCGGTCATCGCTTTGCCTCCGCCTCCGTCCGTTCCCGCGGCCGGCCGCCCTCGGGCGCCTGGTCACCGCTGTCCTTGCCGGGCAGAAAGGCTAGTACGACCAGCGCACCGAACAGGGCCACACCGGCCGAGCCCAGTGCCGTGATGTGCATGGCGTGGACGAAGGAGTCCTGGGCCGGGCCGATCAGCGCCTCGCCCTTGGGGCCGAGCCGCTCGGCGAGGCCGAGGGTGGCCTCGACGGACTCGCCCGCGGTGTGCCGTACGGAGTCGGGCAGCCCGGGGACGGTGTCCAGGGTGTCCTGGATGCCCTCGCGGTAGGCGGTGGAGAGCACCGAGCCGAGGACGGCGACGCCGAGCGCACCGCCCACCTGCCGGAAGGTGTTGTTCAGCGCCGAGCCGGAACCGGCCTTCTCCCGGGGCAGCGCCTGCATGATCGAGGTGGTGACCGGTGGCATGATGTGCGCCATCCCGGCGCCCTGGGCGAAGAACAGCACCTCCAGGATCCACATCGGGCTGTCCACGTCCAGCAGCAGGAACCCGCTCATCGCGGCGGCCACCAGCAGCATGCCGCCGGTGCACACGGCGCGGGCGCCGAACCGCTCGACGACCAGCCGGGCGCGCGGCGCGAAGATCAGCTGAGCGATGGCCAGCGGCAGGATCAGCAGCCCGGACTCCAGGGCGCTGTAGCCGCGCACGCTCTGGATGTAGAAGACCATGAAGAAGGTCACGCCCATGAGGGCGAAGAAGACCAGGGCGATGGCGGCGATGGCGGCCGAGAAGGCGGGCTTGCGGAAGTAGCCGACGTCGATCGAGGGGTGGTCGCTGCGCTTCTCGTGCAGGACGAACACGGTGAGCACGGCGAGCCCGCCGCCGATCGTGGCCAGCACCTGGGGGTCGGCGAAGTCGGCGATCTGGCCGCCCTTGATGATGCCGTAGACCAGCAGCACCAGACCGATCACGGAGAGCACCACGCCCAGCGGGTCCAGCCGTCCGGGCCGGGGGTCCTTGGAGTCGGGTACCAGCAGCACCATCGCGATGAGCCCGACGATGACGACCGGGACGTTGACGAAGAAGACCGAGCCCCACCAGAAGTGCTCGAGCAGCAGTCCGCCGGTGATCGGGCCGATGGCGATGGCGAGGCCGACCGCGGCGACCCAGATGCCGATGGCCTTGGCCTGCTCCTCGCGCTCGAAGACGTTGACCAGGATGGCGAGGGTCGCGGGCATCACGAAGGCGGCGCCCAGGCCCATCAGCGCGCGGAAGCCGATCAGCTCGCCGGGCGAGCCGGAGAACGCGGCCAGCACCGAGCCGATGCCGAATACGGCCATCCCGCCGAGCAGCACCTTCTTGCGGCCCAGCCGGTCACCGAGAAGTCCGGCGGTGAACAGCAGCCCGGCGAAGACCAGGGTGTAGGAGTTGATCGCCCACTCCAGCTCGGACTGGGTGGCGCCGAGACCGGTGGGTTCGGGCGAGGCGATGGTCTTCATCGCCACGTTGAGTATGGAGTTGTCGAGGACGACGACCAGGACGCTGAACATCAGGACGACGAGGATCGCCCACCGTCTGCGGTGGATCGCCTCGGAGACGCCGGACCCGCCGGAGGCGTCCTGGGTATCGGAAGGGGTTGCCATACCGGCCAGGCTAGGACAGTTACGATACGGATCCGTCTCGTATTGAAAACTCTTTGCGATGCTTTGGCCAATGGAGGAGCTTCAGGGCGGGGAGCCAGGGGCCGGGGCGGGGGTGGCCAAGGCCACCGGCCGGACCTCCCGGACCCACTTTCCCCCCGCCCGGAGCCGTGCCAGCATGGGGGTGGTCCGGGGACGCCGTCAGGGCGCCTCGAGATGACGAACAGGAGCCGTCGCAATGACGCACGTCAGCCCTGCGCAGAATCAGTCCGGCAGCAGCGGAAACGGTCCGGCAGCGGCCGCCAAGGCACTGTACGGAGGGACCGGATCCCGCCGCATCACCGTCCGTGACATCTCGGCCGCCAAGGAGCGCGGCGAGAAGTGGCCCATGCTCACCGCCTACGACGCGATGACCGCCTCCGTCTTCGACCAGGCGGGCATCCCGGTGATGCTGGTCGGCGACTCGATGGGCAACTGCCACCTCGGCTACGAGTCCACCGTGCCCGTCACGATGGACGAGATGACCCTGCTGTCCGCCGCCGTCGTACGCGGCACCAAGCGCGCCCTCATCGTCGGCGACCTGCCCTTCGGGTCCTACCAGGAGGGCCCGGTCCAGGCCCTGCGCAACGCCACCCGGCTGATCAAGGACGCCGGGGTCGGCGCGGTGAAGCTGGAGGGCGGTGAGCGCTCCGCCCACCAGATCGAGCTGCTGGTCCAGGCCGGGATCCCGGTGATGGCCCATGTCGGCCTCACCCCGCAGTCCGTCAACGCCTACGGCGGCTACCCCGTCCAGGGACGCGGCGAGGAGGCCGCCCAGCAGCTGCTGCGGGACGCCAAGGCGGTGCAGGACGCGGGCGCCTTCGCGGTCGTCCTGGAGCTGGTCCCGGCCGAGCTGGCCGCCGAGGTGACCCGCTCGCTGCACATCCCCACCGTCGGTATCGGCGCCGGCCCCGACTGCGACGCCCAGGTCCTGGTGTGGACCGATATGGCGGGGATGACCGACGGCCGGGTGCCGCGCTTCGTCAAGCAGTACGCCCAGCTGCGCCAGAGCCTCGGCGACGCCGCACGGGCCTTCGCGGAGGACGTGGTCGGCGGGGCGTACCCGACCGCGGAGCACTCCTTCCGCTGACCCGTCCGGGGGCCGTGAGCGGCCCCGGTGAGCCACCGCGGTACACCGACAGCCCGCCGATCTTCCCCCGTCGGCGGGCTGTCCGGCGTCTGTGCACAGCCTGTCTGCCGTCTGTCGGTGGTCTGTCGGTGGCCGCTGTCATGGTGAGGGCATGAAGCGACAGGAACACACGATCAGGGGCGGCATCGCCGTCGAAGTTCGGGGGCTGGTCAAGCACTTCGGTGACACCAAAGCGGTCGACGGCGTCGACCTGGAGGTCCCGGAGGGCACTGTCCTCGGTGTGCTCGGTCCGAACGGGGCCGGGAAGACCACCCTCGTCCGCTGTCTGTCCACCCTGCTGGTGCCCGATGCCGGGACCGCCGTGGTGGCCGGGTACGACGTGGTGAAGCAGCCCCGCCAGCTGCGCCGCACCATCGGGCTCACCGGGCAGTACGCCTCGGTGGACGAGAAGCTGTCGGGCTGGGAGAACCTCTACATGATCGGGCGGCTGCTCGATCTGCCCCGCAAGGACGCCCGCCGCCGCGCGGACGCGATGCTGGAGCGGTTCTCGCTGACCGACGCCGCCAAGCGGGCCGCGCGCACCTATTCCGGCGGTATGCGCCGCAGGCTCGACCTGGCCGCGTCCATGATCGGGCGGCCCTCGGTGCTCTATCTGGACGAGCCGACCACCGGTCTGGACCCCCGCACCCGCAACGAGGTGTGGGACGAGGTCAGGCGGATGGTCACCGACGGCACCACCGTGCTGCTCACCACCCAGTACATGGAGGAGGCCGAGCAGCTCGCCCACGATCTGACGGTCATCGACCGCGGCAAGGTCATCGCCGAGGGCCGGGTCAACGAGCTCAAGGCGAAGGTCGGCGGGCGCACCCTCCAGATCCGCCCCTCCGACCCCCTGGAGCTGTCCCGCATGGTCGGCGCCATCGCCCAGGCCGGTCTCGACGGGGTCGGCAGCGCCACCGCGGACACCGAGGAGGGCCTGGTCAACGTGCCCATCATCAGCGATGAGCAGCTGACCGCGGTGATCGGACTGCTCGGTGAGCGTGGTTTCACCATCGCCGGGATCGACACCCATCTGCCCAGCCTCGACGAGGTGTTCCTCGCCATCACCGGCCAGAAGACCTCCACCCCCGAGGACGAGACCACCACGCACGACGTCGTAGAGGAGGTCGCCGCATGAGCGCGGCAACGATGACCGCGCCCGCCAAGGCGCTTCCCGGCGAGGGCCGGATCGGACTGCGGGCCAATCTGCGCCACATCGGTGCGCTGGTCCGCCGGAACGCCCTGCAGATCAAGCAGGACCCGGAGTCGATGTTCGACGCCGTGCTGATGCCCATCATCTTCTCGCTGCTGTTCGTCTACGTCTTCGGCGGCGCGGTGGCGCAGGGCGACCGGGGAGCGTACGTCAACTACTTCATCCCCGGGATGATGGCGATGGGCGGTCTGAACATCGCGATGTCGGTCGGCACCGGTGTCAACGACGACTTCCAGAAGGGGGTCATGGACCGATTCCGGACGATGCCGATCGCCCGTTCCTCGGTGCTGATCGCCAAGCTGGTCGTGGAGACCGGCCGGATGCTGGTGTCCACCCTCATCCTGCTGGCCATGGGCTTCCTCATGGGCTTCGACCTCGAGACCGGTCCGGTGCAGCTGCTGGGCGCGATCGCCCTCTCGCTTCTCTTC
The DNA here is from genome assembly GCF_056431485.1 of Streptomyces sp. NPDC045899. Lineage (NCBI taxonomy): Bacteria > Bacillati > Actinomycetota > Actinomycetes > Kitasatosporales > Streptomycetaceae > Streptomyces > Streptomyces sp. NPDC045899. Next base: position 237,419 of record NZ_JBWKKP010000001.1, read on the forward strand.
GGCTCCTCGCTGACCTGGATCTTCATGCTGCTCGGACTGTCCATGAAGACCCCCCAGGCGGTCCAGGGCATCGGCATGCTGGTGATCATGCCGCTTCAGTTCGGCTCGTCCATCTTCGCGCCGACCAACACCATGCCCGGCTGGCTGCAGTCCTTCACCAAGTACAACCCGCTGTCCCAGCTCGCGGATGCCGCGCGGGCGCTGACCCGGGGCGAGGGCGCGATCGCCCATCCGGTGACCGTCTGTCTGGTGTGGGCGGTGGCCATCACGGTGATCACGGCTCCGCTCGCGGTCGCCAAGTTCCGCAACAAGACCACCTGAGGGGGTGGGGGTACCTCCTCCGGTCCCGACCGCCGATCATGTGTGCTGCACAGGGGGCAGCACACCTGTCGGCGGCCGGGGCCGCCGGCCGTGACGCCGCCCCGGGGACCAGGCCGCACCGCGCCCGGCCGTCACGGAGGAAAGAGCAGCCTTGCCCACGAACGCGTCCCGGAGTCTGTTCCGGAACCGGAAGTCCCTGTGGTGGCTGGCGGGCACACCGCTGGCCTACCTCGGTGTCCTTCCGTTCGCCAACCGGGTGCACCCCACCCTGCTCGGCATCCCCTTCCTCGCGCTGTGGCTGCTGGTCGCCACCCTGCTCACCCCGGTGTTCGTCTGGCTCGCCGCCCGGCGGGACCCGGTGTGGCTGGCGGCGCGGGACCGCGACCGGGGCCGCAGCCCGGCGGACGGTGAGAGCCCGGCCGGTACGGCGGAGGGCGGGGTCCGATGAGCGCGGACGCGGCCGTCTCGGTCTCCGTCCTGGGCCTGTTCATGGCCGCCACCCTCGGCCTGGGGATCGCCGCCGCCCGCGGCCGGTCAGGCCGCGACCTCGCCGACTGGTCCGTCGGCGGCCGCAGTATGGGCCTGGTCCTCACGCTGGTGCTGATGGCGGGTGAGACGTACACCAGCTTCAGCTACCTCGGGGCCGCCGGGTGGTCGTACACCCACGGCCTGTCCGGGCTGTACGTGGTGGCCTACCTCTCCATCGGCATGACGGTCAGCTATCTCGTGGGGCCGGTCCTGTGGTCCTACGCCCGCACCCACGGACTGCACAACATCAGCGACATCGTGGCCCACCGCTTCGCCGCGCCCTGGTTCGGCGCGGTCATCGCGGTGCTGGCCACGGTGTTCGTGCTGCCGTACATCCAGCTCCAGATCACCGGTATGGGTGTGGTGGTCGCCACCGTCAGCTACGGCACGATCGGGCTGTCCCTCGCCTATCTGCTGGCGTTCCTGATCTCCGAAGTGTTCGTCCTCGTCAGCGGGTTGCGCGGCAGTGCGTGGGTCTCGGTGCTCAAGGACAGCCTGGTCGTCGTCACGCTCGCGGTCGTCTTCGTATACGTCCCGCTGCACCACTTCGGCGGCTACGGCGATCTGCTGCACCGGCTCACCGCCGAACGCGGCGCCTGGCTGACCCTGCCCGGCCCCGCCGACAAGGCGCTCGGGCTGAGCTGGTTCATCTCCACCGCGGTGCTCAACGGCGTGGTCTACACGGTCTTCCCGACCCAGGTGGCCGGGTTCCTCGGGGCGCGCAGCGCGCAGGTGCTGCGGCGCAACGCCATGCTGATGCCGTTCTACCAGGTGCTGTTGTTCGTCCCGGTGCTGCTCGGCATGGCCGCCCTCTTCGTCGCCCCGGGGCTCGGGGACTCCAACCTCGCGCTCTTCGAAATGATCAGCAAGGACATGCCCGCCTGGCTGCTCGGGGTGATCGGCGCCGCCGGGGCGCTCTCCTCGATCGTGCCGACGGCCGTCTTCATGCTGGTCATCGGGACCATGTGGGGGCGTTCGGTGCTGGGCGCCCATCCGCGGACGGCGGCGCGCCAGCGGGAGCTGTCCCAGGCGGTCACCCTGCTGGCCGGGGTGGTGGCGCTGGTGATGACCTACGCCTTCCCCACCGCGCTGGTCCGGCTGTCCGTGCTCAGCTACGAGGGCATGGCCCAACTGCTGCCCGCCGTGCTGATCGCACTGCTGTGGCGCCGGATGTCGGCGCTCGCGGCGGTGGCGGGGATCGCGGTCGGCGTGGGGCTGGTGTTCTGGTTCGTCTTCACCGACCGCGACCCCTTCCACGGCGTGAACGCGGGCCTCCTCGCGCTCGCGGCCAATCTGCTGGTGACGGTAGCCCTCACGCTCTGGCGCCCGGCCGACACACCGGACGAACGGCTCGCGCGTCCGGAGGAGCACGCGCACGAGGAGGACCACGCACCGGCGCCGAGCGGGTGACGCGGGACATCGGCCCGCGCACCGGGCCGGGCTCAGAGCAGAGCGATGGCTTCGGGCAGCGTCAGGGCGGTGCCCTCGCCGTATGCCCGCTCGTACGCCGCGTCCCCCAGCTCCGCCCGCGCCGTGGCCTCGGTGTGCTCCCGGCTCATCCGTTCGACAGCGGAACGCCATTGGTGCTGATCGCGGCGCAGCTCGTCGTACGCCCCCAGCAGCCGCGCCGTGGTGCCGGCACGCTCCGCACCGCCGAGCCGGCCCAGCGCCTCGGCCCCGGTCAGCAACTGGGTCACCGGGAGGAACGGCGCGACCAGCTCGGTCATCCGGCCCGTCGTCTTCACCAGCGCGGTCCGCACCCTCTCAAGGGCCTCGTCCGGCCGCCCCTCCTCCAGGTCCAGCCAGGCGAGCATCCCCTCCGTCACGCCCTGGAACAGCGGCAGCGCCCGGATCGCGAACTCCGCGTACAGCGCGCCCAGCTCGGCGCGCGCCTCGGCGAACCGGCCCGTCGTGCCGTAGCGCAGCGCCAGGTGCATCCGGGCGTACGACAGGGCCTCGGCGCCCGCCTGCGGCCCCCGTTCGACCACCTCGCGCAGCGTCCGCTCGCCCCCGGCGGCCTCCTCCTCGTCCCCGAACTCCACGAGCACCCCGGCCAGCCGGCACCGGAGCAGCACCACCTGCTCATGGGCGCCGAGTTCCTCGGCACAGCGGATCGCCGCCCGGTAGTCCTCGGCGGCGGCCGCGCCCTCGCCCCGCTGCTCCCGGGTCTCGCCGCGGCCGGACAGCGCCTCGGCCGCGCCCCAGGAGTCACCGAGCCGGAGGAAGATCTCCAGGCTCTCGTCGGCGTCGGGGGTCCCGTCCCGGGTCCCGTCGCCGCGCTCGTTGAGCAGCTTGGCGCGCAGCTGGAGTGCGAAGGCCAGCTCCCAGGTGTGGCCCAGCTCCCGGCAGGTGCGCACCGTTTCGTCGGCCATCCCGCGCAGCAGGCCGAAGTCGCCCTTGATGATCACCGCGAAGAACCACAGGAGCCCCGGGAGGCGGCAGGTCTGCGGCAGTCCCGCCCGGTAGGCGGCGACGATCCCCTCCAGCTCGCGCTGTGCGGTGTCGTTCGCCATGGACTGCAGGTCGCCCTCGATGTTGGCCAGGGCGAACAGCCGCACTCCGCGCCGCGCTTCGGCCAGCAGCTCGGGCGGCATCGGGGGCGGGGCGTCGATACCGCTCCGGAGCAGCGGCGGGGCGGGGGCCACCGGCGGCAGGAACGGGTCAGGACCGAGGCCGGCGGCGGCCGTGGCCCAGTGCCGGGCGTCGGCGCGGTGTCCGCGCAGGTTCCAGAACCAGCCGAGGGAGAGCACCAGGCACAGCGCCTCCTGCTCGTCGCGGGCGGCGACGGCGCGGCGCAGCGCGGTGCGCAGGTTCTCGTGTTCGCTCTCCAGCCGGTCCAGCCCGGCGCGCTGGGCGGGGCCGCGCAGCAACGGGTCGGTGGTGCGGGCCAGCTCCCGGTAGGCGATGAGGTGGCGGCCCTCGACGGCGGTCCGCTCCCCCGCCTCGTCCAGGCGCTCGCCCGCGTACTCGGCGACGGTCTCCAGCAGCCGGTAGCGCATCTCGCCGGTCGTCATCGCGGGGGCGGCCACGACAAGCGACTTATCGACAAGTGAACCCAGCAGGGCGGCCACATCACGGGGATCGACCGTGCCGGCGCCGCGGGCCGGGTCCGCGCAGACCGCTTCGGCCGCCTGGAGTTCGCAGCCGCCCGCGAAGACCGACAGCCGGCGCAGGACGGTGCGTTCACGGTCGTCGAGCAGGTCCCAGGACCAGTCGACGACCGCCCTGAGGGTCTGCTGCCGCGGCAACACGGTCCTGCTGCCGCTGGTCAGCAGACGGAAACGGTCGTCGAGCCGGTCGGCGAGCTGCCGCGGGGTGAGCAACCGCAGCCGGGCGGCGGCCAGTTCGATGGCCAGCGGCAGACCGTCGAGGCGACGGCAGATCTCGGCACAGGCCGCCGGGTCGTCCTCCGTACGGAACCCCTGCCGTGCCGCCGCGCCCCGGTCCTGGAGCAGCCGCAGCGCGACCGGGTCCGGCAGCGGTTCGACGGGCCGGAGCAACTCCCCGGGTACGGCGAGGGGTTCACGGCTGGTGGCCAGGACGGTGACACCGGGGCAGCGGGCGAGCAGTGTGTCGGCGAGCCGGGCGGCGGCCTCGACGAGGTGTTCGCAGTTGTCGAGCACGAGCAGCATGCGGCGGGGTTCGCAGTGCTCCACGAGCCGGTTGAGCGGGTCGTGGCTCGCGGGGTCGGCGGCGGCCCGCAGCCCCTCGGCGGCGGTGCCGCGGATGACGGTCTCGCGTCCGCCGAGTGCGGTGAGCACCGTCTCCGGGACGGTCGCGGGGTCGTCGACGGGAGCCAGTTCGGCCAGCCAGACCCCGTCCGGCCAGGCGGCTCCGACGGCGTCGGCGGCCTCCTGCGACAACCGTGTCTTCCCGGCCCCACCGGGTCCGAGCAGGGTCACCAGCCGATGTTCCGCGAGATCCCCACGCAACCCCGCCAACTCGGCCTCCCGCCCCACGAAGCTGGTCAGCCGGGCCCGCAGATTCCCGCCCCCGGACGGGCCGGCCGGAACGGCACGCGTGCCCGCGGAGGCCGTGGGGTCCGGGGACCCCGGCCCCGACCCCGCGACCGAGTGATCCGCGACCCCGTGGGAGGCGGCCGGACCCGGGGGTCCGCCCGGGGCCGCCGGGGCAGTGGGCGCGGCCGGGATGTCCGGAGCCGCCGGAGACGCTGAGTCCGCGCGAGCACCGGTGCTCGCCGGGCCCAGGGACCCGCCCGGTGCGGCCGGGTTCACGCCGGCCGCGAAGTCCCCTGGAACGGCGGGCGCCGACGGGGGCGCGGGACGCGCCGGGGCGGCCGGGGCAGTGGGGGCCGAGGGGGCCTGCGAACCCGCCGGGAGTGCGGGACGGGTCGGAGCCGCCGGGGACACCGAGTCCGCCGAAGCGGCGGGCGCCGGGCTGACCGGGTTGCCCGGGGCAGCCGGGCCCGTCGCGGGCGCGGGGTACGCCGGGGCAGCGGGCGCGGCCGAGGTGTCCGGAGCCACCGGGCCCGTCGGGGGCGCGGGGTACGGGACAGGCGTGGGGGTGAGCAGGGAAGCGTGGAGGGCTCTCAGATCGGGGCCGGGGTCCGCGCCCAGTCGCGTGGCGATCTCGGCGCGGATCGACTCGTACGCCGCGAGCGCCTCCGCCGGGCGGCCCGCGTCCCTCAGGGCCCGGATGCGCAGCGCGTGCAGGGGCTCGTCCAGCGGATGAGTGTCGCACAGCTCGGACAGCGCCGGGAGGATCCGCGCGGCGCGGCCGAGCGCGAGGTCGGCGGCGAACCGTGCGCGGCGCGCGTCCAGACGGCGGGCCTCGGCGCGGGTGGCCGTCGCCGCGCCGCCCGGCAGGTCCACGAGGGCGGGCCCGCGCCACAGCGCGAGGGCCGCGCCGAGGAGGTCGGCGGCCCGCTCCGGGGCACCGTCGGCGAGGGCGCGGACGCCCTCGTCCGTGAGCCGCTCGAAGCGGTGCAGATCGACGTCGTCGCGGCCGGCGCCCAGCCGGTAGCCGTCCGGGGCGGAGGCCACGGACTCCTTGCCCAGCGCCCGGCGCAGCCGTCCGACGAGGGCCTGGAGCGCGCCGTGCCCGTCGGCGGGCGGGTCGTCGTCCCAGATGTCGGCGATGAGGGCACCGGCGGTGCGCGGTCGTCCGGGGTTCAGCGCGAGGGCGGTCAGCAGCGCCCGCAGCCGCGCGCCACCGAGGGCGACGGGGGTGCCGTCGTCACGGTGGGCCTGGGTGGTGCCGAGGATGCCGTAGCGCACGGGCCCATTCTGGTCGACGGTCGTCCCGCTCCCCGGGGCGGGATCCCGCCCCGGAGGGCGGACGGAGTGCGTGACGCCCGTCACACCGGCTCCGCGCGGCCAGGAACTCCACGCACACTGGTCCACGTTCCTCCCCTGGCAACCGCACCCCCCACCACGGAGACCCCACCCGATGACCACCGCAGTAAGCCGCCGTGACCGGCGGATCAGCCCCGTTTTCCTCGGTCTGGTCGCGATCATGGGCGTATCCGCGTGGGCGGTGTGGACGGACTACTCCGCGAGCCCCGGCTTCGCCGTGTTCCTGTTCGTCGTCTCCGGCTGGATCGTCTCGCTGTGTCTGCACGAGTACGCGCATGCCCGCACCGCGCTGCACGGCGGTGATCTGTCGATCGGGGCCAAGGGGTACCTGACCCTGAACCCGCTGAAGTACACGCATGTCGCGCTGAGCATCGTGCTGCCCGTCATCTTCGTGATCATGGGCGGGATCGGACTGCCGGGCGGTGCGGTGTTCATCGAGCGGCACCGGATCCGGGGGCGGTGGAAGCACAGTCTGATCTCGGCCGCCGGGCCGCTCACCAACGTGCTGTTCGCCGCCGCGCTGACCGCGCCGTTCTGGCTGGGCACGGTGGACGGGATGCCGGAGGTGTTCCGGTACGCGCTGGCGTTCCTGGCGCTGCTCCAGGTCACCGCCGCGATCCTGAACTCGCTGCCGGTGCCGGGGCTGGACGGCTACGGGGTGATCGAGCCGTGGCTGTCGTACCGGGTGCGGCGGCAGGTGGAGCCGTACGCGCCGTTCGGACTGCTGGCGGTCTTCGGGGTGCTGTGGATCCCGGGGGTCAACCAGGCCTTCTTCGACGCGGTGGACGCGATCATGGGGGCGATGGGGGTGACCGAATGGGACACCTACTGGGGCCAGGAGTTCTTCAGGTTCTGGCAGGGCGAGCCACAGATCCCGGGGATCAGCGGCTAGGCCCCCGGCACTGGGCCGCCGGCGCCTCGGTCAGCCGGTGACCTCGCGCGCCTCGGCCCGGTCCATCCGCGCCTTGCGCACGTAGTACCAGGTCATATTGGAGGAGACACCCGCGAGCAGGATCCACACCACCCCCAGGAAACTGCCCCGGGAGAAGGACACCACGGCCGCGGCGATGGCGAGGACGCAGACGACGAGGGCGTAGATCGCGAGGCGGGGCATGGGGTGCGGCTCCTGTCGGGGGGTGTTCTCGGCTTCCCGGACATTGTCCCCCATGCCCCGTTCGCGCCCCCCATGCCCGTCACACGGGTCGTCGCCGGACATCCGTCAGACGTCGGTGACCCGCAGACCCGCGTGGGCCTTGTAGCGGCGGTTGACCGAGATCAGATTGGCCACCAGCGACTCGACCTGGTGGGCGTTGCGCAGCCGGCCCGCGAAGACGCCCCGCATCCCGGGGATGCGCGCGGCCAGCGCCTGGACGATGTCGGTGTCCGCGCGGACCTCGCCCAGCACCATCACATCGGTGTCGATCCGCTCGATCTCCGGGTCCTGGAGCAGCACGGCCGACAGATGGTGGAAGGCGGCGGTGACCCGGGAGTCCGGCAGCAGGGCGGCGGCCTGCTCGGCGGCGCTGCCCTCCTCCGGCTTCAGGGCGTACGCGCCCTTCTTGTCGAAGCCCAGCGGGTTGACGCAGTCGACGACCAGCTTGCCGCCGAGCTCCTCGCGCAGCGACTCCAGCGTCTTGGCGTGTCCGTCCCACGGCACGGCGACGATCACGATGTCGCTGCGCCGGGCGCATTCGGCGTTGTCCGCGCCCTCGATGCCCAGTCCGGCGCCGCCGAGCTCCTCGGCGGCGGTCCGGGCGCGCTCGGCGGCACGCGAGCCGATGATCACCTTCTGGCCCGCCCTGGCCAGCCGGTAGGCCAGACCGCGGCCCTGGTCACCGGTACCGCCGAGCACGCCGACGACCAGGCCGGACACATCGGGGAGGTCCCACGGGTCCTTGGCGGGCGCCTTCTTCGCGGGGGCGGTGGTCTCGGGAGTCGCACCATCGGAAGTAGTCATGACAGCGATACTGTCACGCCCGTCTCACGCCTTCACGCTCCCCTCTGTCAACCCGGTGCGCCAGTACCGCTGGAGGACGCCCATCAGCACCATCAGCGGCAGTACGGACAGCAGCGCACCGCCCACCGTGTACTGGTAGAGCTCCGGCTGCCGGTCGGCGTAGCCCTGCCAGGAGGTCAGCCCCAGCTGGACCGGATAGAGATCGGAGTCGGAGAGCATCACCAGCGGCAGGAAGAAGTTGTTCCAGATGTGCACGAACTGGAAGAGGAACACGGTGACCAGAGCCGGGGTCATCAGCCGCAGCCCCAGCGTGGTGAAGATCCGGGCCTCGCCCGCCCCGTCGATACGCGCCGCCTCCAGCAGGGAGCCGGGGACGGCGGCGGCCGCGTGGATCCGGCACAGATAGACGCCGAAGGGGCTGACGACGCTGGGGATGAGCACCGCGGCGTAGGTGTTGGCCAGACCCACTTCGCTGAAGAGCAGATACAGCGGCAGGGCCAGCGCGGTGCCGGGGATGAGCACTCCGGCGAGCACCACGTTGAAGACGGCCTCCCGGCCGGGGAAGCGGTAGACGGCCAGGGCGTAGCCCGCGGCGGCCGACAGCAGGGTGGCGACGAGGGCGCCGACACCCGCGTACAGCAGGCTGTTGAGGAACCAGCGGACGTAGATTCCGTCGTCGTGGGTGAGCACCTGCCGGAGGCGGTCCAGTGGGCGCGGATCGTGGAACCAGAAGCCGAAGGTGCCGAAGAGATCGCTGCTGGACTTGGTGGCGGAGACGGCCAGCCAGTAGACGGGGGTGAGGAAGTACAGGGCGGCGACGGCGAGCAGCGAGACGGTGATGATCCGGTACCGCAGCGGCGGCCGCGGCCCCGCGCCACGGCCGGTCCGGCCATGACGGCCGGAACGGCGCCTCCCCGGCGGACGGGTATCCGCCCCCGGCGCGCCGTCGGCCGGGGCGTCCTCGGTGAGCCCGGTGGTCACCTGTCCTCACCGTCCCTTCCGCGCTGTCCCACCAGCCGGAGGAAGCCGAAGGACAGCACACACGCCACCAGCGCGAGCAGCACCGCCTCCGCCGCCGCGATGTGCTGGTTGTTGCTGGTGAACGCCTCGTTGTAGGCGGCGAGATTGGGGGTGTAGCCGGAGTCGATGGAGTTGCTGAGCGGTTTGAGCACCTTGGGCTCGGCGAAGAGCTGGAGGGTGCCGATCAGGCTGAAGACGGTGGTGAGCACCAAGGCGGGCCGGATCAGCGGCAGTTTGATGTGCCGGGCCACCTGCCAGGCGCTCGCCCCGTCGATCCGCGCCGCCTCGTACAGCTCCCCCGGGACGGCCTTGAGCTGGGCGATCAGCACCAGCATGTTGTAGCCGGTGAACTGCCAGGTGACGATGTTGGCGATGGACCACAGCACGGCGGAGCGGCCCAGGAAGTCCACCTCCCAGCCCGCCGCGTCGGCCAGTTCCACCAGTGGGCTGATCCCGGGGACGTAGAGGAAGCCCCACAGGATGGACGCGATCACCCCGGGGACGCCGTAGGGCAGGAAGAACGCGGTCCGGAAGAACCCGGCCCAGCGCGCCGACGCCGCCTCCAGCAGCAGGGCGAGCGCGGTGGCGAAGGCGATCATCAGCGGGATCTGCACCGCCCCGAAGAGCAGCACCCGGCCGAATCCGGTGGTGAACCGGTCGTCCTCCAGCGCGTGGGCGTAGTTGGAGAAGCCCGCCCACACCTCACGGGTCTCTCCGCCGAGGCCCAGCGGGCCGGTGCGCTCGACCTTCAGCACGCTCTCGTAGAGCGCGTAGCCGATGGGTGCGATGAAGCAGAGGAGGAACAGCGCGAGGAACGGCAGCAGGAATCCGGCCGCCGCCCGCGCACCGCGGATCTCCGTCCGGCTGGGCCGTTTCACCCGGCCTCCGCCTTCAGGCCCTTTTCCGCAAGGTCCCGGACCGTCTCGCCCTGCACCTTGGCCAGGGCGGAACGGAAGCTGCCGCCGCTGCCGACGGCGGCGGTGAAGGCGTCGCCCAGCCGCTGGTAGAGGGTGTCGGTGGCCGGTCCCCAACGCCAGCTGGTGTCCACGCCCCGGCTCGCCTCCGCGAAGACCCGGCTGTAGGTCTGACCGCCGAAGAAGTCCTTGTGCACATCGAGGTCGGAGGTGGCGTAGCCCTTCCTGGCGCCGGGGGTGCCGTAGCCGTTCTCGATCAGCAGCGCGATGGAGTCCGGGTCGGTGTTGAGCCAGATCGCGAACTCCAGCGCGTCCTTCGGGTACCTGGTCCCGGCGAAGACGGCGGTGGTGGAGCCGCCCCAGTTGGCGTGGGCGTGGCCGCCCTTCTCCCACTGCGGCATGGGCGCCACCCGCCACTTCCCGGCGGTCCGGGGCGCGTTGCCGACGAGCAGCGCGTCCCCCCAGCTGGCGCCGAGCCAGGAGGCCATGGCCCCGGTCTGGATGTCCTTGTACCAGGCGTTCTGCCGGTCCGGAATGGTCTTGATCAGCTTCTGCCGGACCAGGTCGTCCCAGTAGTCGGCGACCTTCCGGGTGGGTTCGTCGTCGAGGGAGACGATCCAGGTGTCGCCCTCGGTGCGGAACCAGCGCGCCCCGGCCTGCCAGGCGAGTCCGGCGAAGCGGTTGCCGTTGGTGGCCGAGAAGGTCTCGATCCAGGCGCCCCTCCGGCGGACCGCCTCGGCGGCTTCGGCGTAGTCGTCCCAGGTGGCGGGGGGTTCGATGGCCCACTTGTCGAAGAGGTCCCGGCGCAGGAACAGCCCCATCGGGCCGGACGCCTGGGGTACGGCGTAGACGGCCTTGCCGAAGACGGACTGCTGCCACTGCCAGCCGATGAACCGGTCCTTGTGGGCGGCCACCCCGTAGCGGGTGAGGTCGAGGAGCCCGTTGTCGACGAGGAAGCTGGGGACGACCGGGTACTCGATCTGGCCGAGGTCCGGCGGATTGCCCGCCTTGATGGCGGCGTGCATCTTCGCGTACTGCGCGCCGTCGACCGCCGAGACCTTCTCGACCTCGACCCGCACCTCGGGATGGCGGCGGTTCCACAGGGCGACGGGCTTGTCGATGCCCGGCACCCAGGACCAGAAGGTGAGGGTGATCTTCTCGCCCTTCTCACGGCCCTCGGGCTCGCCGTCGTCGTCCGAACCGCAACCCGTCAGGGCGAACCCGGCGGCCATGGCGGCCGCTCCGCCGAGGACGGCGCGGCGCGGTGCCCCCGGCCCCTGTACGTCTGGTGCGCTCATACCAGCTCCTCCATCGGAATGCGCCGGAACGTGATGGTCGAGTAGGCGCTGAAGTCGCCGGTCTCGTAGAGCAGTCCGACCGTGTGCTCATCGAGCCGGACCAGATCCGAATAGGCGGCGGGCAGCCCGTCCACGGTGTGCACCGGCCGCCAGGTGACCCCGCCGTCCCGGCTGGCCCGCAGCGTCATCAGCGCCCGGTGCCCGGGGTCGGCCGGGCCGGAGTACAGCAGCACGTCCGGGGTGCCCGGGTGCAGTACACAGCCCTCCACGACGGGGGTGACCAGCCCGGCCTGCGGGCGGAAGGGGGCGGTCAGCGTGGCGCCGCCGTCCAGCGAACGGGCGTCGGCCCGGGTGCCGGGGGCGTTCGCCTCGGTACGGGTGTTGACGTAGAGGGTGCCGTCCGGCAGTTCGGCGGCGGTCGTCTCGTTGACGTTGACATAGCCGTCGGGGTTGTCGTCCACATAGCCGATCCGCCAGGTCGCGCCCCCGTCATCGCTGAGCAGCGCGTGTCCGCCGTTGTAGCGGCCCTCGGTCCCGTCGTCGCCGGGGACGGTCGGTGGAGTCGAGTGGTTGGCCGGGACCACGATCCGGCCCGCGTGGGGGCCGTGGCGCAGCTGGAGTGCGTGGCCGGGAGTGGTGGCGTACCAGCGCCATCCGGGCCGTTTGGTCTGCTGGGTGATCTCACGCGGCGCACTCCAGGTGGCGCCGTCGTCATCGCTGTGGACGACCCACACCCGCCGTCCGTCGGCGGCGGAGACCTCACCGCGCCGGATCCGGTCCTCGGTGGCGGACGCGGCGCTGTGCACCTGCACCAGGAGGATCCGGCCGTCATGGGCGCCGCCGGTGAGGACCACGGGGGCCGGATTGCCCGCCGTACCGCCGCCGTTGCGGGTGACGACCCGTAACGCGCCCCAGGTGCGCCCGCCGTCGGCGGACCCTCTGACCACCAGGTCGATGTCCCCGTGGTCGGCGGAGGAGCCCACCCGTCCCTCGGCGAAGGCGAGGACCGTCCCGGCGCGGGTCAGCACCACCGCCGGGATCCGGTAGCTCGCGTATCCCCCGGCCCCCGCCCGGTAGGGGACGGACATCTCGTACGGGCGGACCGCCGCGCCGTTCGCCATCAGACCCTCCCGATGCCCCGTCGCAATCGAGTACCGAGCCGGAAATATGGGACGTAGGACGTCCCTTGTGTGCGGTGACCTTAGGGTTTGTCCAACACACCGTCAAGAGACGGCACATGAACAGTTGGCGATGGCGGGGCCGGGCCTCAAGCGGCCGGGAGGAGCCGGGGTCCTCCCGACGACGGACGGCGGACCGAAATGATCTCCTCCGCGGGGCCGAGGAGCGGGCGGTGGCGCGGCCATAGCGTGAACTCCGTTCCGTCCCCCACCACGCGTAAGGATCCCCACCATGGCACCGGCCCCCAAGAACTTCCTCGAAGGCGCGCTCACCCTCGCCGGTGGAGCGGTCCTGTGGCTGCTGGACGGGGAGCTCGACATCCCCTTCGTCAATGAGTTCAAGACCGCGATGGTGGTGGCCTGCCTCGGTGTCGTCCAGCTGCTCTACGCCGGTTATCTGGGGCTGAACGGAAGCCGCCGCTCGAAGGGGTGACACTGCCGCGAACCGCCGCTGCCGCACCGCTCGCCCCGGCAGGATGCGGTTGCCATGGACGCCGTACGGGTCGCGCTGCTGCGCGAAGTGCTCGCCGGGACCGAGTGGTTGCAGACCACCCGCCGCTTCGCCGGATCGCTGCGCGCCTCGGTGGGACCGCGGGAGGGCGGGCTGCTGCTGGTCGGCAGCGAGGAGTACGAGCCCTGGCATCTGGCCGCGCACCTCGATGACGAGGCCGCCTGGTCCGGGCTGCCCGAGCTGTCCCCCACCCTGGTCCGCCACCGGGTGCCGGACGGCCCGGTCCCGGCCCATCTGTCCGTGGGGCTCGGACGGCTGGAGGGCGCCGGACGCGGTGAGACGCTGCTGGTCGTCACCCCGGGGGACCCCGGGGCGGGCCTGCTGGAGCGGGTGAACGACGCACGCCGGGGCGGCGCGACCGTACTCGCCCTCGACGGCGGCGACAGCGAGCTGCACACCCTGGCCCATGACGCGCTGGCCGTGCCCGGGGACGCCGGGCTCGACCTCGACACGGTGCAGCACCTGGTGAGCGCGGCGGCCGGGGAGAACAGCCTCCCCGCCCGGCCGGGCCGCCGCCGCTTCGGCGACCGGCTGGCGCGGCTGGCCGAACGGCTGACGGCCCCGCCGCCGCCCCGCTGGTGAGTCCGGGGGGCCCGCTGACGCCGCGGTCTTATCGAGTTGCCCGGCGGGCGGAGCGCACCGCACGATGAACCGTTGTGACCCCCACAGACGCCCGAGCGCGCAAGCGCGCCCTCCTCCCCGACCTCGCGCCCTGGCGCTCCTCCCGTGACTTCCGCCTGATGTGGACCGCCGGGCTGGTGACCGCTTTCGGCAGCTTCCTGTCGCTGGTGGCGCTGCCCCTCCAGATCAAGGAGCTGACCGGTTCGGCCTTCGCGGTCGGTGCCATCGGCGCGGTCGAGCTGGTGCCGCTGATCGTCTTCGGGCTCTACGGCGGAGCGCTCGCGGACGCCCTGGACCGCCGGAAGCTGATCCTGCTCACCGAGGCCGGGCTCGGTGTGCTCGCCGCCGTCCTGCTGGTCAACAGCCTGCTGCCGGACCCCATGGTCTGGCCGCTGTATGTGGTCGCCGCGCTGACCAGCGCGCTCGTCGGCATCCAGCGCCCGGCCATCGACGCGGTCACCGCCCGGATCGTGCCGCATGAGCAGCTCACGGCCGCCGCCGCGCTCAACTCGATGCGCTGGCAGCTGTCGGCCATCGCGGGTCCCTCGCTCGCCGGTGTGGTCGTGGCCTATGCCGGAGTGCCCCTCGCCTACGGCCTGGACCTGCTGACCTTCGCCGTCTCCGTACTGCTCGCCGTCGGACTGTCCCCGGCGCCGCCCGCCCATGACGCCGAGCCGCCGTCACTGCGCGCTATCGCCGAGGGCGCCCGCTACGCCTGGGGGCGCAAGGAGCTGCTGGGCACCTACGCGGTGGACATGGTCGCCATGTTCTTCGCCTTCCCGAACGCGATCTTCCCCTTCCTCGCCGATGACCTGGACGCGCCCTGGGCCCTGGGGTTGATGTACGCGGCGGGGTCGGTCGGCTCGATGGTGGTCACCCTGACCAGCGGCTGGACCTCCCGGATCCACCGGCACGGCCGGATGGTGGCGCTGGGCGCCGCGGTATGGGGGCTGGCGATGGCCGCGGCGGGCTGGCTGGACAACGTCTGGCTGGTGCTGCTCTGCCTCGCGGTGGCGGGCGGCGGCGACATGATCAGCGGACTGTTCCGCGCCACGATCTGGAACCAGACCATCCCCAACCGGCTGCGGGGCCGGCTGGCCGGTATCGAGCTGCTGTCCTACGCGACCGGGCCGCAGCTGGGCCAGGTCCGGGCGGGTACCGTCGCCGGGCTCACCGGGGTGCGGGCGGCGGTGTGGTCGGGCGGAGTGGCGTGCGTGGTCTCCGTGGGCCTGCTGGCGCTGACCCTGCCCCGGCTGATGACCTACGACGTCCGCACCGACGAGCATGCGCGCGAGGTCCGCGAGGCGGCCCCCGCCCCGGCCTGATCCGGGTACGGGGGCGGGCCGGGGGTCAGTCCTCCCGCGGCTCGTTCTGCCAGCGGGGGTCGTTCTGCCACTCCTCGTTCCGCTCGCGCGCGGTCTCCATCGCGTGCCCGGCCTCCTCGCGGCTGGCGTACGGCCCCATGCGGTCGGCGGCGCGGCACTCCGGGCCCTCCTCGACCGTGCCGTGCTTGAGGCAGTAGTACCACTCGCCCGGCTTGCCCTCGGCCTTCTTCTTGAACAGCGCCATCCCGCTCTCCGTCCTCCGCGTGCGCCGTCGCGCACCGCGGCGTTGCCCTTGCGGCCATGCTGCCCGATGCGCCGCCGATACACTCGCTGATATGTCTGGCCAGTCGCTTCTTGTCCCGGGGACGCTTTCCCCCACCCGCCCCGTTCCCACCTCGATCCGGCGTCCGGAGTACGTCGGGAAGGAGAGCCCGACGCCGTACAGCGGGCCCGAGGTCCAGGACGCCGAGACGATCGAGAAGATGCGGATCGCGGGACGGATCGCCGCCCGCGCCATGGCGGAGGCCGCCAAGCTGATCGAGCCCGGTGTCACCACGGACGAGCTGGACCGGGTGGCGCACGAGTACATGTGCGACCACGGCGCCTACCCCTCGACGCTGGGCTACCGCGGCTTCCCCAAGTCGCTGTGCTCCTCGCTCAACGAGGTCATCTGCCACGGCATCCCGGACAGCACCGTGCTGCGCGACGGCGACATCGTGAACCTCGACGTCACCGCCTACATCGGCGGGGTGCACGGGGACAACAACGCCACCTATCTGTGCGGTGAGGTGGACGAGGAGTCGCGGCTGCTGGTCGAGCGGACGCGGGAGTCCCTCAACCGCGCGATCAAGGCGGTCAAGCCGGGCCGCCGGATCAACATCATCGGCCGGGTCATCGAGTCGTACGCCAAGCGGTTCGACTACGGCGTGGTCCGTGACTTCACCGGCCACGGCATCAACACCTCGTTCCACTCGGGCCTGATCGTGCCGCACTACGACAGCCCGCACCACACGACCGAGATCAAGCCGGGGATGACCTTCACCATCGAGCCGATGCTGACGCTGGGCACCCATGAGTACGACATGTGGGACGACGGCTGGACCGTGGTCACCAAGGACCGGAAGCGGACGGCGCAGTTCGAGCACACCCTGGTGGTGACGGAGACGGGCGCGGAGATCCTCACCCTGCCGTAGCCCCGGGGCCGCCGGAAGCGGACAGCGGACGGTGGAAGCGGGGCCCTGACCGGTACGGGGAGGGTTTACCGACAGCCTGTCGGGAAATCATTGACGTAGGCGAGCCGAGCGGCTTAGGTAAGCCTAACCTACTCGTACGGTACCCGGAGGTCCACCGTGGACGCCGCACCCGCCGCCCCGACCCCGTTCTCGACGCTCATCCGCACCGCCTCGCACGCGGCGCACACCGAGGCCGAGAACTCGACGTTCATGAGCGACCTGCTCGGGGGCCGCCTCGGCATGGCGGCCTACCGGCGCTACACCGAGCAGCTCTGGTTCGTCTACCGCGCCCTGGAGTCCGCCGCCGGGGCCCTGGCGGCGGATCCGGTGGCGGGTCCGTTCATCCGGCCCGAGCTGATCCGCACCGAGGCGCTGGAGCGCGATCTGCGCCACCTCGGCGGGCCGGACTGGCGGGCCGGGCTCGTCCCGCTGCCCGCCACCCGGGCGTACGCGGAGCGGGTGGCGTGGTGCGTGCGGGAGTGGTCCGCGGGCTATGTCGCCCATCACTACACCCGCTATCTCGGCGATCTCTCCGGCGGGCAGATCATCCGCGGTACGGCGGAGAAGATATGGGGCTTCGCGCGGAAGGGCGACGGAGTGCGGTTCTACGTCTTCGAGGAGATCGGCAACCCGGCCGCGTTCAAGCGCGAGTACCGCACGCTGCTGGACGCGCTGCCGGTGGACGATCTGGAGAAGCAGCGCGTGGTCGAGGAGTGCCGGCGGGCCTTCGCGCTGAACACGGCGGTCTTCCGGGAGTTGGGGCAGGAGTTCCCGCTCAGCGCGTGAGGGACGGTGCCAGAAGCCCGCGCCCACCGGCGGAGGGTCCGGTGAGCGCGGGCGGCTGATACCGGCCGTCGCGGCGGCCGTGTCAGGACGTGGTGGACGTGGTCGAGTCGGTGCGGCGGCGGGCCGCCGCGAAGACGGCCGCGGCACCGACCGCCACCATCGCCGCGGCGCGCCACCAGGAGCTGGTGCTGCGGCTGGGCCGGGAGCGGGCGGCGGCCGGTGACGCGGTGGTGGTGGTGCTGCACGATCTGGGGCTGGCCGCGGCGTACGCGGACCGGACGGCGGTGCTGCACGAGGGACGGGTGGTGGCGGAGGGGCCGCCGGAGCGGGTCTTCGACGCGGAACTGCTCTCCCGGGTCTACCGGAAGCCGGTGGAGGTGCTTCCGCACCCCCGCACCACGGAGCTGCGGGTACTGCCGCGGCGCGACGCACCACATGGCGAAAACTTTACCCGGTGAAGACCAGATCATGGGAATCCATAGGAACTGTACAGGCAAGCCTCAGTTAAGTTAGGGCAGCCTTATCGGTTCCGTGCCGTTGTGTCCGACCGCCCGTTCCACCCCTGAGCCTGCCTGGAGCCCCTGTATGCGAGCCGCTCGCACCTCCGTTGTCGCCGCGATATCGGCGCTGACGACGATCACCGCCGTCGCCGGCTGCGCCGAGAAGTCCGACGCCAAGGACTCCGACGCCGTCCAGGTGACCGCCTCCGACGACAAGTGCGAGGTCTCGAAGACCTCCTTCCCCGCCGGGCATGTGAAGCTGGCCGTGGAGAACAAGGGTTCCAAGGTCACCGAGGTCTATGTGTACGCCCCCGGCGACCGGATCGTCACCGAGCGGGAGAACATCGGCCCGCACACCAAGACCACGATCAACGCCGAGGTCAAGGCCGGCAGCTACGAGATCGCCTGCAAGCCCGGGATGAAGGGCCACGGCATCCGCCAGAAGGTGTCCGCCACCGGCAAGGGCAAGGTCGCCAAGCGCGACCCCAAGCTGGACAAGGCCGTCGCCGCGTACCGCACCTATGCGCAGACCCAGGCCGACGAGACGCTGCCCGCGGTCGAGAAGTTCACCGACGCGATCAAGAAGGGCGACCTCAAGGCCGCCAAGAAGGCGTACGCCCCCTCCCGTATCGGCTGGGAGCGCACCGAGCCGGTCGCCGAGTCCTTCGGTGATATCGACCCCAAGGTCGATGTGCGCGAGGACGGTCTGGAGAAGGGCCAGAAGTGGACCGGCTGGCACCGGCTCGAGAAGTCCCTGTGGCAGGACAAGAAGATCACCGCGGCCGACAAGGACCTCGCCGACCAGCTGGTGAAGGACCTCAAGGACTGGCAGAAGCGGGTCGGCACCGCCGAGATCACCCCCACCGGTATGGCCAACGGCGCCAAGGAGCTGCTGGACGAGGTGCAGACCGGCAAGGTCACCGGTGAGGAGGAGCGCTACAGCCACACCGACCTGGTGGACTTCAAGGCCAACGTCGAGGGCGCCGAGACCTCGTACACCCTGCTGCGCCCGGTCGCCTCGCAGCGCAAGCCCGCCCTGACCAAGGAGCTGGACAAGCAGTTCAAGGCGGTCGACAAGCTGCTGGACGGCTACCGCGAGGGCGATGGCTTCGTCTCCTACGACACCGTCTCCAAGGCGGACCGCAAGAAGCTCTCCGACGCGGTCAACGCACTGGCCGAGCCGCTGTCGCAGCTCGCCGCCGCCGTCGTCGTCAAGTGACGCCGCCGGACCCGTCCACGGAACGCCAACGCAGCAGGGAGAAGCCGGACATGACCGACGAGGCCGTGACAAGCCCCTCACGCCGCGCCCTGATCGGCTGGGGAGGCGCCGGGCTCGCGCTCGGCGCCGCGGCCGCCGGGGGTACGGCGGTCGCCCTGGGCGGCGGTGACGGGGACACCACCCGTACGGTGGCGGACAGCGGGGCCGCGGTGCCCTTCTACGGCGCGCACCAGGCGGGTATCGCCACCGCGGTCCAGGACCGGCTGCACTTCGCGGCCTTCGACGTCACCACCGACGACCGTGACGCGCTGATCGCGATGCTCAAGGAGTGGACGAAGGCCGCCGCCCGGATGACCCAGGGCCACTCCGTCGGCGGCGGCGCGGTCAGCGACCTGGCGGAGGCCCCGCCGGACGACACCGGTGAGGCGCTCGGCCTCAAGGCGTCCCGGCTCACCCTCACCATCGGCTTCGGACCGGGGCTGTTCGAGGACAAGAAGGGCAAGGACCGGTTCGGTCTCGCCGGGCGCCGCCCCGAGGCGCTGATCGACCTGCCCGCCTTCCCCGGGGACAATCTCGACGCGGCCCGCAGCGACGGCGATCTGTGCGTCCAGGCGTGTGCCGACGATCCGCAGGTGGCGGTGCACGCCATCCGCAACCTCGCCCGGATCGGCATGGGCACGGTCGCCATCCGCTGGTCCCAGCTGGGCTTCGGCAAGACGTCCTCGACCACGCCCGAGGCCCAGACCCCGCGCAACATGATGGGCTTCAAGGACGGCACCCGGAACATCCCGGGCACCGACGACGCGGCGCTGAAGAAGCATGTGTGGGTCGGCGAGAAGGCGGGCCCCGACTGGCTGGTGGGCGGCTCCTACCTGGTGGCCCGGCGCATCCGGATGCACATCGAGACCTGGGACCGTACCTCGCTCAAGGAGCAGGAGGACATCTTCGGCCGGGACAAGGGCGAGGGCGCGCCCTACGGCAAGCAGCGCGAACGGGACGAGCCCAACCTCAAGGCGATGCTGCCCGACGCCCATGTCCGGCTGGCCCATCCGGACTCCAACGGCGGGGCACGGCTGCTGCGCCGCGGCTACTCCTTCACCGACGGCACCGACGGTCTGGGACGGCTGGACGCCGGACTGTTCTTCCTCGCCTACCAGCACGATGTGCGCGACGGGTTCGTACCGGTGCAGCGCAACCTGGCGCGGACGGACGCGCTCAACGAGTACATCCAGCACGTGGGTTCGGCGCTGTTCGCCGTTCCGCCGGGCGTCCGCGACAAGGACGACTGGTGGGGCCGGGCGCTGTTCTCCTGAGGGACTCTGCGAGAGGAAGGCGAACCCCGTGTTCGGCAACTATCTGATCGGTCTGCGCGAAGGGCTCGAAGCCAGTCTGGTCGTGTGCATCCTGGTGGCCTATCTGGTCAAGACCGGGCGGCGGGACGCGCTGCGGCCGGTCTGGCTGGGGATCGGCGCCGCGGTGGCGCTCAGCCTGTCCTTCGGCGCGGCGCTGGAGTTCGGTTCGCAGGAGCTGACCTTCGAGGCGCAGGAGGCGCTGGGCGGTTCGCTGTCCATCATCGCGGTCGCCCTGGTGACCTGGATGGTCTTCTGGATGCGGCGCACCGCCCGCCATCTGAAGGCCGAACTGCACGGCAAGCTGGACGCCGCGCTGGCGATGGGCACCGGTGCGCTGGTGGTCACCGCGTTCCTGGCGGTGGGCCGGGAAGGTCTGGAGACCGCGCTGTTCATCTGGACCGCGGTCCGGGCGGGCAACAGCGGTGCCACGGATCCGCTGCTCGGCGCGGTGCTGGGGCTGTTGACCGCGGTGGTACTGGGCTGGCTGTTCTACCGGGGCGCGCTGCGGATCAACCTGGCGAAGTTCTTCACCTGGACCGGCGGGATGCTGATCGTGGTGGCCGCCGGGGTGCTGGCGTACGGCTTCCACGACCTCCAGGAGGCCGAGTTCGTCCCCGGCCTGGCCGACCGGGCGTTCGACATCAGTGAGACCGTCCCGCCGGACTCCTGGTACGGCACCCTGCTCAAGGGCGTGTTCAACTTCCAGCCGGACCCGACCTGGGTCCAGGTCACGGTGTGGCTGCTGTATCTGGTCCCCACGCTGGCGTTCTTCTTCTCCCCCGGTAGGGTGTCGCCGTCCGTACGCGCCCCGAAGGAGCAGGAGCCCCATGACACCCAGGCCACCCCGTCGGCGGAAGGCGGTTCGGACGGCCGCGGTGGTGCTGGCGCTGGGGACGGCGCTGACCGGGTGCATGACGGTGCACGGCGAGCGGGAGAACATCCCGTCGGTGGACAGGGCTGAGGCGCCCGAGGCGCTCAAGCGGTTCACCGACACCTACAACAAGGCGTACCGCGAGCTGGACCCGTCGCTGGCCGGTCAGGTCGAGACGGGTCCGCTCGAGGCCATGACCACCGCGGACCTGAAGGCCCAGCACGCCAACAAGCCGGAGGGGAACCCCGGGTTCCGCTCGCTGGAGCTGACCGGGGCCCGTTACCGGATCCCGAAGCAGGTGGGCTGGCCCAAGTTCTTCGTGGCGGACACCGACAGCAACCGGGACGACAACCGCTGGCTGTTCGTGTTCACCCGGGCGGGTGCGGACGAGCCGTGGAAGGCGGCGTACCTGTCCATCCTCAGCCAGGACGAGGTACCGGACCTGGCGACCGACAAGGACGGCTGGGCGCGGCCGGTGGCGGTCCGGGGCCCGGCGCGGGAACTGGCGGTCCGGCCGGACCGGTTGAGCGCCGAGTACACCGGCTACCTGATGACGGGCAAGGGCGACACCTTCGCCGACGGCCAGGCGACGTCCTCGATGCGGGCCACGCGGAAGAAGTTCCTGCGCACGCCGAAGTTCTGGACCGAGTACATCGACACCCCGGCGCAGGGCGGCCGTTACGCCCCGGTGGGGCTGCGCACCCAGGACGGCGGGGCACTGGTGTTCTTCAGCTCCCACCACCGTCAGAAGCAGACGATGGCCAAGGGGTTCCGGCCCAACCCCGACGCGCAGATCAAGGCGCTGATGACGGGTGAGGCGAAGAAGGCGGTGACGCTGACCCGGATCTCGGAGGCCGCGGTACGGGTCCCGGCGAAGGACGCCGCGGACCCCAAGGTGGTGTTCCTCAACCGGCTGGAGGGTGTGACGGCGGCCAAGGGCGAGTGACGCGCCGGCCGCGCGCCCGTGTTCCTCCCGCCCGCCAGGTCGTGTCGTTCGGATCTTCGTGGATCAGGCCGCGGCGTCCGGTGCCGGGCATCGCACGGCGGATGGTCGTCCTCGTACGGGGCGTACCCGGATGAGCCCGACAACGCGGCGAGGCGCGGTGCCAGGCGTCGCGGGCCCACGAAGACCGGCAGGACAGGGCCTACCGGCCCATCGGCCAGGCGGCGTGGTCGTGGTCGTGGTTCTCACCGACGAACCGGGCGCAGGCGTCGGTCAGCGTCTCCAGCAGCGACAGCGGATCGGGCAGCGGCCGCTCCGGCCCGAGCAGCCAGCCCACATGGCCGTCCCCCGGCAGCCGCGCGGGCGGTACCAGGACGTAGCTGCCGCGGCAGTGCCAGCGCAGCCCGGGGTGCTCGTCCATGGTCTCGGGGTGGCAGTCCAGCTCGCACGGCCACCACTCGTCCTCGTCGTCCGGGGTGCCGCGGGTGGCCGTGAAGAACAGCATCCGGCCCTGCTGGAGATCGGCGCTGCTGGTGGCGACGGGTCCGATCTCGATCCCGGCCTCGCCGAGCACCTCCATGGCCTGCCGTCCGGCGTCCGCGGGGACGTCGAGCACATCGTGGACGATGCCGGTGGCGGTGATGAAGTTGGCCTGCGGATCGGCGCGCAGCCATCCGGCGACCTTGTCCGGGTCGGTGCTGGCCTGGGTCTGCCAGGCGAAGGAGACGGGGTGGCGGGCCGGGGTGGGACAGCCGATGCGGTCACAGGAACAGCCGTAGCCGGACGGATGGGCGGCCGTCGCGAGCGGGAATCCCGCGGCGGCGGCGGCCATGAGCAGGTCCTCGCGGACGCCCCCGGCGCCCGCTCCCGTGCCGGTATCGCCGCCCGATCCGCTCCTCGGCCGACGCAGCCACTGGGAGAACCTGCCCTTGCGTTCCATCTACCGCCTCGCTTCACCGCCGGTACCGGCGGTACGGCCGGTACCCGATCAATGCTGCCACCATCCTGCTCCCGAGGGGGCCGGTGTCCGCATCCGGGGTACGGGAGGGACCCACGTCCGGGTGCTGATATCAGGGCATAACGGATGTCTCGCCCTTAGCGTTCCGTCTATGATCACCAGGCGCTTTGTGACCGGTATGGCGGTTCTCACCCTGTCGATACCGGTGGCCCTCGCGGCCCATCCCGCCACGCGGCCCTCAGCGCGCCGCCCCGCCCCACTGACCAGCGTCCCGCTCCCGGAGGCGATACGTCCGGCCCGGCCCTCCCGGGCGGTCGTCTACACCGCCCACCGCGGCGGCGCCCTCGAAGAACCCGAGAACAGCATGTCCGGGCTGACCGCCGCCTTCGCCCGGCGGCACGCGCAGGTCCTGGACTTCGACACCCGCATGCTGGGGGACGGCACGCTGGTGGTGATCCACGACGCGACGCTGGACCGTACGACGGACCACACCGGCCCCGTGAAGAACCTCACCGCCGCCGACTGGCAGTCCGTACGGCTGCGCCCCGACCCCGCCCTCCCCGGCAGCTGGCGGCCCGAGCGGCCGCCCACCGTCGCCGAGGCGCTGGACCGCTTCGGCGGCCGGACCACGCTGATGGTCGAGGCCAAGGACCCGGAGAGCCTGCCGCGGCTGGCCCGGATGATCCGCGAGCGGGGGCTGGTCCGCTCGGTCTTCGTCAACACCAACCGTCCCGAGGTGGCCCGGCAGGCCCATGGCCTGGGCGTACGGACCCAGCTGTGGCGGTCCGCCCGCCAGATGACCACCGACCGGCCGCGCGACTGGCGCGGCTTCGTCGAACTGCTGGACGTGGACTACAAGGCGCGCGACGCCGATGTACGGCGCGCCGTCGCCTCGGGCATCCGCCGGGTCTGGGCGCACACCGTGAACACCCCCGGCCAGCGGGACCGGATGCTGCGGCTGGGCTGCGACGGCATCATCACCGACGCGCCGCAGCGGCTGGGCACCCCTCCGCCGCCGATCCGGGCCTCCGCCGGATGGACGGCCGGGCGCGCGGCACCGGGCGGACCGGCGCCTAGCGCACGGTGATCCCGCGCAGGGCCATCTCGACCACGGCGTCGCCGTACTCATGGGTCAGCGGCAGGGTGCGCAGCAGCCAGCGGTGGGCCAGCGGCCCGACGATCAGCTCCAGGGCGATCCGCGGATCGACCGCGGGATCCACCTGCCCGGCGTCCTGCGCGGCCCGCAGCCGGGTCACATAGAGCTGGAGCTGCGGCTCCAGCGCCCGGCGGACGAACTCGGCGCCCAACTCGGCATTGATCACGCTCTCGGCGGCCAGGGCGCGCGACGGGGCGTCGTAGCCGGGCGCGTTCAGCTCGTCCACCGTCGCCCGCACCACCGCCTTCAGATCCGCCTCCAGGTCCCCGGTGTCGGGGATCTCGTATGTGTCCTCGCCGCCCGCCTCCCGGGCGGCCCGCTCGCCGAGCGCCACGAAGGCGTCGAGCAGCACCGCGGCCTTCGAGGGCCACCAGCGGTAGATGGTCTGTTTGCCGACCCCGGCGCGGGCGGCGATGGCCTCGATGGTGAGCTTGGGATAGCCCACCTCGCCGACGAGTTCGATGGCGGCGTCGAGGATCGCGCGGTGCGAGCGCTGGCTGCGGCGGGTGGCGTCAGGGGCTGCTTTGTCGGCCATGGCGCCAATCTATCGAAGGACTCGGGTGAATCGAACCGATACGTATCGTCTCGCACTCGGCCGGGCCCTTCCGGCCGGTAGAATCCGCCCAATGCACGCCCCTCACCCCGCCCCCGCCGACGAGACGCTGCGCACCGCGCTCGCCGGGCTCCTCGACGGACTGCCGCCCCGCCAGGCGGCGCGGGCGGTCGAGCGGCTGATCGCCAACTACCGGGGCCGCACCCCCACCGACGCGCCCGTGCTGCGCGACCGCTCCGATGTCGCCGCGTACGCCGCCTACCGGATGCCCGCGACCTTCGAGGCGGTCCGCGCCGCCCTCGCCGCGTTCCGCGCCCGGGTCCCCGACTGGACCCCGGCCTCGCATATCGACATCGGCGGCGGCACCGGCGCGGCGAGCTGGGCGGTCGCCGCCGCCTGGCCGGACGGCGGCCACACCACCACCGTGCTGGACTGGGCCGAGCCCGCCCTCGCCCTCGGCCGTGAACTGGCCGGCCAGGCGGACTCCGAGGCCCTGCGCGGCGCCCGGTGGCAGCGACGGGCCATCGGCGACGGCCTCGCCCTCCCCGACCCGACGGACCTCGTCACCGTCTCGTATGTGCTCGGCGAACTGACCGAGGCCGACCGGCACGCCGTCGTCGACGAGGCCGCGCGCACCGCGCGGGCCGTGGTGCTGGTCGAACCGGGCACCCCCGACGGCTTCGCCCGCGTCCGTGAGGCCCGCGACCGGTTCACCACCGCGGGGCTGACCCTGGTCGCCCCCTGCCCGCACGGCTCGGCCTGCCCCATCGAACCCGGCGCCGACTGGTGCCACTTCGCCGCCCGGGTCAGCCGCTCCTCCCTGCACCGCCAGGTCAAGGGCGGCTCACTGCCGTACGAGGACGAGAAGTTCAGCTATGTGGCCGCGGTCCGCTTCCCCGCCGCGCCGGCCCCGTCGCGGGTGACCCGCCATCCGCAGATCCGCAAGGGCCAGGTGCTGCTGGACCTGTGCACCGCGGACGAGGGGCTTACCCGCCGGACCGTCACCAAGCGCCACGGCCCCCTCTACCGCGCGGCCCGCGACACCGTGTGGGGCGACAGCTGGCCGCCCGCCGAGGACTGACGGCCCCCCGGCCGGGGCCAGGTCACCGGCACGGGCCAGGTCACCGGCCGTCCCCCTCCCCGTCATCCCGCACG
This sequence comes from Streptomyces sp. NPDC045899, assembly GCF_056431485.1. Classification (NCBI taxonomy): domain Bacteria; kingdom Bacillati; phylum Actinomycetota; class Actinomycetes; order Kitasatosporales; family Streptomycetaceae; genus Streptomyces; species Streptomyces sp. NPDC045899. The sequence continues at coordinate 263,132 of NZ_JBWKKP010000001.1, forward strand.
GCTCGCGCCAGGGCCGTCGCCGCGGCCGCCCTCGGGCGGTTGTCGGCGGGGCGGCGGCGGGGGTGGACGGTGTTGGCCAGCAGGATCAGATAGGAGTCGGTGGCGGGGTCCAGGACCAGACTGGTGCCGGTGAACCCGGTGTGGCCCGCCGCGCCCCGGCCCGCCAACTCCCCCATGAACCACGGCTGGTCGATCTCGAAGCCCAGACCCGGCGCGGTCAGCATCAGCTCCACCGACGCCGGGGAGAGCAGCGGGCCGCCGCCGCGCAGCAGGGCGCGGCACAGCGCGGCGAGGTCATCGGCGGTGGCGAAGAGTCCGGCGTGGCCAGCGACCCCGCCCAGCGCGTAGGCGTTCTCGTCGTGGACCGTGCCCCGCACCATGCCCCGGTCCAGTTTGCCCCAGGGGCGCCGCTGGTCCTCGGTCGCGGCGATCCGCGGCAGCCAGGAGGCGGGCGGGCGGAAGCGGGTGGAGGTCATACCGAGGGGAGCGGTGACGGTGTCGTGGACCAGCCGGTCCAGGGGTTCGTCCGCGGCCCCCTCCAGCACCGCCTGGAGCAGCAGGAAGTTGAGGTCGGAGTAGCGGCGCGCGGTGCCGGGCGGGGTGGCCGGGGGCTCGGCGGCCAGCCGGGCCCGCCGCTCCTCGTCGGAGCCGCACTCGTACAGGGGGAGCTCGGGGACCAGGCCCGAGGTGTGGGTGAGCAGCTGCCGCACCGTGATGCCGTGCTCGGCGGCGGTGAACCGCGGGGCGTACGCGGCGACGGGCGCGTCCAGCTCGATCCGTCCGCGTTCGACCGCCCGCACCGCCAGGATCGTGGTGAACAGTTTGGTGAGCGAGGCGAGGTCGAAGACGGTGTCGGTGCGCACCGGCTCCCACCGCTCGCGCGGCAGCTCCCGGTCATGGGCCGCGTGGCGCACCGCCCAGCCGGACGCCTCGAGGACCAGCGGCTCCGGATCCGATCCGGTCCCGGCGGCCACGACCACCCCGGCGCACCACGGGTGCTCCCCCTCGGGGAGCGCCGCCACGTCCCGGACCAGCCGGGACAGTGCGCGGTCACGTCCGGGGTCGAGGTCCGCCTCGCTGCTGGTCGCCACGGACGGCAGGGTACGCGTCCGGCCCGGGGCGGGGCCGGACGCGTACCGTCAGCGCGTTCGCGGGGGCGTCAGACGGAGTGCAGACCGGGGTTCCCGGCCTCGGTGACGAACGACGCCGCCGTGGTGAGCGGCGCGCCCGGGGTGGTGACCTTGGCGACCGTCTTGTAGTCGGCTCGGGCCTGCCGCTCGTCCAGCGTGACCGTCACATAGCCGCGCCGGCCGTTGTAGAACTTCATATGCGGGTTGGCCGCCATGTAGGTGGACCAGTTGTCCGGCTTGTCCGCGCCGTCCTTCCCGCTGGTGAGGGAGGTGCCCACGAACTCCACGCCCACGGTGCGGGAGTCGGGCTTGTCGAAGTCCTCCTTGATGTCGAAGGCGTAGTGGACATGGACGTCACCGGTGAGGACGACGAGGTTCTCCACCCCCGCCTGCTCGACACCGGCGAGGATCCGGTCGCGGGAGGCCGGGTAGCCGTCCCAGGAGTCCATGGAGAGCTTGGAGCGTGCGGCGGTGGTGTTCTTCCGCTGGGAGAAGGTGACCTGCTGCGGAAGGACGTTCCAGGTGGCCCGGGAGCGGCGGAAGCCGTCGAGCAGCCAGCGTTCCTGGGCCCCGCCGGTGAGGGTGCGGGCCGGGTCCGCGGAGTCGGGCCCGGGGTACTGCCAGCCGTCTCCGTACGCCTGGTTGGAGCGGTACTGGCGGGTGTCGAGGATGTCGAACTGGGCGAGCCTGCCGTAGTGGAAACGGCGGTAGAGCCGCATATCGGGGCCATCGGGCTGCTGCGGCATGCGCAGCGGCATGTTCTCCCAGTACGCGCGGTACGCGGCGGCCCGGCGGACCAGGAACTCCTCCGACGGGCTGTCGTTCTCGTCCACGTCGTCGGCGTAGTTGTTCTCGGTCTCGTGGTCGTCCCAGGTGACGTACCAGGGGAAGGCGGCGTGGGCGGCCTGGAGGTCCTCGTCGGTCTTGTAGAGCGCGTAGCGCAGCCGGTAGTCCTCGAGGGTGACGGTCTCGGTGTTGAAGACCGCGGGCAGGCGGCGGTCGGTGTAGTTGCGGGCGCCGCCGGAGGCGTTGACGGCGTACTCGTAGTGGTAGTCGCCGACGTGGAAGACGGCGTCGAGGTCCTCGTCGGCGAGGTGGCCGAGGGCGGTGAAGTAGCCGTCGTGGTACGCCTGGCAGGAGGCCAGACCGAACCGCATCTCACGGATCCGGGCCCCGGCGGAGGGAGTGGTGCGGGTGCGGCCGACCGGGCTGGTCCACTTGCCGGCGCGGAAGCGGTACCAGTAGACGCGGTCGGGTTCGAGACCCTTGGCGTCCACGTGCAGGGTGTAGTTGAACTCGGCGTGCGCGACGGCCGTGCCGCGCCGGGCGATCCGCTTGAAGTGCTCGTCGCGGGCGATCTCGTAATGGACCGTGAGGGTGCCGTGCTCGGGCAGTCCGTTGCCCGGCTCATAGGGGCGGGGCGCCAGTCTGGTCCACAGCACGACGGCGTCCGGCAGGGCATCGCCGGAGGCCACGCCGAGGGTGAAGGGGTCGTCGGTGAGCGAGTGCGAGGACACCTGCGCGGCCTGGGCGCTGGGCAGGTTGGTGGTGAACGCGAGTGCGGCGGCGGCACCGGTTGCGGTGAGGAAGCGGCGGCGGCCCAGCAGTGCTGCCGCGGCTCGTATCGCCCGCTGGTGCGAGTCGTGTGCCATGTGCTCTCCCCTGGCTCGTGGCGTCAGAGGAATTGGAGTGTCGGGGAGCGGCGGGGTGTTTGCCCGCACACAACATGTACATGGCCACCGGATGAGGACCGTTGCCGGAAGGGGCGTTTGACGCAATCCGCCGCCGTCGCCACCGGCTGACGTTTCATCAGAACGATGAGCCGGAGCAGGAGATGACGGTGGAGACGGGGCGAACGGTGCGGGATGCGCGGAAAGCGACGCAGGGGACGGGCGGAAGGCCGTAAGCCGGTCGCGAGGGAGGGGCGATGGATCGTCACCCGTCGTAGATATCCAGGGATTTGAGTAGATAATGTGAAGAAGATGTAAATTCACCCCTTTAGTCCAGCGACCATCTCCTTCCGGCCCGGGGTGTTCCACGGCGGCTGTGTATGGCATGGTCTTCCCACCGTCCCCACTGGCCCCATCACCCCGCTCGCGCCTCCCTTTTCACTTCGCCATCCGACCGAAAAGAGACGCCATGCGTTCTCTGCCGCTCACCCTGGCCGCCCGTCTGGTGCCCGTGGCCGTGCTCGCCGCCGCGGGCGTGGCCATGACCGCCCCGGGTGACTCGGACGCGCGGCCCCAGCAGGCCGGGGCCTCGCCGAAGCCCTCGGCCACGGCCACGGCCACGGCCTCCGCCCCCGGTGCCGCCGTCGAGCAGCGCCGCTATCCGGCCGCGCCCGCCAAACCGTGCGCGGCCGTCCCCGCGGCGATGGTGAAGAAGCTGGTACCCGGTGCCCTGACGGCCGGGAACGAGCTGCGGACCAGCGATGTCTCGCGCCGCACCGGCTGCTCCTGGCACGCCCTCGACGACTACGACTACCGCTGGCTGGACATCGCCTTCGACGTCACGGGCGGCTCCGGCGGCGGGGCGCGGGGTCCGGAGGGCGCCGAACCGCTCTCCGGCCTCGGCAAGCAGGCGTGGATCGGCCAGGAGCTCACCACCGAGGACGGCCAGAAGGTGCGCGAGGCCGTGGTCACCGTCCGGATGGCCAACGCCACGGTCACGGTGACGTACAACGGCAGCGACTTCGGCGACCGCGGGGCACCCTCCGCCACGGTGATCCGCGAGGGCGCGGTCGGCGCCGCCAAGCAGGCGATGACCGCCCTCGACGGCTGAAGCCGCCGGCTCCGCCCTTCGCGCGTCGCTCGATGAACATCGGCTGTACGGAAGTGGCCACTTCGGTGAACGGCTACGATCGCGGGAATCGTCGCCGAGCCCTGGAGTCCCGCCGTGCCCGAACCCCGCCTGGGTGTCGCCATCCTGACCATGGGCAACCGGCCCCGCGAGGTGGCGGCGCTCCTGGAGTCGGTGGACCGGCAGGACGTACCGGCGACCCGCGTCGTGGTCGTCGGCAACGGCTCCCCGCTCCCGGAGCTCCCCGCACATGTGACCGCCGTCGAACTGGACGAGAACCTGGGTGTCTCCGGCGGGCGCAACGTGGCGCTGCGGCGGCTGCGGGAGTTCGGTGACGTCGATGTGGTGATCGACCTCGATGACGACGGACTGCTGGTCGACCCCGGGGTGTTCCGTACGGTGCGCGATCTGTACGCGGCCGATCCCCGGCTGGGCATCGTGAGCTTCCGCATCGCCGACGAGCACGGGGAGACCCAGCGTCGGCACGTCCCCCGGCTGCGCGCCTCGGACCCGATGCGCGGCGGTGAGGTGACCACCTTCCTCGGCGGTGGCCACGCCCTGTCGATGCCGATGCTGGAGCGGATCGGCGGCTGGCCGGACGCGTTCTTCTTCACCCACGAGGAGACCGACCTCGCCTGGCGGGCGCTGGACGACGGCTGGTCCGTGCGGTACGTGCCCGAGCTGCTGCTCCAGCACCCCAGGACCTCCCCCGCCCGGCACGCGGTCTACTACCGGATGACCGCGCGCAACCGGGTCTGGCTGGCCCGCCGCCATCTGCCGCTGCCGCTGGTCCCGCTCTACCTGGGGAGCTGGACGCTGCTCACCCTGGCGCGCACCCGCGCCCTGGACGGGCTGCGGGCATGGGCGGGCGGGTTCGCGGAGGGGGTCCGCACCCCGTGCGGCACCCGGCGCCCGATGCGCTGGCGCACGGTGTGGCGGATGACCCGGCTGGGCCGTCCGCCGGTGATCTGACGGTCCCGCGGGGGCGGGCGGTCAGGCCCGCACACCGATCCCCAGGGCGGGGAAGACCGAGGACTCCAGGAAGCGGGTGAGGTAGGGGGTATCGGCCTGCCGCCCCTCCAGCAGCGGGCGCACCCGCATCGCGCCGATCAGCTGGGTCGGGACGAACTCGGTCGCCGCGTTCTCCCCGTCGACCTCCCCGCGCTCCACTCCCCTGCGGACCATCGCCCGGATCGCCGCCACCTCGTGCTCGATCAGCGCCGACCGCAGCGCCTCCAGCAGCTCGGGGTCGTGCAGCGCGGCGTGGCCGACCGCGTACATCAGCTTGGTGTCCGCGCCGCACACGGATCCGGCGACCTCGGCGACCGCGCGCAGATCGCCCTCCAGGGAGCCGGTGTCGATGCCCTCCAGGGCGAGCCGCCGGTTGCCGGACCGCAGCGCGGCGACGACCAGCTGCGGTTTGGAGTTCCACTGGCGGTAGAGCGTGGAACGGCTGGAGCGGGTGCGGGCCGCGACGCCCTCGATGGTGAGCGCCTCGTATCCGCCCTCCTGGAGCAGATCGAGCACCGCCGTGTAGAACTCCTGCTCCCGCTCGGGAGTGATCTTCGAACGGCGCTGCGGCGTCGCCGTGGTCTCCGACGGCATGAGTGTCCTCCTCGGATTCCCCGGGTCTCCCGGCTGCCCCTGCTCCGCAGTGTACCGAGACATCGACGTACCGATACAGCCCTGTACCGATACACCCGTGAACCGGTACACTCTCGTTTCGGTACAGTCGTGTACCGATAGGAACCCGGGCCATGGAGGCCGGGCGGCCGGGAGGAGCGGCGGATGGACCCCACGCTGATAGCCGTCGTACTCGCGCTCGCCTCCGCCGTGGCCTACGCGACCGCCGCCGTCGCCCAGGAGCGGCTCGCGGGCCGGGACCGCCGGGCCGGAATCGCCGGGCTGCTGCTGTGCGGCGCCTGGTGGGGAGCGGTCGGGCTGACCGTGACCGGTGCGTTGCTGCACGTCGCGGCGTTGAAGTACGGACCGCTCACCCTCGTCCAGCCGCTGGGCGCGCTCACCCTGGTCGCGGCCGTGCCGCTGGGCGCACGGCTCGCGGGCCGACGGGTGCTGCGGACCGAGTGGCGCGGCACCGCGCTCGCCCTCCTGGGCCTCGGCGCCCTGCTGCCGGTCACCGGTGGCGCCGCGCCGGACGACACGCTCGCGCTGTCCGAGTCCCTGTCGGTGGCGGCGGTCGTACTGGTCCTGATCGCCCTGCTCACCCGGTCCGGCCGGGAGGCGCGCGGCCGGGGCCTGCGGTTCGCCGCCGCGTCCGGTGTCGCCTCCGGCGTCGCCTCGGCGCTCACCCAGACCCTCACGGTCGCGCTCACCGCCCGCACCGGGACCGCCGTGCTGTCCTGGCCGGTCCTGGCGGTGGCCGTCCTGGTCGCGGCGTTCGCGGTGAGCGGTCTGCTGCTCTCCCAGAGCGCGTACGCGGGCGGCGGCCTCGGCGCCCCGCTGGCCACCCTGACCCTCGCCAACCCGGTGGCCGCCGCGGCCATCGGGATCGCTCTGCTCGGCGAACGCCTCCACGGCGGCCCGGCCGGTACCGTCCTCGCCCTCGCGGGCGCCGCGGCGGCGGCCCACGGTGTGGTCCTGCTCTCCCGCACCCAGCAGCCGACCGAACCGGCCCCGGCCACCGCCGCGCCGCGCCCGGCCGATGCCGCGCCGCGTCCGGCCGGGGCGGCTGCCCTGCCGCCGGTCGCCGCGACGGTGCCGGTGATGGTCCCGGTGATGGTTCCGGCCACCCGCCCGGACCCGGTGGCCGCGCGGGCGTCCCGCCACCGCGACGCCACCTACCCGGTACTGCTCTCCGGCGTCCCGGCCCCGGGCATCCTCGCCCCCCTCGCCGCCATCCTCCCCGCCCTGCCGGAGACCGCTGCCGCGCTCCCCGACGAACCGGGCGCCGAGGGGCTGGCCCTCACCCCGGGCTGAAGCCCCACGGGCTGAAACCCCGCGCCCGCGGCCGCCCCCTCGGTACGATCCGGTCACCGATCACTTCCGAGGGGGCACGGATGACGGTCGACGGGCGGCCACCGCTGGTCTTCATCTCCTACGCGCACGAGGACGACGGCGGCGTCCACCGCGAACGGGTGCGCACCCTGTGGCGGCTGCTGTGCGCCCAGGGGGTCGACGCCCGGCTCGACCTCCTGGCCGCCGAGTCCCCGCAGGACTGGGGCGTATGGATGATGCACCGCTGTCAGGAGGCCGACCACGTCCTCGTCATCGCCTCCCCGGCGTACAAGCGCCGGGCCGAAGTCCGGGAGGAGCCCGGCACCGGACTCGGGGTGGCCTGGGAGGCGGCGCTGCTGCGTGCCGAGGTGCACGGCGACCCGCACGGCTGGTTCCGCCGCATCCTGCGCGTGGTCCTGCCCGGCGGCAGCGCCGGCGACCTCCCCGCCTTCCTGGGCGGCGGCGCCGTCACCACGTACCGGATCGACCCGCTGACCGCCGCCGGGGCGGAGACACTGCTGCGCTATCTGCACGGCCTCCCCTACGAACGGCCCCCCGCCATCGGCCCGGTGCCGCACCTGCCTCCGCGGCCGTCCCAAGAGCCGACGTGACGTCAGTTCTGTCATTACGCTGGAGGCGGGAAAGGACGGTGCGGCGTTGGCGGGAACGGGGGGCGGGGCGCGGCCGGAGGAGCCGGTGGCGCGCCCCAGGGTGTTCGTCTCCTACGCCTGCGAGGAGACCGACGGACAGGATCACCGCGACCGGGTGCGGGAGTTGTGCCGGGTGCTCCGGGCCTCGGGGGTCGAGGCGCGCTGGGACGGCCCGGCCGCCGAGAGCCCGCGGGACTGGGGCCGCTGGCGGCACGAGGAGTCCCGGGACGCGCAGTTCGTGGTGGTGATCGCCTCCGCCGCCTACCGGCGGTTCGTCGAGGAGGCGCGGCCCGCCAGGGACGGCACCGGTGTGCCGATCGAAGCCGGTTATCTGCGGAGTTACGTCGAGGACAATCCCCGGACCTGGTACGAACGGGTGCTGCTCATCGTGCTGTCCGGGGACAGCACGGAGGACTTCCCGGAGTTCCTGGCCGGGCGGGCGGTGACCCGCTACCCCATCGACACGATCGACCCGGCGGGCTGCGAGACGCTGCTGCGTTATCTGCACGGCGCCCCGTGGGAGGACCCGCCGCCCGTCGGTCCCCCGCCCCCGCTGCCCCCGCGCGCCCCGGCCGACGATCTCGTCGGCGCCCTGGGCCGTCAGGCGTGGCTGGAGCTCGAAGTGATCCTGGGTGAGCTGCCCGTGTCGCGCTGTCCCGGGCACGAGGAGGCGTACCGGTGGGCGTTCGGCCCACCGGGCAGTCCCGAGGCCGCCGCGGCCCCCTCACCCGACGGCGGACGGGACCTGTTCGGACTGGCACGGACGCTCGGGGAGTTGCACCACCGGCCGGGCTCGGTGCCCAAGACCGTGGCCTTCGTCCACGCGTTGGCGGCCGGGCTCGCGGCGGGCGAGGACCCCGCGGACCGCAAACTGGCCGCGGACCTGACCTGCTGGACGGGCCGGGTGGTGGCCGGTCACGGCCTGCCCCCGCTGCCCGCACCGCCGGAACCGGTCCGGGCGACGGCCGTTCTCACGGTACGGCTCGACCAGGACCCGCAGGACGCCGGTCTCTTCTACGCGGAGGTCTGGCTGCGCACCGGGGGCTGGCGGCGGCTGGAGCCCGCGGACGGGACCTCCGGGCCGCGCCGGGTGACCCTCGAGGACACCCGGCTGCTGCTGGAGGACTGTCTGCGCCGGCTGCCGGCCCCGGAGCGGCGCGGACCGCGGCGGGCGGCCCCACGGCTGCACCGCATCGAATTCGCCGTCCCCGACGCCCTGCTGGACGCCGCCTTCGACCAGTGGCGGCTGCGGCCCGGCGCCCAGGAGCTCTGCCTGGGCAAGCGGTACGAGGTGGTGCTGCGCTGTCCGGACGCGCGGGGCCACGGGGATGTCGCGGCGCTGTGGTCGGACCGCTGGAACTGGCTGACCCAGGAAGGCGGTGACCACCGCAACGCCCTGGTGTGGCTGGACGGCGAGGACCTGGCCCGCGCCGAGGACCTGATGTACGAGTGGTGCGAGGAGCACCACCCGGTGTGTGTGGCGATGTCCGCGACCCCTGCCGGACCGGGCCGGCGGGCCGCGCTGGAGGCGGGTGTACCGGTGATCCTGTGGCTGCGGGACGGACCCGCCGGGAGCACCCCGCCGGTGGCACTGCGCGAGGTCCTGCCGGTCGGCGACGTCACCGAGCTGCCCCGCCTGGTCAAGAAGGCACGGCTGAAGGGGGATCCGGCCATCCGCTCGGACATCGCCCTGCTGTGGGACGACCCCGACCACGCCCTGGACACCCAGGCACTGACCGACACCCATCTGACCGCGTGACGAGGATCTGGCCGCCCCGCCCCGGGGGAGCCGGAGCGGAGGCTTCGATGAAGGACTGGTGGATCTACAAGGGCGACCGGTCCACCGACCGGCTGGCCCGGCTCGCCGCCCACCAGCCGCCCTGGCGCCACTACGACGGCGAGATCGACGAGGGGTACGCGGTGCCGTCGCTCGATCTGGACCGCTACCGGGCCGACCGGGTGCGCGGCGCCGGTTACATCGCCGACGAGCACGAGACCGAACTCGTCAACTCGGCGCTCTATCTGCGCCGTCCGCTCCTCGTCACCGGGGTTCCGGGAGTCGGCAAGTCGACATTGGCGTACAGCATCGCCGAGGACCTGGGGCTCGGTCCGGTGCTGCGATGGTCCGTCACCAGCAGGACGACCCTCCGCGACGGGCTGTACCGGTACGACGCGATCCGGCGGCTGGAGGACGCCAATCTGCGGCGGCTGGAGGATCCGGGGACCGGCGGCGCCGCCGCCCCGGAGGAGGCCCCGGGGACCGACGTCATCGGGAAGTACCTCCAGCTCGGCCCGCTCGGTACGGCGTTCATCCCCACCGGACGCCCCCGGGTGCTGCTGATCGACGAGATCGACAAGGGCGATCTCGACCTCCCCGGAGATCTGCTCACCGTCCTGGACGAGGGCCGGTTCGACATCCCCGAGCTGGCCCGGCTCGCCGAGCACAGCCCCACGATCACCGTCGGCACCGACGACGAGAACGGCCGGGCCCGGATCGCCCGGGGCCGGGTCGCCTGCCGCGCCTTCCCGATCGTCGTCCTGACCAGCAACGGCGAACGCGAGTTCCCGCCCGCCTTCCTGCGCCGCTGTATCCGGCTCACCATCGCCGACCCCAGCCGGGAGAAGCTGCTGTCCATCATCGAACAGCGCATCGGCCGGGAGGCGGCCGAGGCCGCCGACGGCGAGGACGGTGTCATCTCCGCCTTCCTCAGGCGCCGGGCCACCGGATCCCTGGCGACCGACCAGCTCCTCAACGCCATCCAGCTGCGGCTGGCCGGGGCCTGGACCGCTCCGGAGGAACTGGGCCGTCTCACCGACGCCACCATGCACACCCTGAGCGGACCCGACGCCACATGATCTCCCACCTCGTCGAACTGCTCCGGGAAGGCGGGGTGGCCGACCCGGGCCCCGACGAGCTGGCGGACATCCTGTGGCTGGCCCGCGAGGTGCTGCCGCCCGGGACCGGCCCGGAACCGGGTGAGACCGTCCCGGTCGCACCCGGCGCGGCGGACGACGGGCAGCCGGTGGCCGAGGGCCACCGGGCGGATTCGGTGGCCGGGTCCCCCGGGGACACGGTCCGTGGGAGACGCCCGGGCCTGCGCGCCTACGGGCGGGCCGCCCGGGACCGGACGGGCGCGGAGACGGGCCCGCCCGTCCCGGTACCCGCCGAGGCCGCCCTGCCGCAGGCCCTGGCACTGGCCCGGTCGCTCAAGGCCCTGACCCGCAAGGTCCCCTCCGACACCGCCTTCGAACTGGACGAGGAGGCCACGGTCACCCGGCTGGCCGACGAGAACATCCTGGTGCCGGTGGTGCGGCCAGAACCGGCCCGCTGGCTGAGCCTCGCCCTGGTCGTGGACACCAGCCCGTCGATGGCCCTGTGGCACGACGAGGTCCGTGAGATCCAGGAGGGCCTGACCCGGCTCGGCGCGTTCCGCGACATCCGCCGCTGGCACCTGGCCCCCCGCGACGACGGCTCGGCCGCCGAACTGCGTCTCTCCCCCTCCGCCACCCCCGGGGCGCGCCACCCCCGCGAGGTGGCCGCTCCGGGAGGGCGCCAACTCATCCTCGTGCTCAGCGACATGGTGGGGGCCGTCTGGCGCACCGGGGCGGCCAGCCGTCTGCTGCTGGAGTGGTCCCGGCGCACCCAGGTCGCCGTGGCCCATCTGCTCCCCGCCGCGCTCTGGCGCCGGGGCGCCGTCGTTCCGCGGCCGGCCCTGCTGCACCTCCCCGAGCCGGGGATGCCCAACGGCCGGTGGAACGCGGTGTTCCCGGGTCTGCGCCACGCCCCGGGCGCCCATCCCCCGCTCGCCGTGCCGGTGCTGGAGCTGGAGCCCGGACCGCTGCGTGCCTGGGCCGAGCTGACCGCGGGCAGCGGACGGTGGATCTCCACGGCCGCGCTGCCGCTCCCCCAGCCGGTGCGCCCGGCACGGTCCCCGGACCCGACGGCGCCGTTGTCCCCCGCGGAGGCGATCCAGCGGTTCCGCCGCTCCTCCTCCCCGGCGTCCTGGCGCCTGGCCGGACTCCTCTCCGCGCTCACGACGGTCACGGTGCCGGTGGCACGGCTGGTGCAGCGGTCCCTGCTGCCGGGGTCGTCCCGCGGCGACCTGGCCGAAGTACTGCTCGGCGGACTCCTCCGGCGCTCCGGTACGGGAGCGCTCCACTTCACGTTCCCCCCGGAGATCGCGGACGCGCTCCGCTACGCCCAGCGCGACCGGGACGTACGGGAGGTGCGGGCGCTGGTCCGCGAACAGGTCTCCGCCCGGCTGGAAAAGCGCTACGGAAGCCCGCGCGCCTTCACCGGCGTGCTCACGGGAGCCGCCGGAGCCGCGGCGACGGCGGAGGCGTCGGGCGAGACGTTCGCCACGCCGTCCCCGGGGGCCGTGGAGCGGCTGGGGCACGGCGCGGGAGACGCGGGGCAGCAGCGGGTGTTCATCAGCTACGCGGCTCCGGACCGGTCCTGGGCCGAGTGGGTCGCCGCCCACCTCCAGGCCGTCGGCCACGAAGTGCTGCTGGACACCTGGCACATGGCGGCGGGCGAGAGCTTCCCGCAGCGGATCGCCGCGTTCCTGCGCGACGCCACGGTCATGGTGGCGCTGTTCTCCCCCCACTACTTCCGCTCCCTGGAACACGCCCTGACCGAGTGGCTTCCCGTCCTCGCACCGTCCCTGCGGGTGCTGCCGCTGGCGGTCGCCCCCTACCCGGACGAGGAGGTGCCCGGGACCCTGCGGGTGCTCAACACGGCGCAGCTGTACGGGCTGCGGGAGTCCGAGTCCCGTCGTGTGCTGTACCGCGCGGTCGAGGACGCCGCGCGGCGCGGCAGGCGCGGGGCTCCCGGACCCTCCGACGGCGGCGGCCCGCGCCTGTGGTCGGTACCGTCCCGCAACGAGGCGTTCATCGGCCGCGACCGCACCCTCCTCAGCGTCCAGGACGGGCTGTTCTCCGGCGACCGCCCCGCGGTCAGGGCGCTCGTCGGTGCCGAGGGCACGGGCACGTCGCAGATCGCCCTGGAGTACGTCTACCGCCACCTCGGCCGCTATGACCTGGTGTGGTGGATCCCGGCCCGGGACCAGGCCGATGTGGTGCTCTCCTACGCCGAGTTGGCCGGACGGCTGCGCCCCCGGGGGTCCGGCGAGGACATCCTGGACAACGCGCGCCTCGGGCTGGAAGCGCTCCGCACCTCCGACCGCTGGCTGATCGTCCTGGATGGGGCCGCGGGTCCGGAGACGGTCCGGGAGTGGCTGCCCGAGGGGCCCGGCCATGTCCTCGTGACATCCCGCGACCCCGCGTGGCGGGAGACCGCCCCGGTCATCGAGGTGGGTGCGCTGTCGCGTGCGGAGTCCCTGGCGTATCTGCACCGCCGGCATCCCGGTCTGACCACCGAGCAGGCGGGAGCGCTGGCCGCGGCGACGGGGGGCCTTCCGGCCGTGCTCGAACAGGCCGTCGCCCATCTCTCCGTGGGGGTGGACCCGGACGACTACCTCGGCGCTCTCCTGCTGCGCGACGAGGACGACTCCGACGTGGCCAGGAGCTTCCTGGTGGACCTCGCCCTCGACCACCTGGAGGACGCGGAACCCGAGGCGGTGGGCCTGCTCACGGCGTTCGCCCGGCTCGGCCCCGAGCCGATCCCCGAGACCTGGGCCGACCTTCCGGAAGGGCGCCTGTGGTCACACGAGTCCCTCCGGACCCTGGCGCGCCTCGGACTCGTCCGCCTGGACCGCCACACCTTCCAGATCGACCCTCTCACCCGCTCCATCCTTCCGGCCCGCGCGCACGAAGAGGGCGCGGTGCCCGGGACACCGGAGCTGGAGTCCCTGTTGGCCGCGGCCTGTCCGGACGAGCCGCGCCTCCCGGCCCGCTGGCCCGCCTGGAAGACCCTCACCCGCCATCTGCTCGCGTCCGGGCTGCAGGTCGCCCAGCGGCCCGAAGGCCGGCGGATGATGCTGGAGTCGGCCCGGTACCTGCTGGAGAGCGGTGCGCACCGGGACGCGGCGGCGTTGGTGTCAGGCGTCCACACCGCGTGGGCCGAGGCGTTCGGGCCGGACGACCCCGCCACCCTGCGCTGTGCCTCGCTCCTGGCCGAGTCGCTGTACGCCCTCGGGGAGTACACCCGCGCCCGGGACATCGCCGAGGAGGAACTGGCACGGGGCCGACGGGTGCTGGGGACGGACCACCGGGACACGCTCCGGCTCTCCGGCCGGCTGAGCGTGGCGCTGCACGGCCTCGGTCAGTACGAAGAGGCCGAACGGATCCAGGCGGACACCTCGAACCGCTGTCACCGTGTCCTGGGCGCCGACCACCCCGACACCATCCGGGCGGCCCTCGCCCACGCCATCCTCCTCCACCCCCTGGGGAGACTCCACGAGATGCGCGGCCACGCGGATGCCGCCCTGCTCAGGGGGTGCCGGGTCCTGGGTGAGGACCACCCGGACACCCTGCGCGCCGCGGCCACGCTGGGCAGTGCGCTGCACACACTCGGGGAGAGCCAGGAGGCGCTGCGGGTCCAGCAGGACGTCCTGGACCGCCGCCGCCGCGTCCTCGGCGAAGCCCACCCCGACACCCTGCGCACCGTCGTCGGACTCGGCGTCACGCTGAAGGGCGTCGGTGAGCACACCCGGGCGCGCGGTCTTCTGGAGGACGCGTTCACGGGCCTCGTCCGCGTCCTGGGCGAGGACCATCCCGACGTACTGCCCGTGAGCCACAACCTCGGCATCGTCCTGCGCGAACTGGGCGAGTACCGGGCGGCCGAGAGCATGCTGCGGGACACCCGGAGCCGCTCCGCACGGCTGCTGGGCTCCGGTCATCCGCGCACCCGGCTGACCACCGAGGCCCTCGCGTCCGTGCTCACGGCCACCGGCAGGCCGTTCGAGGCGCAGCGACTGCTGGCCCGGATCCCCCGGCGCGGACGCCGCGGGACGAAGTGACCTCAGCGGTCGCCGAACGCCTGGGTCCAGGTCGGCCCACCGCCGCCGCGGTTGACGCCTATGCCCATCTCCGTGAAGTCGCAGTTGAGGATGTTCTGCCGGTGGCCGGGGCTGTTCATCCAGGAGTCCATGACCGCGGCCGGGGTCTGCTGGCCCTTGGCGATGTTCTCGCCGTAGGTGCGCCACGGGTATCCGGCGGCGGTGATGCGGTCACCGGGGTCGGAGCCGTTGGGAGCGGTGTGGTCGAAGTAGCCGCGGGCGGCCATGTCGTCGGAGTGGCCCTGGGCGGCGGAGTTCAGCTGGTCGTTGAGCCGGACCGGAGAGCAGCCGACCTTGCCGCGCTCGATGTTGACCAGCTCCATGACCTGCTGCGCGAACGCGCTGCTGTTACTCGGAGGGGGGTCGGCCTTCGTCGGGGGCGCGGTGGTCGGGGCCGGGCGGGTGGGCTTCGCGGTGGGGGCCTTGGTGCTGGGGCGCGCGGTGGGCTCGGAGGCGCGGGGCTTCTTCTTGACCGGGTGCCGGGTCGGGCTCTCCTTGCGGCTGGCGGGCCGGGTCGTGGTGCGGTCGGGGGTGGGCTCGTCGGTGGCGGGGGCGTCCTCCTCCGACAGCGCGGTCCGGCTGGACCCGGCGTCGTTGTGGCCCTTGTCCCCCGGGAGATCGAAGAGCAGCGCCGAGCCTCCGACCGCCAGCGCGAGCGCGGCGACGCCGGTGGCGCGGGCCGCCCGGGACGGTTTGCGGGCCCGGTGCCGGGCGCCGCGCGCCCCGCCGCCCGCGGCATGCGCACCGCCCGGGGTGTAGGCGCCGCCCGAGGCGTGTGCCGCGCCGCTGTCCACCGTCGGGAGCACCGTGGTGTCCGCGGTGTGCGTCCAGGCGTCGCCGGGGGTGGCCGCTCCGGCCGGGTCCATGGGGTGGTGCGCGGCGGCGGCCGTGCTCGCGCGCCAGCCCACCAGAGCGCCGGCCACCGGCACCAGCCCGAGGCCGACGAGCAGCCCCTCGGCCGGGACCAGTCCGGACCAGTGGCCGGAGCACTCGGCGCAGCCGCGGGCATGGCGGGATATTCGCTTCCGCCACAGCGCGGACGGGCGGCCGTCCCAGATGCCGGTGAGCTGCCACAGCTCACGGCAGCGCGGGGTGGTGGACAGGGCGCGGACCACCACCCGCGCGGTCTCCAGCTGGTCCTTGGTGCGCTGTACGCGTACGGCGGTGTGCTGCGGTGAGAGGTCGAGCGCGGCGGCCACCTCGGCGCGGGTCAGTTCACCCCCGGCCTCCAGCCACCACAGCGACAGCACCTCCTGCTCGCTGTCGTCGAGCCAGCGCGTCGCCTCGGCGACCTCCCTGCGCTGGCCTTCGAGACCCAGCCGCACGATCGTCAGATCGGCGAAGTCGGGCTCGGGTCCGGGCATCTCGTGCACCTCCCCCAGACCGCCGACGGGCGCGTCCTGTCGCTCCCGCCAGTGGCGGCGTACCTGGTTCATCGCGATCGCCACGAGCCAGGAGCGGCAGGCGGAGGTGTCGCGCAGGCCGCCGAGCCCGCCGAGGGCCCGGATCATGGTGTCCTGCACCACGTCGTCGACGTCGGCGTGCCCCTTGAGGGCGCGGCCGACGACGTTGTAGACCAGCGGCAGATACGCGCTGACGAGCTGATCCTGCGCCGCCGGGTCACCGGACCGCGCGGCCTCGATGACCTCTGCTCCGACCTCGCTGCTCACTCTCAGCGCCCCTCTTCCTGAGCTTGACTCGTCGTCCTGGCACTGGGGGAGACCCGGGCCGGGACAGCGGATAACAGGAATTCATTCAGGAGATGGGGTGGAGGCGCTGTGAACCACCCCACACTCGGGGCCCCTTCCGGTGAGAACCGGCCGGGTTCCGTGCGGACCTGAGGGGGTCAACCGGTTTCCATCACGCCCGACCAGGGGCAACCCGGGCTCAACCGGGACCGGCCGGGCGGAAGCCGACCGCCGAGCGTGGCGGCCATGCCTGCGGATCGAGGATGCCCAGCACATAGGCCCGGCTGACCAGGGCCAGCCGGGTGGGCGCCTCCAGCAGTTCCCGCAGCCGGCCGAGGTGGTAGTCCAGGGTCTGCCGGGAGAGCCGGAGCGAGGCGGCGATCTCGTTGTTGCCGTGTCCGGCGGAGAGCAGGGTGAGGATGCGCAACTGCGCGGCGGTGAGCGGTGGCAGCGGCCGGTGCGGCAGCGTGTGGTGGGGCAGCACCGCCCAGACCCCACGGGCCCGCCGGGAACCGCTGCTGACGGCGGTGAGCAGCACCCGGGCCCGCCATTCCTCACCGCGCGCGTCGAGGAAGACCGCGGAGGTCTGCACCCGGCGCCGGCGCCGGTTCACCAGGTCCCGCCAGGCGTGGCGCAGTCCGGCCAGGTCGTCGTGGGGGGCGAGGAAGCCGTGGGCGGGACGGCCGAGCAGATCGGGGACGTGCATCCGCAGCAACTCCGCGGCCGAGGCGCTGACCCGGCGTATTCGGCCACCGGTGGAGAGCAGCGCACAGGGCAGACCGCTGTGCTCGCTGAGCGCCTGGAGGTCCTCCTCGGCGGCGCGCCGCTGGCTGAGGGCGAGGGTGTAGTCGGTGATGTCGATGTAGATCCCGGCCACACAGGTCCGGCCGCCCTCGGCCACCGGGAAGCGGTGGCCGACCGCGCGTCCGGGGCTGCCGTCGGGGCGGTGGTAGCTGATGGTGTGCCGCACCGGCCGGCCGGAGCTGAGCACCTGCCGGTCCAGGGTCTGGAAGGTGGCCACGTCCTCGGGGGCGTCGAAGTCGGTGACACTGCTGCCGATCACGGCTTCCGCGGTGGTGCCGTACAGATGGGCGTAGGCGTGGTTGGCCCACAGGTAGCGGCCGTGGGCGTCGCGGATGAAGGCGGCGGCGGGCGCGTAGTCCGCGAAGTCGGTGAAGGCGGTGTGATCGCGTCGTACGGCGTCCAGCGCGCTGATGTCCACCGCGAGTCCGCTGGTCCCGCCGTGGCGGCCACCGGTCAGCCGTCCGGGGTAGGAGGTGACGTCGAACAGCCGCCCGCCGAAGCGGACCTGACGCCGGTCGATACCCGCCTCCCGGTCCTCGGCGGCCGCCTCCCCCGCCGGACCGCCGTCCGCGTCGCCAAGGCTGTCGACGAACCGCTGCGCGGTGCCGGGGTCATGGAACGCGCCCCCGCCGCAGTTGACGATGCGCAGCCCCTCATCGGCTTCCCACCATGACACGGGCATGCGCTCCAACAGCGTACTCAGGCCCATATCGGACACCAGCCGCCTTTCCGGTCCGGCCTCCGGGCATCGACCGCCGAAGGCATGGCCAAGGCTTGCCCAGGCACGGTGCGTGCATGCACCGTAACCGGCCGGAACGCACCAGGGGCCGAGAAGGGCCGAAACCCACACCCAGGGCCCTCGCTCACCGTGAACCACTCGTGACACTCAGGCATTTGCCTGAGCGCCCACCCCCCGTTCGGTGGGTAAGCGTGGTGCCCGGCTGGTTCGCTTGATGAGCCCGGATCGCGGCGGATGTGCCAGCCCGTCGGCTTTCGCTGAGCCATCGAGAAACTCTGAACCGAGGAGTCGTTATCTGTGAGTAAGGTGCTGTTTGTCTACGCCAAGGGCGGGCCTCCGCTGGAATACGCGCTGTCCCGGGTCGCCGCGAAGGCCGAAGTGCATCTGCTCGTGCTCAGTCCCCTTCCGCCCTCCGCCCGCGATGTGGTCACCCGGCTCTGCGCCTCGGTGGTCACCCCCGCGGACACCGCGTCCCAGGATCTCGTGGCGCTGATCACGGCTCAGGCACAGGCCGTCGGCGCCGACGCGGTGTTCACCCCGTCCGAGTACGCCGTGGTGGCCGTGGCCGACGCCTGTGAACGGCTGGGCCTGGCCGGGGCCGGTGCGCACTGCGTACTGGCCCGCGACAAGCGGATGATGCGCCGCACCTGGGACGCCCATGGGGTGTCCCAGCCGCGGTTCCGCTCCGTGGCCACCGAGCGCGATCTGCACGAGGCCGCCGCCGAGATCCCGTACCCGATGCTGATGAAGGCCGCCTGGAGTGCCGGGTCGACCGCCCATCAGATCCTGCGCGGGCCGGAGGACATCGCGCCCGCCTGGGCACGGGCCCGCGAGGTGATGGAGGAGTCGGCCCGTCAGGGCTACGCCGAGCTCCATGTGGCCGGTGCCGACGCGGACTTCCTGGTGGAGCAGATCGTGACGGGCACGGCGGAGGACTGGTTCGAGGAGCCCGGATGGGGTGACTACGTCAGTGTCGAGGGCGTGGTGGCCGACGGTGTCTACCATCCGGTGTGCCTGAGCGGGCGGATGCCCACCATCGAACCGTTCACCGAGCGCGCCGCGATCACCCCGGCGCTGCTCCCCGAGGACGCCCAGCGGAAGGTGGTGGAGCTCGCGGCGGCCGCCGTGGAGGCGCTCGGTCTGCGCACCTGCGGCACCCACACCGAGATCAAGCTCGGCGCCGACGGGGAGATGTGGGTCATCGAGACCGCCGCCCGGTTCGGCGGCGCGATGACCGTCCCGCAGATCGAGGACGTCTTCGGGGTGGACGTCATCGGCATGCTGATCGACCGGCTGCTCGGCCGAGAGGTCGACTGGCCGGATCCGGGGCCGGGTTCGGTGCTGGGCGCCGCGGACGCCAAGGGCGCGGCCGGATCGCTGGTGGTGCTGGCCGTGGACGGCTCCGGCGCACCGTGGCCGGACCGGCGGCTGTGGGACTTCTCCGCCGTCCAGCGCTCGGAGCTGATATCCACCGGGGCGCGGCTGACGAAGGTGACCGAGCACTCGCTGCCGGACGGCACCCCGGTGCCGGTCTACGACCCGGCGGCGGGCGCGAACACCATGGCGGCGCTGTGTCTGCTGGTCGCCGACGATCCGGTCACGGTGATCCGGGACTTCGAGAGACTCAACGACGCCCTGCCCGCCGTCCTTCCGCCCGTCCCGGCCACCGGGAGGCCCTGATGACCGGTATCACCGCGTTCTCCGGCCCGGCCGCCGCGCCCGGCACCGATGCCACCGTGGTCGGTGAGAACCTGTCGCTCCCGCTGTTCCGGACACTCTCCGGGGTGCTGGCGGGGCACCCCTATCTGAAGGTGGTGGTCGACCGCACCGAGCACACCTGGCATCTGCTGGACACCGCCGTCCACCCGTTCCACGTCAACTACGTGGCCACCCGCATCCTCGGGATGGACCTCGACGAACTGGACGCCCGGCTGGACGCGTTCAACGCCTCGGTGTACACCGACCCCGGCCGCCGGTTCCTGCTCGGCGTGCTCTCGCTGCACGCCGACGAGGACGCCGAGGGCCGGGAGCGGCCGTTCCTGGTGCTGGAGACCACCGAGGCCGACACCATGGACGGCCCGCTGCTCCAGGAGTTCTACGACTTCGTGCGGGAGCGGGTGGACGGGCGGCTGCCGCTGCTGCTGAAACCCGCCAACCACGCCCAGGAGGCGGCGCTCGCCCCGGTGAGCGACGTACGGCTGCCGCGCATCCTCAGCCATGAGCTGTTCGTCAGCCGCCCGCGCACCCCGCTGAACACCGGTGAGGCCATCGGACGGCTGCGCTGGTTCCGTTCGCTGGAGGAGTACCGCGCACACGCGTCGGGGCTCGGCTGGTCGGACATCGTGGCCATGGACTGTCTGCCGGACGACGTCCCGAGGGTGGCCGGATTCATCAACGCCGCCCCCATCACCCCGCTGTCCCACACCAATGTGCTGGCCTCCGGCTGGGGCATCCCCAACGCCATCGTGCGCGATCTGGCCCGGCTGGTGGAGGCGGAGGGGCTGGACGGGTCCTGGGTCCGCTACCGGGTCCGGGACGACGAGGTGAGCCTGGTCCGGCTGCACGAGGTCCCCGAACTGGCGGAGCCCGCGTGGCACCAGCAGCGGATCCGGCTGGAGCCGCCGCTCCTGGAGGACGTACCCGTCCTGGAGCTGCGCCGGCTGCGCCGCGAGGACCACGACCGCTACGGCACCAAGGCGGCCAACCTCGGGGAGCTCCACCATGTGCTGGACAGCCGCACCGCCGATCTCACCGCCTTCTACGGCCGCTCCCGGCCGCCCCGGAAGGACCTGTACGGCCATCTCGCCTCCCGGCTGACCGCGTCGCCCGATCCGGAGGCGCTGCGCCAGGCGGCCTCGGAGTTCGTGGCCGCCACCGTCACCGCGCCGGACGGCGTGGCGCTGCCGTTCGCCCTCCAGCACCGCTTCCTGATCTCCTCGCCCGCCCTCCAGCAGGGCATCGGCAAGCTGAAGATGGCGCTGGAGCTGGGGGCCACCGATGTGCTGGACCCGCTGTGCCTGAGCCTCCAGCAGCTGGTGCGCGGCACCCCGGTGCCGGATGAGGTGGCGGCACGGATCACCGGCCCGTTCCCGGACAGTGCGTGCCGCAGGCGGCTGGTGGTGCGGTCCTCCTCCAACGCCGAGGACCTGCCCGGGTTCTCCGCCGCGGGGGTCTACGACTCCATCACGACGGTGCACGGCACGGATGAACTCCTGGACGCGGTACGGCAGGTGTGGGCCTCGCTGCTGTCACCGCGGAGCGTACGACTGCGCCATGAGGCGGGCATCTCGCTGGACGACACCTACATGGGCGTCATCGTCCAGGAGTACACCCCGGCCGAGCTGGGCGGGGTGCTGGTCACCTGCAACCCGACCCGCCGCGAGGACTTCCGCAACGTGTACATCAACTGCACCCCCGGCTCACCCGAGAGCGTGGTGGACGGGACGGCGCTGCCGCTGCAGTACCTGTACAACACCGTGGAGGGCGGGGGCCGCACCGTGGACCTCGGCTCGTCCGGTGAGGACCTGCCCGCGGCGGCGCGGGCGCAGCTGGCGGACCTGGCGCTCACCGGCCGGCTGCTCCAGTCGCACTTCTCGGACGATCCGGACGATCCGCTGGACATCGAGTGGCTGATGACCGACGAGGGCGGCTTCCGGCTGGTCCAGCTCCGCCCGTACGCGCTGTGAGGGGCCGTATACCGTTCCTCCGCCGGTCCCCGGCGGAGGGGCGGACCCCGCTCACCACCGGGGCCCGCCGGGTCATCGCGCTCAACAACGGTTTCCAGCTGCTGTTCAACCTGCTGTGGTGGATGCCGGTCTTCTACGCCTACCAGCGGGAGGCCGGGCTCTCGGACGCCCAGATCTTCGGCATCCAGTCCATCTACTACATCGCGTTCTGCCTGTTCGAGATCCCGACCGGGCTGATCGCCGACCGGATCGGCGCCCGCAACTGTCTGCGCGCGGGCGCGGTGGTGATGACCGCGGCCAATCTGGCCCCGGTCCTCTCCCCCGACTACACCGGTTTCCTGGTGCACTTCCTCGCCATCGCCGCCGGCCGCTCCCTCACCTCGGGCGCGGCCAGCGCGTACCTCTACGACGCGCTGCACGCGGAGGGCGCGGACGACCACTACCTGCGCGCCGAAGGGACCGCGCGGGCCCTGGGCCTCGCCGCGAAGGTGGTGTGCTGGCCGCTGGTGGGACCGCTGATGGCGCTGTCCCGGCCCACGCCGTACGTGCTCAGCGCCGCCAGCGCCGCGGCGTCCCTGGTGTGCGTCATGGCGCTGCCCCGGCTGGCCGGTGCCGGGACCGGCGAACGCCGGTCGGGGGTGTGGAAGGAGGCCGGGGGCGCGCTGCGCCACGTACGCCGCTCGCCCTGGCTGGCCCTGGTGATGGTGCAGGGCGTGGCGGTCTTCACGCTCTCCCGGATCTGCCAGGTGAACCTGTTCCAGCCGATCCTGATCGACCAGGGCATCCCGGAGACCTCGCACGGCAGTGTGCTGGCGGCGGTGACGGTGGCCGAGGCCGTGGGCGCCGCCCGGCCGCAGTGGCTGGGCCGCAAGCTCAAACCGCTGACGATGGTGTCCGTACTGAGCCTGGCGATGGCCGTGTCCCTGGCCGGGATCACCCTCGGCGGGCCGATGGCCGCCATCGCGCTGCTCTGTCTGTTCTCGGCGGTCACCGGTTTCGCCTATCCGATCCAGCGCAAGCTGGTGAACGACGCGGTGCCGCCCGGCGCTCCGCGGGCCACCCTGCTGTCGGTGGAGAGCATCATCGACCGCGCGGTGTGCGCGCTGGTGGCGGTGGCGGCGGGCGCGTACCTCTCGGCGGGCCGGATGGACGCCCTGCTGTGGCACAGCGCCGCGGTGACCGGCGCGGTGATGCTCGCCGTGCACCTGGCGGTGGTGTTCGGACGGCCGCGGCGCCCCGAGCCGCGGCGGAGCGTGCGCGAGGAACGTCAGGAGACCGTCGGCCACGCGCCACCGAGGTGATGCGGGTCAACTCTTCGACACGGCGCGGCCGTCCGGGACCTCCCGGGCGGCCGCGCCGTGTCATGACCTCGCGCACTCAACCTCCACCCCTCTCAGATCGTCTTCAGGAGGAGGGAAACGGCCGAGAGTTGTTAAATCTAGGTAAAGATCGCTCAGATTTGATCACTTATCCGGCCGTTAACGACAAGATCTCACCATCTTTCCGTCAACTCCCCCGAGGAGATACAGCGTGATATCGGCTTCCCCACAGCGCCGTCGCGTCACCGCGGCGGCGGCGCTAGCCGCAGCATCCGCTCTTGTCGCCACCGGCCTCCAGATAGCCGGTCCGGCGTCCGCGCAGGCCGCCGCGTCACCGCGGGACAAGGCCGTCGACGCCGCGAAGGCCAACGTCCGTGCCCACGCCGAGGAGTTCGGCTTCGGATCCGGACAGGAGCTCGCCGTCAAGGACGTCGTCTTCGACGCCGACGGCACCCAGCACGTCCGCTTCGACCGCACCTTCCGCGGTCTCCCGGTCGTCGGTGGCGACCTCGTCGTCCACCAGTCGAAGGACGGCGGCTTCGAGGACCTCAGCCGGGCCAGAGCGCGCACGGTGGCCGTCGACAAGACCACCCCGGGCGTCTCGCCCCGGCACACCGCCGACCAGGCGCTGAAGAAGACCGACGGGGTCAAGGACGCCACCTCCCGTCCCAAGCTGATCGTGTGGGCCGTGGACGGCACCCCGCGCCTGGCCTGGCAGACCACCGTGAAGGGCACCGGTGCGCACGGCGAGCCGGTCGCCAAGGTGGTCGTCACCGACGCCGCCAACGGCAAGCACATCGCGTCCTACGACGCGCAGCACCAGGCCAAGGGCAAGGGCCACTCCGAGTACACCGGCGACATCAGCATCGACACCACCAAGCAGCCCAACGGCAAGTACGCGATGAAGGACCCCAAGCGCGGCACCATCACCAGGGATGCCAAGAACGTCGACGCCGACGCGCTGCAGCCGAGCTCCGGCAAGCTGCTCACCGACCGCGACAACGAGTGGGGCGACGGCAAGAAGTTCTCCACCAACCGCAACACCGCCGGTGTGGACGCCCACGCCAACACCGCGTGGACCTGGGACTACTTCCAGAAGAACTTCGGCCGCAAGGGCATCCGCAACGACGGCAAGGGCGCCACGGTCTTCGTCCACGTCGGCGACAAGTGGGACAACGCCCAGTGGTCCGACGACTGCTTCTGCATGTTCACCGGTGACGGCGACGGCAACCGCGACGCCGAGCAGGTGGACCTGGACACCATGGGTCACGAGATGACCCACGGCGTCACCAGCGCCACCGCGGGTCTGGTCTACGCCGGTGAGTCGGGCGGTCTCAACGAGGCCACCAGCGACATCTTCGGCACCATGGTCGAGTGGTACGCCAACAACCGCTACGACAAGCCCGACTACCTCTTCAGCGACCAGTCCACCCCGCCGTGGCTGCGCCGCATGGACAAGCCCTCCCTGGACGGCTCGTCCGCCGACTACTGGAAGTCCGGTCTCGGCGACATGGACGTGCACAACTCCTCCGGGGTCGGCAACCACTTCTTCTACCTCGCCAGCGAGGGAAGTGGCCGGAAGACCATCAAGGGCGTGAAGTACAACAGCCCGACCAAGGACGGCTCCACCGTCAAGGGCATCGGTAACAAGAAGGTCGCCAAGATCTGGTACCGGGCGCTCACCGTCTACATGACCTCGACGACGAACTACAAGGGTGCCCGCAAGGCCACCCTGAAGGCCGCGGGCGACCTGTACGGCAAGACCAGCACCGAGTACAAGACGGTCAAGGCCGCGTGGAAGGGCGTCAACGTCCGCTGACGCCACCGCGTCAACGGGTCCGACCCGACCTGAGCAGACCGTGATCCCCGGCACCCCGCCCCCCGCGCGGGGCGCCGGGGATCATCTCGTCCCCTCCCCTGGTCAGCCGGTTCCTTGCTTCGGCCCGCTCCGCCGGCCGGTCAGACGAACGGCGGCGGCAGTGGATGCAGCCCGTCCTCGGGCAGACTGCGGTACCCCATCCGCACCGGCGCCTCGTACAGCCTGCGGTGGCCCTTGAACTGCGCGAACGGATCGACGCTCATCGGCTGGAGGTCCGGGACCACCGCGCTGACCGCCGTCAGCCCCACCTCCCGCAGTTCCCGCGGCGTCCGGTCCACCACCACCGGGCGCATCCCCGCTGCCGCCAGCCGCCCGGTGACCATGTCCAGCGCCTCGCCCGGATCACCGGGCAGCGGAACGCTTCGCGGCGGACGGCGTTCGGCCGCCTCCGCGAGGAGGAAGTCGAACGCGGAGGCGTGGTGCGGCTCCCCGCGCACGGACAGCACCTCGCGCAGGACCCGCTCCGCCGCCTGCCGCAGGGTGCGACCGCAGCCGGCCGCCACGGCGAACCGCGTGGTGCGGTGGTGCTCCGCCTCGAGGAGCTCGACGAGCGAACAGACGGTCGGCACCCCCAGGTCGGAGGTGGCGTCGAAGAGACGGACCGCGGCGCACCGCTCGCGCAGCGCGGCCACCATCGCCGCGGCGTTCCTCCCCAGGAGCGCCGGATCGAGCGGCGGAACGGGCAGCCGCTGCAACCACATCACGGACACCGCGTCCCGCCCGATCACCTCGCAGACACCGCGCAGCGCGGCCTCCACGGGATCGGTGTGCACGGCGTACCCCGTCGAGATCTGGTGGGTGAACCTCTCCGCCGGGACGTTGTCGACGAGTCCGTAGCAGGCCATCACCGACGGCACCCACACCGGAGAGCCGTCCACCAGGTCGTGCCCGCGCTGCCAGCGGATCTTCGCGGTGGGGTCGAACGGCACCACCCGTGCCCGCGGATGGGCGTACTCCGCCTCGGAACAGCGCGGATACCGCTCCGGCTCCAGACACGCGCCGCCCAGTTCCCCGGCGCCGGCCCAGATCCGCTCCTCCTCCGGGCCGGGCCGCCTCATCACCGCGGTACCCGTCCGTGCGGCGTCGGTCTCGGTCACTGTCGTGCTCCGGGGTCGCGGTGGCTGTGCGGTCGATGGCCCCAGCCTCGCCGCCGCCGCGGTCGCGTCGTGGTCGTGGATCCGTCTCGCGACGTCCGGCCGTACGAGACGGCACGACGGCCGCGCGACCGGGACACGACCGGACTCCCCGGCACGGTGGTGATCCGCACCATGAAAGGGGTTCAGCAGCCTGTGGACACAGTGGAGAGAGTGGCGGTGCTGGGCTCGGGGCCCTTCGGCACGGAGATGGCCGGGATGCTGGCGAGGTGCCACCCCGGCGTCGAACTCCGGGCCGGTGAGGGCATGTACACGGCCTTCGACGGCACGGCGGACGCCGTGGTGATCGCCCTGTGGCGGCCCGCACCCGCCCTCTGCGAGGAGGCGGACCGGCTCGCCCATGAGTCGGGCACCCCCTGGCTGCCGGTCGTCGACGGGTATCCGTACCTCGTGATCGGGCCGTGGGTGGTGCCCGGCGCGGGCCCGTGCCTGCGCTGCCACGCACCACGCCATGGCGAGGACCTCACGGAACCGCCGCAGGGGTACGGCCCGGCCGGACCCGTACCGTACGGCGCGCGGATCGCCGGAGGCATCGTCCTGTCCCGGCTGCAACGCCCCGACCGGGGGCTGGGCCGGGTGACCCGGGTGTCCCTGCGTGACCTCTCCGTGTCCTGTGACACGGTCGTGCCCCGTCCGGACTGCGACCGCTGCGGCGGTGGCACCGGCGCGACGGGCCTGCGGGCGGTCCCGCGCCCGGCGACGGCGGCGGAGCGGGCGGGGTCCGACGATGGCCGATGAGATGACACCGCCGCCGGGCGACGATCTGGCCGTCGTCCTCACCGACGAGGGGCTGGTCGTACAGGACGCGTCCCGCCGCCATGTCTTCCGCGGCCGCGCCGCGGTCACGGTCCTTCCGTGGCTGTTCCCGCTGCTGGACAGGGAGTACCCGCGGGACGAACCGCTCACCGGGGACGGACTGTCCGACCGCCGACTCCACCGGATCCTGGCCATGTTGAACGCCCAGCCGCCGGCCGGGCCGCCGAGCACGGATGTCGTGGGCCATTTCCGCCGGTACTTCGCCCCGGACCGGATCCGGCACACGGCCGCCGGACACTCCGGACCGGCCGCCCTGCTCGACACCCTCGCCGGGTCGGCCGCCGCCGTCGTCGGCACCACCGCCGCGGCGCGGCGGATCGCCGACGATCTGCGGGAGGCCGGGATCGGCCGGGTCCACCACGTGACCCGGGCTCTCGGGCGGGACCAGATGGAGCAGATGCGTGAGGCCGCCCGCCGTCTCGTCCTCTGCGTCGAGGAACCCCACGGCGGCGAGGACCCGCACACCCCCGATCCGCTCGCCGGCACCGTCGCCCGCTGCGGCCGGGGAGAGTTCCCCCAGATCCCGGTGATGCGGCTGGCCGCGTGCCGGGGCGGGCTGGAGGCCGGGCCGGTGTTCTTCCCCGGGTACCCGGTGTGCGTGGACTGCTTCCGCCGGAGGCGCGAGGCGACCGGCTGGGGTGCACCGGCGCCGACCGGTCCGGTGGCCGACGCGATGGCCGCGCTGGCGGGCGGGGAGGCGCTGGCGTTCCTGCTGAGGACGACCGCGATGCGCGCGCCGCGCACGGTGACCCGGATCTCCCTCGACGAGTGTTCGGCCGAATCCTTCGTGGCGGCACCCGGATCCGGCTGCCCGGACTGCCCTCCCCGTCCGGCCGCCCTCGCCGTCGGCGACGACGCACAAACCGGCGGATGACCGCGGAACGCCCCGTGCGCCCCGCGCCGCCCCACCGACGACCCGCCGTATGTCTCCGGCACGTCGTCGCCCCTGACCGCCCGGGCCCCGTCCATCCCCCGGGGCCCGGGTGCCCGGCAGGCTCAGACGCCGAGGAGCACGTTCTCGGGGCGGTCCAGCGAGGCGTCGCCGCGCAGCAATCGCCGGTGCAGCTCACGCAGTTCGCCGCCGGGTTCCACCCCCAGGTTCTCGACCAGATGACGGCGGGTGCGGGTGTACACCCCGAGCGCCTCGGCCCGGCGGCCGGAACGGTGCAGTGCGAGCATCAGCAGGGCGCCGATGCCCTCGTCCGTCGGGTGGTCGGCGGCGAGTTCGTCCAGCCGGGCCACCGTGGTGGCGTGCCGGCCGAGCCGCAGACAGATCCGCGCCTCGGCCAGTTGCACGGCGAGCCGCTCCCGGTGCAGCACCTCCCGGGTCCGCTCGGCCCAGCCGCCGATCACATCGGCCAGCGGGGTGCCGGACCACAGGGACAGCGCGGCGGAGTACAACTCCCCCGCCCGCGTGTGGTTTCCGGCGGCCGCAGCCCGGGCCGCCTGCTGTGCGGCGCGGCGGAAGCGGAACACATCGACCGCGAGCGGTTCGGCACGCAGCTCGTACCCACCCCTCCGGCGCACCACGCACTCCCCCGTCGCAACCTCCCCGACCGCCTTCCGGAGCCGCTTGGCACAGGTGTAGAGCGCGTCCAACGGGTTCTCGGGCAGCCGGTCGTCCCAGATCCGGCCGATGAGCACATCGTCCGGCACCACCTCGTTCGGCTTCACGGCCAGCGCGGCGAGCAGCCCGCGCGCACGGGCGGAACGGGGATTGACATGGTGTCCTTCGTCGCTGATCCCTACCGGACCCAGTAGATGCAGATACATGGACGCAGCGTGTCAGCGGTCTGCACGGACCCCGTATGGATCGTGTATGGCCCGGCGCACGCGCGTCGACCGGGGCGGACGAGTCCTCTTTTCCTGAACGCACTTCCCCCATTACGACGGCGGAAGTGCGCCATCACTGAAGTTTGGCACTCATGTTCACACTCGATTGGCGCGCATCATCACAAGGATTATCCGCGTCGAATGATGACCGTCCGCGCTATGCGCACCCGCTTGCCTTGATGGCGTCGGTCAAAGCCATCGGCCTGCTCGCCCTGGCGCTCTGGTCCTCGCTGAACGGCAGGAGCGCACATCTCCTGCTATCCGCCCGGTGGGACTCACTCTGGTACGTCAGAGTCGTAGAACACGGATACAGCTTCACCTTGACCGCACCGGATGGCCGAGTCCTGTCCGACCAGGCGTTCTTCCCGCTGTTCCCGGCCTTCGAAAAGATGTTGTCACACCTCCTGCACCTTTCTCCAGCAGATGCCGGACTATTGATCAGCGCGGCGTCATCGCTCTTTGCCGGGGCCGGCATATATCGGCTCGTCGGCATGTTCACCGACCACAGAACAGCCCTCCTCACGGTCGCCCTCTGGGCAACCACCCCGGTGAGCATCGTTCAGAGCATGGCCTACAGCGAGTCGCTGTTCACGGCTGCCGCCGCCTGGGCTCTGTGCTTCGCACTCCAGGAGAAGTGGGTACTCGCGGGTGTCCTTGCGTGTACGGCAGGGCTGACCCGCCCGGTGGGCATTTCCGTGGCTTTGGCCATCTGGAGCGCCGTGGCAATCAGCGTACGAAGAGAGGGATGGAGCGCACCAAAGGTCGTCTCACTCGCTCTCTCCCCCGCCGGTTTCACCTGTTACATCTCGTGGGTGGGGGCCTCAAGAGGCACCCCATTCGGCTACTTGGACGTCCAGTCGGAATGGGGCAACGGATACGACGGCGGGGTCACCTTCATCAAGTTCCTGGGCACCCTCGCAAGTACCCCTCCGTACACTGGAGGCATTGCCCTCCTTATTGGTGTCGGCATGGTGATCCGGACCTATCTGCTGGGATTTTCAGCCAGGTACCCCCTTCCCGTCCAGGTATATTCCGGGATCGTGATCATCCTCGCCCTGGGTTCCTCGGGATTTTTTGAGTCGAAGCCTCGCCTCTTGATTCCGGCCTTCAGCCTGCTCATCCCTCCGGCGCTGTTCCTCAGCCGGAAGGGCAGCACGGCGCGCGTTTCGGTGATCGCTTCGATGTGCATGGCCTCCGCCGCCTATGGTGCCCTTTGGCTCAACGGTTCCGGTCCGCCCTGACGCGGCGGACGCGACGAGCCGAAGGAGAGCGGCGCAAGGCCGCCAAGGACCAAGCGTGCGGCGAGGGATGAAGCGATGACCTTGCGTTCCGATGTGGCCGAGTTGCTGGCGGGGGCCGGCATCGTCGACGTGGAGGTCGACGATGCCGTCGCGGACGAGCACCTCCGGTCGTCCGTCTACCGACGCGTCGTCTCGGTGATCGCTGCCTCGCGGAGTCGCGACCGAGACCGCGCGATCGTGGCCACGATCCTGCGCGACCCCATCGACATCGTGTCCAAGACGGCGGTGGTCGCCCTCGTGGACGGGATCGCGGGGAAGGTGACCGGACCCGCCGAGTTCCGGCAGTGGTCGGCCCAACTGCTGCCGGAGATCGACCAGCTCGAGACGGAGGCGTACCGCGAGTTCATCCGCCGCCGTATCGACGACTGGCTGTTCCACCTGTCCATCAAGGATGGCCATATGCCCACACCGGCCGAGCTGGCGAAGGTCACGGACTGGATGCAGCGCCGCCTCGCCGAGCATTCGACATCGCCGACGGTACTCACCCTGCTCGCCGAGTCGGGCAGAACCAGGAAGACACGAAACATCGCGAAGGACCGGGCCCTGAACCGCAAGCTGAGGACGGACTGAGCCGGGGGTGGCCATGGGTCGTCACGCCCTGACGCGCCGTAATCCATGGTGGAGGTGGGGCTCCGGGGGAAGCACCGCTCCGGGGAGAGGCGACCATGCATGCGGTGCTATTTCGTGACCCGGGGGGGGCGAGCGCATGACGTTCGACGCGAGCGGATTCGGATCGGCCACACCACGGAGAGCAGCCAGTATTCCCTGTGGTGAGCTGGACGTCGGCCTCAGCGGTCCGGCTCAGCTCACAGCGGGCAGGAAGCACAGCGGCGTCGGCCGCCGCCCCGCTTGGCGCGAACCGTCCGACAGCCACGAGGCAGCGTCATGACGAAGGACATCATCGCTCTGACCGACCAGTTGCCGGACCCGCGGACCCTCGCGGCCGCTCTCCTGTCGGGTGGACCCGACCTTCGGTTGCGGACCCTCGGCGAGGGGGCTGTGGTGCAGCTGACCGACGACGGCGGGCATCCGCTGGTCTCCGTCGAGTCCCCGATACTGCTTGCCGTGCCGCACGAGGCGCAGCGTCTTCTCCGCGTGCGGGCGGAGCAGTTGGGTGAGTCGGTGTGGTGGACGGAGATCCGTGCCACGGCCGCCACCCACCAGGCACAGCGCCTTGCCGCGGTGGTGGCCGGGCGTCTGGTGACCATGCTGGGCGGTGCGCTGTGGCCGCCGGGGGCCGTGGAGGAAGGGATCGGCGTCGTCGACACCCATGACGCCCAGCCCCCTCCCGCGCCTCACCCTGAACAGCCGGCGGTGGACGTCCTGACCGACACCGCGGCCGTCCTGTTTCAGGACCGTCCGGTTCTCACACTGTCCTCCTGGCTCGGTAACGCGCTGCTCTCCGCCGCGGCGGAGGGGCGTGAGGTGCAGATCGTCACCCCGCCCCACACGCTGCTGACGCTCCCCGCCCGCCTCGCGCTGAGGGAAGCCGGGGGGCGTTGGGTGGTGCGGGAGGAGACCGGGGACTACTACGACGGTCTGACCGGAGCGGTGCTGGGATGGCAGGGCGCCTCCTTCGCTCCCGTCTCCTCAGACTCCCGCAAGACCGGTGGGACCGGTGGGAGCGGCACAGCGGCGACTTTCGCCCCGGTACCCAACCCGGATGAGCGCCAGCTGCTGCTGTCCCTCCGCACCTGCCATCCGCCCGATGAACACCTGCTTCTGGGCGGTGCGCTGGATGCCTGTTGGCAGCACCTGACCGGTGCCGCTCCGGCCGCCTGGGGCACGGCCGAGCCGGCCGGCCTGCGCTGGTCCCGGCGCAACCTCACCGACTTCGCGCGGGAACGCGCCCCCCGGCCGACCAGACTGGTGGTCGTCGGCAAGCCGGAACGCCCGGCCGTCGCCGCCCTGCACATCCTGCGCACCGCGGACGGTGTGGAAGAGGACATCACCCTCGGTATCGGCTACGGCCGGGGCGAGGAACCGCCTTTCGACGCACTCGCCGACCTCGCCGATGACCTGGCCTCCCACCACAGTCTCCGTTCAGCCCTGTTCCATGTGCGGACGGGGCGGCGGGATGTGAACGCTCCGGCGAGTTTCGAGACACCGCCCATCCCGCTCGCCTTGGCGCTCGGCCCGGAGGAAGCCCGCTGGTGCCCACGGCGACAGGGTTCCGGTTTCCCGGCGACCGCGCCCCCTCGGATCGCGACGCAGACCAGGCAGGTACTTCTGCCTGGGAGAGGTCGACTCCCCGGCCAACTGGGAGGCGTTGCGTTCGCTCATGGGGTACCTGCGCAGCCAGGACGCATAGCACCGAGGACCATTCACCGCACATATCAGGGGCACAGGGCGGAGCGCGTTCGACCGGCGCGCTCCGGAGGGGAGCCGAGGGGGATCATGACGAAATGGAACATCAACACGGCGGGTGTGGGCCGCATCGTCGGGGAAGCCGGACGCAGCGCCGGGCATTTCCAGGGCGAGCTCAAGGCCATCAGCTCCCATCTGGAGAGCGCGATGAAGGCGGCCGGGACGCTGGACTTCGGGGGCGAGAGCGAGACGCCTGAGGTCGGCCTGGTGGGCGTGACCTTGGGGCAGTACGCCACCGCCCAGCAGTCGGACATCGCCTTCATCGTGGCCCGCGCGGACAAGTCACTGCAGGGCGCTGTGGACGCGACGGAGGCATACAACAAGGGGGATCTGGACATGGCGGCCAACGCGCAGGACAAGGCACTCAAGGCGCCCTACATCGATCTCGACGGCCCGTCGAAAAAGGGCGCCAAATGATCGACCCCCATGCCATACCCCAGTTCAAGGGCG
Source organism: Streptomyces sp. NPDC045899 (assembly GCF_056431485.1). Classification (NCBI taxonomy): domain Bacteria; kingdom Bacillati; phylum Actinomycetota; class Actinomycetes; order Kitasatosporales; family Streptomycetaceae; genus Streptomyces; species Streptomyces sp. NPDC045899. Next base: position 295,661 of record NZ_JBWKKP010000001.1, read on the forward strand.
ACTTGGAGCAGTTGGAGAAGGATGCCTCCGCGCTGAAGAAGCAGGCGGGAAAGTTCCGCGCCACCGGCGCCAACGTCCACTCCAAGTTCCAGAGCCTGTCCGGTGTCTACCACGCCCCCGAGGCCCAGCAGCTCTTCGACACCACCACCCCGGTCCGCGACATGTCCGACGTCATCGCCGACGACTTGGAAAAGATCGCGACAGCGCTGTCGGACTACGCCGATGACGTACGCCCCATCAAGAACAGGTTGCGGCGGCTCAAGCCGGCCTGCTGCACGACGTGAACGTCGCGGTCGCGGCATTTCAGGCGGCAGAACGCCGCGCGGCCAACAAGATCGGCGACCGCTTCTTCGGCTCCACTCACTACACGGTCGACGACGGCTCCGGTAGGCGGGGTACGTACGGGTACCGGGCCGGTGACCTGGACAAGGCGAAGGATCTCCCCTGGGGCACCCCGGAGAAGGAAACCCACCGTGTCTGGGAGCTCGATCACTGGGGTGCCAGTGCGTTCAAGGGAATCGTCGTCGACGGTATCGGCGGCGACCTCGACGGGCTCGCCACCCTCGTCGGCTGGCATGGAGGCGACAAAGCATCCCAGGCCTGGGGGCAGTTAGGAGACACGTTCAGCGGCCTCGGCCAGTACACGATCTGGCCGTACGACTGGGCGATGTCCAAGACCTTCGGCGGCGGCAACGGCGACAACGACCAGAAGAAGGCATTCCGAGGGGCCCTCAAAGGCTTCGTGGCGTGGGACGAGTGGGACGAGGACCCAGTCCGCGCAGGAGGCCAGGTCCTCTACAACTTCACGCCCTTCGGCATAGCCTCCAAGCTGGGAAAAATGGCCAAGGGCAGCCACCTGGCGGAGGTCACGAAGGCCGCGAAAGCCATCGATTCCATCGCCGCCGGCACCAAGGCCGCCCGCACCGCACTCCCCAAAGCCTCAGACTTGCTGCAGGCCGTCAAGCGCCTCCCGCACTGGGGCGATGCACCTCACCTCGATCGCACCGTGGACGCCGCGGACGACCTCGCCCACGCGCCGAGCGGGAGCGTACGCATGCCGGACCGGGATGGCCACCCTCCGGTGGTCGTGGACGACCAAGGACATATCCGCCATGCGGACAACGGCGAGATCCTCCACCACATCAAGGACGCCAGAAAGGAAGCCGACCACCCGCAGCACTCCTTGCCCGAGGATCACCCCGCGCACGAAAGGGCACCCGAACGCGAAAAGGCCACGGTCGGGGCCGGCGCGGACCACCAACCCCCACGCGCCCAGGCACACACCGGCGACGGCCCCTCCGGCCGCCACGGCGACGGTCGCAGCACAGGCGGACACCACGGCCCGTCAACCGACGGCCCTGGAGGCAGCCCTGACACGCCTGCCCACGATGGGGCAAGCGGTGCAGGGCACGACGGCCCTGGCACCGAAGGCGGCTCCGGGGACGGGCCGGACGACGGCAGCCACGCCCCCTCTGGGGGAGGAGGTGGAAGCAAGGGAGCACCCGACGACCTCGATCACACCCTGCCTAAACGAGACCCCGACCCAAATGCCAAGGCGCAGGGCAATCCAGAGGCCATATCCAAGAAGGCAGACCCTGAGACCCGCCGCGCGCTGAGCCGTCAGAACGAGGCTGCCGACACGTTGGCCCAGCATGGCTACGACGTCGAGCACGCGCCTCAAGTGCCCGGGAGCAGGAACCCCGACTATAAAATCAATGACAAGGTCTTCGACTGCTATTCACCCAGCAGCGGCAACGCCCGTAACATCGCCAGGGAGATGGGGAAGAAGGTCGAAAAGTTGCAAACCGAACGTGTCGTGCTGAACTTGGGGGACAGTTCCGTCGACGTTTCCAAGATGTACGCCCAGTTGCATGACTGGCCAACCCCAGGACTCAAAGAGGTAATCGCCATCGACAGAGAAGGCAACGTACTCCACCTCTTTCCCTAGAACTTGCGAGAAGGATATTCCGCATGTCAATTTCCTACAGTCTCGACATGGCAGCGACGGACAACACCGTGTCGCAGGTCGCCTGGCACATGTGTGACGTAGCCCGGTCTCTCGATCTGTTCGATGCGTCAGCCACCCCCGAACTGCTAGTCGACGAAGGGACGGCGACCACAACTGGTCTGTGGATGCGTGTGGGTGAAGAGAAATCAGATTCGCGGCATCCTGTGCTCACCGATCTCGGGTTCAGCCCGAACGTGTCCGTAATGTTCGAACTCGCCAGATCAAGTGAGCACTCCGACCAGCAGGACGAGATGATCAGATTGGCGTCCCGCCTACTGGACCGGATCACCGGCGATGCGGTGCTGCACTTCCAGTTCGAGGTCATCTGGCTGCTGCGCCGTTCAGGCGAAATGAGCCTGAATGAGCGGGACGACCTGTGGACCCCGCACCGGCTGGCCGCGGTCTCCCAGCCCTATCGACGTACCACACACGTGTTTTCCGACGAGTGATCAGCAACAGGCCTTGCCCAGGCGCTGAGGTCTGAGACTCCCGCTCGCAGCGGTGAGCAGCGCCGTTGTATTGCTGAGCAGCGTCGCAGCAACCTGCTGACCAGCCTTCCATCAGCTTGGTCCACGCCGTGAGGCACTCGGCCCGTACCTTGGGGATCGCCGGGCAGGCGCCCGACTCGACCACCAGCGCCCGGGCGGGGTTGGCGGCCGACAACCAGCAGTAGGTACGCCTCGCGGCGTTCAGCATCCCGCGGGGGTCGTCGCTGGGCTCGGTGACCTCGGTGGTCCGGCCCGACCCCGGTGAACCGGACCTCGGTGGCGGCCCGGTACAAGGTGATGAAGAAGTCGTCCTTGGCCTTGAGACCGTGTCCCATGTGGTGAGGCGGACGAGTCGCTTGTAGCAGCAGATGGCTGCGGCGAGTCCGAGAAAGGCCAAGTAGTTGCGGGAGCGCTCGTAGCGGGGGCTGCATTCCGCAGGTCCGGGCGGCCCTTTGCCTTATCCGCGTCATCTCGCGTTGTCAGGGCAGCCCGAGATGGGCGTAGACGGTACCCCGCAAGCGGGTCACGATCTCGGGATCGATGGCTGGCAGGACCGGGCCGGCGTGATTCTTCGCCCCGGTCGGTTCACTCAGGTCATGTCGGCTGGTGGGCCGAGCGGTGAGCAACCGACCGCCTCGCCCCCGTTCTGGACCTGACCCAACAGGACGGGCTGATCACGGGCTGGTGGTTCATCCGTAAGCACCCGTGCTGGCGGATGCGATTACTCCCAGCCCCTGGGACGCAGCTCCCCCGGACGCTGGCCGACACGCTGGACGAACTCACCGCCAGCGGGCAAGTCCAGCGCTGGTGGCCCGGCATCCATGAACCCGAGACCGCGGCGTTCGGTGGCGACACCAGCATGACCATCGCCCACACCCTGTTAAGGGCTGAGCAGACCGCGCGGCAGACCGTTCGCACTACCGCGGTCGGGAAGAGCTGCGGGTGGGCCGACCGTCCAGGTCATCCTGGTAAACGATGGCGACAGCCCGCATGCCAAGGGCCTCGTAGAAGGCCCGGCCACCTTCATTGCCGGGCGAGCAGTGGACCACGAGCGGCCACGGTCCCTCAGTACGCGCCCACGTACGGACGGACTCCACCAGAGCGCGCCCTTCGCCGGTGCCGCGCTTCCCAGGGGCGACCCACATTTCGTGGATCACGCAGCATCCTTGGTCGTCAGGTCCGGCGATGATGTAGCCGTGGGCGGTGCGGTGCTTCATCCCGTCTGGTGGGGCGGGACGCTCGGGGTCGAACGGCATCGCTACGGGCCCTCCAGCTCCTCGGCCATGGACACGGCCACGTCGTACGCGGGGCTTCCCTCGAGCACGCCGCGGCGCTGGTTGTACCGCTGCGTCGCCCGCGGATCCTTGTGGTCGGCCCAAGTGCTGGATTCTCTCCAGGCGGGCGCCGGGCCGGTCGTACGCGTGGGTGATCATACTGTGCTTGAGGGAGTGCGGGCCGAGCTTCTTCTGCGGGAGGCCCGCGTGCTTGGCGGTGGCCTTGATGGCGCGCCAAAACGAGGGGTGCCGCGTACCGGCCCTCCTCGCGTGGGCGGTGGGCCTGTGTCAGTTGGTCCGGGTGAAGGTGAACGACCGGGGTGCTGCGCCGTTGGCGGGCGCGATCCACTGCACGTGCATCGTGTTTCCTTGCGGCCGGTACATGACGCGTGTCGGGGTCTGGGTGCAGAAGTCGTCTGGTTCGGAGGAGGTGACGGTTTCCGGGCCGAACCGCAGTGTGCTGTCGACGGATGCGAGTACGGAGAAGCCTCGGCAGTGGTGGGCATCCCCGTCCCAGGCGAACTCGGCACGGGCATGGCCCGGGGTTCCCTGATGGATGGTGAGGCGGACGGAGGAGGTGGGGTCGTTGCCGTCCTGGGCTTGCCAGGTTCCCAGGTAGGGGATGGGGATGGTCTGGGTTGTGGGGGTGGCGCGGTGGAGTTTGAAGGTGGTTCCTGCGGTCTCGAGGGTGAGGGTGGCTTTGCTTCGGTGCCGGAGGGTGAGGTGGCCGGTGGTGGTGCAGAGGTTGTCGGGGATGGTGGTGACGGGTTCTGGTGCGAGGACGAGGTGTGTGCCGGTAGTGATGAGGGTGCCCTTCGACTGGCAGAGGGCGTTGGTCGAGGAGGTCAGGATGTCGGCGATCTGGCTACCGACGGGGCCTTTGTGGATCACGAGCCGGCGCAGGGTGGCTGCGCCTTCGCCGGGCTCGTTGAATTCGCCTTCCCATGTGCCGATGAAGGTGTCTGGCACGGACGTCGTGCTGGCGGTGTTGCGGGCCCGAGGTGATGAGGTGGGGCTTGCTGAGGAGCTGGAGGAAGGCGAGCGGGATGCGGACAGAGAGGGGCTCGGCGGGAAGGTGCCCGGGGTCGCGGTGGCGGGCAGGGGCTGGTGGGCCTGTTTGTTGGGGGGGTGATTGGCGTCGCGCATGTTCAGAGTGGTGACGACGGCTGCGCTCGTGGCGACGGCGGTGAGCGCAACCGCGACCGCCACGACCGCGAGGGTGGGCCTCCGGTGCGGCCGCTCGCGCGGCGGGGCGGCGGGCTGCTCTGTGGCGGGTGGGGTGGCGGCGACGAGGGCGGTGTCCGCGCCTACGGACCGGGCGGTGAGCAGCCGGACCGCGGCGTACTGCTCGGCCAGCGCTGCGCGGGAGACGGCGAGCACGGTAGCGGCCTCGTGTGAGGCCTGTGCGTTGTGGACGGGCAGGAGAGCGCCGGTGCCATGGGTGGGTGCGGTGCCTTCCAGGGCGGAGGTGGTGCCAGGTACCGCACCGGTGGCCGATTCATCTGCAGTCACTTGGTCCCATACGCCGCTGACCGTGGTGTGGATCATGCGGATCTGGTCCAGCCGGTCGTGCGCTTCGCGCAGGTATCCGGCGACCTGACCGGGTGCCGGGTCCGCGGCCACCGCGGGGTCCGGGACGGAAGGGCCCGCGGCGGCGGGGTCGGTGGAAGCGGTCGGGGGGTCTTGCATCTGCAGACCGGCGATGACGCCGAGCAGGATGTGGACAAGACGCTCAGCGTCCTCGAGCGTCGCGGACGCCTGGGCTGCCGCCTGGAGCGGAGTGACCTCCTCGCCGAGGTGCGCCGGCTGCGCAAGAGGCGGGGGTTGCAGGGCGGCGGTGGCCTGGGCATGGAGTCGCTGGGCCTGTTCCCACCGCACGGTGCGGGTGCGTTCATCGCGGACCACATCGTCGACCAGGCGCTTGAGCAGGTGCAGGTGGATCGTCTTGGTGCCGGCACGGTACTCGCCCCAGCTCGTCTTACTGATCTTGTACCGCTCGGCGAGCTCGCGGACCGTGAATTCCTTCGTCAGCTCGCGCACGAACACCGCTAACGCGTTCGCCTGATCGGTCTGCCCCTTGAGCCCGCCCTGCGGACGTCCAGCCTTCGCCACCGTGGACCCCCCGTAGTTGTCCGCGTTGTCCGCCGCGTGCAAGCACATCACCTGCAGGCATACGAAACCGCTGTTGATGGACAATCAGACCAGGTCACACCGTGGGAGCTCCAGCACTTCCCAGACAAACCCTGGAGCAACCCGTGACCCGTCCTCTCTCCCGAGTCCGGCCCCGGAAGTCCGGACTCCGCAAACCCCCTGCGGTTCCGCGCCGCATCGGCGTCATCGCGTCCGGCGCGAGCACTGCTGGGATCCGGTTTTTCCCGCGTCATCATCCCTCCGTGGTGGTCGCACTCGTCCGCCGCCTGGGTGTGCTGCTGGCCGCTGTGCTGGCCCTGGGCCTCCTCACCGCCACGCCGTCCCTCGCAGACGAGCAAGCTGGCCAGGAGGCGTCGTCCCCGGCGGCAACCGACACCGCGGGGGTGCTGGCAGTCACCGGGCGGGACGGCGTGTACGCACTGGCGGCGGACCGGGGCTCAGTGTGGCAGCGCACCGGCAACGGCATCGTGTGGGAACGGATCGGGGGAGCCGCCAAGCGCATCTACGCGGGGAAGGCCGGGGTGTTCGCGATCAGCCCCGACGGCAGCTCCGTCCTGCGGTACGACGGCGAGCCCGACTCCTGGACGTGGGTCGGCGGCGCGTACGCCGAACTGGCCATCACCGGCGACGACGTGTACGGCCTGAGCGACGACCGCACCTATGTACGCAAGTGGGACGGCGACAAGAGCTGGCGGGGCATCGGCGGGGCGGCTCAACACATCTACGTGGGCGAGGCGGGACTATTCGCCACCAGTCGGAGCGACGGCGCCGTCCAAAAGTACAGCGGCACCCCGTACGCGTGGGACCGCGTCGGTGGGCCGGGGGCGGACTTCGCCGTCAGCGACGAGCACCTCTACGGCGTGGCGCCGAACGGTTCGGCCGTGTACCAGTGGTCGGGCAAGGGAGAGGAATGGGCTCGGATCGGCGGCCCGGCGAAGAGCCTCCATGCCGGCGGCGCCGGGCTGTTCGCCACCGACCCGGCTGACGGCAGTCTGCAGGCGTACAGCGGCGAGCCCGGCGTCTGGACGCCTGCGGGCGGCCCCGGCCTGACCTTCGGCGTCAGCGACGAGCATGTGTACGGCGTCTCACCTGACGGCCATGATGTCCTGCGCTGGGATGGGGAGGGCACATCGTGGTCGATGACCGGTGGCCCGTCCGAGCGGTTCTACGAGCGGGCCAAGTACACCGGCTTCGACAGCGCCCCGCCCAAGGGCGCCAAACGTGTGCGGATCCAGGGGCAGCCGGGCCCGGACAACGGCATCATCATGGCCCGCTTCTTCATCCACACCGAGGAAGCCGCCTACGGCACCCTGCACGGCGACGATCGGGGGCATTCCAAGGAGCCCGAGGCCGGGTACCGGATGGCCATGTTCTGGAACACAGCGACCGGAGAGGTGACCTTCACCGTGGCCCAGTCGACCAAGACCACCCTCAGCAGGTCACTCGGTGTCCTCGACGGTGACTTCAGCGCCGACGTCCCGGCCCGGCCCATTCGCCAGGGCGATCCGAGCAAGGAGGACACAGCGGAATGGCGCAACGTCATCGACGCCAGGCGTGTCGACGGATCCGGCATCCATCTGAAGATCCGTGGCGTGAACAGTGTGCTCCCCGTCTTCGCCGTCGACACCGACCTCAGGGTGGAGCTGACCGGGGAGGGCATTACCGTGCGTCGCTCGGGCGACTCCTACCCTGACTTCGAGGCCGTGCAGTACCGGCGGGACGCGGCTCCCGCCTCCCTCGCGCGGGACGACATGGCGGCGGGCAACTTCTGGCTCAACGGGCTGCACGCAATCCCCGTCTTCCCCAACGTCGATAGGACGTGGCTCAACGGGGACAGGACACGGGGCTGAGCCCCACCCGTAGACGCTGCCCCTTCCGTACGACGGGAAAGGCCCCCGGCGGGGCGCCGCGGCAGGCGGCGGCCCACCGGGGGCCCTCGTGCGCTAACCTCTCACGGCTTCGGGGAACATCGGTACAGCCGTTGCTCGGGCTTCTCGACGAACGCCTAGGAGGCGGGCCGCAACTTCTGAAACCGCCGGAGCCAAAAGGCCGTGCCCAACGAGCAACAGCACATGGGCCAGGGAAAACGAGGCGGTCCGTCGCGTGCCGAAGTGCGTCCACTTCCCGGTTACGGGCCCGCACGGCGGGACAGTACCGATTACGGTCCCGCGTGGGGGCCAGAGCGGCGAGGCGGACGAGTCGGCCTGTACGCCGGGTTCTGTCTCCCGCGGGCCTCGCGGCCCGCGGGGAGGCGGCCATCCATCTAGGACCGGCGTTGCCGCCGGTCTCGTGCGGTCTACCCGCGGACTCGGGCGGGCAGCCCTCGATCGTCCGCGCAGAGCCGCCGAGGCGGCTCCTCTTGACCTTGCTCCGGGTGGGGTTTACCTAGCTGCCCAGGTCACCCTGGGCACTGGTGGTCTCTTACACCACCGTTTCACCCTTACCGAGGACCGAGGTCCCCGGCGGTCTGTTTTCTGTGGCACTGTCCCGCGGGTCACCCCGGGTGGCCGTTAGCCACCACCCTGCCCTGTGGAGCCCGGACGTTCCTCGGCGGGCCCCTGAAGGGACCCGACGCGACCGCCCGGCCGGCTCGTCCGCCGTGTCGACCATGCTACCCGCAGCGGGAGGGTGGACGGCCGCCGCCGGCGGCGTTGACCTTGCCGTGGCGTCAATGTGTTCACTGGGCCCATGAGGATCGGAGAGCTGGCCACGGTGGCCGGGGTCACCACCCGGACCGTGCGGCACTATCACCATCTGGGACTGCTGCCCGAGCCACGGCGGCGGGCGAACGGCTACCGGGTGTACGGGCTGCGGGACGCCATCGCGCTGGCGCGGGTGCGGCGGCTGGCGGAGTTGGGGCTCGGCCTCGAAGAGGTGCGCGATGTGATCGCCGATGACGCCGGGCGCGAGCTGCACGAGGTGCTGGCCGAGCTGGACGCGGATCTCGCCCGGCAGGAGGAGGTGCTCCGGGAGCGGCGGGCGCGGCTGGCCGGGCTGCTGCGGCAGGCGGAGGACGGCGGGCTGCCCGCGGAGGGACCGGTGTCGGAGGGGCTGGCCGCGCTGTTCGGGGAGATGGCGCGGGCCTCGGCGGCGCTGCCCGGCCCTGAACCGCGGATGGCGGCGCGGGAGCGGGAGTTCCTGGCGCTGCTGGAAACGACGGCGGCACCGGAGGACGCCGAGCGGACGCTCGCGCTGTTCCGTACCGCGATGACCGGGACACCGGGCGCGATGGAGCGGGCGTACGAGGTGTACGCCCTGCTGGACGCGCTGGCCGACGCGGAGGTGGCCGATCCGCGGGTGGAGGAGGCCGCGCGGGCGCTGACGGACGCGCTGCCGGACGAGATCGTCGCCGGGATGCAGCAGCATGGGGAGAACGCGACGGGGGCAGGGGGCGCCGCCTTCATGGAGGCGTTCTTCGCAGATTTCGCGCCTGCCCAGGCCGAGGCCGTGCGCCGGGCCATCCGGATGATCCAGGAGCGTCTCCGGTGATCCGGCTGATGCGGACCCTGGCGCTGTGGGTGACCCGGCGGCGGGACGGGATCGGGGCGCGGGACACGGCGTTCGGCTACGCCCGGGGGAACGGGTCAACGGTGTACGCGCTGGCCTCCGTGTGTGTGGTGGAGACCGTGGGGATGGCGGTCCTGCTGTGGTCGTGGCCCGTGGTGCACACCGTGGTCCTGGTGCTCGATGTGTACACCGTGCTGTGGGTGCTGGAGCTGCACGCGGCCTGTGTCGTACACCCCCATGTGGTGTCGCCGGACACCCCCGGCTCCCCCGGTGTGCTGCGGCTGCGCCACGGCCGCCGCCATGATCTGCGGATCCCGGTGGAGCTGATCGCCTCGGCGCGGCGGGCCTCCCGGTTCGGCGCGGACGGGGCCGAGGCCCGGGACGGGGTGCTCACCCTGGCCGTCGGCTCACGGACCAGCCTGGTGATCGAGTTGTCCGAGCCGGTGACGGCCGCACTCCCCCGGGGCGGGAGCGCCGCGGTCCATACGGTCAGGTGTCATGCGGACGAGCCGGACCGGCTTCTCGCCGCGCTGCCTCCGTCGGTGCGGGCGGGGCGGTGCTCCCCCGCGGGATGACCCGGGTGGGGAAGACGATGTGACGGGCCGGGTCGGCCTCCGGGTCGTCGATGATCGACCGGGCCAGCTCCGCGGCGGCGCGGCCGATCTCCTCCACCGGCTGGGCCACGGTGGTGAGGTCCAGCCATTCGGAGAAGTGGTGGTCGTCGAAGCCGAGGATGGATATCCGGCCGGGTATGTCGACGCCCGCGGAGCGCAGCAGCCCCATGACCTCGATCGCCACCTCGTCGGACTCGGCGAACACGGCGGTCGGCGGATGGCGCAGGCTCAGCAGCTGGCCCACGGCTTCGCGGATACCGCGGCGGTGGCGGGCCACGGGGTAGAGGACCAGCTCCTCGTCGTACGGCAGCCCGGCTTCCGCCAGCGCGTTGCGGTATCCGGTCAGCCGCTCCTGGGAGCTCCAGTAGAAGCCGGTGTTGTCGCTGGACTGGAGGAAGGCGATCCGCCGGTGGCCCAGGTTGAGCAGGTGGCGCATCCCGCGCAGGGCGCTGTCCGCGTCGTCGATGTACACACTGGGCCGCCCGGGGGCGTGCTGGCTGACGAAGACCACCGGCATGCCCAGCTCGTCCAGCCGGGTCCGCTCCTCCGGAGTGAGGTCGAAGCAGGTCACCAGCATCGCGTCGGCGTTGCGCCGGGCGGGCAACCGGTCGAAGAACGCGCGGCGTTCGGTCACGTCCGTGACGCTGTAGACGAGCAGGTCGAGCTCGGCCTCGCGCAGCACCGCGCTCACCCCGGCGATGGTGTTGCCGAGGAACCAGGAGTCCAGGTGCGGGGTGAGGACGGCGATCCGCCGCGTCTTGCCGGTGACCAGGCTGGAGGCGCTGCGCGAGACCGCGAACGACAGCTCACGGGCGGCCTTTTCGACCCGGTCGCGGGTCTGCGGGGACACGCTCGACAGTCCGCGCAGGGTCCGGGAGACCGTGGAGACGGAGACACCCGCGCGCTCGGCGACATCGGCCATGGTGGCGTCGTCACCGTGGCCGCCCGGCCCCCCTGAGGCACCCGAGCCCTCGGAACTCTCGGAGCCGTCGGTGTCGCCCAGGGCACCGGAGGTGCCGGTGTCGCCCGGGGTGCCGGTGTCGCCGGGCACCCGGGGGCCGACCACCCCGGCCGGGGCGTCCGGACCATCGGTGGCAGCGCTGGCAGCGCGGTCCGGGGGTGGAGGACCGGCGAGGCCGTCAGGGCCGTCGGAAGCTGCGGACATGGCGGGACCGTAGCACGCGTCCGGAAGCCACCGGCAAGGGCCCGGCCACTACAGTTTGGCAACGCTGTCATTCGAAGATCACCGGCATTCTCCTCGAACTTTCACCAGTACGCCCGTTGACACCTCTCCCGCCGCCCGCCTAGCTTGCAAACGCTGTCAGAGAGGCAGCCCTGACGGGAACGGGAGGAGAGCGCATGGCCCTGAGCCGCAGGACGCTGCTTGCAAGCGCTGGCAGCATCGCCATGACCGCCGGTCTCACCACCGCGTGCGGGACCAACAACCTGGACGACCTGCTGGTCGAAGCGAAACGGCCACCGGAAGGACCGGTGACCGTGCGCTGGTGGGCGGGGAAGATACCCGCCCGCGACGGGGGCGATATGCGCCCCGCCATCATCCGGGCGTTCCGCCGCAAACACCCCACCATCCGGGTCGAGATCGTGAAGGGGCTCAGCACCACCGACGGCAACCGCGTGGCGCTGACCACCCAGATCGGCGGGGGCTCCACGACCCCGGACGTGTATCTCGGCGACACCACCTGGCCCGCCCAGTTCGGCGCCAACTACCTGGCGCTGCCGGTGGATTCGCTGGTGCCCGAGAGCTTCTGGGACCCCTATCCACCCGCGCTGATGCAGGCGTCCAGCCTCAAGGGCAAGGTGTACGCGTTCCCTTGCTACACGGACGCGGCCTATCTCTTCTACCGCAAGGACCTGCTGGCCAAGCACGGCATCCCGGTGCCCAGGACCTGGGAGGAGCTGGAGCGCGGCGCACGGCGGATCCAGCGCGCCGGGGACGCCGACTACGGCTTCGTCTGGCAGGGCTCCGTCAGCGAATCCCTCACCTGCGTCGTGACCGAGTTCCTGGCCGACGCGGGCGGCAGTGTGCTCGACCGTTCCGGACGTGTCACCGTCGCCGACGAACCCGCACAGCGTGCCGTGAGCTATCTGCGCGGGCTGGTCGACGCCGGAGTGACACCGTCGGCGGTCACCACCTTCGCCGAACAGGACGCCATGGACGCCTTCGCGGGCGGCCGGGCGGTGTTCCTGCGCAACTGGGCCTACGCCTGGGGGATGTCCGACGCCGACGGCGCCTCCAAGGTGGCGGGCAAGGTGGGCGTGGTCCCGCGGCCCGGTTTCGAGGGCCGTCCGGACTCCGGCTACGCCTGTCTCGGCGGCTGGAGCAACTTCATCAACCCCAACTCGGAGAACCTCGGCGCCGCCGTCGCCTTCGCCCGCTTCTGCGCCGGGGAGGAAGCGCAGATGATGCTGTTGCGCGAGGCCGGGGTGCTGCCCGCGATGGACACCGTGCTCGACGGCCCGGCCGCGGCGAGGACCGGCGATCCGACCATCACCACCACCCGGCGGCTGAAGCTGGTCGCCCGTCCCGTGCAGACGCCGTACTACCCCCAGGTCAGCAAGGCCGTCTACACCCAGGTCAATTCGGCGATCGGCGGCTCGGAACCGGTCGGCGGCGCCCTGCGGGCCGCCCGCTCCGACATCACCGCGGCACTGGAGGGCAAGGCGCTGTGAGTACCACCAGCACGACCGGCACCACGACCGGCGAACCGAGCAGAGCCGCCGCCCGGACGGCCGGGAAGGCCGCCGGCCGGACAGCGCGCCGCGGTACGGGCCGTGGCACCGGCCGCGGCGCCACCGAACGCCGTCTGGCCCGCGCCGGATGGCTCTACGCCTCCCCCGCCCTCACCCTGATCGCGGCCGTCACCCTCTTCCCGATCCTGTTCTCGGTGGTGCTCAGCTTCTCCGAGGTACGCCTCAGCTACGGCGGCTTCCGGATCGAGGGCTTCACCACCGACAACTACGCGGCGCTGGCGCACAGTTCGGCCTGGTTCGAATCGCTCGTCTTCACCCTCGGCTTCACCCTGGTCACCGTCGTCCTGGAACTGGCGCTCGGCACCGCCGCCGCGCTGGTCCTGGAGCGGCTGGGCGCGGCGCGCGGCTGGATCCTGGCCGTCCTGCTGCTGCCCTGGGCGATGATCAACGTGGTGGCCGCCCAGCTGTGGGGCTATCTCTACAACGGCACCTACGGTGTGATCACCTGGGCGATCGAGGCACTCGGCGGCGGTGAACCCGCCATCCTCGGCCGCCCGGTGCCCGCGATGGCGGCGATGGCGGTGGCCGACATCTGGAAGACCACCCCGTTCGTGGCCATCATCGTGCTCGCCGGGCTGATGCAGATCCCCAAGGACGTGTACGAGGCGGCGGAGATCGACGGCTCCGGCCCCTGGACCACCTTCTGGCGGGTCACCCTGCCCCAGCTGCGGCCGATCCTGGCCATCGCGGTGCTGTTCCGCACCCTCCAGGCGTTCGGCGTCTTCGACCTGCCGTTCGTGCTCACCCAGGGCGGGCCGGGGACGGCGACCCAGTCGCTGGCCATCCTCGGCTACAAGACGCTCTTCCAGAATCTCAGCATCGGGCCCGGCGCGGCCGTCGCCACCAGTACGGCGGCTCTGGTCATGGGGTGCTGTCTGCTCTTCCTGCGCGCCTTCCGGGCCCAGGTGGACGAAGGAGGCCGATGATGAGGAACCGGACCACCCGCGGCTGGCGGCGGTACGTCAACGTGGTCAACATCGGCGCCCTGATCATCGTGGTGCTGACCACCGCCCCCCTGTACTGGATGGCCTCGGCCTCCTTCAAGGGCACCGGCGAGATCAGCGCCAGCCCGCCCACCCTCGTCCCCGGGCACCCGACCACCGGCAACTACGCGGACGCGTTCGGCGGCAACAGCCTGGGCCGCTATCTGTTCAACAGCGCGCTGGTGTCCGTGGTGTCCACGGTCGTGGTGCTGGCCCTGGCCTTCTTCGCGGGCTACGCACTGGCCCGGCTGCCGATGCGCGGCCGCGGACCGATCATGATCGCGCTGCTGATGATCTCGGTCTTCCCCGCCATCGCCGTGGTCACCCCGCTGTACCTGCTGGAACGTTCGGTGGGGATGCTCAACAGCTACCAGGGGCTGATCATCCCGTACATCGCCTTCAACCTGCCGTTCTCCATCTGGATCCTGCGCAACTACCTGCTGGGGGTGCCCAGGGCGCTGGAGGAGGCGGCCACGGTGGACGGCGCCGGTCCGCTGCGCACGGTCCTCTCGGTGATCCTGCCGCTGGCGCGGCCGGGCCTGTTCACCGCCGGGGTGTTCACCTTCACCGCCACCTGGGCGGAGTTCCTGATGGCGCTCACCCTCAACAGCGAGGACTCCTTCCGTACGGTGCCGGTCGGCATGGCCCTGTTCAGCAGCCAGTACACCGTCCCCTACGGCACGATCTTCGCCGGTGCGATGGTGGCCACGGTGCCCATCGCCATCCTCGTCCTGGTGTTCCGGCGGTCGGTGATCTCCGGGATGACCTCCGGGGCGGTGAAGGGGTGACGCCGCCGTGAACTGACGCCCGCGGCACACCGGCCGCATCCGTGAACCGTACGCATCCCCGCCCGCATTCTTCCCCGCGAGGACCACGTGACCTTTCAGCCCTCGGACCCCAACTGGTGGCGGCAGGCCGTCTTCTACCAGATCTACCCCCGCAGCTTCGCCGACTCGAACGCGGACGGCGTGGGTGACCTGCCCGGTGTCACCTCCCGGCTGCCGTATCTCGCCGGTCTCGGTGTGGACTGTGTCTGGCTGAGCCCGTTCTATCCCTCCGCGCTCGCCGACGGCGGCTACGACGTGGCCGACTACCGCGATGTCGATCCGCGTCTGGGCACCCTGGACGACTTCGACCGGATGATCGCCGAGGCGGACCGGCTCGGCCTGAAGGTCATGGTCGACATCGTCCCCAACCACACCTCCGACCAGCATGTGTGGTTCCAGGAGGCGCTGCGCTCGGCCCCCGGCTCCGCCGCCCGCGACCGCTATGTCTTCCGCGACGGCCGCGGACCGGACGGCGCGCTCCCGCCGACCGACTGGATCTCCTGCTTCGGCGGCCCGGCGTGGACCCGGCTGCCCGACGGGCAGTGGTACCTGCATCTGTTCGCGCCCGAGCAGCCCGACCTCAACTGGGACCATCCGGAGGTGCGCGCCGACTTCCTCACCACGCTGCGCTTCTGGTCCGACCGCGGGGTGGCCGGGTTCCGCGTCGACGTCGCCCACGGCCTGGCCAAGGACCTGGCCGAACCGCTGCGCGACATCGGCGACGTGGCGGGCTACGACCCGGACGAACTGCCCGAGGACGGCAGCCATCCGCTCTGGGACCGCGACGAGGTGCACGGCATCTTCCGCGAGTGGCGGAAGGTGATGAACGAGTACGACCCGCCGCGGATCGCCGTGGCCGAGGCATGGGTGCGCAACTCCCGCCGCGCGCCCTACGCCGGCCCCGACGAGCTGGGCCAGGCGTTCAACTTCGACTTCCTCTACACCCCGCCGTCCGCGCCCGCGCTGCACGCCGCCATCGACAGCGCGCTCGGCGACGCCCGCAAGGCCGGGGCCTCGGCCACCTGGGTGCTGTCCAACCACGATGTGATCCGGCACGCCTCCCGGCTGGCCCTGCCGGAGGAGCTGGGCCTGGCGGGCCGGGAGGCGTGGCTGCTGGCCGACGGCCGGGAGCCGGAGGCCGACCACGAGCTGGGGCTGCGCCGGGCCCGCGCCGCGACGCTGCTGATGCTGGCGCTGCCGGGTTCGTCGTATCTGTACCAGGGCGAGGAGCTGGGCCTGCCGGAGGTGGCCGATCTGCCGCGCGAGGCCCTCCAGGACCCGACCTGGGAGCGCAGCGGCGGCCGGGTCAAGGGCCGTGACGGCTGCCGGGTGCCGCTGCCGTGGACCCGGTCCGGCCCGTCGTACGGCTTCGGCGAGGGCGGCTCCTGGCTGCCGCAGCCACCGGTCTTCGGCGAGCTGTCGGTCGAGGCGCAGGACGGCGTGGCGGGCTCCACGCTGGAGCTGTACCGCGAGGCGCTGCGGCTGCGGCGTTCGCTGGGCGGCGACGAGGGAGTGGAGTGGATCGGCTCGGTGGAGGAGCTGAGCGCGGGGGTGCTGCACTTCCGCCGCTCCACCGGCTGGCACAGCCTCAGCAATCTCTCGGCGGTCCCGGTGCCGCTGCCACCGGGCCGCGAGGTGGTGCTCGCCAGCGGTCCGGTCGACGGCGACGAGGTGCCCGCGCATACGACGGTCTGGCTGCGGTAGCGGAAGGCCGTAGGCTGCGGGCGGGGCGGGCCGGTCCTTACCCGCCCCGCCCCGCGCGTCGCCACCGACCCTCCGAGGAGATCCACCGTGCTCGTCCTGCTGCCGCCGTCCGAGGGAAAGGCCACGGGAGGCTCCCGGTCGCCGCTGGACCTGGAAAGGCTGTCGCTGCCCGAGCTGGGCGGGGCACGGGCGGAGGTACTGGAGGAGCTGGTGTCGCTGTGCGCGGGCGACGCGACGAAGGCCGCCGAGGTGCTGGGGCTCAGCGAGGGACTGCGCGGCGAGGTCGCCAAGAACGCGGCGCTGCGGGAGGCCGGGACCCGGCCCGCCGGGGAGATCTACACCGGGGTGCTCTACGACGCGCTCGGCCTGGCCACCCTGCCCACCGATGCCCGGCGCCGGGCGGCCCGGTCGCTGCTGGTGTTCTCCGGGCTGTGGGGCGCCGTGCGGATCGGCGACCGCATCCCGTCCTACCGCTGCCCGATGGGGGTGAAGCTGCCGGGCCTGGGCGCGCTGGGCACGTACTGGCGCAACCGCACCCCGATGGCCGAGGTGATCACGCGGGCGGCCGGGCGCGGTCTGGTGCTGGACCTGCGGTCGTCGGCGTACACGGCGGCCTGGAAGCCCAAGGGTGAGCCGGCGGACCGTACGGCCACGGTCCGGGTGCTGCACTCCACCGTCGTGGACGGTGTCGAGAAGCGGTCCGTGGTCAGCCACTTCAACAAGGCGACCAAGGGACGGCTGGTCCGCGAACTGCTGATCGCCGGTGCCGCGCCCACGACCCCGGGTGAGCTGGTCGGGGCGCTGCGCGAGCTGGGCTACGTGGTCGAGGCCGCGGAGCCGGAGAAGGCGGGGCGGCCGTGGGCGCTCGATGTGATCGTCACCGAGCTGTAGCCCCCGCCCCGCCCTCTCACACCGCTTCGGCGTCGCTGATGTGCAGGACCCCGGCCGCCTCACCGAGGGTCCGCGCGTCGAGGGGGTAGTACCCCATGACCTCGGTGGCGTCCTCGCGGGTGCGGGCGGACGGCAGCGTGGCGGCCGCCGCCAGCGCCCAGGCCGTGCCGCGGCTCTGGAGGGCGCCTTCATAGGTGTCCGGTCCGGGCTCACCGACCCCGAGCGCCGCGCTGCGGCCCAGACCGCCCGCGACGAAGGCGTACCGCTCCCCCAGCAGGGCCGCCACGATGACACCGGCGCCGAACCAGCTGAGGTCCATGTCCGCCGCGCGCAACGCGGCCGTGCCCGGCTGGAGGTGGTGGTTGTGGCCGAACACCAGGGTGGGGCCGCGCGGCGCCTCGGCCTCCCGGATGTCGAGGAGGTTCTGGGCCATGAGCGCGTCCCGGGTGGCGAGCAGCCGGGACAGCCGGGTGCCCGGATCGAGGCCCGGCCGCGCGCACTGCCGGTGGTAGCGCAACAGCCCGAGTGCGGCGGTGAGATGGATCCTGGCGCGGGACCACTCCTCGGCCGAACTCGCCGCGACCAGCTCCGGCGCGCGCGCCGAGAGCGAGGTGAGCATCTCCTCCGCGATCGCCCGCAGCCGCTCGGCCGCGGGCGTGGCGCCGGGCGACGCGGCCGGGTCCATGACCGCCTCGGTGCGGCTCCACCGTGTGTCCTCGCCCGCCAGTTGTGTGATGTCGGTGTCGAATCCCAGGTAGTCGCGGACGTGTTCGAGGTAGCCGCGCGGGCTGGGCGCACTGGCGTTCTCCAGCGGGGCGTCGAAGCCGTGGAAGGACACGCGGTCCTCCGGCGGCCGGTGTTCGTTGTACACGCGCATCCGGATGACCAGCTCACGGTTGGCGTCCAGTCCGCCGAAGCCGTGGGCGAAGCCCTCGCGCATCACCGCGTCCAGGCTTCCGGTCCCGTCCTGGACGAAGTCGTTCACGGCGAAAGCGGCCACCCGGTCGGTCTCGAGGGCGATGGACCGGAAACCCATGTCCATGAGCCGGCCGAACAGGTGGTTGCGGACCCGCCCGAAGGCCGGTTCGCGGTGCGTCGGCTCACCGAGCGCCAGCAGGGCGCAGGACGGGGTGATGAGGTCTCGGATCTCCTGGGTCATGAGCCTCAATCATATCGTTGAATATCTTCGTTGAGACTTTTTGTGCGATGGCCGCCCCGTGGGGCCGTGAAGTCTCAACCGCTGGGAGGTCCCGCGACTACCCGGTGCACGCATGGTGTACGGCACTTCGGGATCTCGGTACGGTAACGGGTCTGGGCCGGAAGTCGTGCGCCGTTCATCTCCCGGGGGGCTCTCGTGCACAGGACGATCGCGGTCCGGGCGGATGCTCAGGGCACGGGCCGACCGGACTCAGGCTCGAACTTCCCCTTGTCCGCCCGGACTTCCCCTGGGAGATCTCGTGCGTCTGTCCCCTTGTCTGCGTTCAGCCATCGCGGTCGCCGCGGTGGCCGCCACAGCGCTTCCGCTCACCTCCGTCGCGCGGGCCGACTCCGCGCGATCCGACTCCGCGGGCACCGTCGCCAAGCGGCCCAAGTCGCTGGTGATCGGCGTCGACGGCGCGACGTTCGCCGCGTTCGGCTCGGCGCGGATGCCGAACCTCGCGGCCCTCAGAACCGGCGGTACGACCGCCACCAGCAACCTCTACGCCTCCCCGATGGCCCCCACCCTCTCCGGCCCGGGCTGGTCGACCATCGCCACCGGAGTGTGGCCGGACAAGCACAAGGTGGTGGACAACTCCTTCCTGGGCGCCGACTTCGCCCGCTACCCGGACTACGCCACCCGTCTGGAGACCGCGAAGCCCGAGCGGAACACCCTCGTCGTCGGCACCTGGGAGCCCATCACCGGCACTGTCTTCGGCCCGGCCGCGGACACCCGGATCGCCGGGTCGGACGACGCGGACACCACCGCGAAGGCGGTGGACAGACTGGCGTCCACCGACGCGGACGCCACCTTCGTCCACCTCGACGAGGTCGACGAGGCGGGCCACGGCCATGGCACCGCGAGCCAGGAGTACCGGGATGCCCTGGAAGCCGCCGACGGCCGGATCGGGCGGATACTCCGGGCCGTCACCTCACGTGCCACATACCCGGACGAGGACTGGCAGATCATCGTCACCGCCGACCACGGCCACACCGCGGGCGGTGGCCACGGCGGCAGCAGCCCCGCCGAACGGCAGACCTTCGTCATCGCCAAGGGCACCGGTTTCGCACCGGGTTCGGTCCGCCACGACGTCAAGGTCTCCGATGTCGCCCCCACCGTGCTGGCCCACTTCGGCGTCCCCGCCGATCCCGCCTGGAAGCTGGACGGCAAGGCGATCGGTTCGCTCACCCCCGACGCCTTCGACACGCTGCGCCCGTCGCTGCGCACCCGGGTGGACGAAACCGGACTGCCCGCCGCTCTCAAGGGCTGGACGCGTACCGCCCCGTCCGGCTGGAGCGTCGACAACGCGGCCATGCCCGGCGGCGGGGTGAGCGAGTGGCGCGGCTGGTCCTTCGCGAACGACGAGTTCTGGAGCAACAGCCAGCTCGGCCAGGGCCGCGAGACCAACGTACGGGCCCGTGATGTGTTCGCGGTCGCCGACTCCGACGAGTGGGACGACAAGGC
The DNA here is from genome assembly GCF_056431485.1 of Streptomyces sp. NPDC045899. Taxonomy (NCBI): domain Bacteria; kingdom Bacillati; phylum Actinomycetota; class Actinomycetes; order Kitasatosporales; family Streptomycetaceae; genus Streptomyces; species Streptomyces sp. NPDC045899. Next base: position 315,542 of record NZ_JBWKKP010000001.1, read on the forward strand.
GCACGGCGCCGGGCCGTTCGACTCCACCCTCAACAGCCCCGCGTTCCCGGTGACGGGCGGCCGGACGGCGACGGTCTCCTACGCCACGGACTACCGGGTGGACGGTCCGCAGACCGGCGATGTGTACATCGCGTTCGACGGCGGGGCGCGGACGCTGCTGAAGTCCTACCGGTCCCACCTCAACACCGCCGAGAAGCTCTCGGTGGCGGTACCGGCCGGTGCCACCTCCGCCCGGCTGTACTTCCGCTACACCGGCACCAACAGTGCCTTCTGGACGGTCGATCAGGTGACCGTGACGGGCTGACCCCGCCCGGCCCCGGATGCCGGACGCCGGTCGGGCCGGGGTGTCCCCGGCCCGACCGGCGGTCTCAGCTGTGCCCGGGTGTTACGAGGCGCTCTCGTCCGGTCGGCGGTGACGGCCGTGCACCGGCCCCTGTGTCTCCTCCGACGTGGCCTGCTGTCCCCGGTGCCTGCCCTGACTTCCGGCATCGTGGTTCGCGACCGCCTCGCGCGGACGCGCCTGGGCCGTGTCGATCTGGGTTTCGGACATGTGGGTAGTCACCCCGTCAAATCGCTCCGTACTGTGCGGGGGAGGTGGGAAGCGACGCTGGTCACGACATCACCGTGCACGCCACCCGAAACGCCCCGCGGGTGCACGGAACGCATGGCTGCGCAGCCCCCGCCAGAGTCTAACCAGGGTGCTGATCTCTGACCCACCGGGGTGGACGGGGCTGGAGCGGGCGCGCGAGCGGGGCCTGCTGCAACGGTACGGGGCGCTGCATGTCGAGCGTGTCGGATCCCGGCTCGGGCTCCGGACCGGTCTGCTCCACCCCGGCCCAGGACCCGGTCCCGCCCCAGGGCTCGACCCCGGACACCACCGCCCGGTCCTCGCCCTTGACCCTGGTCCACGGGGTGATCCGCGCGGGCTCCGGGATCCCCGCGAGCCCCGTCCCCGCGGGCTCCACCCCACGCCCCACCACCCGCCGCACCACCCGCGCGGCCCCGGGCGCGGCAGTGGCCGCCGCCATCGCGAGCCCGCCCGCGGGGTGGGCCTCCGCGACGCGGGGAAGCACGGCGGTGCGGGCCTCCCCGACACGGGGGATCACGGCGGTGGGCGACGCCGTCCCGACGCCCGGCAGCACGGCGGCGGGCGATGTCTCCCCGGAGCGGGCCACCCCCGCCGTACGCCGCAACTCCGCGATACGGCGGATCTCCCCGGTCCGGGGCGACACCGCGGAGCCGTGCCCCGCACGGCCCTCCTCCACGGGACGCGGCCCCTCCCCGGCACCGGGCGCTCGGCCCGCGCGGTAGGTCTCGGCGGCGCGCGGCGCTTCCCCCGGGCGAGGCGACTCCGCCCCCACCGCACCCGGCGCCCCTCCGGTACGCGGCAACTCCGCCCCGCCCGGCATCGCCCCGGCCGGAGACAGCTCGCCCGCGCGGTGGGCCCCCGCCGTGCGGGGCGGCTCCGCCGCACGGGGTGTCCCGCCGGCCTGCGGCATCCCCACCGCGTCCGGCATCGCGCCGGGCCGCGCCGACTCCGCGGTGCGCCCCGGCTCCCCGGGACGCGGGAACCCCTCGGCACCGGGCACCTCACCCCGCCGGAGCGACTCACCGGCACCGGGCATCTGCCCGGCGGGGCGGGCCTCCCCCGCACGCGGCAACTCCGCCGCGCGGGGCGCCGCCTCGGCCGGGCGGGAGGCCGGCCCCGTACGGGGCACCTCGATCGTGCGAGACAGCTCACCGGCGCGCACCACCGACACCGCCTCCGGCATCGGCCCGGGGTACCTCGACTCCGCGGTACGGCCCGGCTCCCCGGCACGGGGGGCTTCCGTCGCGCGGGGGGACTCACCGGTGTCGGGGGCCCCGGCCGGGCGCCCGGTGGGGGTTGCCCGTGGGCTGGGCGGCAGTTGGAGCCGACGCCGGGGGTCGGAGACCCGGTGGATCTCGCCGGTGCGGGGGAGCTCGGCCGTACGGTGCGGCAGCGGGAGCGGACGCGGCGGGGCGGCGGCGCGGGGCGGTTCGCCCGCCGCGCCCGTCAGCTCGAGCCCGCCCAGCGTGTCCGCGCCCGGGAGCCCCGCGCCGCGCTCCAGGTCGGGGAGCCACACCCGCGCGACGCCGCACGCCACCTGCCGTGTGGTGTAGGGCAGCAGCAGGGCGCCGTCCCGGGTCATCAGGCCCGCGCCCGGGAGCCAGCCCTCCGGGGCGGAGAACTGGCGCAACCGGCGCTCGGCCGGGCGCCATACGCCGACCCAGGGGCGACCGGCCGGGCCGTCGATACGGAAGGCGACCGCGCAGGTCTCGGGGGTGAGGACCTGACCCGGCTGGACCGCGAAGGGGGTGGCCTCCGACCGCGCCGCGGGGCGCAGACAGTCGGGGAAGCGGACCGGACGGGCGCTGCCCAGCACGCCCCAGCCCAGCCGCTCGTCCCCGGGGGCGTCGGACCGCACCAGCAGCAGACCGCTGTCCGGGTCGGCGAGCAGCAGCCGGTCGTTGCTGCGCTCGGTGATCTGGAGCAGCGGACTGGTCTCGCCGCCGCGGCCCAGATCGACCACGACGGTCTTCGTCCGGCCGTCGAGTTCACGGTCGAGGGCGAGCAGCCGCCCCGTACGGTCCAGCCAACTGCCGCCCGTACAGCGGCCGGGGACCTCGGCGAGGTGCTGGGGGACGAGACCGCCGTGCACCAGCCACACGGAGGTGGAGTGCTCTCCGCGCGCCAGGGCGAAGACCGACAGACCGCCGGGCGCCGGGGGCAACAGGGAGACATCGGCGCGGTCGAGGGCGCCCAGCAGCCGTTCGCCGGTGCCCGGACCCGCCGGGTAGAGCAGGGAGAAGGCGTGGTGCCCGGCCACCCGACGGTGGATCAGCACCTGACCGTCGGCGAGCGGCAGCAGCTCGCTGTCCGGCTCCTCGGGCTGGGCGCCGGGCAGCGGCACGGCGTACGGCTCGGGTCCGTCCAGCGTCCAGCGCTCCGGGTACCAGCACCGCGTCTCCGGCTGGAACGCGAGCCGTGCGCCGTACGAGCCGTCGGCGGCGACGGTGAACCTCTCGCGGGCCGCACCGTCCGGGGCGGACCCCCGGGCGGACCCCTCGCGCCGCCGGGTGCTGACACCGACGGCGACGGCGGCGTCGAAAGCACAGGCAGTCATAGATCAGTCACCTCCGGCCACTGAACGTAGTTTTCGCTCCCCCCGAAACCAGCTGAAAGGGTCCTGCTCCACCCGTACGTGTGGCGATTGCCCGATTCGCCTGAGACGTCGCGGGTGAATGTGCTGTAAGCACCGGCGCGCCACGTTGCGCCCAGGGCCGCCGCGACCGCCGCCGTGAGCCCCGCTCCCCGCGCCCGTCCGGTGGTCGCGGTGAGTGAAGGCGGGGGCAGGGCTTACCCGTGATCCGGGAGGTAGCCTTGCCCCGTGCCCGCACTCAACGACGTCCTCGCCGCCCTCGACGCACTCTGGCCGCCCGAGCGGGCGGAGCAGTGGGACGCCGTCGGCACGGTGTGCGGAGACCCGGACGCCGGGGTCGGCCGTGTGCTGTTCGCCGTGGACCCCGTCCAGGAGGTCGCCGACGAGGCGGTCCGGCTCGGCGCCGATCTGCTGATCACCCACCATCCGCTCTATCTGCGGGGCACGACCACGGTCGCCGCCTCCACCTTCAAGGGCCGGGTGGTGCACACGCTGATCAAGAACGACATCGCGCTGCACGTCGCGCACACCAACGCCGACCGGGCCGACCCCGGTGTCTCCGACGCCCTCGCCGGTGCGCTCGGGCTGCGGATCACCGGGCCGCTGGTGCCCGATCCGACCGACCCGGCGGGCCGCCGCGGCCTCGGCCGCGTCTGCGAACTGGACCGTCCGCAGACGCTGCGGGAGTTCGCCGAGCGCGCCGCCGGGGCACTGCCCGCCACCGCCCAGGGGATCCGCGCCGCGGGCGACCCGGACCGCATCCTCCGTACGGTCGCGGTCTGCGGCGGTTCCGGCGACAGCCTCTTCGCGGAGGTGCGGGCGGCGGGCGTGGACGCGTACCTCACCGCGGACCTGCGCCACCACCCGTCCTCGGAGGCGCGTGAGCACAGTGATCTCGCCTTGGTGGACGCCGCGCACTGGGCCACCGAGTGGCCGTGGACCGAGCAGGCCGCCGCCCAGCTCGACGAGATCTCCGACCGGAACGGCTGGGGTCTGCGCACCCATGTCTCCCGTACGGTCACCGATCCCTGGACGGCCCACGCCCAGGCGCACGCCCCGGCCCACGCCGCCTCCCTCTGAGTACGCCCGAGCCTTCCCGCCCCTCAACCACCCCTGGAGCCCCACGCTGAACGCCGCGCCCGCCGACCAGATCCGCCTGCTGGACGTCCAGGCCCTCGACGTCCGGCTCTCGCAGCTCGCGCACAAGCGCAGGACGCTGCCCGAGCACGCCGAGCTGGACGCCCTGAACGCCGACCACACCCAGCTGCGCGATCTCCTCGTCGCCGCCCAGACCGAGGAGAGCGACACCGCCCGCGAGCAGACCAAGGCGGAGCAGGACGTGGACCAGGTGCGCCAGCGCGCCGCCCGCGACCAGCAGCGGCTGGACTCCGGGGCCGTCACCTCCCCCAAGGACCTGGAGAACCTCCAGCACGAGATCGCCTCGCTGGCCAAGCGCCAGGGCGATCTGGAGGACGTGGTGCTCGAGGTCATGGAGCGCCGTGAGTCGGCGCAGGAGCGGATCACCGAGCTGACCGGCCGGGTGGAGTCCCTCCAGTCCAAGATCGCCGACGCCACCTCGCGCCGGGACGCCGCGGACGGGGAGCTCGACGCCGAGACCGCCTCGGTCACCAAGGAGCGCGAGGTCATCGCCGGCACCATCCCGGCCGATCTCCTGGCCCTCTACGACAAGCTGCGCGGACAGCAGGGCGGGGTCGGCGCGGCCCGGCTCTACCAGCGGCGCTGCGACGGCTGCCGTCAGGAGCTGGCCATCACCGAGCTGAACGAGGTGCGGGCGGCGGCGGCCGACACGGTCGTGCGCTGCGAGAACTGCCGCCGGATCCTGGTGCGTACGCCCGAGTCGGGGCTGTAGGAGGATGACGCGTCGCGTCATCGTCGAGGCGGACGGCGGGTCCCGGGGCAACCCGGGTCCGGCCGGTTACGGCGCGGTCGTGCTGGACCCCGGGACGGGTGAACCCCTGGCCGAGGCGGCCGAGTACATCGGCACCGCCACCAACAACGTGGCCGAGTACAAGGGGCTGATCGCCGGGCTGCGGGCGGCGCACGCCCTGGACCCGGAGGCCCGGGTCCAGGTCCGGATGGACTCCAAGCTGGTCGTCGAGCAGATGTCGGGGCGCTGGAAGATCAAGCACCCCGATATGCGCCCGCTCGCCGCCGAGGCCGCCTCGGTCTTCCCGTCCGGCCAGGTGACGTACGAGTGGATCCCGCGCGAGCGGAACAAGCACGCGGACCGGCTGGCCAACGAGGCGATGGACGCGGGGCAGCGGGGCGAGCTGTGGAGCCCCGGGGCTCCGGCGGAGGCCCCCGCCCCCGCCGGCGACGCGCTCGCCGAGCCCGCCGCCGGTGCCGAGGCCCCCGCCCCGGCGCGGGGCTGGGGAGCCGCGGACCTCGGCACCCCCGCCACCTTCGTCCTGCTGCGGCACGGTGAGACCGCGCTCACCCCCGAGAAGCGGTTCTCCGGCAGCGGCGGCACCGATCCCGAACTCTCGCCGGTCGGCCGCCGCCAGGCCGAACTGGTCGCCTCGGCCCTCGCCGCGCGCGGCACCGTCCAGGCGATCGTCAGCTCCCCGCTGCGGCGCTGCCGGGAGACCGCCGGGGCGGTCGCAGCGCGGCTGGGCCTGGAGGTCCGGATCGACGAGGGGCTGCGCGAGACGGACTTCGGCGCCTGGGAGGGGCTGACCTTCGCGGAGGCCAAGGAGCGCTACCCGGACGACCTCGACGCCTGGCTCTCCTCCACCAAGGCGGCGCCCACCGGTGGCGGTGAGTCCTTCGCCACGGTCGCCCGCCGGGTCGCCGCCTCGCGCGACCAGCTGATCGCCCGGTACGGCGGGCGCACCGTCCTGCTGGTCACCCATGTCACGCCGATCAAGACCCTGGTCCGGCTGGCCCTGGGCGCCCCGCCGGACTCGCTGTTCCGTATGGAGCTCTCCGCGGCCTCGCTGTCGGCGGTGGCGTACTACGCCGACGGCAACGCCTCTCTGCGTCTGCTCAACGACACGGCCCATCTGCGGTAGATCCACGCGGCCGGCCCCGCCGGGCGGTCAGCCCGTCAGCGCCGCCGCCTCGCGGGCCAGGGCCTCCACCCGCGTCCAGTCCCGGGCCGCGAGGGCGTCGGCGGGAAGCATCCAGGTGCCGCCCACACAGGCCACGTTGGGCAGGGCCAGATAGTCCGGGGCACGCAGCGCGTCGATGCCGCCGGTGGGGCAGAAGCGGGCCCGGGGCAGCGGGCCCGCGAGTGAGCGCAGATACGACGGGCCCCCGGCGGCCTCCGCCGGGAAGAACTTCATCTCCGTGACGCCGCGTTCGAGTAGTGCCACGGCCTCCGAGGCGGTGGACACCCCCGGCAGACACGGCACTCCCGACCCGCGCATCGCGTCCAGCAGCCGGTCGGTCCAGCCGGGGCTGACGACGAAGCGGGCACCGGCCGCGACGGAGCTCTCCACCTGCTCGGGGGTGAGGACGGTCCCGGCGCCGACGACCGCTTCCGGAACCTCCTCGGCGATGGCCCGGATCGCGGTCACGGCTGCCGGGGTGCGCAGGGTCACCTCGATCGCGGGCAGTCCGCCCGCGACCAGGGCGCGGGCCAGCGGTACCGCGTCGGCCGCCTCCGACAGCACCACGACGGGGAGCACCGGGGCGAGATCGAGCGGGGACACGGCGGTGGGGGTGGGCACGGCGCTGGTCACGGCGCCATCCTGCCCACCCCCACCGCACCGCGCAATGGGCGTTGCACTGTGTGCAACTGTCGTCCCGCGGAGGTGTCCTACGGCACGCGCGGCTGGCCGCGCCGGAGCCCCAGCACCTCCACCGCCGCGAAGTTCTCCCCGCCGCGCCCGGCGAAGTACGGGGTGAGGACGTCGTCCAGTTCGTCGAAGCCGAAGGTGTCCTTCGAGGCGTCGAGCCGGGCCGCCACCTTGGGGCGTTCGAGGATCGCCACCATGCCGCCGTGGACCACGAACACCTGCCCGCTGACCTTGGCGGCGCGGGGTGAGGCGAGATAGCCGACGAGGGGGGCGACGTGTTCGGGGGCGAGCGGGTCGAGATGGCCGTCCTCGGGGAGTCCGAAGTCGGCGAAGACGTCCTCGGTCATCCGGGTGCGGGCGCGCGGGCAGATGACGTTGGCCGTCACGCCGTACTTGGCCAGGGCGCCCGCCGTGGAGGTGGTCAGTCCGACGATGCCGCCCTTGGCGGCGGCGTAGTTGGGCTGCCCCGGGGACCCGGCGAGGAACGCCTCGGAGGAGGTGTTGACGATCCGGCCGTGCACCGGACCGCCGCGGGTGGCCTTGGAGCGTTCGCGCCAGTGGGCGGCGGCGAAACGGGTGGTGTTGAAGTGGCCCTTGAGGTGGACACGGATGACCGAGTCCCATTCCGTCTCGGACATGGAGAAGATCATCCGATCACGGAGGATGCCCGCGTTGTTGACCAGGATGTCCAGGGCGCCGTAGGTGTCCACGGCGAGCTGGACCAGTTCCCGGGCCTGTTCGAAGTCGGCCACGTCACCGGCGTGGGCGGTGGCCCGGCCACCGGAGGCGCGGATCTCCGCGGCGACCCGCTCGGCCGGTCCGGCGGACGCCTCCCCCGAGCCGTCGCGGCCGCCCTGTCCGAAGTCGTTGACGACGACCTGGGCCCCGAGGCGCGCCAGTTCGAGGGCCTCGGCGCGGCCGAGACCACGGCCCGCGCCGGTGACGATCGCGGTCCTGCCCGTCAGCGGGCGGTCCCCGGACGGTCTCAGATCTCGATGCATGTGCGCAGCGCCTCCCCGGTCCGCATCTGGTCGAGCGCGTCATTGATCTCGGTCAGCCGCACCCGGTGGGTGATCAGCCCTTCGAGGTCGATCCGGCCGGCCCGCCACAGCGCGATGGTGCGTTCATAGGAGCGCAGCACATCACCGCCGCCGTAGAGCGAGGGCAGGATCCGCTTCTCGTCGAAGAACAGCTCGAACATGTTGAGGTTCAGCAGGTCGTCGCCGGCGCCCGCGCCGACGACGCAGAGGGTGCCGCCGCGCCGGGTGGTGTCGTAGGCGGTGCGGGCGGTGGCGGAGCGGCCGACCACCTCGAAGACGTAGTCGAAGCCCTCGCCCGCGGTGACGCGGTTCTTGGCGTCGGCGAGACCGTCCGGCGGGACCGCCTCGGTGGCGCCGAACCGCAGGGCCGCCTCGCGCCGTGCCTCGACCGGGTCGACGGCCACGATCCGGGCCGCGCCCGCCGCCCTGGCCCCCTGGATGACGCTGATGCCGACGCCGCCGCAGCCGATGACGGCGACCGACGCCCCGGCCTCGACCCGTGCGGTGGTGAACACCGCGCCGAGCCCGGTGGTGACGCCGCAGCCGATGAGAGCCGCGATGTCATAGGGCACATCGTCGGGGATCGGCACCGCGCAGGGCGCGGGCAGGACGACCTCCTCGGCGAAGGTGCCGGTGCCCGCGAAGCCGAAGACCTCCGGCGGACTGCCGCCGGGGCGGCGGTAGTTGGGCGTTCCGGCGTTCATGAAACCGGCCAGGCACAGATGCGGCTGGCCGCGGCGGCAGGACGGACAGCCGCCGCAGGCGGGCAGCCAGCACACCAGCACCCGGTCGCCCGCGCTCAGCCCGGTCACGCCCTCGCCGACCTCCAGGATCTCCCCCGCGCCCTCGTGTCCGGGGACGAAGGGCGCGGGCTGCGGCAGGACGCCGCTCATCGCGGAGAGGTCGGAGTGGCACAGTCCGGTGGCCCTGACGCGCAGCCGGACCGTGCCGGGACCGAACCCCACCGGCTCGATGTCATCGAGGACTTCCAGCTTCTCCTGCCCCGTCTCGTGCAGTACGGCCGCGCGCACGGCGCCTCCTCGTGGGTCACATGGGTCAAGCGTGCTCGACGGTGGTGTCGGTGAGGACGGGTGCGCCGTCCCGTTCGACGGCCTGGGCCGTCACATGGATACGGCCGGGACCGCCGCCGTCGGCGGCCTCGCGCCACATCCGGACGCGCAGGGTCTCGCCGGGGAAGACCACTCCGGCGAACCGGGTGGCATACGAGCGGACGCGGGCCACCTCGCCGTCCAGCGCGGTGTCCACGACCGCCTTCAGCACCATCCCGTACGAGCACAGCCCGTGCAGGATGGGCCGGTCGAACCCGGCGCCCTTGGCGAAGTCGGGGTCGGCGTGCAGCGGGTTCCAGTCGCCGGACAGCCGGTACAGCAGCGCCTGGTCGTCGCGGATGGCCCGCTCCACGGTGTGGTCGGGTTCGCGGGCCGGCGGCTCCACCCGGTCGGACGGTCCGCGTTCACCGCCGAACCCGCCCTCGCCGCGGACGTAGATCCGGGTGTCACAGGTCCACAGCGGCCCGTCGGCATCGGTGGCGTCGGTCCGCAGCACGATCACCGCGGCCTTCCCCTTGTCGTACACCGCGGCCACCTTCGACGTCTGGGTGGCCCGGCCGTCGACCGGGATGGGCCGGTGCAGTGTGACGGACTGTCCGCCGTGCAGGACGGCGGCGAGGTCCACGTCGATCCCGGGCGCGCCCATCCCGCCCGCGAGGGCCATCCCGCCGCCCGCCACGGTGGCGAAGCTGGGGAGGACATGGAGCCTGCTCTCCAGGGTGTAGCGAAGCTCATCGGGGTCGGTGGCCGGGGTTCCGGCCCCGATACCGAGGTGGTAGAGCTGGATGTCCTTGTGACCCCAGCTGAGCGCCGTGGTCCGGGGCTCGGCCGAGACGGCCTTGGCGGCATCGATGGGCATAGGGCGACAGCACTCCTCGGTTCCTGGCCACGGCGGCACGGCGGGAGTCGTCCCCACCGTGTGAAGACCCCGGCCCGCCCGTCCGCACCGTCGGCCGTGCCGGGGTCGCTTCTGGTCGGCAGGTCCGCGCCGCACACGTCCGGCCGCCGGAGGCGGTCCGCGCGGACGAGAACGAGAACGCGTTCTAGCCGATGGCACCCATGTATAGCCCAATCCCCCGGCACTGGGAAGGGTGCTGACACTGTGTCAGTTTTGCTCGGGACATATGTCATGGCCGTCCGCCCATATCTGCATCTGCCCAGGTCATGGCGGTGTGCATAGGGTGCGGTCCATGGACGCCACCACCGCGGAGATCGAGCGGCTCAAACCCCCCAGCCGCTATGCCTTCCTGCCCTGGCTGTTCATGCTCAGCGGGAATGCGCACGCGCTCATCCGGGGCCGGACACCGGCGCCCTGGCTGGGCGGGCTCGGGATGGTGGCCTTCACGGCGCTCTACATCACCGCCGTGCTCACCGGTCTGGACGAACGGCACCGCCACACCTGGGTTCCGCGGGCCGTCCTCGCCGGACTGGCGGTGGTCACCTACGCGCTGGCCATCGGCTACGCCAAGGACTGGCTGCTGTGTTTCCCGCTGTTGTCGCTGGCCACCGGCATCGTGCTCCGGAGGCGGCGGCTGGGGCCGTTCATCCTGGTCTTCGCCGGATCCGCCGCGGTGATCGCCGCCCTGCGCGGCGGTTCCTCGGACTCGCTGACGGTGGCGTACGGAACCGTGCTGTCCGGGCTGGTGACGGCCGCCATCCTGTCGCTGTTCGAGGCGGTGGCCCAGCTCCGCGCCACCCGTCTGGAACTGGCCCGCGCGGCGGTGGAGGAGGAGCGACTGCGCTTCTCCCGCGATCTGCACGATCTGCTCGGCCACACCATGTCGGTGGTGGTGGTCAAGGCGGAGGCGGTGCGGCGGCTCGCCCCGCACGATCTGACGGCGGCGCTCGGCCAGGCCGCGGACATCGAGGCGGTGGGACGGCAGGCGCTCACCGAGATCCGCGAGGCCGTCACCGGCTACCGCGAGGGCGGTCTGGCCACCGAACTGGAGCGGGCCGCCTCGCTGTTGGGCGCCTCCGGGATCGAGGCGGATCTGCGCCGGTCCGGGCCGCCGCTGCCGCCGCAGACCGAGGCGCTCCTGGGGTGGGTGGTCCGCGAGGGCGTCACCAATGTGGTCCGGCACAGCGGGGCGCGGCGGTGCGCGATCGACATCCGGGGCGGTACCGACCGGGTACGGCTGGAGATCACCGACGACGGACGCTGCGCGGCCTCCGGTACGGCCGGTGCGCCCAGCCCTGCGGACCCGGCCCCCGCGGCGGGCGGGGGCACCGGCTTGAAAGGACTGGCCGAGCGGCTGTCGGCGGCGGGCGGGGCGCTCGCCGCCGGACCCGACGGCCGCCGCGGTTTCCGGCTCGCGGCCGAACTGCCGGTGGACGAGACGGTCGACGGCGCGGCGCACGGACCCGCGGGGACCGCAGATGAACAGATGGACCGCACGGCCGAAGGGGCCCGAACGACGTGATCAAGCTACTGCTCGCCGAGGACCAGGGGATGATGCGCGGCGCACTGGCCCTGCTGCTCGGACTCGAGGCGGACTTCGAGATCGTCGCGCAGGTCGACGACGGCGACGAGATCGTGCCCCGGGCCCTGGAGACCCGGCCCGATGTGGCGCTGCTGGACATCGAACTCCCCGGCCGCAGCGGACTGGACGCTGCCGCCGCGCTGCGCGAGGCGCTGCCCGCGTGCCAGGTGCTGATCCTCACCACCTTCGGCCGTCCCGGCTATCTGCGCCGGGCGATGGAGGCGGGGGCGGCCGGATTCCTGGTCAAGGACGGGCCGGTGGAGGAACTGGCGGTGGCTGTGCGCCGGGTGCTGGCGGGGGAGCGGGTCATCGACCCGGGCCTGGCCGCCGCGGCGCTGAGCGCCGGGCCCAATCCGCTCACCCAGCGCGAACGCGATGTGCTGGCGGCGGCGGTGGACGGTGCCACGGTGGCCGATATCGCGGCCCGGGTGCATCTGTCCCCGGCCACCGTGCGCAACTACCTCTCCTCGGCGATCGGCAAGACCCGGACCCGCAACCGGATGGAGGCGGTCCGGGCGGCCCGCCAGAACGGCTGGCTGTAGCACGGCCGGCGGCGGAGGACCGTCCGCCGGCGCTCGCCCTCAAGGGGGGCCGCCCTGCTCCCGGCGCCCGGCACGCCGCCCCCGGCCACCGCTGGGGGTGCCCCGTGCACCGGACGCCGGTCGCGGCCGGACACTCCCTTTTCAGACGACCCTAGGCCGCGCGGTCCGCGCCCCCGCCGCCCGGCCCCACCGGGACCGCCGAGGTGCGGGGCAGGGCCACCGCCATCAGCACCACGGCCGCCGCGATGAACCCGGTGGCCACGGTGAACGCCTGGGCGTAGCCCGACGCGAGCGCCCGCTCCGCGGTGCCTCCGTCGCCGCGTACGGAGGAGATGCGCTCGGCCGCCACCGTCGCCAGCACGCTCAGCCCGAGGGCGCCGCCCATCTGCCGGGAGGTGTTGACCAGGCCCGACACCAGTCCGGCGTCCGACGCGGTCGCCCCGGAGGTGGCCGCGGCGGCCAGCGGGGTCATCAGCAGCCCGGAGCCGAGCGACATCACCACGGCCGGGCCCAGGACCGTGCCGAGGAAGGTGCCGTCGGCGTCCATCCGGCTCTGCCAGCCGAATCCGGTCACCGCGAGGGTGCCGCCGACCAGCGCCAGGGTCTTCCCGTCGAACCGCGCCATCAGCCGGGGCGCCAGCTTCGAACCGAGGACGATGGAGAGGGTGTGCGGGAGGAAGGCCAGACCGGCCTTGACCGGGCTGTAGTGCAGCACGTTCTGCAGATAGAGCGACATGAAGTACCACATGGCGAACATCCCGGCGCCGAACACCGTCATCACCGCGTTGGCCGCCGTCACCGCCCGGACCCGGAACAGCCGCAGCGGCATCAACGGCTCCCGGGTGCGGGCCTCCACGGCCAGGAACACACCGAGCAGCACGAGACCGGCCAGCATCGGGACCAGTGAGGCGGCGGCGCCCCAGCCGTGCGACTCGGTCTGGACGATGCCGTACGCGAGGGCCGCGAGCCCCGATGTGACCAGCACCGCACCGGGTATGTCGAGCCGGCGCGCGGCACCGGACCGGCTCTCGGTGAGCCACACCGTGGCGGCCACCAGGACCAGCGCCCCCACCGGCACGTTGACCAGCAGCACCCAGCGCCAGGACAGGTACTCGGTGAGCAGTCCGCCGACCAGCGCGCCCGCCGCTCCCCCGCCCGCGCCGACCGCCGTCCAGGTGCCGATGGCCCGGGTGCGGGCCGAGCCGTGCGGGAAGGTGGTGGTGAGGATGGTGAGCGTGGCCGGGGAGACCACCGCGGCACCCACCCCCTGGACGGCACGGGCCGCGATCAGCTGCCACGGCTCCTGCGCCAGACCGCCCGCCAGGCTGGCGGCGGTGAACAGCCCCAGTCCCAGCAGGAACACCCGCTTGCGGCCGAAGAGATCCGCCGCGCGCCCGCCGAGCAGCAGAAAGCCCGCGAAGGTGAGGACATAGGCGTTGACGACCCACTGCAGACCGGTCTCGGTGAGCGCCAGGGACGAACTCATCGACGGCAGCGCCATGTTGACCACGGAGACGTCGAGCACCACGAGGAACTGCCCGGCGCAGGCGGCGAGCAGGACCGCCCAGACCGGCGGCGCGGACCGGGCGCCGGAGACGGACGTGGCGGAGGCCATGTCGGGAGGGATGGCTTTCGCGGTTTCGGCGTCCGGCGATGCCGGGTAAGGAGTGTGAGCGCCCATGCCCCTGATGCTGTCAGTCCGGCCACGGGCCCCGCATCGTCATTTCGGAGCATCCGGACCCCGGTGGGTCCTAGGTCCGGCGGACTAGTGCGGCCGCGCGCACGCCCCGGTGGTCACTCCGCCCCCCTCCTGCCCGGCCGCCGGAGCCGTACGGGAAGATGGCCCGGTGACGACACAGCCCGCCACCACGGCCCCCGACAGCACCGTCCTCGCCGCGTTCGAGGCGGCCAAGGGCTTCATGCCCGTCGACGAGGGGCTGGCCCTGTACGCCGCGGCCCACGAGGCGGCCACCGCGCTGCGGCTGCCGCTGGTCGAGGTCGGCACCTACTGCGGGCGCTCCACCATCCTGCTGGCCGACGCCGCCCGCGCGGCCGGCACCGTCGCGGTCACCGTGGACCACCACCGCGGCTCCGAGGAGCAGCAGCCCGGCTGGGAGTACCACGACCCGGAGGTCGTCGACCCCGAGGTCGGACGGATGGACACCCTGCCCGCCTTCCGGCGCACCCTGCACGCGGCCGGTCTGGAGGACCACGTGATCGCGGTCGTCGGCCGCTCGCCGCGGGTGGCGGCGGTCTGGGGACGGCTGGTGGGGCTGGTGTTCATCGACGGCGGCCACACCGACGAGCACGCCACCGCGGACTACGAGGGCTGGGCCCCGCACCTCGCGCCCGGCGGCCTCCTCGTGGTGCACGACGTCTTCCCGGACCCGGCCGACGGCGGCCAGGCGCCGTACCGGATCTACCGCCGCGCGCTGGAGTCCGGCGCCTTCACGGAGATCTCCGCGACCCGCTCGCTGCGGGTGCTGCGCCGCACCGGCGGACCGCTGGAGGGTGACGGCACCGGGGTGTGATCCGGCCCGGCTACCATCGCCTGCGTGTCCTACGGCAGCTTTCCCCCCTCGTCCGGCCGTCGCGGCGGCACCTTCGCCGTGGTCCTGGCCGCCCTGATCCCCGCGTGTTTCGCGGGCTGGCTGGTGTGGAGCTCGTTCGGCGGCCCGGACCCGGGGCAGGACGACGGGAACCCGGGCGGTTCCGGGCAGCCCACCGCGTCGTCCACCTCGTCCCCGTCGCCACCGCCCGCCGGACCCCCCTCCGGCGCTCCTGAGGAGCCGCTCAAGGGCAAGGTCGTGGTGCTCGACCCGGGCCACAATCCGAACAACCGCGATCACTCCGCGCAGATCGCCCGCCGGGTGGACATCGGCACCGACAAGAAGGAGTGCGACACCACCGGTACGGCGACCAACTCCGGTTACGCCGAGGCGTCGTTCACCCTCGATGTGGCGCGCCGGACCCGCACCCTGCTCGAAGCCCGTGGCGCCACGGTGAAGTTCACCCAGGACGGCAAGCGGGAGTTCGGGCCGTGCGTCGACGAGCGCGCCGAGATCGGCAACAAGGCCCACGCGGACGCCGTCGTCTCCGTCCACGCCGACGGCGCGGGCTCCGGTGAGCGCGGCTTCCACCTGATCCTGCCGAAGTCGGTGCGCGGCGGCGGCGCCGACACCTCGGCCATCACCAAGCCCTCCCGCCGTCTCGGGGAGCGGCTGCTCGACGCGTTCGCCGAGGAGACCGGCAGCGAACCGGCCGACTACATCGGGGACGGCAGCGGGCTGGACGTCCGGGGAGACCTCGGCGGTCTCAACCTCTCCACCGTCCCCAAGGTGTTCATCGAATGCGGCAACATGCGGGACGCGAAGGACGCCGCGCACCTCACCGACGCACGCTGGCGGGAGCGGGCGGCGCGCGGTGTCGCACGGGGCATTACGGACTTCTTGAACGGGTAGCTTCCCCGCAACCGAACGGGAGGTCACGACCGGGAAACCGATGGGACACCCCGGCTCTGCGCGTAAAGATTCACCCGTACGATGGGGCCCACCCCCGACGCCTTCAGCGCCCAGCGCCTGGCGGCAGCGCTACTACCCACGAAACCGACAAAGGACCTCACGTTGAACATCCGCTCGCTCACTCGAGGCGACGGCGTGGTGATCGGAGCAGCGGTGTTGCTCTTCATCGCCTCCTTCCTCGACTTCTACACGACCGACTGCGGTGACTACTGCGACAGGATCGACCTGCCCAACGGGTGGGATGGCGACATCTTCCCCGTGCTGCCGTCGATCTACCTCGCCGGCGTCATCGCCGCGGGCCTCATCGTGGCGGCGCGTTTCCAGCCCGCGGGGCGCAACCTGTTCGGGCTCGCGCTGGACCAGTGGGGCACCGCACTGGCCGTCTTCGCGGCCTGGAGCTCGCTGTGGACGATCCTCGGCGGCCCTGACGGCTCCGACAAGGGTGTCGGCCAGATCCTGGGCCTCGTCGCCACCCTGGCGATGGCGGCCGGTGCGCTGCTCACCCAGCGTGTCCCCGCGCTGAAGGCTCCGCTGATGAGCGGTGCGGGCCCGGCGGCCCCGTCCCCGTACGGCCACCAGCCGCCGCAGCCCGGCTACGGCTACCCGGGCCCGGGTGCCCAGCCCGGCGCCCCGGGTCCGTTCGGCGGCCAGCCCGGTCAGCCCCAGCCCGGTGGCCAGCCGTTCGGCGGCGGCCAGCCCGGTCCGGCGGCCCAGGCCCCGGCTCCGGCCGCGGGCGGCGACTTCGCCCCGTTCTGGTTCGCCGTGCCGGTGGCCCGTCCGCTGTACGCCGAGGACGGTTCGTCGAACACCATCGCCGAACTGGCCCCCGGTACCTGGTACCTGGCGGTCGAGCAGCGCGGCCAGGCCCTGGTCGCCCAGACCCAGGACGGCCGTCGCGGCGTCCTCCAGGACACCACGGGGATCCAGCGCGGCTGATCTCCGCCTCGTGTGCACCCGGCCCCTCGCCCCTCACCGGGCGGGGGGCCGTTGCCATTCCTGTTACCGGCCCGTACAGTCCGGCGCACCGGCTGACGTACCGTCACTCACATGGTGGGGAAAGGGGTCATGATGCGGCTCGGCCTGGCGCTCGGCTACTGGGGGCGCGGTCCCGACCCCCGCCATCTGGAACTGGCCCGGGAGGCGGAGCGGTTGGGGTACCACTCGGTGTGGACCGCCGAGTCCTGGGGCTCGGACGCCTTCACCCCGCTGACCTGGATCGCGGCGCACACCAGCCGGATCCGGCTGGGTACGGCGGTGGCGCAGATGGCCGCCCGCACCCCGACCGCCACCGCGATGCAGGCGCTCACCCTGGACCACCTCTCCGGCGGGCGGATGATGCTCGGACTCGGGCTGTCCGGACCGCAGGTGGTGGAGGGCTGGTACGGACGGCCGTTCCCGCGCAGTCCGCTGACCGCCACCCGTGAGTACGTCGACGTCATCCGCCAGGTGCTGCGCCGCGAGGCCCCGGTGCGGCTGGAGGGGCGCCACCATCCGCTGCCGTACGACGGGCCCGACGCGACCGGGCTCGGCAGACCGCTCAAGCCGATCGTCCATCCGCTCCGCGCCGACCTGCCCGTTCTGCTCGGTGCCGAGGGGCCGAAGAACATCGCGCAGACCGTGCGGATCGCCGACGGCTGGCTGCCGCTGTACTGGTCGCCGCTGCGCGCCGGGCTGTACGCGGAGGCGCTCGCCGAGGCGCGCGAGGGTTTCACGGTGGCGGCGATGGCGCAGGTGCGGGTCTGCGCGGACGTGGCCGAGGGGCTGAAACCGGTGAAGGCGATGCTCGGTTTCTACATCGGCGGGATGGGCCACGCGGCCCGTAACTTCCACGCCGATCTGATGGCGCGGCTCGGTTACGGGGACGAGGCGCGGCGGGTCCAGGAGCTGTTCCTCGCGGGGCGCCGCGAGGAGGCGATCGACGCGGTGCCGGATGCGTTCGCCGATGAGATCTCCCTGGTCGGTCCCCGGGAACGGATCGCGGAGCGGCTGGAGATGTGGCGTTCGGGACCGGTGACGGATCTGCTGGCGCTCTCCCCGGACGAGGAGACCCTGCGGGTGCTGGCCGAGCTCAACGGCTAGGGGGCGCGCGGGTCGTACTCGCTGACCTTGCACAGCAGGTCGGGGACGGTGGGCAGACCGGCCTGCTCACCCCGGATGCATCACGATTCGTGATCGGTGCCGGATCGGTTTGCGTCTTGGAGGGCACCCGGCCCGGTGATGGAATCGGTGCACGGCGGTTCCCCGGGTCCAGTGGCCAGGGGCCGCGGATCAGTCCGCCCCCGATGTCCCGGAGAACACCATGCCTCTCATCCACGTGCACCAGACCCCCGGCAAGACCGCCGAGCAGAAGGCCGAGCTGGTCCGTGAACTGACCGACGCATACGTGAAGGCCACCGGCAGCAAACCGGAGAGCGTGTGGGTGACCGTGCAGGAGATCGCCACCGACAGCTGGTCGATCGGTGGCGACACACTCGCCGCCCGCGCCGCCAAGCGCTGACCCACCTGGAGGGCCGGGGGTTGCCCGGTCCCCGGTCGCCCCAGGTCCGGCATCAGAACAGGAGATGACGAGTTGCCGTGAGCGAAGCGCTTGACACCGCCGAAGCGTCCTCCGTAGCCACAGCCGATGCCGCCGGTCCCTTGGATCTGCTGGTCGTGGGATGCGGTGCGGGCGGGCTCGCGACCGCAGTCAGTTTCGCCGAGAACGCTCCGAGCAGCCGGGTCCTGATCCTGGAGCGCTCCAGCCGCTACCGCCGCGGCGGGAACACCACCTGGACCGGATTGTTCTTCCGGCTCACCGCGGACGGCAAGCCGGCCGACGCCGCCGGGGACGCCGGTGGCCGGAGCCACGAGTTGGGCGAGGGCCCGTCCGACGCCGACCGCGTCTCGGTGCTGAGCGAGAACGCGGAGCCCACCGTGCGCTGGCTCGCCGAGCGGCACGGTGTGGATTTCGAGATCCGGCCGGCCCACTTCGGCACCGTGTGCGGGCCCCGGCTGATGCCCGTGGGTGGCGGCGCCGGTCTCGTGGACCAGCTCGCCAAGTCATTGGAGAGGCTGGGGGGAACGATCGCCTACGGGGTGCGGGCCACTTCGCTGAGCACCGACGTCACCGGCGCGGTCAATGGCGTGCACGTCCAGGAGGGCGGCAGGCTGTGGCACATCGCCGCTCGGCGGGTCGTCCTGGCGTGCGGCGGATTCCAGGGGAATCCGGAGCTGCTGGAGTGCCATGTCGGTCACACCGGTCGCCAGTTGCAGCCCGTCACACCCGGCGGCAGCAACAACAAGGGCGAGGGCATCGAGATGGCGGTGGCGGTGGGAGCGGCCCGCAGCGGTCGCTACGACCGCTTCCACGGGGAACCCGTCGATCCGCGCAGCCACCAGGCCGAGGCACTCGTCATGGCCTACCCGTACGGGATCCTCGTCAACGCGGACGGGCACCGCTTCCTGGACGAGGGTGCGGACATCCCCGACAACACCTTCGAGGAAGTCGCCTACCGGATCTGGCGGGAGGCCCGGCAATCCGCGTATCTGATCTGCGACGCCAAGCTGTCGCAGATCGAGGGACATGAACGCGCGCTGCTGACGGACAAGGACCCGATCACCGCGCCGTCCATCGACGAGCTGGCCCGCGAGCTGGATCTCCCGCCCGATGAGCTGAGCTGGACCGTGGCCCGGTTCAACGACGCCTGCCGACCCGCTCCCTACGATCCGACGCGGCTGGACGGCAAGCACACCGTGGGGCTCGTGCCGCAGAAGTCCAACTGGGCCGTGGAGCTGGACACCGGGCCGTACGCGGCCTGGCCCGTGCACTGCGCCATCACGTTCACCTTCGGCGGGCTGCGCACCGATGCCCGTTCGCGCGTGCTGACCGAGCGGGGTGAGCCCATCAACGGCCTGTACGCCATCGGGGAGACCGCCGGGTTCTCCTACAGCCACTGTCCGGGGGCCACTTCGGTGCTGCGGGCGCTGACCTTCGGCCGGATGGCCGGGGCGGACATCGCCTAGCGCCGGTCACCACCAGCCGAGTCCACCGCCGACCGCGTTTGATCAAGAAAGTTGCCAGGTGTCATGAAGACCACCGCACCAACGCGCGCGCCCTACGCGCTGTTGCTCGCTGTTCTGTGCTCGCTGAACGCCGGTGGCCTGTTCGCCTCCGACATCAATCTGCCGGGCGTGCCGGCCACCGCGCACGCCTTCGACGCCCCGGTCGCGTCCGTGCAGTGGACGTTCAGCGCCTTCATGATCGGCATCGCGGTCTCGCAGGCGGTCTACGGGCCGATCTCGGACGCGTACGGGCGCAAGCGCGTCATCGTCTTCGGGCTCGGCGTGTTCGTCGCGGCCTCCCTGGTGTGCGCGGTGGCGCCCACAGTCGAGGTGTTCGGCGCCGGCAGGCTCCTGCAGGCACTGGGCGCGGGCTCGGGCATGGTGCTGGGCCGGGCCGTGATCAGCGACCTGTACGAGGAGAAGGACGCGGCCCGGATGTTCGCCACGGTCATGCCGATCGTAGGCGTCTCCCCGTCCATCGCCCCGCTGCTCGGCGGATATCTGACCTCGTACATCTCCTGGCGCGCACCGTTCGTGGTGACCGCGCTGCTCGGCCTGGCGACGCTGGTCGTGATGGTCACCTCGATCCCCGAGAGCCTGCCGCCCGAGCGGCGCAGCAAGCACCTGGGCGCCACGCTCAAGGGCTACCCCAGGCTGCTGACCCGCCCGCTGTTCTGGGCGTACACCATCAACCTCGCGGTGGCGTACGGCGGCTACTTCGGCTACCTGGCGGCCTCTCCCCTGGTCTTCGAGAAGATGGGCCTGTCCACCGAGACCACCAGCTACTGCTACATCACCGTCTCGATAGCGTACGTGGCGGGCAACCTCACCTCGCGCAGCCTGGTCCGCGAGCGGCCCGTCAACCAACTGCTGTGGATGGGCCACGGATTCTTCCTCATCGGCGCGCTGATGATGCTGGCTCTGGGGATGAGCGGGGCCGGTGCGCCCTGGGGCCTGCTGGTGCTGGTCTTCATGCCGGTCATGACCTTCGGTAACGGTTTCCTGCTGCCACTGTCGATGGGCGCGGGGGTGACGACCTTCCGCTCGACCGCCGGCTCGGCCTCCGGTCTCATGGGCGCGATCCAACTGCTGGCCGCCTCGCTGGGGATCTTCCTGTCCAGCCGGCTGCCCGCGGGCGACCTCTTCGCCCTGGGCTGGTTCGTACTGACCGCTGCGACGGTGGGAATTCTGGCCTTCGCATTCTTCCTGTCGCTGGCGCGACGGCAGGAGGGAACCGGGGGGACGGTTTCGCTGCCCACCAGCACCGTGTCCGCGGCCGCGGCCGGGGACGACGAAATCCCCAGCGCCGGGGAGCCTGCCGGTCTGCAGAAAGCTACCGCCGAGCAGAACTGCAATTAGAGAAATTTTGCAGAGGTACGCAAAATTCCTCATTGGTGAGAGCGACCACACTGGTGGTGGTGTCGACCATCGGTATGCGAGAATTCCCCTTGAGGTGGCCCCCGGACGTCGGAAGACCATGTCCGATGAACAGGGTCGCTCTCGGCATAGGGGGGGTCCTGTGGAACTGCGCCAGATCCAATACTTTGTCACGGTCGCCGAGGAGCTGCATTTTGGCAGAGCGGCTGAGCGGCTACATATAGGCCAGCCCGCGGTCAGCCAGCAGGTGCGCCGACTGGAGCGGGAACTGCGCATCCAGCTCTTCGACCGTTCCGGTCGCAACGTCACCCTCACGCCGGCCGGCGAGGCCCTGCTGCCCGAGGCCCGCGAACTGCTCACGGCGCGGGAATCCTTCGCCGCCAAGGCCCAGTATCTGGCTGCGGAGAGTGAAGCCACCTTCCGCGTCGGCATCAGCTCCGCCCTGGGGCAGCGGCTGGACGACTTCCTGGACGCGCTGACCGACCGCGGCGCCGGCACACGGTTCGAGTTCCAGACCCTCGACGCCCACGCCCGCCTTGAGGAAGTCCGCGCCGGGCGACTGGACGCTGCCTTCGTTCGCGGCATCGACACCGCCCCTGGCCTGCGGCTTCTGACCCTCTGGTACGACCCGCTGGTGGTCGCGCTGCCGACTTCGCACCCGCTGGCCGAACGCGGCAGCCTGGACTTGGCCGACCTTGCCGCACTGCCACTGCGCGTGGCCTCCCGCAACGAGAACCCCGTGCTCTTCGACACGGTCCTCTCCGCCTGCCGGAAGGCGGGGTTCGAACCCGCCCTCGGCCCGCCCTCCACCCGGCTCCAGGACACCCTCGCCGAGATCGGTGCGGGGTCGGGCGGCTGGACTCCGGTGTATCCGACGGCGGCCGGCACGATCTCCTCCCGCCGGATCGCACTGCTTCCGCTCCACGGGGAGCCCATCACCATCCGCATGTTTCTTGCTCTGCGAGAAAACGCGGACCCCGAGCGCCTTGAATTGCTTACGGCGACGAGTGCGCAGGTTCGCCAGAAGGTTGCGAAGGAGGGGTGGCGTATCCCGTCCTCCAAAATAGATCGGCGGCACTGAATCCCGTCCGCGCTTGGGACGTTCTTTACTCTGGCATTGAAATCCTTTGGCGAATGCCTGCTAGCTTGTGTCCAAGAGTTCCGGTTCGGCACGCCAAGGCGCCTTCGGTTGGAAGGACGCGGAAAGCCGAACCGTGAGGCTCCCCAACGGGGCGATGTGGGAATTTCTAATAATCCCACCAGGAATAACCGTGCGTTAATTTTCATCGGACTCGTCGCATTGCGACGGCTGTGCGCACCGACTATCACTCCGCCCACTGCATGTAGGCGTCATACCTGGAGAGTTAATGATCGTTAACCTTGATGTGACTCTGCGCGACGGGGGCTATCGCAACAACTTCGAATTCCCTCTCCCGTACGCGCTGCACCACGCCCAGGAGAGCATCTCTGCCGGCATGGACTGGGTCGAGATCGGATACCGCAACGGCTCGTTCAAGCCCAAGCCCGGCATCGGCCGGACCGGCGTGGGCGCTGACGACTACATCCGCGCGGTCGCCGAGGTCGTCTCCCCTGATCGTCTCTGCATGATAGTGCACCCGAAGAACATTTCGGACGACGACCTTCCGCGCATGTACCAGGCCGGCATCCGCCTCGTACGGTTCTGCCTGCCCTCCGGTACGCCTGAGCCCGGGCTCGCCCTGCTGTCCAAGGCCGCGGACCTGGGCTTCACCACCACCGTCAACATCACCCGCGTCAGCCAGTTAGACCGGCGAAGACTGGTCGAACTCGCCGCGATGTCCGGCGACGCCGGCGCCGATGTGGTCTATCTGGCCGACTCCAACGGCAGCATGCTGCCGAGCCAGGTGTCCCAACTCGTCACCCTGGTCCGCTCGGTGACCGACGCGGCCATCGGCCTGCACGCCCACAACAACCTTGGGCTGGCCCTGGCCAATGCGATCGCCGCCGTGGAAGCGGGCGCCACCTGGATCGACTCCTCCGTCCTGGGCATGGGCAAGGGCCCGGGCAACCTGGTCGCCGAGCAGTGGCTGGCCTACCTCGGCCGGCTCGCCGCCGACGGCACGTACGACCTCGGCCGGATCCTCGACCTCGCCCACCGCATGGAGGCGGAGTTCGAGGAAGCCTCTCCCTCCCTGCCGCTGCCCGACCTGGTCCTGGGCCACTTCGACCTGTCCGTCGAGGAACGCGCCAAGCTCCCCGTGGACCGGATCGGCGACGCCTTCTCGGCGGCCCGCGAACTGACCGCGGTGGGCGCGCGGTGACCTCGCGTCCTCTGAATCCGGGGCCGGCGCGCGACACCGCGCCGGCTCCAGCCCTCGCCGTTCTCGGCGAGTCCGGCGCACCGCGGCATGCGGTCGTCCTCGCCCCGGTCATGCCCCGCTGGGACCACGGCACGTTCTTCCGGCACGTCGCCGGACCACTGCTCACCTCAGGGCACCGGGTCACGGTCTACGACACCTTGTCCCTGCTGCGCGAGGGTGACGATCTGAAGGCGCTCGTGGACCGCTGGGCGGACCACCTCGTATCCGGCGCCGACGGCCCCGACGTACTGGCGGGCAACGCCCTGGGCGGCGCCGTCGTCCAGGCCCTGCTCACCCACGACTGGACCCACCGCGCCAGAGTGCTGCTGCTCTCCGGCCCCACCTTCGCCGATGACGCGTTGAACACCAAGCTGGAGCGGATCGCCGCCGCCGTGGGCACCCAGGGCCTGGCCGCGGCGCTGCACCTCCTCGAAGAGGTCGTACGCGGTCCCGGCCGGGAGCCCCGCACCGCATCGCCGCATCCTCACAGCACGACTGCCGCACCAGCGTCTTCTCCGGAAGAGGAACGGGCGGGCCGACGGCTGTCCGCCGGACTGCGGCTGCTGCACGACATCGACGTCCGGGAGCCCGTACGGGACTTCCCCGGGCCCCTGCTGCACGTGTACGGCGAGCAGTCGCTGCTCGTCCAGCGCCAGCACCTGGCCACCGGCCCCCGCCCGCAGCACCAGTGCGTCGGCATCCCGCGGGCCGGAATGCGCCCGCACGCCGACCAACCGGCCCTCACCAAAGAGGCCATCGCCCGCTTCGTGGGAGCTGAAGAGTCATGAAACGCAAGACCATCGCAGTCCTGCCCGGTGACGGAATCGGGCCGGAGGTCCTGGACGCCGCCCTTCCGGTGATCGAGGCTCTCGGCCTGCCCATCGACCTGGAGTTCGGTGACATCGGCTGGGAGTGCTGGCGCGCCGAGGGCAACCCCGTCCCCGACCGTACCTGGGACCTGATCGGCCGGAGCGATGCCGTCCTGCTCGGCGCCACCACCAGCAAGCCGCGCCGGGAGGCGCTGGCGGAGCTGGCCCCCGAACCGCGCGAGCGCACCCCGCAGTACATCTCGCCGATCATCCAACTCCGCCAGCGCCTCGACCTGTTCGCCAATCTGCGGCCGGTGGAGAACTACCTCGGCGGCGGCACCCCCTACCGCTTCTGCGTGGTCCGGGAGAACACCGAGGGCCTGTACGCGGGCCTGGACTGGAACCACGTACCGGACGGGATGTGGCCGCTCGTCGCCGAGCACCCCAACGTCCGCCGCAGCGGACGGAACGGCACGACCGCCAGCATCCGCCTGCAGACCTCGCAGGGCCTGGACCGCATCCTGCGCTTCGCTTTCGAGACCGCCCGCGGCCACGGCTACGAGCGGGTCACCCTCGCGGACAAGCCCAACGTACTGCGGTCCAGCAGCGCCTACGTCCTGGAGCGCCTGGAGACGATCGCCGCTGCATACCCGGAGATCGCCTACGAAGTCCTCAACGTGGACGCGGTCGCACTGTGGATGGCCCGCCGCCCGGAGCGCTTCGGCGTGATCGTCGCCGAGAACATGTTCGGCGACATCCTCTCCGACCTCGGTGGTGGTGTGATGGGCGGACTGGGCCTGGCACCCAGTGCCAACATCGGTGAGAACGGCAACTACTTCGAGCCGGTGCACGGCAGCGCCCCCGCGATGGCCGGCCGGCAGCGGGCCAACCCCGTCGCCGCGTTCCTCACCATTGGACTGATGCTGGAGCACCTCGGCTTCAAGGACGAGGCAGGCGGCATCCAGGACGCCGTACGGCATGTGACGCGCCGCCGTGAGCGGGTCACCTACGACCTGGGCGGCTCCGCCACCACCACCGAGGCGGCCACAGCCGTGATCGACGCCTGTCGCGAGGTGCCGCACACCTCCTCCGCCGCCGTTGTCACCATCGGCGACGAGCTGCTCCGCGGCGATCTGGAGGACTCGAACGCCGCCAACGCCTCGCGGATGCTGGGCGAACGCGGCATCCCGGTCCGTGTGCGCCACACCGTCGGTGACGACGAATCCACCATCGCCGACGCCATCCGCCCTTCCATCGGCCGCGACGACGTCATCCTCGTGATGGGCGGACTCGGTCCCACCTCCGACGACGTCACCCGCAGCGCCGTGGCCCGCGCGCTCGGCCGGCCGCTGGAGCACCGGGAGGAAGCCTGGCAGGGCGTGGTGGAGCGGCTGACCCGCTTCGGCGTCGCCATCCACGACGACAACCGCCGCCAGGCGCTCTTCGCCGAGGGTGCCGACCTGCTGCCGAACGCCCATGGCACTGCGTGGGGCTGCCGCGCCGAGGCCCAGGGCAGCACCGTGATCATGCTTCCCGGCCCGCCCCGCGAATGCCTGCCGATGCTGGAGAACGTGCTGCGCGACGGGCTGGCCCATATCCCCGGGCCCCCTGAGGTCACCACCGTCTTCCGCCGTACGCTCGGCATCATCGAGGCGGACGCCGCGGCCCTGGTCGACGAGCTGGTGCGAGAGAGCGGCGCAGCGGTCAAGCCCGCGTACCGCTGGCACTACCCCTACGTCGACATCCGGCTCGGCTGCCCGCCCCACACCGCCGGCGAACTCACCAAGCGGCTGGACACGGCGCTGGCCGACCACATCGTCACGGAGCAGGACCGCACCGCTGTACAGGAGTTGGCGATGGTGCTGGACGAGCGCGGCCTCGTCCTGGACGTCGACGACCGGCTCACCGAGGGGGTCTTCGCCGCCGAGCTGGCCCGTGAACGCGTCGCCGTCGGGACCGAGCGCCCGCTGAGCGTCACCCTCTCGGGGACCTGGGAAGGCGGGGACCGCACCAGCTACACCGGCACCGTCGCCCTCACCTGCACCGTGCGGGACGGGGCGGGTGAACACACCGGCACGCTGACCGTCCCCAACCGGGGGGCGGAAGTCACCACCTACTTCGCCCAGTTCGCCGCCTGGTCCATCGCCCGGCACCTCACGGGGCGCCACTCCACGGAGGAATCCGCATGACCACCACGACCGGCACCCCCGCGGCCGACGGCGACACATCCGCCGAATCGCTGCACGAACGGCTGTCCCGCCTGGACACCGCCGCCCTCTCCGACGCCATGGACAGCCTGCGCACGCCGCCCTGCGTGCTGCCCGGCATCCGGTCCCGCACCCCCGGCTCCGTCGCCTGCGGACCTGCCTTCACCGTTCGCTACCGTGCCATCGACGACACCACCACCTTTCACAACGCCGCCGACTACATCGACGACGTACCCGCCGGATCGGTCGTCGTCGTGGACAACGGCGGCAGCCGGACCTGCACCAATTGGGGTTCCCTGCTCAGCGCGGTCGCCCTGCACCGCCATATCGCCGGCACGGTCGTGCACGGCTCGGTGCGGGATGTGAAGGAGAGCCGCACCGCCGGATATCCGCTGTTCAGCACCGATGTGACGATGGTCAGCGGCAAGAACCGGGTGGCGATGGACCGTACCGGCGTCGAGGTCGACATCTCCGGTACGCCCGTCGCCCCCGGCGACTGGATCTTCGCCGACGACAACGGCGCGCTGCGCATCCCCGCCGACCTCGTCGAGGAGGTCGTCCGGCGTGCGGAGGCCGTGGAGCGTACCGAGGGCCGTATCCGGGAAGCCGCGCTGGGCGACAGCCGACTGGACGAGGCCCGCGCCCGCTTCGGCTACGCGCGCCCCTGGGAGGACGAGAAGGGCGGCGACGACCATGGCAGCGACTGAACTCACCGTGCGGTCCACGACACCGCCACCGCAGGACGCCCGCTTCATCGACGTCCACTATCACGTCGGCCCGGACGCCTACATCCGCCGGCACACCGCCGCCACCGCCGGTGCGGTCTACGCCGAGCACGGTGGCTGGGTCGTCCTGAAGAACCACCTCGGCTCGACCGCCGCTCAGGCGTGGGAGGCCCGTCAGCAGGGACTGCCGGTCTCCGGCTCGATCGTTCTCAACGACCTGGCCGGCGGCTTCGACCCCCGGGCGGTGGAACAGGCCGTCATCCAGCACGGCGAGGACAGCGGACTGCGGCTGATCGTCCACCTGCCCACCGTCACCGGCCGCCCCCACCGCAGCCGGCTCACCCGCACCCCCGCCCATCCGCTCCTCATCGACGGGCTCCGGCCGCTCACGGTCACCGATGACCGCCGCGTGCTGCGCACCGATGTGCGCGAACTGCTGCGCGTCGCACGGGATCTGCCGGTGGTGATCTCCACCGGCCACGCGAACGGCCACGAGGTGCGGCTGCTGGTGGACGAGGCCGTACGGCTGGACCTGCCGAGGCTGATGCTCAACCAGCCGGCCAATCCCATGACCGGTCTGACCTGCAAGGACCTTATCGAGCTGACCGATGCCGAGCAGGTATGGACCGAACAGACCGCCCTCACCCATCTCCTTGAATACCAGGACTGGACGGACTTCGCCGATGTGCTGACCGGCCTGCCCAGGGTTGTCTACAGCTCCGACCTCGGCCAGCCGTCACAGATGGATATCGAGGCATGGCTGGCATGGAATCGAAGCGCCTTCCACCGCCTCGGACTGAGCGCCGAGCGGATCGCCGAGGTCACTCACACCGCACCCCTGGAGATGCTGAGCCTGTGACCGCGCCTTCGGTCCTGCCGGCGTGACGTGTGACGGGACCTCCTCGGCCCCTCCCGGACCCGCCGCCGTCCCTGATCCGTGCCGTATCAGGGACGGCCGGGCGCGGGTGGGGTTTGACTCCGGCCGGAGCGGCAATCCGACTCCGCATGTCGCGAAGCTACCGCTCCAGAAGCAATCAGGCCGCGACCGTCCTGGCGGTCGTCGCGGACATCACCGCGGTGATACTCGGCCTGTGGATCCTGTTCGCCCTCCTCGACGCCAACCGAGCCAACGATCTCGTCGACGTCGTCCATGATGCCGCCCAGTGGCTGGCAGGCTGGTCGCACGACCTGTTCACCATGGACACCGACTGGCTGCGGACCGTCCTCAACTACGGTCTCCCGGCCCTGGTCTACCTGTTCATCGGGCACACCCTGGCCGCACGTATGCGCCGCGGCTGACCGCCGCGGCCGTCCCCCCGCGGGCGACCGACGCGACGCGGCCGGGGCTCCCCTGACGAGCCCCGGCGCCCGCGCCGCCGGCTACGGCATGACCTAGCGGCAGCAGTCGGAGTCCAGCCCCCTGGGCAGTGACTCCCCGCCGAACACGGCCGTCGTCGCCTCGTCCCCGCCCAGCGCCGCCACGGCCAGCACCAGGGACCCGGCGGTCCAGGTGGTGCGCTCCTCGGGCCAGACGGCGTCGTCCTCGAAGACGTAGCCGGTCCAGTACATCCCGTCCTCGGCGCGCAGCCGGGGCTGGATCCACCGCAGGATGTCCACCGCACGGTCGGACTCGCCCATCGCCCACAGGGCGAGCGCGAGTTCACAGCTCTCGCCGCCGGTGATCCAGGGGTTGGGGTGCACACAGCGCACACCGAGCCCGGGCACCACGAAGCGGTCCCAGTCGCCCTCGATGCGCTCCTTGGCCGCCGCGCCGGTGAGGGCGCCGCCGAGGACCGGGTAGTACCAGTCCATCGAGTAGCGGTTCTTGTCCAGGAACCGTTCGGGGTGGTGGCGTATGGCGTGGCCCAGCATCCCGGCCGAGAGTTCCCAGTCCGGCTGGGATTCCTCGCGGTGTTCTGCGAAGGCCAGGGCGCAGCGCAGTGCCTGGTAGACGGAGGAGGAGCCGGTCAGCAGGGCGTCGGTGTCCGCGCTGCCGTCCTCGTTCCGGCGCCAGCCGATCTGGCCGCCGCTCTGCTGGAGGCCGAGCACGAACTCGACGGCGCGGAAGACGGTGGGCCACATCCGGTCGAGGAACACATCGTCGCCGGTGGCCAGGTAGTGGTGCCAGACGCCGACGGCCACGTAGGCGCAGAAGTTGCTCTCCCGGCCGCGGTCGGTGGGCTCGGTGGCGGCCACGCCGTCGGGGGTGTCGGGGTAGGCGGCGTACCAGGAGCCGTCCGTGTTCTGGTGGTCGGCGAGCCACCGGTAGGCGGCCTCGGCGCGGCCGTGCTCACCCGCCACGTCCAGGGCCATCGCGGCCTCGATGTGGTCCCACGGGTCGAGGTGGTGGCCGCGGAACCACGGTATGGCGCCGTCGGCGCGCTGTACGTCGGCGATGGCGCGGACGGTGTGCAGCGTCTCCTCGGCGGTCAGCACACCGGGCAGCGCGAGCCGTTCGGTCCGGGGGCCGGGACGCGGGCCGCCGGATCGGGAACCGTGGGCCATCACGCCCCCTCGACGGGGGTGCCGGCGTCGCCGGGGGTGTGCGGCTTGGTCGCGTACGCCACGAAGCTCTTGCCGATGAGCGGGTTCAGCGCGCGTTCGGCGGCCCGGGTGGCCAGCGGCTTCTTCATGATGTCCCACACCAGCAGCTTGTGGTACGCCCGCACCGGCAGCGCCTTGTCGTTGTCCACGCCGAAGGCGCACTTGAGCCACCAGTAGGGGCTGTGCAGCGCGTGGGCGTGGTGGGTGCCGTACGGCCGCAGCCCGGCCTCGCGCATCCGCTCCAGGAGCTGGTCGGCGCGGTAGATACGGATATGGCCGCCCTCGACCTCGTGGTACGCGTCCGACAGCGCCCAGCACACCTTCTCGGGGCCGTAGCGCGGGACGGTCACGGCGATCCGGCCGCCGGGGCGCAGCACCCGCACCATCTCGGCGAGGACCCCCTTGTCGTCCGGGATGTGCTCCATGACCTCGGAGATGATGACGACGTCGAAGCTGTCGTCGGGGAACGGCAGGGCGAGCGCGTCACCCTCCATGGCGGTCGCGGTGGCGCCGGCCGGGGCCTCTCCGGCCTCCTTCATGGCGGCGAACCACTTGGCGACCTCGCGTATCTCATCGGCGTTGCGGTCCAGCGCGACAACCCTCGCACCGCGCCGGTAACACTCGAAGGCGTGCCGTCCTGCGCCACAGCCCAGGTCGAGGACTCGGTCGCCTGGGGCGAGCGGGAAGCGGGAGAAATCGACGGTCAGCACGGGGGTCTGCTTTCGTCCGGCGGGTTCACGGGCTTACGGGGGTCACGGCTTGGGGTGGTCGGCGTCGGCTGGTGAGTCGCGGGGGTCAGCGCCGGGCGCGGGCGGCGGAGGTGCGCGCGCCGATGGCCGCGCGGTAGTGCTCGGCGGTGCCGCGGGCGGCCTGTTCCCAGGTGAACCGGCGCAGCACCCGCTCACGTCCGGCCGCGCCGAGCCGGAGCCTGAGGTCGGCGTCGGCCAGCAGCCGCACCAGGGAGGCGGCGAGCGCTCCCGCGTCACCCGGCGGTACGGCCAGACAGGTCTCCCCGTCGGCTCCCGCGACCTCGGGGATCGCGCCGCCGGTGGTGGCGACCAGCGGGGTGCCGGTGGCCATGGCCTCGGCCGCGGGCAGCGAGAACCCCTCGTAGAGCGAGGGCACACAGGCGACCTGGGCACCGCGCACCAGGTCCACCAGTTCGGCGTCGCTGATGCCCTTGACGAACTCCACGGCGCCCTCGAGTCCGTAGCGGGCCATGGCGGCGGCCACCGGTCCCCGCTCGGGGCGTTTGCCGACGACGACCAGATGTGCTTCGGGCTGCTCGGTGCGGACCTTGGCGAGGGCCTCGACCAGGTGGACCAGCCCCTTGAGCGGAACGTCCGCGCTGGAGGTGGTGACGATGCGCCCGGGGACCACCGGGACCGCCGGGTCGGGCGAGAACAGCTCGGTGTCGGCGCCGATGTGCACCACATGGACCCGGCCCGGGCTCACCCCGAGGTGCTCGACGATCTCGCGGCGGGAGGTGCCGGAGACGGTGAGCACCGACGGCAGCCGCCGGGCCACCCGCTTCTGCATCCGGGTGAAGCCGTACCAGCGGCGCACCGAGACGCGGCGCTTCCAGCCCTCGGCGGCGTCCAGTTCCAGCTGACGGTCCACGGTGATGGGGTGGTGGATGGTGGTCACCAGGGGGACGCCGATCCGCTCCAGACCCAGCAGTCCGTAGCCGAGGGTCTGGTTGTCGTGGACGACGTCGAAGTGGCCGCGGCGGGCGGCCAGATGGCGGCGGGCGCGCAGGCTGAAGGTCAGCGGCTCGGGGAAGCCGCCGGTCCACATGGTGGAGACCTCCAGGGCGTCGATCCAGTCGCGGTACTCGGCGAGCGCCGGGGTGCGGAACGGATCGGGCTGGCGGTAGAGGTCCAGGCTCGGCAGCTCGGTGAGGGTCACACCCTCCTGGGTGTCCACCACGGGGTAGGGCTGGGCGCCGATGACCTCGACGGTGTGGCCGAGCCGGGCCAGTTCCCGGGAGAGATGGCGGACGTAGACGCCCTGGCCACCGCAGAAGGGGTTGCCCTTGTAGCTGAGCAGCGCGATGCGCAGCGGCCGGTCGGTGGCGGTGCGGGGATCCGCTCGAAGCGGGTCGGGCCCGATCTCCTGCGCGGCCTCTGCGGTCACTCGCGCCCCCTCCTAGGTGCAGTTCAGCGGGAGCGTAGCCGCTTCCGATTATCTAGAACAAGTTTCACTATCGGATCGCCCGAGAAGTCTCGAAGATACCTGGCTCCCGCGACTCCACCAGAGCCGGAACAGGTGATTCCTACCACTCGGTAACCGAGGGTACGGGCCGTCAGTCCAGCGGTCCGGTCGATACCACCGCGAGCAGGGCAAATACCCCGCCCCTGGGAGGGGTCCACGGGAGGCGCCCCGGCCCGGCCGAGCACGGCGCGGCACACCCGGACGGCCCGCGCGCGACGGACACCACCCGGGCGGCAGCAACCTGCCCCAACTGCACGGACACCGGTACGACAACCGCTCACCGCGCTAGCCTAGAACGAGTTCCAGTGAGGGTTCCGGTGGCTCGCAGTCCCGGGCCGGGCCTGCCATCATGCTCGGGTCCGGTGGCCCCGACCCGCAGACGCAACACACCGAAGTGGGACATATGACCGCAGAAGTCAAGCCGGCCCCTCTGCAGCTGACCGAGCGGCAGGAGGCGCGCCGCCGCCGCATCCTGCACGCCAGTGCCCGGCTGGCCAGCCGCGGCGGCTTCGATGCGGTCCAGATGCGCGAGGTGGCCGAAAACTCCAGCGTCGCGCTCGGCACCCTCTACCGCTACTTCCCCTCCAAGGTCCATCTGCTGGTCGCGACCATGCAGGATCAGCTCCAGCACATGCACGAGGCACTGCGCAAGCGCCCCCCGACCGATCAGGACGCGGCGGCCCGGGTCGCCCAGACGCTGATGCGCGCCTTCCGGGCGCTCCAGCGCGAACCCCATCTGGCGGACGCCATGGTGCGGGCGCTCACCTTCGCCGACCGTTCGGTGAGCCCGGAAGTGGACACGGTCTCCCGGCTGACCACCGCAATCATCCTGGACGCGATGGGACTTGAGGGGCCGCCGACACCCGAGCAGCTCTCCGCGGTCCGCGTCATCGAGCACACCTGGCACTCGGCGCTGATCACCTGGCTGTCCGGACGGGCCTCGATCGCCCAGGTGAAGATCGACATCGAAACGGTGTGCCGTCTGATCGACCTCACGGCCCCCACTCCGTCGTCCCGCTGATCCATCCCCACTCCCCCCATCTGCCTCGCATAGCACGTCAGAGCACTTCCGCACACCCTCGCTCCGCTTTCGCCACCGCGCGCCAGGGGCGCACGCCCAGTCTTTCGCGCCCTGGCGAGCTCCAGGGCGGTTGTTTGTGCGCCCGCACGCTCCCCGTTGGCGCAAAACCTGCGTTCACGACCCAGGCAATCCCGGTATTCATGAACGGCGCGCGACAGAGCGACAACGGCGCGCGACGAGAGCACACTTCACTGGGGGTGGAGAAGTCCGTGATCCGGGTACTTCTGGTGCATGAGTCCTGCCTGCTTCGATCCGCGCTGGCGGCATTGATACGGGCCGAACCAGACATCGACGTCGCCGCGTCGGGCTGGCGTGACGCGCGTTGCAGAGCGCGGTCCTTACAGCCTCATGTCTGTGTGGTGGACACCGACTGCGCCGGTTCCGGAGCGGCCTCGCGCAAGGGCGAGGTGCCGAAGATCCTCGGCGCGGCCTCCGGTGAGCACGGCGCATGCGAACTGCTGGTCCTGGCCAGCGCGGGGCGCCCGGGGCCGCTGCGGCGCGCCCATGAGGCCCAGGCCCTCGGCTACATCAACAAGAACGCCCCGCCGCAGCGGCTGCTGGACGGCATCCGCCACGTGGCCAACAAGGAGCGGTTCGTCGACGACTCGCTCGGCTACGGCTTCCTCCAGGCGGCCGAGATCCCGCTGACCCAGCGCGAACTGGGGGTCCTCTCGCTCGCCGCCGACGGCGCCTCGATCGCCGAGATCGCCCGGACCC
The DNA here is from genome assembly GCF_056431485.1 of Streptomyces sp. NPDC045899. Lineage (NCBI taxonomy): Bacteria > Bacillati > Actinomycetota > Actinomycetes > Kitasatosporales > Streptomycetaceae > Streptomyces > Streptomyces sp. NPDC045899. The sequence goes on from NZ_JBWKKP010000001.1 coordinate 349,192, forward strand.
TCCATCTGTCCAACGGGACGATCCGCAACTACCTGGCCGCCATCACGCGGAAGACCGGGGCGCGCAACCGCGTGGACGCCATCCGTATCTCGCACGCCGAGGGCTGGGTCTGAGGATCCCGGCCACGGCAACGGGCCGGATCCCGGTGGGTCCGGCCCGCGCACTCCCCGCGCGGCCACTCGTCCGGGCTGCTCGTCCGCGCTACTCGTCCGGAGGGAAGACCTGTTCACCGCCGTCGCGCAGCAGCCGGATGGCGATGGCCTCGACGGGACAGCCCTCGGCCGCCGCGAGCACCGCCTCGGACGCGTCGGCCTCCGCCGCCACCGGATGCGACTGCCGTGCCGTGTCCAGCCGGAAGCCGTCGGGCGCGGTGCTCGCACACAGTCCGGAGCCGATGCAGACCCCGCGGTCCACCTCGATCCGCCAGCGGTCGCCCATCAGACCGGCTCCCCGTCCCAGCCCTGCGGCAGGTGGATCATCTTGTGCTCCAGATAGGCGGCATAGCCCTCCGGCCCGAACTCCCGCCCCAGACCGGAGTTCTTGTAGCCGCCGAACGGGCCCAGCATGTCCAGGCTGAAGGTGTTGACGGAGTAGGTGCCGGTGCGGATCCGCCGGGCGAACGCCACCCCGCGGCCGGGGTCGGCCGTCCACACACTGCCCGACAGCCCGTAGTCCGAGTCATCGGCGATCCGGGCCGCCTCCTCCTCGTCCCCGTACGGCAGCAGACAGATCACCGGGCCGAAGATCTCCTCGCGGGCGATCCGCATGGAATTGGTGACGTCGCCGAAGAGGGTCGGCTCCACGTACCAGCCGGTCTCCTGCCCGGCCGGACGGCCGCCGCCGGTCAGCACCTTGGCGCCCTCGCGCTGTCCGAGCGCGATGTAGTCCAGCGAGCGCTGCCGCTGCCGCCGGGTGACCAGCGGGCCGATCTGGGTGGCGGGGTCCAGTGGATCACCGACGGCCAGGGCGGAGGCGGCCGCGGTGAGGCGTTCGGCGATCTCGTCGTAGTGGGCGCGCGGGGCGAGGATGCGGGTCTGGGCCACACACGCCTGGCCGTTGTTCATCCAGGCGTTGGGGACGATCCCGGCGACCGCCTCCGCAAGATCGGCGTCCGGCAGGATCACCGCCGCCGACTTGCCGCCCAGCTCCAGGGTCACCCGGGTCAGATGGCGCGAGGCCACCTCCATCACCCGCTTGCCCGCCGCCACCGATCCGGTGAACGACACCTTGTCCACGCCCGGATGCCCGACCAGGTACTCACTGACCTCGCGGTCCGCGGGGAGGATCGAGACCACTCCCTCGGGCACCCCCGCCTCGGTGAGGATCTCCGCCAGGACGTAGGAGTCCAGCGGGGTCTCCGGCGAGGGCTTGAGGACGACCGCGCACCCGGCGAGCAGCGCCGGGGCCAGTTTCGCCGCCGCCACGAACTGCGGGACGTTCCACGGCACCACGGCCGCCACCACCCCGACCGGTTCGCGCCGCACCAGCAGCGGTCCCAGACAGCCGTCCCGCCGCTCCTCCTGCACGGCGCCGCGCGCCACGGTGATCGCGGAGTCCCACACCATCATCGCGCCGAGCGCCTGGGCCAGCACGCTCCAGGAGTAGGGGGAGCCGTTCTGGGAGCTGATGATCCGGGCCAGTTCCTCGTGGCGCACCGCGATGGCGTCCTTGATCCGGGTGACCACCGCGATCCGCTCGTCGAGGCTCATCCGGGGCCACGGCCCCTCGTCGAAGGCGGTGCGCGCCGCGGCCACCGCCCGGTCCACATCCGCCCGCGACGCGTGCGGCACCCGCCCGATGACCCGTTCGGTATGCGGCGAGACCACCTCGATGGTCTCGGTGCCCGCCGGGTCGACCGGCGTCCCGCCGATGAAGAGCTGTCCGTGCTCGATGAGGTCGCCCATCGCTGCTGCCTCCCGCGGAACCGATCCGACCCGGTCTGACGATGCCCACTCGATCTGACGATGCATCAGAACTGATACCAGTTCTCGTTAAACTAATCCAGCCATGGGCCCAAGTGGGCGCCCACCAGCGGCTTTCTGCTGGTAGGCGCCGTCCCTAAGCCGCTTGGGCCGCCTCTGGGCCGTCCTGCCCTCCATCGGCCGCCCGGTACATGCCGTCGACCGCCTTCCGGGTGCGGCTCTCACTGCTCAGCATCAGGTGCGTGTAGACCCGGAGGGTGAAGCCCGGGTCCGCATGCCCCAGATAGCGACTCAATGCCTTGATGTTCTCCCCGGCGTCCAGCAGCACGGACGCGTAGAAGTGCCTCAGCGCGTGCATGCCGTCCTCTCTGGACTCCTGCACCCGCTGGCCCGGTTCGGGCACGGGGAGCGCTCCAGCGGCCACCAGCGCCGGTTTCCACGCGGACACGTTGAAGTAGTGGCGCGCGACCGCCTTGCCTTCCCTCGTCGTGAACAGCAGCTTCTTCGTCACCTTCGGTCCGTCCGGGGTGAGCCACGGCAAGGTGACCTCCTCCGGCGGGAAACGCTCCATGTGCGCTGCGAGCGCGTGCCCCACCTGCTCGGGCAGGGGGACGTCTCGCACCTTGCCCCGCTTAGGTGGTGCGAAGACGGCATGACCGCCGACCAGCTTCACCTGGTAGCCCACGTGCACCCAACCGGTGAGGAAACCCACCTCGTCCACGGGAAGCCCGAAGATCTCCCCCTGCCGCAGCCCGCAGCCGCCCCCGACGTCGACCATCGCGCGGTAGTGCTCGGGGAGCGCGGCTTGCACGGCGAACACCCGCTCAGCGGTCCACGGCCGAACTCGGCTCGGGGTCGCGGCCGGCGCCTTGACCGATGCGGCCCGGCAAGGGTGCTTCCCGATGAGCCGGTCGTCCACGGCGGCCGTGAAGACCGCCGATGCGTTGGCGAAGATCACCCTTCGATACGACGCGGCCAGCCCCGCATCCTCCAGTGCACGCAACCAGGCTCGGATGTGCTCGGGCTGGAACGATCCGAGCGGACGGGACCCGAGGTACGGGTAGGCGTGCAGCCGCAACCGCGACTCCGTACCCGTCCGCGTGACGACGTCGGTGGTCTGCGCGGCGACCCAGCGTTCGGCGTACTGCTGGAAGGTGGTGCGTCCGGCTTTCGGGTCGATGTACTGGCCGCGCGACATGTCGGCCTCGATGTGTGTAAGCCAATCGTCAGCCAGCCGCTTCTGTCCGTCGCGGAATGACTTGGACTTCTCGGTGCCGTCCGGTCCGATGTACCGGGCGCGGTAGCGCATGCCCTTCCCGTGGCGGTCCGTCTTGACCTTGGCGGGCTTCCCGTTGGGGCGGGGCTCGGTCTTGTACCAGCGGTCTTGGATGTGGCCTGCCATGCGGCGGCGATCCCTTCTCTGGGCAGCACACCGCAGGGGCAGGGCCATCTGGCCCTGCCCCTGCGGTGTGGAAGGTCTTGCTCTGGTGTCAGGCAGCGGCTTCGGCGGCCATGCGTTCGTCCTGCCAGCGCTGAACAGCGGCGGGGTGATAGCGGATGTGTTTGCCGACGCGGAATCCGGGCGGGCCGACGCGCTTCCTCCGCCAGGCGTAGACGGTCTCTTTCGGGACGTCGAACATCTCGGCGATGTCGTCGGGGGTGAGGTAGCGGTCCGGGAGTCCGACCCGCAGCGTGGCGCGGGGGTCAGTCTGGGCGGTGGTGGTGGAACTCATCGCGTCCTCCGCATGTTGGACCCACATTGCTCTGAGTCGTGACTCATCGCGACTCAGAGCGGGATGGTGGGCTTCTGAGTCGCGATGAGTCACGACTCAGGAAGATGTGGATCTGACTTGAGGGTGATCCCGTTGTAGGTGGCCACCTGTCGGCCGTACGGGTCGCGGGGGCGGGTCCGGTGAAGCTGGGGGACGACGGACAGCAGGTTGCGGCCGAGCATCTGCTTGGTGCCGATGGCCTTCACGCCGTTGTCCTCGGCCCACTCGCGCCAGACCACCCACAGTGTGTCGACGGGCACGCTGCACGTCGGTCCGGTGGCGCAGCGCTCGCGGACGAATGCGCTGGTGGGCGAGGCGGTGTCCTGCATGGTGGTGACTGCCTCGCGGCTGGACGACGGCTCTGTGATGCGACCTGTGGACTCCAGTCGGGCAAGTCCGTCAAGGGCCCAGTTGAGGATGCCGGGCATCTCCGCGGCGAGTTTGTCCATGAGGGTGGGGTCTTCCTTGCCCAGCCACGACACCGTCATGCTGAGCAGGATGAAGCGGCGGGCGATGACCCCGGAGGAGTCGCCGAAGTGCGGCAGCTCGTTGGACAGGACCATGAGCCGGGTGGGCAGCTTGCCCGTCCACGGTTCGCGGTACTTGCGGTCGATGTCGATGGTGTCTTCACCCGAGATGGTCAGGAGTCGCTCCACCACCTGGCTGTTGTCGTTGCCGGACAGCCGGGCATCGGAGATGACGCCAAGTGGCTTGCCGATCAGGGTGGACAGACCGAAGTTCGTGCCCAGTCCGGCGAGGGTGGGCCCGGCCAAGTTGTCCTTGCCGACCAGCTCTTTCAGCACCCGGGCGATGGTGCCCTTGCCCGAACGCGACGGCCCGACCATGAGCAGGATCTTCTGTTGGTCGGTGCGGCCGGACAGGACGTAGCCAAACCACTCCTGCACTGCTCGGACGGCCTCGGGGTCGTCGGGCCAGATCTGCCGCAGGAAGCGTTCCCAGGTGGGCGCGCTGGCGTGCGGGTCGTAGGCGAAGGGGACCGAGACGAGGTTGAAGAAGTCGGGACTGTGCGGCAGCAGCGCGCGGTCCCGGATACGCAGCAACCCGTTCTCGCACGCCACGATGCGACCGTCGTCCCTGTCGGTCCCCTGCTCGTTGGTCCAGGTGGGGGCGTCCATGTCCGTGGGCAGCAGGGTGATGGCTCCCAGCGCGTCCAGCAGGTTGCCGATCTTCGGTTTGGTGGGTGCCCAGTCGCGGATTTCGGGCTGCCCGTCCTTGTCGGTGCCTGCCTGGTAGGTGGCGTGCTCCAGTCGCTCGTACATGGACTTCTTCACCTGCTGCTCGTCCAGCTCGCGCCAGCAGGTACCGGTCCACCGCATCCAGGAACCGCGCCAGCGTCGGCACAGCAGGTGCCCGTCCTCGGTCTGCCAGTCGGGGAGGAGACGGCGCGCGACGGCCATCGGGTTGGTGGGGGCAGGCAGTTCTTCGGCGGCTGTCATGCGGCGGTCCTCCCTTCCTGCGGAGCGCGGAGCGGGCAGGTGTCCTTGTGGGCTTCGTGGTCGGCGATCAGAGCCAGCACCCGGGGGCGGCCGATCGCGCTGCGGTCGTGGCCGCACGCGCACCACGAGTGGGAAGTGGGGACCGCGCCGCGCGGTGCGGTGATGTGCAGCCACGCGATCGGGTACCGGCCGTCTCGCTGCTGCTGGTCAGAACGAAGGGCAGAAGGGACGCCCTGACGGGCGACGTTCCTCGGCGCCCTACGGCCGTCTGGGGCCGGGGCCGGTTTGGCGGGGCGCGGGCCGGTCGGGGTGCTGGTGGTGCTCTTAGGGGAGGCGGGGTTGGTCATGCGGCCCTGCCTCGGGTGGGGTTGTGGGCGATGGACCAGTCCAGTCCGCGCCGGATCACGTCGTCGTAGTAGCGCTGCGACTGCGTGGCGTTGGCCGCCGCTGCCCCTCTAAGAGCATCCTCAACCCGGTCGCGGGTGAGGTCGCCGGATGCGATCAGCCGTCCCAGAGCGCGGGCGGCGCGCAGCAGGGTGGAGTTGCGGGTGCCGTCCGCCGCACGGGCCACGTTCCGCGCTTCGTTGGCGAGAGCTACATCCGCATATCGACGAGATTGCCCAATTACGCCCCTCAGGGGGGTCTGTGGGGGCTTGGGGGTCGGGTGGAGGATGGTTTGGAGCCAGGAAGGCAGAGGGGCCGCCACAGAGCCGCACAGAACCTCGTACGGTCCCGCCGGGGTGACGCTGCCCGCCGCGACGACGTAGCCGCCCCGTGCCCGCGTGTCGACCAACGGAGCGAGGCTGCCTGCCGTGTTGGTCAGCCTGACGCCATCCGGCGCGGTGAAGTACAGGTGTTCCCCGCCGCTCGCGGTCCGCGTCCGGTAGGTGGTAGGGACGGGGTGCCCGGCGCGCTCGCAGAGCGCCGCAAAGGTCGTCGCGCCGCAAGGCGCGTCCGAACTGCTCTTGTCCTTGGGCATGTCGAGGTCGACCACGACCAGCCCGGACGGGCCGGTCGCGATGCCGACATTGAACGCCGCGCGTGACCATGCGGCGCGGATACGGTCGGGGTCGGTGGTGGCGCGCTGCTCCCACTTGCGGTGACCGGCCGTGCACGTGCCTGTCCGGGGGCACGATGCCTCGCCGTGCAGGGCCGGGCGCTTGGTGCCGGGGCGGAGCGGGAAGACGTGCCAGCCGCGTTCGGCGGCGTCCAGCGCTGCGCGCAGCAGCGCGGATCGTGCGTCATGGGTCATGCTGGAGGTCTCCAGTCCTGTGATGGGTCCTGGACGAGGGCGGCCCCGCTTCATTGGCGTGAGAGGGGGCCGCTCGTCGTTTTCGTGGCTGTAGAGGGGTGTGGCGGGAGGCCAGACGTCCCCCTTTACCCCCGTTACCGTGCAGGTCAGGGCCCTTTACCGCCCCCTTGACCGGGGTAAAGGGCCCCCGCTACCCCGGCGGCCGGTGATGATCGGCCGAACCGGGGTGCGGGAGGGGGCTGGGCCGCAGGTTGGGTAGAGGGGGACCCCTTTACTCGGTGGTGCTGAGGAGGATTTCGGCGGGCACGGCGTCTTCGATGTCGCGCCGCTGGTACCCGGCACCGTTGGCGCCCGAGATCTTGACTTGCTTGCTGGTGCGCTTCACGCCCGCGGTGTCCAGCTCGGTGGCAAGGCGTTCGGCGTTGAAGTCGCCGTAGGTGTCCTCATCGAGGTTGACCAGTGCGGCCAGCAGGTCGGTGGTGAACATGCGCGGGGAGTGCCGCATGACCTCCAGCACGTCGGAGACGATCGCCGGGACGGTGACCCCGGCGGCGTCCGCGGCGGCGGTGACGTCTCCGGCAGCGTCGCCGGTGAGCTGCCCTGCCGTCTCCCGCAGCGCGCGGCCCTTGCGGCACAGCGCGGCGAAGCTGGGCCCGTCGAGGTAGTCCGCGCGGACGGTGACGTAGGAGGCCGGGCCGGTGACCAGCACTCCGACGCCCTTGTGCTCCTCCGACAGCACCGAGGCGTCCGCCCCTTGGGCGGCTTTGCCCTTGCCGAGGACCATGTCACTGCTGGTGCGGTCCACGACCTGGGTCGAGTAGCGGATGGTGATGATCTCCCGCAGTTTCGGCGGCACCGACTCCGCGTCCGGGCGCTGGGAGGCGAAATTGGAGACGAACCCGGCGGCCGGACCGCGGCGGGCGATGCGGCACAGGTCGTTGATGACCTGCTCCCGGTCCTCGCGCTCCATCGCGGTGAAGTACTCCTGTAGCTCGTCGATGGTGACGAAGATGACCGGGAGGTTGTACTTGGCCACGATCTCCGGAGTCAGTTTGCCTTCCGGGCACACCGAGGTGGGCAGGTCCCGCAGCAGCGCGAATCGCCGTTCCATCTCGGCCAGCAGCTCGGCGAGCATGGCTTTCAGCGCCTCGATGGCGTCGTCCTCGGCGCCCATCACCAGGCGGTGGGCGACGGCCTTCATGGGCATCCAGTCCGCGCCGCCCTTGCCGTCGGCGACGTAGTGCCGCACGTAGGCGTCGAGGAGTCCGGCGGCGGTCAGGAGCCGCTGGGAGAAGGTCTTGCCGCGGCGGGGCAGGCCACCGAAGAACATGGACTGCCACATGACCGGGATGGCCACGCGGGTGCCGCGGGCGTCCTGGCCGAAGGGGACCGGCTCCCAGATCGAGAACCGTTCGGCCTTCTCCAGCGGCGAGGGGTTGGGGGTGCCGAGGTAGGGGTCATCGTCCGCGACCCACATGCTCACCCGGCCCGCGTTGCCGCCCTTGGCGGCCCGCACGCGGGACATGATGACCTGGATCTCGTCCACCCCGAGTTCCTGGGCGATGACTTCGCGTTTGGCCAGCACGTCGGAGGCGGTCTTGCCGCCGCCGCGGGGCAGGTCGAAGATCACGGCCCAGCCGCGGCCATCGCGGACCGGGCCCATCGTGCAAGTGACCTTGGGCGCGTCCTGGCCTTCCTTGCCGCTTTTGAGGAGGCCAGCGGCCCGGAGCGCGTCATTGAGCTGCTGGGCGGACATGTCCACCCGCACCGGCGGCGCTGCCTGGTCCAGCAGCCGCGTCTCCTTCCCCCGCCCCAGGTAGGCCAGCGGGGTCATGACGGCCGCGGTGAGCCCGGCCTGAGCCAGCGGCGGCGCCAGCGCGACGCCGACCACGGCGGTGGTCACCGCGACGGCCGCGGCCCCGAACCGCCAACGGCGCGTCCGCGTCCGCTCCGCGTGCGCCAGCTGGAGCCGTGTCGCGAGCTCTACGTCCTCCGGGCGTGCTTTGGACTGGGCTTTGAGCGCCTTCACGGCCGCACTGTGGTCCTGCGCGGACAGGGTCGGCCACAGGCCCACACAGGCGCGGAAGAACCCGCGCGCGGCCAACAGGACCGCCTTCATCAGGTACTTGGGGGTGCGCACCCCGTGGTAGCGGGTGTGCCACCACGTCAGGCGCCCCAGCGCGGCCACGTTCGCGACCACGGAGGCGCGTGAGCGGGCCCAGACCGGCAGCACCGGAGCATCCGGCACGGTCAGCCAGTCCGCGAGGGGGTTGTCCGGCCGGTCCACCGCTTCACCCGCGGGGGCCAATTCGGCCGGCACAGCCTCCCCCGAGTCCGGGACGGGCTTGACCAGCGTCACGGGAGCGGGCGCGGCGGGTTCCTTGGCCGCACGGTGGGCGTCCAGGTCGTGCAGGCTTCCCAGATCGGGGGCCTGAGTCATGATGGGGTTCCTCCTGCCTGAGCTTCAATGCGGGTTGGTGGGCCCGGGGCGGCCGGTGTCCTTGGCCGGGTGACGGCCACCCCGGGGCGAAGTCACAGACCCGCGCGTCGGATCGCCTGCTCGGTGGCGCGGGCCCGCTTCTCCGCCTCCTTGCGGGCAGCGCGGGCGGCGGCCCGGTCGCCCCGGGGGGCGGCTTTCTCGGCGGCCTTGGCGGCGGCGAGTGTGTTCTTGGCCTTCTCGTCCTGCTGGAGCAGGGCACGGGCTTCCCGGAGCCCGCGGTCCTCCGCGCGGTCGTCGATGCGCTCGATCCGGGCGTCGAGGCGCGGATCGACGTTGTCGGCGAGAGCCTGCTTGGCGCCGCGCAGCACCAGCCACGCGCGCTCGCTCTTCTCGGCCCGGGTGTAGGAGCGGGGAACGTCCCTCATAGGGGTGGGTGTCCTTCCTGGTCAGGATGACTTCGGCTTGCGGGTCCTGGACGGGCTAGCTGTGTCCTCGGGGGGCTGTTCCCGCGGCCACGCTGAGGATTTCGGCGTGGTCGAAGGCCAGCTCCGGCAGGCTGTCGAGCGGCCACCAGCGGGCAGTACGGGCGTCGTCCCCAGCAGCAATCGGGGTATCGGTTGGGACGACAGCGAGGTAGACGGCGGTGATGTACCTGCCGCGAGGGTCGCGGTCGGGGCGGTCGAAGACGGCGATCTGGCGCAGGTCGGCGGGGCTGACGTGCACGCCGGTTTCCTCGACCAGTTCGCGGGCCGCTGCTGCGCGGCTCGTCTCCCCTGAGTCGACATGGCCACCAGGCAGCGCCCAGGCACCCTCGTAGGGGTCCCAGCGGCGCTCGATCAGCAGGACGTGACGGTCGGGGGTGATGGCTACGACGTCGGCGGTGTACCGGATGGTCTCGAAGGTCTCGGTGTCGCTCATGTCAACTCCTGGCCTGGTCAGCGGTTGCGGATGGTGGTGTGGGAGCGGCCGAACCAGCGGTTGGCCACGTGGTGGTTGGTGATGTAGGTGTCGCCGCCCTTGCGGCGGCCGGTGGCCAGGGCCGCACCAGCCGCGACACCCCCGGCGAGGAGGACTTTGACGAGGGAATCCACCACGATCGCGGCGGCCCCGGCGGCGAAGTACGTGCCCACTCCGGCCCCGGCGGCGAACACGCCCTTGGCGGCCACCCGCTGAGCCTGCGGGTCCACCCCGGACGGGGCCGGGACGGGCCCGGGGTCGGGGGTGTGGATGGTGGGGAGATCCTCGCGGCGGACGGCCACGAAACCGCCGTGAGCACCGGGCACGTAGACCACGGGCCCGCGCTCGGCGGCCAGTTCGACAGCCCCGCTCAGCGGCTGCTGGACGGGGCTGTAGGGGGCCGGGGTGAGCGGGTCGGGGCCCGGGTCACCGGGCGGGCGATAGGGCAGGGGCGTGGTCATGCCGCCACCGCCTCATGCGCGGTGGCGAGCGACTCGGCCCGCTCGGCACGGAGCGCATCCCGCAGACCGCGCGCCTTCTCCGCAGAGGTGTGGACCTCCTTGCGGATGCGCTCGGCGGTCAGTTCGGCGTCTTTCCACTCGGCGGTTGCCTCTCGGGCCTCATCGAGCAGTTCGGCGGGGGTGCGCTTCCGTCGGACGGGCCGGGCCGACTCCGGTACCCGACCGGTCGCCCGACGCGAACGGCCCGACTCAGCCGCCACCGACGCACCGGCCGGGGCCGACCAGTCGGGGGCGGGCAGCTCGACCGGCGCCGGTGCCGGAAGGGGCATCGGGTCGGCGACCGGGGCGGGAAGCTCGTCGGCCGACTCCCCCAGGTCAGACATAGACCGATTGCTATCGATCTCTGTCGTTTTCCCCGCATTTGCGGTCAGCTCGGGTCGGTGGTGGAGCACCTTGGCGACCAGATCCGACCCGAAGTAGATCGACCCGACCGGCAGTGAGGTAGCCAGCAGCACCAGCAGCCAACCGACCTTGCCCAGGTCGGCCAGTCGACCGGGGTCGACCGAACCACCATGCAGCTCGGGGACCAGGCCGTGCACGTAGTTCAGCACCAGCGAGGCGGTGGTGTAGGCGGCCAGCACCCGCAACGCGAACTTCCGGTCCGACTCGGCTGTCAGCACCAGTCGGGCGATGAGCGCCAGGGCCATGAGCCCGTCGACAACGTACGCATATAGCGTCGCGGCGGTCGGGTCGGCACCGATGGCCATAGCCACGTCCCGCAGCGCGTTCCACGACACCCGGAACGCCATCCCGACCACGCCCACCAGAGCGAGGACGAGCAGGGTCTTGGCTTTGCGGTTCACCGCTCGACCTCCCTGCTCGGCTCCGCGCTGCGCGGGTCGCCGGCCGCGCGGTAGCCGGTCGGCGGGTTCTTGGCGAGCTGCTTGCGGAGGTAGGGGGTGATCCATCCGATGGCCCAGCCGGTGGGGTCGGAGAGAACGCCCTCGATCGCGACCACGACGTCCATGGCCCGGTTGTCGAGGACTTCGCGGAACCGGTCGGTGTCACCGACCGTGGCCGGGTCCGAGATGCGGAGCGCTTCGAGGACAGCACGCAGCAGATCAGCGACATCCTCGGGCAGCGGGCCCGGGTTGGCGTGCGTGGTCGACTCGCTCACGCCCCCACCCCCGACGTGCTCAGGTCGACCGTGCGGTTCGACAACTCCCGGCGGGCGGCCAGCACCCGACGACGGGCCCGGCGGATACGGCGCGCGTCCAGCTCCGACACCGGCCGGTCAAGCGTCATGATCTGCACGTCCAGCAACTCGACCTCAGCCGCGATGAGCGGCATCTCAAAGTCGATGGCGTCCAGCTCAGCGCCGGTCGGCTCACGGTCGGACAGGTCGGCGGTAACAACCGCCTGAAGTGCACCGATGTGATTCATGGGTCGTATTTCCTCTCAGGGTTGAACGGCCCGAACAGCGGCGCCGGTGCTGCAACACCGGCGCCGCCCCGCCGCCCGGAGTCCGGCAGGTCCGGCTCCCCTCAGCCCCGCCCGTACGACCCGCACGCGGCGGCCCGGACGGACGGAGGAGGCAACCGGCCGCAGCGCTAGCCGCTGCGATGGCAGGAAGAAGGGGGACCGGCTTGTTCGTCGGCGGAAGACGCCGCGAACCGGGGTGACGCACTGGCGCCGCCGTGCCGGTCGATCACGGCGGCGCCCATCTACTTCGTTGGCTGTGCACGGTGCCTCCTTGCGTGGAAGCGGACGTGGACAGGTCTCCTTCGAGGCGGGCCGCGCCCGTATCAGGTAGCGCGCCATGACCTCGTTGTAGGCGTATGGAGACATGACCTTTCGGTCTAAGCCCTCCGGTCAATGACAAGGCGCCGGGTCGCCTCCCCCCGTCCAATGCGGGGCTCCTGTTGGCATGGCGCAGCCACCCCGTCCCCGAGAGGTCCGGGCTGGCTTGCGGCCACATCCATAGACTGGACCGGTGGACCGGTCCAGTCAACCCACAGGAAAGCGAGTTGACGGGCGATCAGAACATCCATGCAGGTAGAGGTGTTTCCCAGGCACCAAAAAAAGCTGGACCGGCGGACCGGTCCAGCCCTCGTGATGCGTGCGACGACTACATCGGGTAGGTGTCCTCCCGCTCGTAGAGGGTGCCCGGCGTGACCCCCTCCTCGCAGACCAGCGGGCGCCCCTCCTGGTCGTGCGCCGTGTGCAGCACGACGGCCACCGCCGTCGGCTCCGACAAGTCCAGGTGCTCCGCCTCGACTTCCGTCGCCAGACGCACCGTGGTGACATCCGCCCCCTCCACAGAGAACCGGCCGGTCTGGCGGCGCACGTAGCGCGTCGTCCCCTCAGCGATCGGGGCAGTCTGGGCCAGGCGGGGCGCCCCATCGGCCACCTCCGGCGGGAACCAGGCCGTGACGTAGCTGTGGGGACTGCCGTCAGGGAGTTGCAGCACGCGAATCCGCCGGAGCGCTTCCACCTCAGCACCCAAACGCAGCGCCTCGGCCACATGCGCCGGGGGCACCGCCCAGTCCGGGGCTCCGATGCGCAGAAACGGCATGCCGCCGCTCACGCGCGCCGACCCAGCCTGACGCCCGCCCGCCGGACGCGCCACAGGCGTCTCGGTGACGACGAACCCCGTCCCCTGCTTGGCCTGCACGACGCCGTCGTTCCGCAGCACATCCATGGCTTTGATCACAGTGGCCCGTGAGACCGACCACTGCTCGGCCAGATCCCGCCCCGACGGGACGGTCTCGCCCGGCTCGAACTCTCCCGCTGCGATCCGGGACCGCAGGGATTCCGCGATTTCCTCGTACTTCAGCAGCGCCATGGCTCCCCTTGTCAGATCGGACTGGACTGGTCCACCGGTACACAGGATACTGCCCTCATGTCGAAACCAGAGGTCGCCCTAGCACCGGAGATCGAACACTTCTACTCAGAGGTCATTGACGAGGACACCCGGCTGACCATGTCGGCAGACGGGCGGCTCGAACTCCTCCGCACGCAGGAGCTCCTGCGCCGCTTCCTCCCCCCGGCACCGGCGCGCGTCCTCGACGTGGGGGGCGGGACGGGCGTCCACGCACGGTGGCTCACAGAAGACGGCTACAAGGTCGAGCTGATCGATCCCGTCGCCCGGCACGTCGAGCAGGCGGCGACGATCTGCCCCGCGACGGTGGGCGACGCGCGTGCGCTGGCTGCGGAAGACGCGAGCTACGACGTGGTACAGCTACTCGGCCCGCTCTACCACCTGCCCGACCCGGACGACCGGCGCACTGCCCTCTCAGAGGCGCAGCGTGTGGTGAAGCCCGGGGGGCTCGTCGCCGCAGCCGCGATCAACCGGTACGCGTCCCTCTTCGAGCACGTCACCTACGCGCACCTGCACACGGACCGCTTGCAGGCGGCCATCTCCAAGATTCTTAGCACCGCTGTGCACGACGGCAAAGGCTTCACCCTGGCCTACTTCCACCGCGCCGAAGAGCTCGCCGACGAACTGCGCGCGGCCGGGCTGACCGACGTGGAGGTGTTCGGGGTCGAGGGCCCAGCGTGGTCGCTCCTCAAAGCGGTCGAGCAGCAGCCCGGGGAAGGCCCCACGGACGACATGTTCGCCTCCGCACTGACAGCCGCCCGCATGGCCGAGCCGTACCCGGAACTCCTGGCCGCCAGTTCCCACCTGCTGGCGGTCGGGAAGGCGCCGATGTAATCCGCGCCGCCCATCATGACGTCTGCTCAGTCCGAGCGGTCTGGCCCCGGAGACAGGGAAGTTGTCCCAGTCTCCGGGGCCGCACTCTGGGCCGTCTGTGGGCCGTCCGAGAGTGACCAATGACGGCCAACAACGACCACTAACGACGGCATGGAAGCGGCTCGCACGCGGCCTGCCAACGGCGTTGCTGGGGGACCCAGTTCGGGCATCAGAACTGAAACCAGTTCTCGTTATAGTGGGCAATGGACGACGACGGGGGGGACGCTCATGACGGCGCGGACGACCGGACCGGTGCGGGTCACCGACCACGGCGGCGGGGTCCACAGCATCGCGGTGCCCATCCCCGACAACCCCCTCGGCCACACCCTGGTCCACCTCCTGGACACCGACCGCGGACCGGTCCTCATCGACACCGGCTGGGACGATCCGACCGCCTGGGACACCCTCACCGCAGGACTGTCCGCGTGCGGCGCCTCCGTCACCGAGCTGCACGGTGTGCTGATCACCCACCACCACCCCGACCACCACGGGCTCTCCGCCCGGGTCCGGGAGGCGTCCGGCGCCTGGATCGCCATGCATCCGGCCGACGCCACGGTGGTACGCCGCACCCGCGACGCCGAACCCGCCCGCTGGCTGGACTACCTCGCCACGAAGCTCGCCGCGGCCGGTGCCCCCGAGGACCACCTCGCCCCGCTGCGCGCCACCCGTTCCTCCGGCCGCGCCACCACCTTCCCCGGCGAGCGGGCCGCCCTGCCGGACCGCGAGATCACTCCCGGCGCCCTCCTCGACCTGCCCGGCCGCCGGCTGCGCGCCGTGTGGACCCCGGGCCACACCCCGGGCCATGTCTGTCTGCACCTGGAGGAGCGGCACCCCGCGGGCGCCCCGGGCCACGGGCGGCTGTTCTCCGGTGACCACCTGCTGCCCGGGATCAGTCCGCACATCGGTCTCTACGAGGATCCCGACGACACCACGGTCACCGACCCCCTGGGCGACTACCTCATCTCACTGAGGCGCGTCGCCGCCCTGGAACCGGCCGAGGTGCTCCCCGCCCACCAGCACCCCTTCACCGACGCCCCGGCCCGGGTGCGCGCCCTCCTCGACCACCACGAAGAGCGTCTGGCGGGTCTGCTCACCCTGCTCAGCACGCCGCGCACCCCGTGGCAGCTCGCCGAGGTCATGGAGTGGAACCGCCCCTGGGCCGAGATCCCGTACACCTCCCGCAACATCGCCGTCTCCGAGGTCGAGGCCCATCTGCGCCATCTGGTCATCCGGGGCCGCGCCGAACCCGTCCCCGGCACCGACCCGGTCGGCTACCGGGCCGTATGAGAACCGGCGGGTCCGCCCACCGGGTCAACACCCGCACTTCGGCCAGGAGTTGCCCGCCTCCGATGGGATCCGGCCAGAACATCCGGTTCCTCCTCAGATGTTGCTCAATTCCCTGTGCCCCCGGATCGAAGCCGGAAAGGCTCGTTTCCGCACCCTCGACCGCCCCGACGACAGAGGAGAACGCACATGCCCCCGGCAGCGGAAGTGCTGGCCGTGGCCGTCCTGGTCACCGAGGTCGTACTGATCGCCGTGGCCTGGTGCGCGGGGTCCCGCCGGGTGGCCGACCACGCCGCGAAGCAGGGCCCCCGGCCCCATGTGCACGACCATCCGGCCCAGGCCGGGGCGGTGATGCTGGGCATCGCCACCCTGTCCACCGCCGTCGCGGCCGCGGTCCGGCTCGGCTCCTGGGAGACGACCTGGAGCAATCTGACCGATCTGCTCCTCCTCGGCATCGTCGCCGGGGGAATGGCCGGTCACTCGGTCATGGTGCTGGCCACCCGCGGCCGGCCGGACAGCGACAAACCGTGCTGGGCGCTCGCCGTCGCCACCGTGGTCGCCACCCTCGGCGGCGCGGTCTCGCCCGCCTGGGTCGTGGCCTGAACCGTTCGCGCGCGGGCCCGCGCGCGGACGGACCGGACCGGAGATCCGGATTCCGGACAGCCCGGGGAAAGGGGGGCCGACCGGGCGGTTAAGGTATGCGGGAAAACTTCATGCGCGTCCGTTCGGGGGAAGCCGGTGGGAATCCGGCGCTGACCCGCAACCGTGACCGTGCGGCGCCGCTTCCCGCGCGCGCCGTGCCCAGCCGGAGTACCTGGCCGGACGCACCGCAGGCTCCCGCCGCCGGACCACCGGCGGCGGCACCGTCGAGGTATGCGGAGCTGAGCCCGGTGCCGACGCGTCGCGGAGTGTCCGCGCGTGGCGGACGGCCGTGCCCGGCAGCGCGTACGCCGTCGTCCCCCACCTCGCCCGTCGCGGCGACACTCACCGAGAGGCACCACAGCCATGATCGTACGCCGCAGCGTCGCGGCTCTGGCCGTCTCCGCCGCCCTGTGCGCGGCCGCCGCCCCCGCCGCGCTCGCCGATGGCAAGCCCTCCCCGAAGGCGTCCGGCGCCAAGCTGCCCGAAGGGCTGTACGGGACGGCGGACCCCAAGTTCGACGGGGTGTGGCGGCAGTCGCTCGCGCTGCTCGCGCAGGACGCGGTGGACGTCACCCCGGCGAAGTCGGCGGTGGACTGGCTGGCCGGGCAGCAGTGCGAGGACGGCGGCTTCGCCGCGTACCGGGCGGACACCAACAAGGCGTGCGACCCGAAGAAGGGTGAGTTCGGCGACGCCACCGCCGCCGCCGTACAGGCGCTGGCCGCGGTGGGCGGACGCGCCGAGGCCGTCGAGAAGGGCATCGGCTGGCTGAAGCACAACCAGAACGAGGACGGCGGCTGGGGTATGAACCCCGGCGCCCCCAGCGACGCCAACTCCACCTCCGCCGCGGTCGGCGCCTTCGCCGCCACCAGCGTGGACCCCGCCGAGGTCACCTCCGCGGAGAGCGGCAAGACCCCCTACGACGCGCTGATCGGCCTCCAGCTCGGCTGTGACGCCAAGGCCGGCGAGCGCGGGGCGTTCACGTACCAGAAGGGCAAGGGCGGCCCGGCCGTCAACGACCTGGCCACCGCGAGCGCGGCGCTGGCCGTGCGCGGCAGCGGGCTCGTCCCCGACACCGAGGGCAAGGGCAAGGGCGGTGAGCCCGAGCCCCTCGCTTGCGGTGGGGACGCCGAGGACCGCACCCCGGAGCAGGCCGCCGAGGGCGCCGCGGCGTACCTCGCGAAGGCCATGGCCGGACACGGTGGCCACCTGATGTCCTCGATGCCCGGCGCCAAGGACCAGCCGGACTTCGGTGCCACCGCCGACGCGATCGTGGCGCTCTCCGCGGGCGGCCACCGCGCCTCCGCCGCCAAGCCGCTGGCCTGGCTCCAGAGCAAGGACGGCGGGGCGGTGGCCTGGGCCAAGGGCAACCCGGGCGCGCTCGGCAAGCTGGTGCTCGCGGCCCACGCCGCCGGGGGTGACCCGCGCGACTTCAGCGGCACCGATGTGGTCCGGCAGCTCAACGCCACCGGACCGAAGCCGCAGGCCGCGTCCGGCCCGGAGGCGTCCGCGAAGAGCGAGGACGAGAAGGACGACGGCGGCAACGGCGTCTGGTGGGTCGTGGGCGTCTGCGCGGTGGCCGGTATGGGCATCGGCTTCCTGCTCAGCGGCCGGAAGAAGCAGCGGGTCTGATGCGGATACCGCCGTTCGCCGCCCCGAGCGCGGGCCGCCCGTGGGCCGCGCGGGGCGCGGCCCACGCCCTCCCGCGCGTCGTGGTGGCCGTCCTGGCAGGTCTGCTGGTGGCGCTCGGGGCGGCTCCGGCGCAGGCCGGGGCCGGGTACCGGTACTGGTCGTTCTGGGAGCGCGGGTCCGGTGCGAAGAGCTGGACGTACGCCACGCAGGGCCCGTCGGTGGCACGGCCCGGCGACGGCGAGACGATCGGCTTCCGCTTCGCCGTCAGCGAGGACTCCGCGAACGCCGTCCAGCCGCGCGGCACCGCCGGCTTCGGCACGATCTGCGCCGGCACCCCCGCCAGGGACGGCGACAAACGGGTCGCGGTGGTCATCGACTTCGGCACGGCCGCGGACGCGTCCGGCGGTGACACCCCGAAGAAGACCCGTACGCACTGCGCCCGGGTCGACGAACGGGCCACCGCCGGGGAGGCGCTGGCCGCCGTGGCGAAGCCACTGCGCTACAACTCCGCGGCGCTGCTGTGCGCCATCGCCGGATACCCCTCCTCGGGCTGCGGCGAGAAGACCGGGAAGAACGGTGCGGAGCCGGGCACCGGGGCGGTCGACGACGGCGACGGCGCGGACAAGAGTGCGGGCAGGAGTGACGACGGCGGTCCGTCGGCCGGGCTGATCGGCGGGATCGCCGCGGTCGTCGTCCTCGGGGCCGCGGCCGTCTGGCAGGCGCGACGCCGCCGCGTATGAGCACCACGCCGCCCCGCACCACGGCCGGACCGCCCGCGCGGCCGACCGCCCGGCTGCGCGCGCCCGTCGCCACCCGCGGCGGCGCGCTGCACGCGGGCGCCTGGTGGCTGTGGGCGCTGGGGCTGGCCACGGCCGCGTCCCGCACCACCAATCCGCTGCTGCTCGGACTGCTGGTCGCGGTCGCGGGCTATGTGGTCGCGGCACGCCGCAGCGACGCGCCCTGGGCCCGTTCCTACGGCGCGTTCCTCAAGCTGGGACTGCTGGTGCTGGCGATCCGGCTGTTCTTCGCGGTGTTCCTGGGCTCACCGATCCCCGGCACCCGGGTGCTCTTCACCCTCCCCGAGGTCCCGCTGCCGGAGTGGGCGCGCGGGGTACGGCTCGGTGGCCGGGTCACCGCCGAGGGGCTGGTGTTCGCCCTGTACGACGGCCTCAAACTGGCCACCCTGCTGATCTGCGTCGGCGCGGCGAACGCCCTGGCCAGTCCGGCCCGGCTGCTGAAGTCCCTGCCCGGCGCGCTCTACGAGGCCGGGGTGGCGATCGTGGTGGCGATGACCTTCGCGCCCCAACTCGTCTCCGACGTCCAGCGGCTGCGCGCTGCCCGCCGGCTGCGCGGCCGCCCCGACCGGGGGTTCCGCGCCCTGCTCCAGGTCGGGCTCCCGGTCCTGGAGGGCGCGCTGGAACGGTCGGTGGCCCTGGCGGCGGCGATGGACGCGCGCGGCTACGGCCGCACCGCGCAGGTCCCTCCGGCCGTGCGCCGGGTCACCACGGCACTGACCCTGGGCGGACTGCTCGGGGTGTGCTGCGGGACCTACGGACTGCTGACGGCCGAAGGCGGGGGCTACGGACTGCCGTTGCTGCTCGCCGGAGTGGCCGCGGCGCTCGGCGGACTGTGGCTGGGCGGCCGCCGCTCGGTGCGCACCCGCTACCGGCCGGACCGCTGGGGCGTACGGGCGTGGCTGGTGTCCGGCTCGGGCGCGGCGGTGGCGGCGGTGATGGTCTGGGCCGCCTCGTACGCGCCGCAGGCGCTGCAACCGCCGGCCGTCCCGCTCACCGCACCGACCCTGCCGCTGTGGCCCGCGGCGGGGGTGCTGCTCGGGCTGCTCCCCGCGTTCGCCGCCCCGGCACCCCCGCGCCCCGCACCGCGACCGGCCCCCGGTGACCAGGTGGCGCGGGCAGGGGGACCGCGGGGTGCGGTACCCGGGCAGCGCCCCGGCGGACGATCCGGCACAGACTGCGAGGAGGCCACCCAGTGATCCGCTTCGAGCAGGTGTCCGTCGCTTACGAGGGCGCGGCCCGGCCCGCCCTGAGCGGGGTGGACCTGACCGTTCCCGAGGGGGAGCTGTGTCTGCTGGTCGGCCCCTCCGGATCGGGCAAGTCCACACTGCTGGGCGCCGTCTCCGGTCTGGTGCCGCACTTCACCGGTGGCACCCTGCGCGGCCGGGTGACCGTCGCGGGCCGGGACACCCGTACCCACAAGCCGCGCGAACTGGCCGATGTGGTGGGCACGGTGGGACAGGATCCGATGGCCCACTTCGTGACCGACACCGTCGAGGACGAACTCGCCTACGGCATGGAGTCGCTGGGCGTCCCGCCGGACACCATGCGGCGCCGGGTCGAGGAGACGCTCGACCTGCTGGGCCTCGCCGAGCTGCGCGACCGTCCCATCGCCTCCCTCTCCGGCGGCCAGCGGCAGCGCGTGGCCATTGGTTCGGTGCTCACCACCCACCCCCGGGTGCTGGTCCTGGACGAGCCCACCTCGGCGCTGGACCCGGCCGCCGCCGAGGAGGTGCTGGCCGTACTGCAACGGTTGGTGCACGACCTCGGCACCACCGTGCTGATGGCGGAACACCGCCTGGAGCGGGTGGTGCAGTACGCGGACCAGGTGATCCTGCTGCCCTCCGCCGGTACCGCCCCGCTGGTCGGCGAACCGGCCGAGATCATGCCGGTCTCCCCCGTCCAGCCGCCGGTGGTGGCCCTCGGCGGGCTCGCCGGATGGTCACCGGTGCCACTGTCGGTGCGCGACGCGCGCCGCAAGGCCGGGCCGCTGCGGGAGCGGCTGGCGGACGCCGCGCCGCGCGCGGTGGCCCGGCCCGCGCCGGGCGCGCCGGTGGCCGAGGTGTCCCGGCTGGTGGTGCGCCACGGACGGGTCGAGGCGCTGCGCGGCGCCGGTCTGGTGGTGCGGCCCGGTGAGACGGTGGCGCTGATGGGCCGCAACGGCGCGGGCAAGTCCACCCTGCTGGCGAGTCTGGTCGGGATGCACCAGCCCGCCTCCGGATCCGTCCGGGTGGGCGGCGCCACGGGGGACGACGGGGTGGTCCCGCACCGCACCCGGCCCGCCGAACTCCTGCGCCACGTCGGCCTCGTACCGCAGGAACCCCGCGATCTGCTCTACGCCGACACGGTCGCCGCCGAATGCGCGGCGGCCGACCGGGACGCGGACGCGGCCCCGGGCACCTGCCGCGCGCTGGTCGCCCGGCTGCTGCCGGACGTGGCGGACACCACCCATCCCCGCGATCTGTCGGAGGGCCAGCGGCTGGCGCTCGCCCTGTCGGTCGTCCTGACCGCGCGGCCCCCGCTGCTCCTGCTCGACGAGCCGACCCGCGGCCTGGACTACGCGGCCAAGGCGCGGCTGGTGGAGGTGGTGCGGGAGCTGACCGCGGACGGCCATGCCACCGTGCTGGCCACGCACGACGTGGAACTCGCGGCCGAACTCGCCCACCGCGTGGTGATCCTGGCCGAGGGCGAGGTGGTGGCGGACGGGCCGATGGCCGAGGTCGTCGTCTCCTCCCCCGCGTTCGCACCGCAGGTGGCGAAGGTCCTGGCACCGCTGCCGTGGCTGACCGTGCCACAGGTGCGCGAGGCGCTGGAGACGGCGCCGTGAGCGCGCCCGGCACCGCCGGAACGGGGACGGACACGGGGACGGCGGCGGTGGACCGGCGGGTGCGGCCGGTCCGGCTGGGGCCACGCTCGGTGGCCGCGCTGGCACTGGTCTCCGCGGTCGGCGTGGCGGCCTTCGGCTGGCCGCTGTTCGCACCGGGCGACTCCGGGGTCACCACCCATGCCGCGGACGCGCCCTGGCTCTTCGCCGCGCTGCTGCCACTGCTGATCGCCGTGGTGGTGGCGACCATCGCCGACACCGGTCTGGACGCGAAGGCCATCGCGATGATCGGAGTGCTGGCGGCGGCCGGTGCGGCCCTGCGCCCGCTGGGCGCGGGCACGGCCGGCATCGAGCCGATGTTCTTCCTGATGGTGCTGTCCGGACGGGTCCTGGGGCCCGGGTTCGGCTTTGTGCTGGGCTCGGTGTCGATGTTCGCGTCCGCGCTGCTCACCGGCGGGGTGGGGCCGTGGATGCCGTTCCAGATGCTGGCGATGGGCTGGGTCTCGATGGGTGCGGGACTTCTCCCCGGCCCCTCCCGGCTGCGCGGCCGCGCCGAACTGGCGCTGCTCGCGGTGTACGGGGCGGTGGCGTCGGTGCTCTACGGCACGGTGATGAACCTCCAGGGCTGGACGCTGATGCAGGGCATGGCCACCGGGATCAGCTATGTGCCGGGCGACCCGGTCGGCGAGAACCTGGCCCGGTTCGTGGCCTACTGCCTGGCCACCTCACTGGGCTGGGACCTGCCGCGCGCGGTGGTGACGGTGCTGCTGACCCTCGCCCTCGGCGGCACCGTCCTCAAGCCCCTGCGCCGCGCCACCCGCCGGGCGGCCTTCGACGCGACGGCGGTGTTCGAGGAACGCTGACGGCGGCCGGGCCCGTTTCACAGCCGCTGGATGATGGTCCCCGTCGCGAGTCCGCCGCCCGCGCACATCGTGATGAGCGCGAACTCCCGGTCGGCGCGCTCCAGCTCGTGCAGCGCGGTGGTGATCAGACGGGCTCCGGTGGCACCCACCGGATGACCCAGCGCGATCGCGCCACCGTTGACGTTCACCTTCTCCAGGTCCTGTTCGAAGACCTGCGCCCAGGACAGCACCACGGAGGCGAACGCCTCGTTGATCTCCACCACGTCGATGTCCTTGAGCGACATCCCCGCCTTGCCCAGCACCGCACGGGTGGCGTCGATCGGACCGTCGAGGTGGAAGTGCGGATCGGCGCCGACCAGCGCCTGGGCCACGATCCGGGCGCGCGGCCTCAGCTTGAGGGCGCGGGCCATCCGCTTGGAGGCCCACATCACCGCACACGCGCCGTCGGAGATCTGCGAGGAGTTGCCCGCGGTGTGCACGGCGGTCGGCATGATGGGCTTCAGCCGGGACAGCGCCTCCATGCTGGTGTCGCGCAGCCCCTCGTCCCGGTCGACCAGCCGCCACATGCCCTGTCCGGCCGCCTGCTCCTCCTCGGTGGTGGGCACCTGGACGGCGAAGGTCTCGTGTTTGAAGCGCTCCTCGGCCCACGCCTGCCCCGCCCGCTCCTGGGAGAGCAGTCCGAGCGCGTCCACCCGCTCCCGGGTCAGCCCGCGGTGGCGGGCGATCCGCTCCGCCGCCTCGAACTGGTTGGGCAGGTCCACGTTCCACTCGTCCGGGAACGGTTTGCCCGGACCGTGCTTGGAGCCGCTGCCCAGCGGCACCCGGGACATGGCCTCGACACCGCAGCCGATGCCGATGTCGATGACCCCGGTGGCGACCATGTTGGCCACCATGTGGTTCGCTTGCTGGGAGGAGCCGCACTGACAGTCCACCGTGGTCGCCGCGGTCTCGTACGGCAGGCCCATCGCCAGCCAGGCGGTGCGGGCGGGGTTCATCGACTGCTCCCCCGCGTGCGTCACCGTGCCGCCGACGATCTGCTCGACGCAGTCGGGCTGGATGCCGGTGCGGGCGAGGAGTTCGCGGTAGGTCTCGCCGAGCAGATAGGCGGGGTGGAGATTGGCGAGCGCGCCACCGCGCTTGCCGATGGGCGTGCGTACGGCTTCGACGATGACGGGTTCCGCGGCCATGTCTCGTCCTCTCCTCATCCACGCCGCAACTAGTACGTGTTCTAGTTGTGCCCTCAGTCTGCTGACGCCCGCCCCGGCGGCGCAAGGGTTGTGCAGAGCCCGAGTCGGGCCGTTCAGGGCAACAATGGCCGCCATATCTCTTGCCACTTGTAGAACCCGTTACTACGTTGCGGACACTTCTGATGAGCCGTCAGATCCGTGATCGGGTCTGGAACCTGGAGTGGCCGATGTCGTGTCCCGCGCTCCCCGAGGGCTTCGATCTCACCGACCCCGACCTCCACCAGCACCGGGTACCGCTCCCGGAGCTCGCCCTGCTGCGCCGCACCGCCCCGGTCTGGTGGGTCGCCCAGCCGCACGGTATCGCCGGTTTCCAGGACGACGGGTACTGGGCGGTCACCCGGCACGTGGATGTGAAGGAGGTGTCCACCCGGCCCGAGATCTTCTCCTCGCACCGGAACACCGCCATCATCCGTTTCAACGAGAGCATCCAGCGCGAGCAGATCGACGTCCAGAAGCTGATCATGCTCAATATGGATCCGCCCGAGCACACCCGGGTCCGCCAGATCGTGCAGCGCGGTTTCACCCCCCGCGCCATCCGTGCGCTGGAGGGGGCCCTGCACGACCGCGCCGTCCGTATCGTGGCGGAGGCGAGGACCCGCGGCACCGGGGACTTCGTCACCGACATCGCCTGCGAACTGCCGCTCCAGGCCATCGCCGAACTGATCGGCGTCCCCCAGCGGGACCGCTCCAAGATCTTCGACTGGTCCAACAAGATGGTGGCGTACGACGATCCGGAACTCGCCATCACCGAGGAGATCGGCGCCGAGTCGGCCATGGAGCTGATCTCCTACGCGATGAACCTGGCCGTGGACCGCAAGGAGTGTCCGGCCCAGGACATCGTCAGCAGGCTGGTGGCCGCCGAGGACGAGGGCAACCTCCAGTCCGATGAGTTCGGCTTCTTCGTACTGCTGCTGGCCGTGGCCGGGAACGAGACGACCCGCAACGCCATCAGCCACGGGATGCACGCCTTCCTCACCCACCCCGACCAGTGGGAACTCTTCAAACGCGAACGCCCGGCCAGCGCCGCGGACGAGATCGTCCGCTGGGCCACCCCCGTGATGTCCTTCCAGCGCACCGCCACCCGGGACACCGAACTGGGCGGTCAGCGGATCCGCGCGGGCCAGCGGGTCGGGGTGTTCTACTCCTCCGCCAACAACGACCCGGAGGTCTTCGACCGACCCGAGGTCTTCGACATCACCCGTGACCCCAACCCCCATCTCGGCTTCGGCGGCGGCGGACCGCACTTCTGCCTCGGCAAGAGCCTCGCGGAGCTGGAGATCCGGCTGATCTTCAACGCCATCGCGGACGCCGTCCCGGACATCCGGCTCACCGGCGCCCCCCGGCGGCTGCGTTCGGCCTGGCTCAACGGCATCAAGGAGCTGCGGGTCGCGTACGCCTAGGCCCTGTCCTGTCGGTCTTCGTGGATCAGGCCGCGGCGTCTGGTGCCGGGCATCGCAAGGCGGAGGGTCGTCCTCGTACTGGGCGTACTCGGATGATCCCGACAACGCGGCGAGGCGCGGTGCCAGGCGTCGCGGGCCCACGAAGACCGGCAGGACAGGGCCTGGCCCCACCGCCCGGAGGGCGATGGGGCCAGGGCTCGGGACTTCAGGGAATCCTGAGCCTGCGGGTCACTTCGGGAGGGCGAACTTCTGGCCGGCCTGTCCGTTGCACGGGGAGATCGTCAGCTTGGTGCCGTCCGTCAGTGCCGCGTTGCGAGTACTGAGGCACTTTTCGGATGCGCTGTTGCGAATCCCCCCGTTGTACGGCTGCCACCTCTGCGCGGCTTTTCCGTTGCATGCGGTGAGGACGACGGGCGTTCCGTTGGCAGTGCTCTCTCCCTTGAGGCCCATGCACTTGCCGTAGGCGACCACAAGTCCGTTGCTCTGCTTGGTCCACACCTGGTTCGGCTGATTCGCGCCGCACCCATAGATCTGCAGTTCGGTGCCGTTGGCCGTGTTCCCGCCCGTCACATCGACGCATTTCGCCTTGCCCGCGAGAGGGATCTGCCCCTTCGGGAAGCCGCCACAGGCGGCGGGCGGAACCCAGCTCGAGCCACCCGACCAGTTCGAAGCCGCCACGCCGTCGCGCGCTGCCCCCACTGTCGTCGTGATGGTGCCGTCGAAAGACCATTCCGCGAAGGTGCCCGGGGCGAACCGATACGTGCCCTTCAACTCCTCCTTGGTCGGGCGTTCCACCAGCCACACGTACTGATACGGCCCCCTGGTCGTCACATCCCCTTCTTTGGAGAACGTGAATGTGTGTCCTGAAGTTTCAGAGAAGCTTTCGTCCCAGCTCTGGCCGAACTTGCTCTCGATCTCAGCCGAGAACGGGCCGGCACCGACGCTGAGCTTGGCGCTGAGCGACTCCTCCTTCCGCACGGAGTGCCCCACCGTCTTCGAATTCTGGGCCAGTTCTGATTCCACGTATTTCGCAAGCGAACCCGAATCCTTGTAAAGGTCGAGCGTCTTGCAGATCGGAGATTCCTGGCTTATGGTTCCGCCGCCGGGTGCGGCCTTCCAAGAGCAGTACGTCTTGTCGGTTGCGCATCTGGAGAAGCCGTACACCGCGGCGAGCTGCTTGTAGCGGGAATCGTTGTACTGCGATTCCACGCCGCCCGCGAAGTAGGAATTGTCCAGGACGGACCACTGGCGGTCCGTGTCCCCGTTGCACCGCGTGAGACCGATGATCGGGTTGCTCCACTGACTGGCGTGGGACGTCAGGCAGCTGGCTCCGTCGTCCGCCAGATTCCGGATCAGGAAGCGGCCTTGAGAAGTCGGCTGAAAGTAGAACTTCTGCGAGTCGACATCTTCACACGTCCTCAGCATGATGAGGTGGTCGAGACCGACCGGTACGGCCTGAGGGCCTCCGTCCCCGCTTCCGAGGCACATCCCGTTGTTCAGGTTGGTCCTGATCTGAAAGGAACCGTCGTCGAACCTACGAAGGTTGAAAAGCTGGTTGGCGCCGCTACTCCTCTTCCATGCCCATAGATTGGTCCATTCGCCCGTCTGACTGTTGTCGACATCGAGCACCATGCCGTCGTCGGTCCTGTTGCTCACCAGGTGCAGGCATGCCTCGGGCTTTGTACAGTCGGCGGCGTGCGCCTTCTGCGTCATCCCCGGGGCCAGGGCCAACCCGGCAACGGACGCAAGAAATGCCAGAACCATGAGGATCGTGCGCACAGGTCTCTGTGGTGTTGCGTTCACAGCCTTCTCCTTGCTGAGGGAGGAGATCAGGTGTCAGCAGGGGGCCGTGGCCTCGTTCTCTCCAGGCCGCACTGTCTCCCCCTCTCCGCATCTCTGCTGACACGTCAGGACTGTGAGCCATGGCAGCGCCCCTCGCTAAGAGTGGAACTACCTGCCCGGGTACCTGTCGAGAAGAGACTGTGGGGTTGCGGCATCGGCGCCCGTTCGGCGAAGAGTCACCCAGCGGGCGACGACGGCCTCGCCTGGTGCGAGGCCGTCGTCAACAGCGTTCAGCGGCGACTCATTTGAAGGGGACGTTCACACAGGCCAGCCGGTCCCCGGCCATCCCCGCCTTCCCCTGGTGGGTGCTGGTGGCATGCTCGTGGATCACCACGGAACGCGCCTCACCTGACCTGAAGTGCCACTTCACCCACGACTTGGACCAGCCCTTGCCGGCCCTGTTGGTGGTGAGGTCCAGCCACACCTCGTTGCGCGGGTTGGCGTACGTGGGGTTGGTCGAGGGCTGCTTCGGGTCCTGCTTGTTCTGGTAGTGCGGCCCCGAGGAGTCGGGCTTGGTGCCACACGGCTTCGTATGGACATGGATCCCGAAGTGGTGGTCGGGCGCGAGACCGCGCAGACTGATGAACACGAACGTGCCGTGGTGCATCATGCGGTGACCGTTCTGGTGGCCGTCCGCACCCTCGTGGTACTTCATGCCCTCGCCGCCCACCCGCGCCTCCGCGATGAACACGCTCGCGGACGTCGGCACCGCCGACTTGTCGTAGGTCACCGCACCGGCGTTCTTCGCCTGTGCGGCGGGCTGGAACTTGTCGTGGACGAAGACAAAGGGGTGTGGTGGCGCGGCGACCGCGGGTGTGGCGATGGTTATGGAGGCGCCTATGGCGACCGCCGCGGTCACAGCCTTCACCAGCAACATCCTTGATCCCTCCTCGGTCGGGATCCCCGATTCCCGTTTCGATTCCCAGGTCCCCCTCCCACCTGCTTGCGCGCCTTTCCGCCCCTTTTCACCACGCTAGACCCGCTGGTCATGCCGCTCAACGCGAGGACTACCCCCCTTTGGGGGTTCGTCCGCGGCGGACTGGGGCTCCTCGACGCTCCTGGCATCGTCGTGCCGTCCGCTGCGCTGTCTCACCAGACCCGGTACCAGCCCACGGGCCCGGGTGACCGCGGCGCCCATCGTCGCCGACAGCGGTGGCGCCTCCTCATGCGGGTGCTTGCCCACCCCGAGCAGCAGGTACTGGAGGCCGAACCCGGCCGACACCACGGCGGCGCCACCGACCGCGTCCAGGACGTAGTGGTTCGCGGTGCCGACGATCACGGCCGTGGTCAGCAGCGGATACAGCGCGCCGAGCGCCTTCGCCCAGAGGCGGGGCGCCACGATCGCGATCACCACACCGCACCACAGCGACCACCCCACGTGCAGCGAGGGCATCGCGGCGTACTGGTTGGACAGTTTGGTCAGGGCACCGAAGTCCGGGTGCGCCAAGTCCTGTGGACCGTGTGCGGTGTCCACGTAGCCCAGCCCCATCAGCCGTGGCGGGGCCAGCGGGTAGAGCCAGAAGCCCGCCAGTGCCAGCACGGTGGCGAACGCCAGCGGGGTGCGGGCCCACCGGTAGGCGGCCGGGCGGCACAGATACAGCCAGCCCAGGAGCGACAGCGGGACGAGGAAGTGGAAGGTGGTGTAGTACCAGTTTATTCCGTGCCGCAGCCACGCGGTGTCGGCCACCAACGCGTTGAACCCGTACTCGAAGTCGAGGTGCAGCAGGCGCTCGACCACGAGCACCTGGTGTCCGTGCCCCTCGGCCGGGCCGCGTTCATCGGGGGCGTGGCCGCGGATCCACGAGTACACGAAGTAGCCGATGCGGATCAGCACCAGTTCGAGCACCAGGTTGGGGCGGCACAGCGGCCGCCGCGGCAGGCTCAGCAGCGGCACCCAGGAGTACCGGCCCTTGGCCGGCCGCGCCGCCGGAGTCGGGACCGGATCGTGCCACAGCGGCGAGGAGCGGAAGAGGAACGGCACCCCGCAGGCGGCGGCGAGCGCGGCCAACAGCGGTGCGTTGTCACCGATATGGCCGAGGAGCTCGATGTCCGGCAGCAGCGCGGTACGGCTGAGCGACATCGCCAGCACCACCAGCACCGGCCAGACCAGCCGGTCCGCGGCGCGCCTGCCGACCCGGCCGACCACGGCGAGCAGGATCCACAGTTGCTGGTGCTGCCAGGAGGCTGGCGAGACCGCCAGCGCCACACAGCCAGTGATCGCGGTGGCCAGCAGCAACTGCCCGTCCCGCGCGTAGCGCACCGCGCGCCGCAGACCGACCACCGCGACCGTCACGGCCAAGGGCGCGAGCAGCGCCAGTTCGGCCGGGCCCGCCACACCGGCGCGCAGCAGCAGTCCGTGCAAGGACTGATTGCCCACGCTGTCGGCGGACGCACCGAGTCCGGCACCGCCGATGTGGTGCGCCCAGTACGTCCAGGAGTCGTGCGGCATCACCGCCGCGGCCAGCGCGGTGCAGACGGCGAACGTCGTCCCGGCGAGCACGGCCGGCCGGTGCCGTCCGACCAGCCAGGCCAGGACGGCGAACAGCAGCAGCGCGGGCTGGAGCGCCGCGGCCACGCCGATGAGCACCCCCGCCTGCCGTCCCGAGGTGCTGGGCAGCACGGTGAGTACGACCAGCAGCACCGGGATGATGCTGGTCTGGCCGAGGGTGAAGGTGTTGCGCACCGGGAGCGAGAGCACCAGCAGGCAGATGCCGCACGGCGCGGCCAGCAGCGAGGTGCGCCGGGAGACCGGACCGGGCAGGGCGCGGGCGGCGACGAGGCCGAGGACGACGACGAGCAGCAGGGTGCCGAAGGTCCAGGCGACCCCGAGGCTCTGCTCGGCGGCGCGGGTCAGCGGTTTGAGCACCAGCCCGGCGAACGGGGTGCCGGTGAACGCGTCGCCCGCGTAGAGCGAACCACTCAAATGAAGGACGCCGCGGTCGCCGATCCAGGTCTCCAGGTCGGTCAGCCGCTGGTCCGGTGGCCGCCGCAGCACCGCCGCGGCCTGGCGGACGGCAAGCAGTCCGGCCAGCAGCCACAGGGCACCCAGCGCCATGCCGGTCCGGGCCGTCCGCGCCCCCGTGGCGCCGGGCCCAGGCCCGGTCCCCGGGGTGGTGACCGGTCCACTCCGCTCCGCATTCGCCACGCTCCGCTGTCCCCCAGTCGCTTTGTGTATCGATCCGGCGTGAACAGACCCTACTGAGCCGACTGCGGTGGATGCGGAACACTCCTCCTTCGCCCGACTGTCGTTCGACCGGCGTTCGACCACGGCTCGACGCCGTCCGAACACCTGTCAGGAAAGCGGGCGGGGGAGCTCAGGAAGCGGGCCGGAGGGCCGGGCCCGCGGCCCGCTGGAAGGCCCCCGGGGTCACCCCGAAGCAACGCACGAACCAGCGGTGGAAGTGGCTCTGGTCGGCGAACCCCGCCTCGGCGGCGGCCTCTGCCGCGCTGCACCCGGTGACCAGCAGCCCTCGGGCGCGGCGCAGCCGCAGCTGCCGCTGGAAGTCGCTGGGCGCCATGCCGTACTCGGCGCGGAACGCCCGGTAGAGCGCGAACCGGCTGCATCCGGCCGCCGCCGCGAGCCGGTCGGCCGGGATCTCCAGCGCGTACTCCTCCTCCAGCAGCGCCCGCGCACGCCGGGCGGCCCCCGCCCGCGCCCCGCCCGCCGGAAGGGTCCGGGCGCGCACCGGCCGGGTGGCGGTGCGCCGCACCATCGCGCTGACGGTGGCGGTCAGCCACTCATCACGCACCAGCGGGCCCGCGCCCCCGACAAGAGCGGTGTGCAGCCCCAGCAGGGCGCGGCGCAGGACCGGGTCGGACAGGACGGGTTCGTCGAAGAGCGGCAGGGCAACCCGGTCCTCGTCGACCGTTCCCACGTCGGAGAGCACGTCCCGCACCACGTCCGGACCGATGTGCATGATCCGGTACTTGTAGCCGAGCTCGGCGGCGGCCTCCCCGTCGTGCGGATCGTCGGGGTTGAAGGCCATCACCATCCCCGCGCCGCTGGTGCGCGTCGCACCCCGGCAGCGGAAGCGCTGGGCACCGGCCTCGGTGACGGCGAAGGAGTACGCGTCATGGCTGTGGGGGTGGAACCGGTGGCTGAAGAAGTGCGCGTGCATGGCTTCGACCGGCCGGTCCGGGTCGCGCCAGTAGCGGGCCCAGTCGCCGGAGCCGCCGTTCCGCTCGCCACCTGGGTTCACCTGTCCATTGTGCAGCCTGCCGGCGCGCACCAGCGTTCAAGACCACATACCGGGACGCGGGGGAGGGTCGTCCCATGCGTTACGACACCAAGATCGCGGTCGTCGTCCGGGACGACCTGGCCGACTGGCAGAAGCTCAATGTGACCGCCTTCCTCTCCAGCGGGCTCGCCCACGCCACCGACGAGATGGTCGGCAAGGCGTACGAGGACGCCTCGGGCAACACCTACCTCCCGATGTTCCGTGAGCCGGTCCTGGTCTACGCCGCCGACTCCCCCGCCCTCACCCGCACCCGTACCCGCGCCCTCTCCCGCGGACTGGCCACCGCGGTGTACACCGAGGAGCTGTTCAGCACCGGCAACGAGGACGACAACCGCGCGGCGGTACGGGCGGTGGAGGCCGACGACCTTCGCCTGGTGGGCCTCGCGGTGTACGGACCGCGCAACGCGGTGGACAAGGTGACCAAGGGACTTCGGCTGCACGGCTGAGTGGCAGGATGGCGCCATGAGCGTAGTCAAGATCAATGTGCTGTCCGTGCCCGAGGAACAGCGCGAGGTGCTGGAGAAGCGCTTCGCCTCGCGCGCCGGATCCGTGGAGAACTCCGACGGCTTCGAGTGGTTCGAGCTCCTGCGCCCGGTCGAGGGCACCGACCAGTACCTCGTCTACACGCGCTGGCGCGACGAGGAGTCCTTCCAGGCGTGGATGGAGGGCCCCATGAAGGCGGCCCACCAGCGCGGTGGCGACGACGCCCCCCAGCAGAAGCCCGCCGCCTCCGGCTCCACCCTCTGGTCCTTCGACGTCGTCCAGCAGGCGGCCCCCAAGCAGGGCTGACCCGGGGCCCGCGCACATCGGCCATCAGCGTGGCCGCCGCGCCGACGCACATCGTGCGCACCGGCACGGCGGCCACGCCGATGTCTCCACCGGATTCAGCGGTTCGGTGGACCTGACCACACGCACCGGCCCGTAGGTCTTCCCGCCGTCCCGGGACACGCGCAGCGTCATCACGGGGCGGCGCCTCACCGGTCCGTGTCCTTGTGCAGCGGCCCCTCATGGTGCCGCTGGAGTGCCACCAGGCAATCCACCGCCTTGGAATGCTCCCCGACGGCGTTCCAATGCGCCTGCTGCCGCAGAAGAGCGCGGCACACATCACACCGCACGGGTGATTGCCCGGCCGGAAGAACGAGCCGGCAGACGGGGCACTCCGACGGAGTGCCCGTGTGGACGTTCCTCGGACCCGTCAGGCCGGTCAGGCTCTGGCCGGGCCATGTCGCCCGTAAGCCGGGGGACTTGTTCTCTTCCACGTTGGCGCTCCTGTGCGGCGTCGGCTGATCTACGTCCAGACAACCGCGCTGGTGGCGTCCCGGTTGGTGACTGGCTGGTGACGGCGCGGTGACAGCCCGTACTCTGGTCACCATGAGCGGCGGGGAGTTCAGCCAGAGAGTCCGTGACCTGCTTCGCGATCGGGGCATGAGCGTCCGGGCGGTCGCCCGCAAGCTGAACTACGACCACGCCTATCTGTCTCGCGTGCTCTCCGGAAAACAGCAGCCGTCGGTCCAACTCGTCGCGGGGTTGGACCAGTTGCTCAGCACAGATGGCGAACTCGTCGATATCGCGACGCGCATGGCCGCGCCCCTGGCTTCGACGGAAACCACAGCCTCCCCCGATCGGATCCTCAGACTCAACGAGGCGCGTGGCGCCGACTTCGCGGAGGCCATCCGGGAGACGTCCCGTCGGCTGATCGTCCTGGACAATGAACTCAACGGAGTGTCCATCGCCGAACCCGCGGCCCGCGCGTTCAAGGTCGTACATCATCGATTGGGGAACGGAGACTACGAATCCCGGTATGAGCGCGACATCCAGTCGGCCGCCGCGGAACTCGCCGAAGTCGCGGGCTGGGCACTGTGGGACGCGGAAAGGGAAGACGCCGCCCGGCGCTTCAACCATGAGGCACTGTTCCTCGCGAATCTCTCGGGAGACCGCTCCATCGCACTGCTGACCATGCAGAACATGGCCATGCAGAGTGAATGGTGCGGACGGAACCAGGAGGCGCTGTCCATCGCCCGGTCGGTTCTCCACCGCGGACGGCTGTCCCCTCGCGTCGAGGCCATGTTCCGCATCCGTGAGGCCAAGGCGCTGGTCCATACGGGACGTACGTCGGATGCGAACGAATCGCTCGAACGCGCCCGCTCGCTCATCGAGGACGGTGACACCGTCGGTGAGCCGGAATGGGCGTGGTGGGTGACTCATGGAGAGATCGATCGCCAGTGGGGCCACGCGCTTCAAATCGCAGGCGATGCGGAGAAGGCGATCGAGCGACTCCTACGGTCCGTAGAGCCCGGACGCGATGTCACGACTGGCTACTCAAGCGAACGCGTTGCACGACTCGCGCAATGCCTGCTCGACGTCAATGCCTGGCGCGACGCGGAAGACGTGGCCCGGTCCTTGTTCACCGCCGCACCCGGAATCTCCTCGGGGCGGACTCTCCGCCTCATCGGTCATATCGCCGAGCAGCGCGAAAGGCTGAGCGGTGCACCCACAAGCCTCAAGGACACTCTGGAGCATTTGTCGGAAAGGCTCGACGAGGATCCCTTCACCCTCTGACCGAACCCGGTGCAAGATCTACGCCCACGGGTTGAAAGGTCTTGTTGTGGACAGGTTCGAGCGGAGTGCGAAGACGTCGGCGGCCGAAGACATCTGCCTGCTGACGGTCGTCAGCCCGCGCAGGGATGAAGGCAACAGCCCGACCGGGATCGTCGGCCGGTGTCTGGCCCGGCAACTGCTCGCCATGGGGCGGTGTGTGCGGGTGCTGGCCGAGCCGGACCAGTGCGATGGCTGGCCCGAGACGGTCGAGGTGGTGGAAGGGTCTGTCACCCGGCCGCTGGAGTGTGCCCGAGCCTTCGACGGCGTCGGGGCCGTCTTCCTCGCCGGTGCCCATCCGGCGACGGTGGGGGACGCCCTCGCCCTGGCGCGGAACGCCCGCGTCGGCAAAGTCGTTCTGCTGTCGTCTCACGGGCCCGAGTACGAAGCGGCCCATCCGCCGGAGACCTGGTTCTGGCTGGCGATCGAGAAGGCGGTGGAGCGCTCGGGCATGGCCTGGACGCACATCCGGCCGTCGGCTGTGATGGGTGCCGTCATCGAGGGCACCTACCCGGCGACGGGGTCGGACTGGCCGGACACCGTGCGCGCCGACGGGGTGGTCCGGGAGGCCTTCCTCGACCAGGGCCACTACCCGTTCATCCACGAGGAGGACCTCGCCGCCGTCGTGGCCGCTGCCCTGGTCGGCGATGACCACACCGGGACGGTCGTCGAGGCCGTGGGCCTCCCGCTGAGCACCCGTTCACGGATACGGAGCATCGCCACCGCCCTCGGCCGCGACATCGACACGGTCGACCTGACGGCGGATGAGAGCCGGGCGGTCTGGCGACGCCGTGGCTGGCCCGAGGGTGCGATCGACGTGACGCTGTACGCACTCGAGGAGTACGGCGCCCGATTCGGCGAACTCGTCCGGTGGACAGCCGACCAGCGGCCGTCCGTGCGGGACATCATCGGCCGCCCGCTGCGGACCTACGACGACTGGGTGAGCGAGAACATCAGCTCGTTCCGCTGATCCGCACGGTCGACGATGCAGACCGCCCCGGGCCGGGGAGGCCGGGGCGGTCTGCGGTATCGCGGGTTCAGACGGTGAGCAGGCGCTCCAGGACGTTGCGGTAGCCGCGCATGGCCAGCCGCAGTTCCTCCGTCTGTGTGGCGTCCGTGCCGTCGGCGTGCCAGGCGGAGCGGAGGGTGTCGCGGCGGTCGGCGAGCAGGGCGGTGATACGGGCCGCCAGTTCGTCGAGGAGGGCGTCCGCCTCCTCGACCGCGCCGCGCGGGGAGTCCACGAAACCGCTCACCGCGTGCCGCAGCCGTTCCTCCAGCGCATCGTGCTCACTGACCGGCAGCACCGGGAAGCTGGGGCCGCCCGGGGTGCTCGGCGTCGTGCCTTCCGCGCGGGGCGCGGTCTCCTGCTTTCCCACCGTCCGCAGCCGCCGCGTCTCGTGGCGATCGCCGCTCATCCGGTTGACGCGCCTGAGGCGCTGGGTGTCGTGCCCCGGGGTGTGCGGGGCGATCGGGTCTTCCATCGCGACCGGGTGTTCCGTCCTCGGGTCCGTCACCAGGCTCCGCCCTTCTTCGTCTGACCGAGGCCGAGCGCCCACCGGCCGCCCCGGCCGGAGCGGTGTGCGGTCGGTGCCGGAGCGGGGGTGGCGGCCTGGTGCGTGTCGCCGTGGTGCGGCGGCTTCACCAGGTCCTCGAAGAACGGCCGGGCGTGCACCACGGCCTCCCGCAGCTCCTCGGTGTCCGTCAGTCCTTCACGTGTCCGCGCCGCGGCGTTGTGGATCTGCCGGTAGCCCTGCACACAGTGCGCGTGGTGCACGGACAGCGCGGCGATCTGCTCCGCGTAGCTGTCGGACGGGTAGCCACGGTCCCGGGCGAGGCGCGCCAGGAGCTCGTCGGCGATGGCCACCGTGCGCTCGGGCGAGTCGATGAACTGCTCCTGCGCACCGGACCACTCGGCCACGTACCGCTCGCGCAGCTCACCGGAGAGCGGTTCGGTCCGCAGGTCCCGGTAGCGTGCGAGCCGTTCGTCCAGGTCCCGGTGGGCGGCCGCGGTGTCGCCCGCGTGCTCGGCCACGCTGAGTTCGTATTCCGGTCCGAAGTGGCGTCGCAGTACGCGCTCTCTGCGCCCCGCACCGCCCCGCGCGAACCGGACGGCGAGCGCGGCCGCGACGACGACCGCAACGACAACCACGGTGATGATGGCGCCAGTTGACATGGTCTGCTTCTGCCTTCCCGCCAGTCGCCCCCGACGGATCCGGGAGCGCCCTACCTATGCGGGTAGCCCGAGCGCCGGGCCTCAAACTGAGTCGCGTCACGGGGACCGCCGCTGCGAGGATGCGCGGCATGTCCGGCACCCCGCTCCGCACACCCCGCCCGGCCGCCTCCTGGACGGTGTCCGCGCTGCCCGTCGACGACCCCGTGGCGGTCGGCCTGTTGCGCGCGTACCTGGTCGATGTGGCCGATCGCTACTACCGGTTGCACGAGGGCCGGGACGCCACCGCCGCCGAGATCGAACGCGCGCTGTCGGAGATGGACAGCGATGACCTCGCCCCGCCGGACGGGGTGTTCCTGGTGGCCCGGCGCGACGGTGCGGGCGGACCGGCCGGATGCGCCGGGCTGCGGCGGCGGGACGCGCACACCGTCGAGCTCAAACGGGTGTACATCGACCCCGGCAGCCGGGGCCTCGGCGGGGGCGGTGCGCTGCTCGCCGCCGTGGAGGCGGCGGCGAGCGGACTGGGTGCCCGGCGGATCGTGCTGGACACCCGGCTGGACCTGGTGGAGGCACGGGCGCTGTACGCCCGGCACGGCTACCGGGAGGTCGCGCCGTTCGGCGACGGCACGTATGCCGAGGTGTGGATGGCCAAGGAGCTGGAATGAGGGAGCGGGTCCGGAGCGGGCCGCCTCATCCGGCACTCACCGCGCCCACGGCGGCTCCGGCCCCTGCCACTGGCCACCGCCGCCCCGGCCACCCCGCGCGCCGCCGTTGCGCGGCCGTTCCGCGTCCGAACCGCACATCTCCCGCGACAGCTCGTCCACCAGCTCCATCAGGTCCGTGGGCCGCGTCGGTGACCACCAGTCGCCCAGCAGCTCGGCCAGCGACGCCTCCCGGGCCCGGTACAGCCGGTCCGCCACCTCCCGCCCCCGTGGCGTCAGCGACAGGTCCAGTCCATACCGCCGCCCCAGCCCGCGCTCCTCGATCTGCCGCGACGCCTCGGTGATGACCCGCAGCGGGATCGGGCCGCGCTCGGCCAGCATCGCGGGCTCGACCGACCCCTGGTGGCTGATGCGCAGCAGCATCCAGCTCGCGGCCGGTTTGAGGTCGAGCCCGGCCCGTTCGGTGATGTCGGTGTAGATCTGCCGGCGGCCCTCCCGGCTGCCCAGCAGCGACAGCGCCCGTGCGCACTCGTCGCGCGAGGAGCGCTCGACCGGGTTGCTGGCCAGGACCTCGCTCACGTCCGGCGCGGTGACGCTCCCCCGCAGCGGCTCCTCGCGCAGGTACCAGGCGAGGACGAACGCGATCAGCACGACCGGCACCGCGTAGAGGAAGACATCGGTGATGGAGACGGAGTACGCGTGCAGCACCGCCGAGCGCTGCTCGTCCGGCAGCCGTCCGATGGCCCGGGGATCCGCGGTCAGGGTGCCGATGTCGATCCCCGCGGGAAGCCGCTGCCCGGCGAGCGCCTCGGTGATGTGCGGACCGAGGTTGTTGGCGAAGATCGTGCCGAAGACGGAGACGCCGAAGGAGGCGCCGATCGAGCGGAAGAAGGTGTTGCCGGAGGTGGCCACGCCCAGGTCCTCGTAACCCACCGAGTTCTGCACGATCAGCACCAGCACCTGCATGACCAGGCCGAGACCGGTGCCGAAGACGAAGAAGTACGCGCTGGTCTCCACCACCCCGCTGGTCTCCCGCAGCTGGTGCAGGAGCAGCAGCCCGATGGCGGTGACGGCGGTGCCCAGGATCGGGAAGACCTTGTAGCGGCCGGTGACGCTGACCAGGTGTCCGGAGAGGGTCGAGGCGATCAGCATGCCGACGACCATCGGGAGCATATGGAGACCGGAGACGGTCGGTGAGACGCCCTGGACGACCTGGAGGAAGGTCGGCAGATAGGTCATGCTGCCGAACATCGCGAAGCCCACGACGAAGCCGATGACCGCGCACAGGGTGAAGGTGCGGCTGCGGAACAGCTTCAGCGGCAGCACCGGTTCCGCGGCCCGCGCCTCCGCCCGGACGAAGACGACGAGCAGCAGCCCGCCGACCACCGCGAGTCCGACGATCTGCCAGGAGCCCCAGCCGAAGGTGACCCCGCCGAGCGAGGCCATCAGCACCAGGGCGGCGGCCATCGCGGCGATCAGGGCGGTGCCCAGATAGTCGATGGTGTGCCGGGTGCGGCGGGCCGGGATGTGCAGCGCGGCGGCGATGACGAGCAGGGCCACGATGCCCACCGGGAGGTTGATGTAGAACACCCAGCGCCAGCTGAGCTGGTCGACGAACAGTCCGCCGAGCAGCGGGCCGAGAACACTCGTGGTGCCGAAGACCCCGCCGAAGAGGCCCTGGTACCGGCCGCGTTCACGGGGCGGGACGATATCGCCGACGATGGCCATCGACAGCACGATCAGCCCGCCGCCGCCCAGTCCCTGGAGCGCGCGGAAGGCGATCAACTCACCCATGTTCTGGGAGAGGCCGCACAGCGCCGAGCCGATCAGGAAGAGGATGATGGCGCCCTGGTAGAGCCGCTTCCGTCCGTACTGGTCACCCAGCTTTCCCCACAGCGGGGTGGCGGCCGTGGAGGCGAGCAGATACGCGGTGACCACCCAGGACAGGTGCTCCAGACCGCCGAGGTCGCCGACGATCGTCGGCAGCGCGGTGGAGACGATCGTGCTGTCGAGCGCCGCGAGCAGCAGTCCCAGCAGCAGCGCGCCGATGGCCACCAGGACGGTACGCGGTGGACGTCCCTCCCAGGGGGCGGGTGCCACGGGACCCGGCGCGCCCGGCGCCGGAGTCGGGTGGCCGGCGTCCTGCGCCATGGCGACTCCTCGGCTGCTGGGGTTCCCATCGTGCCCCCATCCTCACCTTTATGCCCCGATACGGCCCGCCGAGCGGGTCCACGCAGTTGTCCACCCATCGAACGAACACCTGCACGGAAGCCGGTCGGATGCGCATAATCGCTGCCAATCCAGGGAGGGAAAGACCCGTGACGGCAGAATCCTGCCCGCACTGCTTGGCCCCGTCGCGTGCCAACGGCCGCCCCGGGTGCGCCTGCGCGGCGCGCGCGGCCGCCGCCACCTCGGCGGCGGGCCACACCGGCGACACCGGCGACATCACGAGGCGGACGCGGCCCGATTCCGGTTCCGGCCCGTCGGAGACGGAGCCGAAGCCGGGACCGGAGCCGGAGCCGGGCGCCGGCGCCGACCGGACACAGGCGACCGCGGCGGACGCGGACACCACACCCGGGCACACCGCGCCCGGGGACGCCGCCGCGTCCGGCCGCCGCCGCAAGCCGGTCGTGATCGCGCTCGCGGGCGCCGCCGCCGTGGCCGTCGCCGGAGCGCTCGTCCTCGGCACCGGCCTGCTGGGCGGCGACGGCGAGGACGACGGCGGCGGAAAGGGCCGGCACGCGCTCGCGACCAGCCGCCCGAGCACCCCGGCCGACCCCGGTGACGGCCGGGGAGCCGGAAGCGGCGACGCCTCCGGCGGACCCGCCGCGCCCGCCACCCCCGACCGCGCCGGACCCTCCGCCGCGGACGGCTCCGGCGCACCGCACCCGGACTCCGGCTCCGGCTCCGGCCCGCGCGGCGACGACGCACCCGCACCGCCGCGCGCCTCCGCCTCCGCGACGCCCACCGGGGCGGAACCGGAGCCGACCGGTCCGGGCGATGCGGACTCCACCCCGCCCACGACCCCGGAGCCGACCGGTCCGCCCGTACTGGGCGAGGGCGACAGCGGGGACGAGGTCCGCGAGCTCCAGAAGAGACTCACGCAGTTGCTGATGTACCTCGGCGCCGCCGACGGCGAGTACGACGAGGGGGTCAAGGACGCGGTCTCCGGCTACCAGGATCGCTATGACGTGGCGGGCGATCCGGACGGGACCTACGGCGAGCGGACCCGCCGTGACCTGGAGTCCAGGACCGACGAGCCGTGATCGTGCCGCCCGCCGGGACAGGCGGGCGGCACGGGGATCACCAGGGGGACTGGCGTCGGGGCGGAGCTATTTGTATGGTGGAGGAACAAAGTGGTTCCGCCCGCACTCCCTGACCGGCGGGCGGAGCCACTTGTCTTCTTTTCCGGGGAGTCCGCTTTTCCGGGGAGTCCGCCTTCCCCAGGGGAGTCCACCCTTTCTGAGGAGTCCGCCGATGATGGCCACCGCCACGCTCACCGCCCGCGCCCTGCTCCTCGACATGGACGGCACCCTGGTGAACTCGGACGCCGTCGTCGAGCGCTACTGGCGGCTGTGGGCCGCCGACCAGGGACTCGACGAGGAGAGCGTGCTCAAGGTCGTCCACGGACGGCAGGCGCACGCCACCATGGCGGTGCTGCTGCCGGACCGGCCCGCAGCGCAGAACCTGGCCGACAACCAGTGGATGCTGGAGCGGGAGAGCACCGATCTCGACGGTGTCGTACCGATACCCGGCGCCCCCGCCTTCATGGCCGCGCTGTCCGGTCTTCCGCACGCCCTGGTGACCTCCGCCGACGAACGCCTCGCCCGGGCGCGGATGGACGCGGCCGGACTGCCGATACCCGGGGTGCGGGTGACCGCGGAGCGGGTCGGCGTGAGCAAGCCGGACCCCGAGGGCTTC
This sequence comes from Streptomyces sp. NPDC045899, assembly GCF_056431485.1. Taxonomy (NCBI): domain Bacteria; kingdom Bacillati; phylum Actinomycetota; class Actinomycetes; order Kitasatosporales; family Streptomycetaceae; genus Streptomyces; species Streptomyces sp. NPDC045899. The sequence goes on from NZ_JBWKKP010000001.1 coordinate 389,318, forward strand.
CTCAAGGGCGCCGCCGAACTGGGCTTCGCACCCGGGGACTGCGTGGTCTTCGAGGACTCCGAGGTGGGCATCGCGGCCGGACGGGCCGCCGGGATGCGAGTGGTCGGTGTCGGCCCGCGCGCCGCGGCCCACGCCCCGGACGCCCATGTCCCGGACCTGGAGCGGGTCCGCGTCGAGCCCCGCCCCGACGGCACCCTCCGGCTCCACCTCCCGGCCTGACCCGACGACCGAACCATCGCGACCCCGATCCGGCCCGGACTTGACCGCTGAGAACGGGACCTGGGACCGGCGCCGGACCAGCGCGGGACCGGGGCGAGCCGCACCCCACCGAGCCCGACCGGGCCGGGGCGGGAGCCGAAGCCCCCGCCGGACCCGGCCGGGCGTAACGGGACGGGGCAGAAGGCCCCCCAGCCCGTCGCCCGGCCCCCGGCCCCCGGCCCCGCAGGGTCAGCCCGACACCGCCTCGTAGACACTGAAGCCGCCCAGCGCCAGCATCACCAGTGCCGCGACCTTCGTGATCAGCCGGAGCGGTACGTACTTCATCAGCGTGCGGCCGCCCAGGATGCCCAGGCCCGCCACCGTCCACAGCGCCAGTACGGCACCGACGCCGACCGAGAGCGGATCGTCGTAGCGGGCGGCGAGGTTGGCGGTCATGATCTGCGTCAGATCGCCGAACTCCGCGACCAGGATCAGCATGAAGCCCGCCCCGGAGACCTTCCAGAAGCTCTGGTCGACCGGCTTGCGGATCTCCTCCTCGTCCTCGTCCTTCTTGAGGAGCAGCATCGCCGCGCCACCGAGGAAGAGGACCCCCACGATGGCCGAGAGCAGCCGCTGCGGGAGCAGGGTGAGCACACTGCCCGCCGCGAGGGCGAGGCCGACGTGGAGGGCGAAGGCGGCGGCGACACCGGCGAAGACGTAGGACGCGCGGTAGCGGGCGCCGAGCATCAGCCCGGCCAGGGCGGTCTTGTCGGGCAGCTCGGCGAGGAAGACGACGCCGAAGACGACGGCGGCGACGGTGAAGCTGAACACAGGCTGGTTACCTCATCGGGTCGGGCCGCGCCGAGGGGCCCCGGGGAAGGATCGCTTCGGCACGGCAGTGTCGGACACTGCGGCCGAAGGTCTCGCTGGCGTACGGACGAGCGCACCGTGCGATGTGACGGCGGTCTCACTCTCGTACGCTCCGGGCGCCGGCCCGCACCTCGAGGGGCGGGCAGTATGTCGACGGTCCGGCGAGGAGCTACTCCCCTTCTGCTGCCCCCAGGATACGGGACCCCCCGGCGATCTCCGGCGGCCGGGTGACCGGGCGGAGAACGGCCGCTCACCACGCGGGTGGTACGCACGGGCGGCACACCCGATTCCAGAAGCCCCTTGCGTTGACATGGTCGCGTCGCCACCCTGTTACCTGGCGCCAACCCCACGGCAATGCGGCGCCGACACGATGGCCGGGCACCGGCCAACGACCCCCCACATCAAGGGAGTACGCATGTCCTCAATGCGCATCCACTCCACCCGGCGCAGCGTCTACGCGCGTCGAATATCCGTCTTCGGTGGATTCGCGGCTCTGTTGGGCACTCTCGTCCTGAACGGGCCGAATGCCCAGGCCGAGCCCCCCGCACCGCCGAGCGCCGAGACCGCCCGTGGCTACCTGGGCGAGCTGACGGTGAAGACGGAGGGGTCGATGGACGGTTACAGCCGCGAGAAGTTCCCGCACTGGATCACCCAGAGCGGCAACTGCAACACCCGCGAGGAAGTCCTCAAGCGCGACGGCACCGATGTCCAGACCGACTCCAGCTGCGCCGCCACCAGCGGCACCTGGAAGTCCCCCTACGACGACGGCAGCTGGACCGACCCGGCCGACGTGGACATCGACCACGTCGTCCCGCTGGCCGAGGCATGGACCTCCGGCGCGGACTCCTGGACCAACGACCAGCGCCAGGGCTTCGCCAACGACCTGACCCACTCACAGCTCGTGGCCGTCACGGACAATGTGAACCAGTCCAAGAGCGACCAGGACCCGGCCGAGTGGCTCCCGCCGAAGGCGTCCTACCACTGCGTGTACGCCCGGATGTGGGTCTCGGTGAAGCACGAGTACAAGCTGTCGGTCGACGACGCCGAGAAGTCCAAGCTCGACGAGATCCTCGGCGGCTGCTGACCCGTCCACCGCGGCGACGGCGACACGAAACACACGCCGGAACCTCCACACCCTCCTCCGTCGTTCCGTACCGTACGCATACGGCGACGACGGAGGAGGGCCGGATGGCCGGGCTGCGCCTGGGACCACTGCTGCGGCAGGTCGACTGGGAGACCGGTACGAGCGCGACGGTCTGGGTCGAGACCGACCGGCCCTGTGAGGCCGAGGTGCGCTGTGCCGACGGGGCCGGCGGCACCGCCGCCACCTGGCAGGTCGCCGGGCACCACTACGCCATGGTCCAGGTCACCGGACTGCGGCCGGGCGGTGAGACGGCCTACCGAGTGCTGCTGGACGGCGAGCAGGTCTGGCCGCTGCCCGGTTCGGACTTCCCGGACAGCACGATCCGCACCCCCGCGCCCGCCACCGCCGGGAGCGACCAGGCGCCCGTACGCGTCGCGTTCGGCTCCTGCCGCTGGGCGGCACCGCCCTCCGACGCCTCACACGACCCGATCGGGCCCGACGCCCTGGACACGCTGGCCGCCACTCTGGCGCGCACCCCCGGCGCACCGCGCCCCGACGTACTGGTGCTGCTGGGCGACCAGGTGTACGCGGACGAGACCTCCGAGGGGATCCGCGGCCGCATCGCCACCCGCCGCGAGCTGTCCGAGCCACCGGGCGAGCAGGTCGCGGACTACGAGGAGTACACCTGGCTCTACTACGAATCGTGGCTGGACCCGGAGGTGCGCTGGCTGCTCTCCACCGTCCCCAGCTGCATGATCTTCGACGACCACGACGTCATAGACGACTGGAACACCAGCGAGGCGTGGCTGAGACGGATGCGCGCCACCCCGTGGTGGCAGGAGCGGATCGTCAGCGGTCTGATGTCGTACTGGGTGTATCAGCACCTGGGCAACCTCTCCCCCGCCGAACTGGCCGCCGATCCGCTGTACGCGACGGTGAGCGGGGCGGCCGACGGAACGGAGGCGCTGCGGGAGTTCGCCTCCCACGCCGACGCCGACCCGGTGTACACGCGCTGGAGCTACCGCCGGGACTTCGGACCGGTGCGGCTGCTGATGGTGGACACCCGGGGCGCCCGGGTGCTGAGCGAGCACGAGCGGGCGATGCTCCACGACGAGGAGCTCGCCTGGGTCCGGGAACAGGCGCTGGAGGGCACCGGGGCGGGGTCCGCCGCCGGGCCCGGCTGTGACCATCTGCTGATCGGCAGCTCGCTGCCCTGGCTGCTCCCCCATTTCGTGCATGACGTCGAGAGCTGGAACGCCTCGGTGTGCGCGGGCCGCCGCGGTGCGCGCTGGGCCCGGATCGGCGAGGACCTGCGGCAGCGGGGCGACTTGGAGCACTGGGGCGCGTTCCCGGAGTCCTTCGACGCTCTGACCGGTCTCATCGCGCAGGTGGGCGCCGCGCCGTCGGCCCCGGCCACGATCAGTGTGCTGTCGGGCGATGTCCACCACGCCTATATCGCCGAACCGGACTGGTCGCGCTGGCCGGAACGGCCGCGCAGCCAGGTGCGCCAGCTGACCTGCTCCCCGGTGCACAACAGCATCCACGCCTCGATCCGGGCCGGGTTCCGCTTCGGCTGGAGCGGTGCGGGGCGGGCGGTCGGCCGTCTCTTCGCCCGCCACGGCCGGGTGCCGCGCTCCCGGCTGAGCTGGCGCAAAACCGGCGGTCCATGGTTCGGCAACCAGTTGATGACCCTGACCCTGCGCGGACGTACCGCGGAGCTGCGGATGGACCAGGCGCGCGGCGGGCCGTCGGGCGGCCCGGCCCGGCTGACCTCGGCGTTGGAGACGGAGTGGACCGGCCCCTGACCGGAGGGCCGTCCTCCGCGCGCTGACCTCGCATAACGGGCGGGTGGGATGACTCACACCGTGACGCGCGTGATCCGCCCCACACCGGAGGGATCAGTTCCGGCCAGCGGCTCGTTTCTCCGGGGGCGACCGGCATGATGGGCGCGCGCCCCCTGCGTCCATCTGCCCCGGGAGACACCACCTTGGCCGGAGACCCCCACGCCATAGCCGTCGTCGGAGCCGGTCCGCGCGGCACCAGCGTGCTGGAGCGACTGTGCGCCTCGGCCCCGGAACTGGCCCCCGGCGCCCGGCTGACGGTGCATGTGGTGGATCCGTACCCGCCCGGCCCCGGACGGGTGTGGCGCACCGCGCAGCCGGGCGAACTGCTGATGAACACGGTGGCCTCGCAGGTGACCCTGTTCACCGACGCGAGCGTGGTGTGCGACGGACCGGTACGGACCGGGCCGAGTCTGTACGAATGGGCCACCGCGCGCGGCGTCGCACCCGGACTCGGCCCGGACGACTACCCCAGCCGCGCGCTGTACGGCCGTTATCTGGAGTGGGTGTTCGCGGAGGTGGTGCGGGGCGCACCGGAGCCGGTGACGGTCCGGGTGCACACCGCCCGCGCCGTACGGCTGGAGGACCGCGCGGACGGCGGGCAGCTGCTCACCCTCGACGACGGCACCCGGCTGGCCGGGCTGCGCGCGGTGGTGCTGGCCCAGGGACATCTGGCGACGGCGGCCGACGCGACGGAGGCCCGGTTCGCGGCCCACGCCGGGCGGTTCGGACTGCGCTACTACCCGCCCGCCAACCCGGCCGACGTCGACCTGTCGCCCGTCGCCCCCGGCGAACCGGTGCTGCTGCGCGGTCTCGGCCTGAACTTCTTCGACCATGTGGCGCTGCTGACGCAGGGCCGTGGCGGCCGGTTCGTCCCGGCACCCGGTCCGGACGGCCCCAGGCTGGTCTACCGGCCCTCGGGGCGGGAGCCCCGGCTGTACGCGGGGTCCCGGCGCGGTATCCCGTACCAGGCGCGCGGGGACAACGCGAAGGGCCCGTACGGCCGTCACGATCCGCTGCTGCTGACCCCCGATGTACTCGCCCAGTTCCGCAAGCGGGCGGAGGCGGGCGATCCGCCGGACTTCCTGGGCGAGATATGGCCGCTGGTGGCCAAGGAGGCCGAGACCGTCTACTACGAGGCGCTGCTGGCCCGGGACCCGGCTCCGGCCCCGGCCGCCCCCGCCTCCCGCTTCCGGCAGGCGTTCCTGGCCACCGGGCACGGCGGTCCCGAAGAGGCGGCGGTGCTCACGGAATTCGGTGTCCCGGCCGGGCGGCGCTGGTGCTGGGAGACGGTGTCCCGGCCGCACCGGGGGCGCGTTTTCACCGGGCGCGACGACTTCCGGCGCTGGTTGCTGGCGTATCTGCGCGAGGACGTGGCGCAGGCGCGGCAGGGCAATGTGGCCGGGCCGGTGAAGGCGGCCCTGGACGTCCTGCGCGACCTCCGCAACGAGCTGCGGCAGATCGTCGACCACGGCGGGCTGAGCGGTGCCTCGCGCGACGCCCATCTCGACGGCTGGTACACCCCGCTGAACGCCTTCCTCTCGATCGGCCCGCCGCGCCGCCGGATCGAGGAGATGGCCGCGCTGATCGAGGCGGGCGTCCTGGAGGTCCTGGGCCCGGGTCTCGAGGTCTCCCCCGCGGCCGGGAGCGATGGCGCAGGTTTCCTGGGGCGGTCCGCCGAGGTGCCCGGTGAGCCGGTGAGGGCCACGACACTGATCGAGGCCCGGCTGCCGGCGCCCGATCTGCGCCGTACGGCGGATGAGTTGCTGCTGTGGCTGCTGCACACCGGGCAGTGCCGTCCGCATGAGGTGGACGGCTATGAAACAGCCGGTATTGATATCACCCCGTCGCCGTACCGGCTCGTAGACGCACAGGGTCGGCCGCATCCGCGTCGTTTCGCGGTCGGTGTGCCGACCGAGGGCGTCCACTGGGTGACGGCCGCCGGGGCGCGCCCCGGGGTGAACTCGGTCACGCTGTGCGATACGGACGCGATAGCGCGTGCGGTGCTGAGCGTGACCGTATCGGGCGACCCCTGGCAGGAAGTTGTCCCCGTCTCGCGTATCCGTTCCTGAATCCCGCGTATCCGTTCCTGAGACACGAGGTCACGGCTCCATGAACCAGTGATCGAGGGCTCCGCATTGGCAGGAACTTGAACTTGCAACAAATGGTGAGGGTAACCTAACCTGGCGCGTTGTCTCCCGTCCCCGGAACAAGGAGCCCGTCCCCCATGTCTCCCTCGACCGCGCCGCGCTCTCTCGGCGAACTGCTCGACAGCGCCAGACCGTACGTTCTGTCCCTTTTCCGCATCGTCGTCGGACTGCTCTTCTTCTGCCACGGCGCCGCCTCCCTGCTGGGCTGGTTCGGCGGGATGATGGGCACCGGCAAGACCGTCGACGCGGGCACCTGGCCCGGCTGGTACGCCGCGGTGATCCAGCTCGTCGGCGGCGGACTGGTGATGCTCGGACTGGGCACCCGCAGCGCGGCGTTCATAGCCTCCGGCTCGATGGCCTACGCCTACTTCGTGGAGCACCAGCCCGAGAAGCTGTGGCCCATCCAGAACGGCGGCGAGTCGTCCGCGATGTTCTGCTGGGCGCTGCTGCTCCTCGTCTTCACCGGCCCCGGCCCGCTGGCGCTGGAGCGCCTCTTCGGCTCCTCGCGCGCGACGTCCGACCGGACCGAGCCGCGGCGCCAGCCCACCGCGGTGTAACGGAACAGCAGTTCAGAACTCGTCCCGCATCACGTCATGCGGGGTCATGTGCCCCGCATGGCGTGATTCGAACAACATCATCACCCCGTACCGCTATCCTCACCCGTCCTAGGCGTACGCTGTATGGCTGTACAGGCCGCGTCTGCCGCTTCCCGGCGACATACGCAGCGGGGGGAACGGGATCGGGAGAAGAACGGTGCTGGAACAATTGGGGTCGCTGACCAACACCCCATGGATCTACGCGGTGATCGCGCTGTCGGTACTGCTCGACGTCTTCCTGCCCGTTCTGCCCAGCGGGGTGCTCGTCATCACCGCGGCCACCGCCGCCGCCGGGACCACCGTCGACGCGTTCGGTGTGGTGCGCCGGGCGGACGCCGCCGACTTCCCCGCGATGCTGGCCCTGGTGCTCTGCGCCGCGACCGCCTCCGTCCTCGGCGATATGGTCGCCTATCGGCTGGCCTGGCGTGGCAGCGACAGACTGGATCGAGCCATTGCTCGTTCGCGCCGACTCACCAACGCGCAGGAGAAGTTGGACACCGCTCTGATCCGGGGCGGCGGTCCGCTGGTCGTGATAGCCCGCTTCGCGCCCGCCGGACGCTCAGTCGTCAGCCTCGGCGCCGGCGCCGCCCACCGCAGGGTGAAGGAGTTCCTGCCCTGGTCGGCGGTGGCCGGGCTGGCGTGGGCCGCGTACAGCGTGACCCTCGGATACATCGGCGGCCAGTGGCTCGGCGCCACCTGGGCCGGGACCGCGGTCTCGGTGCTCGCCCTCTTCGGGGCGGGTGCGGGCGCGGCCTATGTGATGAGGCGCCCCGATGGGGACGAGCCGGGCCGGGTGCCGGTGGCGGCCACGGCGGGTCAGCCGGTCCGGCAGCGGTGAGGCGGCGGCCGGACCCGCGCGGCTGAGGCCCGGGCCGGTCCGGGCCGGAGCCACGGCCGGCGGCCACCGGCGGTCCATCTGCGCATCGGCCGAGTGTCACCCGGCGATTACGGCTCGGCACCGGATTCCGGCTACCGTCCCCCTATGCGCACCCCTTCCCTGCCGGGTCCGGCATGCTGAGCCGTACCACCCGGCTCGTCGCGGCGTTCGTGGCCGGGCTCGCCCTGGTCGTCGCCGCGGTCCTCGTCGTACGACAGCTCACCGAGCCCTCGAAGCCCGAGCTGCCGGTGATCCCCGAGTCGCGGCGTCCGGTGCTGGAGGTCGCGGCGCGGGTCTGCTCACCCCTGAGTGTTCCGCTGCTGGCGGCGCAGATCGACGCGGAGAGCGGCTGGCGCGTGGACGCCGACTCCGGACAGGCCCAGGGCATTTCGCAGTTCGCCCCGCAGACCTGGAAGGAATGGGGCCGGGACGGCGACGGGGACGGCAGGGCCGACGTCTGGGAGCCCCGGGACGCCATCCCCTCACAGGCGCGCTACATGTGCCATCTCTACACCGTGGTCAAGGAGGTCCCCGGCGGCTCGACCCGGCGGGGGTCCACCCGGCTCGCGCTGGCCGCGTACAACGCGGGGCCGAACGCGGTGCTCAGGGCCGGGGGCATGCCGAAGATGGATGAGACACGCGGCTATGTGGACAAGATCGTGAACGATCTGCTGCCCAAGTACCGGCAGGCCGAGAAGAAGTACCAGGAGAACGAGGCGAAGCACGGCTCGAAGAAGCACGGCGCCCCCGCTTCCTCTTCCCCCTCTGCTTCCTCGGCCCCCTCCTCTTCCTCGGCCTCGACCCGCTCCGCCCCGTCGTCCGGCGTCACGGCGGCGTCCACCGTACTGTCACCCGCGCCGGACGCGGCCACGGCCCTGCCGTCGACCGCCCCCGGCGCCACCGTGCCGACCGCTAGCCGTCGGCGGCGATGAAGTCCTCCACGGCCCGGACCAGTTCCAGCGGGGTCTCATCGGCCGGGTAGTGCCCGGCGCAGGGCAGCTCGACCAACTCGGCGTCGGCGTACCAGCGCAGCCAGGTCTGCCGCATCACCTCGGCCGTGAGCGCCGGGTCGTGCGCCCCGACCACCACCCGGACCGGCACCACGGTGCCGCTGATCTCCTCGTGGAAGTCCTCCAGGGCCCAGGAGTCCAGCCAGGCGCGGAACGCCTTGGCGTCGCTGCGCCGCAGCGAATGCCGCACCATCAGGTCCAGCCAGGCGGCCGGATGACGGTTGCCGGTGGTCATGTCGATGATCGCCCGCCGGTTCTCCGGACGCTCGGCGGCCGCCGCGAACAGCTCCCACTGCTCGCCCTCCATCGGCACCCCGCTCGCGGGCACCGGCGCCACCCCGACCAGCCGGCGGACGCGGTGCGGAGCGGCCGCCACCACTCGCTGGACGACGGCACCGCCCATCGAGTGTCCGATGAGCGAGAAGCGGTCCCAGCCGAGGTGGTGGGCGAGGGCGAGCAGATCCCGCCCCGCCTCCTCGGTGGTGAACGCGCCGGGGATGTCGCGCGCCTCCCCGTAGCCGCGCAGATCGGGCAGGACGTAGGTGAAGGCCCGCCGGTCGACGTGCGGCAGCATCGCGGCGTACGCGGAGCGGTCCGAGAACCAGCCGTGTACCGCCATGACATGGTGCGGACCGTCCCCGACGGTCTCATACGGTGGAACGAGGGGTGGAACGATGGGCCCCATGGCACCTCCGGTCCCAGTCGAATGCGGGCACGCGGCCCCTGGCCGTCCCGTTGATGTGGTGGGAGTCCACATCGTGGACGTGGTGTGTGCTCCGTGCCGGGGGAGCTTAGGGGTGGTTCACGAGGTTCGCCACATTCTTGCTTGATTTTGACGAACCGACCGATCGCACCGCGGTGCGCGGTCCGGCAGCCGGCGCCCACACTGGACCGCACTCGGTCCAACTGGCCGTTATGACACATGAGTTGATTGGTCCGGACCGCCGTGGACAGGACGCTAGAACCCCCGGATTACGGTGTCAATACAGCCTTGACGGACACCCGGCCCCCACCCCGGGCACCCGTCCCGCGCCAGGCTCCCCGGCGCCGTTCCCCCGTACGGGCGGGGTCCCCGGGCCCGTCTGCGTGTCAGCCGTACCGCGCGGACGCGGGCGTAGTCAGATGGCGGCTGTGGCGCGCGACGAGGGGATCCGGCGATACGGTGCCATGGTTCTGCGGATCGTGGCCGTGGCCGCCCTCTACTACGCGGGCGCCAGGATCGGGCTGTTGCAGGAGCTGGTGCGCGACCAGGTCACCCCGCTGTGGCCACCGACCGGGATCGCGCTGGCCTGTCTGCTGCTGCTCGGCCCCGCCGTCTGGCCGGGGATCGCGCTGGGCGCGCTCGCGGTCAACGCCCCCATCGGCCCGTCGCCGCTCGCCGTCACCGGCATCGTCGCGGGCAACACCCTCGCCCCGTTCTGCGCCTTCCTGCTGCTGCGGCGGGTGGGCTTCCGCATCTCCCTGGACCGGCTCCGGGACGCGCTGGCCCTGGTCTTCCTCGGCGCGCTGCTCGGGATGCTGATCAGCGCCACCGTCGGCACGACCGTGCTCGTCCTGGCGGACGCGCTCGGGACGGACGGCTTCTGGCCGACCTGGTCGGTGTGGTGGACGGGCGACGCGATGGGGGTACTGGTGATCACACCGCTGCTGCTGGCGCTGCGCGGGGCGCGCCCGCCGCGCGGGGTCCGCCCCTCCCGCTGGCTGGAGGCGGTGGTCCTGCTGGCGGGCACCGCGGCCGTCACGCTCGTGGCCACCCAGAGCGTCGCCAGTCTGCTCTTCCTCGTCTTCCCGTTCCTGATCTGGGCGGCGCTGCGCTTCCAGCTGGCGGGCGCGGCGCCGTGTTCGTTCATCGTCTCCGTCCTGGCGATCCATGCGACGGCCGTGGACATCGGCCCGTTCGCCGGTGATGCGCTGCTGACCCAGATGGTGACGCTCCAGGCGTTCAACGGCACCACCGCGCTGACCGCGCTGCTGCTGTCGGCGATCATCGCCGAACGGAACAACACCCGGCGGCAGATCGAGCGGGTGTGCGCGGAGCTGGCGGACGTGGTCGTCCGGCTGGCACCGGACGAGACCCTGGGCACCTGGCCGTCCCGGCCGCATGACGGGGAACCGCCGGAAGAGCGGCCGTAGCGGCGCGCGGGAACCCGGGCGGGCGCGACTCCGTCTGACAGGGCGTACGGAACATGGCGCGCGACGGGGGCGTACGCGTCCAGGGGCGCGCCGGAACGGGCGCACCCAGTGGGGGCGTACGCGAAGGGGCGCGCGACTGGGCAAGCGCGCCCCGACCCGGTCCGACCGGGGAGCCGCGCACCGACGGAACGACAGGGAACGATGACCGCCACCACAGCCACCCGCTATCTGTATCTGACCCGGCACGGCGAGGCCACCGAGGACGAGAGCGAGCTGACGGCCGTGGGCCGCCGCCAGGCCGTACTGCTCGGCAAGCGGCTGCGGGGCGTACCCCTGTCGGCGGTCCACCACGGTCCGCTGCCCCGGACCACCCAGACCGCGCGGCTGATCGGCGAACAGCTCGACGATGTCCCCGCGCACGTCTGCGCAGCGGCCGGGGACTATGTCCCGCACACCCCCGAGCGCGCCGAACTGCCCGCCGACTCGGCCGACTACCTGCTCGACTTCGTCCATCGGTTCCCGGCGGCGGAGCGGGAGCAGGGCCCACTGCTGGCCCGGCAGGCGGTGGAGCGCTTCACCGGTCCGGTGGAGGGCACCGAAGACCGCCACGAGCTGGTGGTGACCCACAACTTCCTGATCGGCTGGCTCGTGCGGGAGATACTCGGCGCCCCCGACTGGCGCTGGCTGGGGCTCAACCACGGCAACGCGGCGCTGACCGTCCTGCGCTATCCGGCGCCGGGCCGCCCGGCGTCGGTGGTGTTCTGGAACGACATGGCGCATCTGTCCTCGGAGCTGCGCTGGACGGGGCTGGGGCCGGAGCTGCGGGACATGCCGTGACCTTCCGCGGCGGCCCGGCCGGGGGCACGGCGAAGGCCGGACCCGCGCTGTCAGGTCCGGCCCCCGCCGTGTCCGAGTCGCATGCAGCCCAGCAAGCGTGAATAAGGACAGGACCCACCGTAGGACCGGGCACTGACAACGGGACCGCCGTCATCACGGGGTCCCGGACACCGCCATGACCACCCGAGGCGCCATCGTGGCACCATTCGGTGCCACGTTGAGCCAATTAGTATCGACGTAGTGCCACTCATGTGCCATGATGGCGCTATGGACCTCACGCCCTACGTCGACAACCTCCGGCACGAGCTCGCGGTCGCCGCGGACGCCGGCGGGGACGAAGCCCGCGCCCTGGCCGAACGGCTCACCGCACCGCTGGAGTCGGCCGCCCGGCTCACCCTGCTCAACGCACTGTCCGCCGCCATGGGCGAGGTCACCAGCGAGCTGGCGCCGGGCTCGGTCGACGTACGGCTCCGCGGCCTCGACCCCGAGTTCGTGGTGACACCACCGCCCACCGACGAGGGCGCCCCCGCGGAGCCGACCGCGCCCGCCGAACCCCTGATGCCCCCGGCCCCGGCCGACGCCGACGAGGGCGGCACCGCCCGCGTCAATCTGCGACTGCCCGCCCACCTCAAGGCGCGCGCCGAGGAGGCCGCGAACCGCGAGGGTCTGTCGGTCAACGCATGGCTGGTGCGTGCCGTGTCGGCCGCGGTCGACGGCGGCACGCGGCCGCGTGCGCCGGAGAGGGCCCACACCGTCGGGCAGAGCTTCACGGGATGGGTGCGCTAGCCGCCCCTCCTCCGCACCACCTCGTCCGCACCACCTCACCCACATCACGTCCCACCAGCGGGGACGGTCTGAAGCCTCAGGAGGACGGGACAGCCATGCCTTCTTTCGACACCCCCGAACCGATTTCCGTGAACGCCCACGTGGGCGCCGGTTCCATCCGATTCACCGCGAGCGACCGCCCCGACACCGTCGTCGAGGTACGGCCCGGCAGCCCGTCGCGGGACAAGGACGTACGGGCCGCCGAACAGACCGACGTCATGTACACCGGCGGTGTTCTGACCATCAGGACGAAGGAGCGCCGTCTCATCGGGCCCACCGGCGCCGTCGATGTGTCGGTCGAGCTGCCCGCGGGCTCGCGCGTCGATCTGACCGGCTCCTGGACCCATGTCCGCGGCGAGGGCCGGCTCGGCGAGGCCCAGATGAAGACCTCGGGTGGTGATGTCCGCCTCGACACGACCGGACCGCTGAAGCTGACCGCGTCCCACAGCTCGATCACCGTGGACCGGGTCGAGGGTACGGCCGAGATCACCACCAGCTCCGGGAGCCTGCGCGTCGGCCTCGTCGACGGCCCCGCCGTCCTGAAGAACTCCCACGGCAACACGACCGTCGGCGTCGCGACCGGTGAGCTGCGGGCGCGCGGCGCCCACGGCGACATCGACATCGCCCGCGCCGAGAGCTCGGTCACCGCCACCACCGCCCACGGAACCCTGCGGGTGGCCGAAGTCGCCTCCGGCGCGGTCCAGTTGCAGACCTCCTACGGGTCCATCGAGATCGGCGTACGCGAGGGCACCGCCGCCTGGCTCGACGTCAGCTGCGAGCGCGGACAGGTGCGCAACACCCTCACCGGCTCCGCCCCACCGGAGAAGACCGATGACACCGTCGAGGTCCGGGCCCGGACCCGCTGGGGAAACATCGACGTGCGTCGCGCCTGATCCCACCCGTCCCGACCCGTCCCGAGAAGAGAGCGGAACAGACATGCCCGCCATGCCTGCTGGACCTTCCACGACCGTGTCCGGCGTGACCGCGTCCGCCCCGGCCGCTTCCCCACCGGCCATCGCCGCGGCCGGACTCACCAAGTCCTACGGGGACACGGTGGTGCTCGACGGCATCGACCTGCACATCCCCGAAGGCACCGTCTTCGCCCTGCTCGGCCCGAACGGCGCGGGCAAGACCACGACGGTGCAGATCCTGTCCACCCTCATCGCCGCCGACGCGGGTGAGGCGCGGATCGCGGGCCATGACCTGGTCCGCGACGCCGGCGCCGTACGCGCCGCGATCGGGGTCACCGGGCAGTTCTCGGCGGTGGACAACCTGCTGACCGCCGAGGAGAACCTGATGCTCATGGCGGATCTGCACCATCTCGACCGCCGCGAGGGCCGCCGCCGCTCCGCCGGACTGCTGCGCCGCTTCGACCTGACCGAGGCGGCCGCCAAGCCCGTCGTCACCTACTCGGGCGGGATGCGGCGGAAGCTGGACCTCGCGATGACCCTGGTCGGCGATCCACGGGTGGTCTTCCTCGACGAGCCGACCACCGGTCTCGACCCGCGCAGCCGCCGCACCATGTGGGAGATCATCCGCGACCTGGTGACCCGCGACGGCGTCACCATCTTCCTCACCACGCAGTACCTGGAGGAGGCGGACCAACTCGCCGACCGCATCGCCCTCCTGGACCACGGCACACTGGTCGCCGAGGGCACCGCGGAGGAGCTGAAGCGGCGCATCCCCGGCGGTCACCTCCGGGTGCGGTTCGCCGATCCGGACCGGCTCGACGCGGCGGCCGCGCTCTTCGGCGCCGTCACCCGCGACCCCGAGTCGCTCACCCTCCGGATCCCCAGCGACGGCAGCATCCCCACCCTGCGCGCGGTCCTCGACGTACTGGAGGGCGCCGGCATCGTGGCCGAGTCGCTGACCATGCACACCCCCGACCTCGACGATGTCTTCCTCACCCTGACCGGTCGCCCCCGTCCGGGCGACGCGGCCGGTGCCGTTCCCGGGAGCGCCCGATGACCTCACCGTCCTACGCGATCAGCGACTCCATGACGATGCTGCGGCGCAATCTCAAGCACGCGCTGCGCTATCCGTCCCTGACGGTCACGGTCGTGGTGATGCCCGTGATGATGCTGCTGCTCTTCAACTACGCCTTCGGCTCGGCGCTGGGCACCGGTATCGAGGGGATGCCCACCGGCGGCGACGACTACATCGACTACGTGGCGCCCGGCATCATCCTCATGGCCGCGACCTCCGGGGCCCTGGTCACGGCCATCAGTGTCTGCGTCGACGTGACCGAGGGCATCGTCAACCGCTTTCGCACGATGGCCATCTCCCGGGCGTCGTTCCTCACCGGTCATGTGCTCGGCAGTGTCATCCAGACCACGATCAGCCTGGTGTTCGTGGTGGCCATCGCGCTCCTCGTCGGCTTCCGCCCGAACGCCACACCCCTGGAGTGGCTCGGGGCCGCCGGTCTGCTGATCCTGCTCACGCTCGCCCTCACCTGGCTCTCCGCCGGGATCGGCCTCGTCGCCAAGAGCCCGGAGACCGCGAGCAACATCCCGATGCCACTCCAGTTCCTCCCCTTCATCGGCAGCGCCATCGTGCCGCCGGAGTCCATGCCCACCGGACTGCGCTGGTTCGCCGAGTACCAGCCCTTCACCCCGCTCATCGAGACCCTGCGCGGGCTGCTGATGGGCACGGAGATCGGCAGCAGCGGCTACATCGCGCTGGCCTGGTGCCTCGGTCTCACCCTCGTCGGCTACCTCTGGGCGCGCACCACCTTCAACCGCGGCATCCGCCGCTAGGCGGTGTCCTGCGGAAGGGGCGTCCTCACCTCGGTGAGGGCGCCCTCACCACACCGGCGGCCCGGGCGGCGGTCAGCCACTGCGGGAACTCCGCCAGCAGCTTGTCGTACAGCCCCTCGTCGGTCAGCGACCTCGGTGACGCCCCGGCGGCGAAGAACCCCGCGTTGTCCACCACGCGCCGGTCCGGCACCGGCAACTCGTCGAGTCTGCGCAGGAAGCGGAACTCGTCATGGCCGAAGCCGATGAACTGCCAGAAGATCGGCAACCGCGCGGCCGTGCACAGCACATGCTCCGCGGCCGTCTTGGACGTCGGCGAGCCGTCGGTCTGGAAGACGACGAACGCCGGGTCCCGCGCCCCCGACGCCTCGTAGTGGTCGATCACCGCCTGCATGGCCACGTGGTAGTTGGTCCGGCCCATATGCCCCATCGTGTCGTGCAGCGGAGTGATCCGGTCCTGGTAGGCGTCGAGGCTGATCTCGGCGGTGCCGTCGACACCGGTGGAGAAGAACACCACCGGCACCACCCCGTCGTCATCGAGGTTCGCCGCGAGCGCGAGCGTCTGCTCCGCCAGGTGCTGCACCGACCCGTCCCGGTAGTACGGCCGCATGCTCCCCGACCGGTCCAGCACCAGGTACACGGCGGCCCGTTGCCCGTCGACCCGGTTCTTCGCCAGTGACACCGCGGCCGACTCGTACAGACCGACCAGCCCGGGCGCCCGCGCGGCGACCTTCTCCGGACTCACCCCGGCGGCCCGGACGTCCGGCTCCGTCCCGGCGGGCTCGGGCCCAGGTCGCTTGCGGTAGTCGATTCGCGGGCGCTTGCGATAGTCGATGGCCATACGCAGAGAGTGTGCACCCGCCGGGCGCGGCGTGTCCCCCTCCCACCGGAACCACGTCGCGAACGCCCCGGGCCATCGCCGCGATCGCCACCGCAGCGATGGCGGGCTCGACCCTGCTGCCCGTGGGACCGGTGAGCGCGAGGAACGGCGATGCGCAGCCGCCCCCGCCGCGTCACGCCGTGCGGGCGCGAGGTCTGGAGAAGCGCCGCATACAGGGGCTCTCCACACCCCGGTACAGCGACCACGCGGCCAGCACGACCAGCGGAAGCGCCAGGGGGAATATCGCGACGGGATGCCATTCCCGGTCTCTGAGGGGCATGACCACCAGCGCCAGGATCATGCCGTGGACGAGATACATGGCGTACGAGATCTCGCCGAGGAAAACCGCGGGTGAGGTGCGCAGCAGCGACGGCCTGCCCTGTCGGTCCAGCTCCACCGTCGCGTGGACGAGCAGGACGATCGGGACCACGGTCGCGGCCGCGTAGGTGCAGGTCTGTGGCAGGTAGCTGCTGCCGAAGACGATGACGCCGATGACACTCAGCCCCGCCGCGAAGGCGCCGATCCGGGGCAGCCGGATGCCGGTGATGGCGATACGAGCCGTCATCATGCCGAGGGCGAATTCCGGCAGCCGCGCGAGGGGCAGCAGATACACGGACCAGAAGCTGAAGAACGCCGTGCCGTCGGGACCCACGATGAGCGCGCAGATCACCGGCCAGGTCCAGGTGAGGGCGATGGCCGTACCGGCGCCGAGGAGCAGACCGCGGCGCGACAGCCGGTTGATCAGGGGCAGGAGCAAGGGGAAGAGGAGATAGAAGAACATCTCCGCGGCCAGGGACCAGGAGGGTGGATTCCCCGCCAGTACGAAACGCTCACCGGGAATCCAGGTGTTGACCAGGACCAGGTTGGACAGGTGCGCCGCGATCCCGGTCGCACTCGTGGTCGCCGCCGTACTGGTGATGACCAGGGCGGTCACGACCACACACCAGGTGACGACGTGATTGGGGAAGATCTTGGCGACGCGTCGGCGCAGGAACGCCCGGGTGGTGTCGGTCGCGCGGGCGGAATGGGTGAGCACGTAGCCGCTCAGTATGAAGAAGAGCGACACCGCACTCGCGCCCACCCACACTTCGGGCCGCAGTTCTTCCTCGGCATGAGGGTTCATCAGCAGGAAGCTGTGGGTGTAGACGACGCCTCCGGCGGCGACGAAGCGCAGACCGGTCAGCGAGGGCAGGTGCTGGGCGGGCGAGCCCGTGCCGTCTTCGCGGGCGCTGCCCACGGCACCACGGCGGGACGGCGGTTGGAGCATATGGCGCATATGAGACCTCCCACCGATGGGCACCGGGCCCGACGCCGCCGGTCACCCGGAATCGGCATGGCTGTCCGACCGTGGCCGTGCGGAGCTGGGCGGCCCATCACGCGGATAGCCACGATTGACCCACCGCCGCGCGCCACGGCATAGCGAGGGAGAGGACACTTCACCCGAATGGCCTATGGCGCGCCGACGTGACGGCCCCGGCGTACGCGGAGCCCGTGGTTCTGGGCCCTTGTTGCCCCGGCCGGAAAACCCAGGTCCTCAGTCCGCCGGATCGGGCGGCCACGGGCCCGGTTCGGGCAACGCACCGACGCTCGAGCGGAGTTCGGCGTCGAGGTCACGGCCCGCCATCCAGGCCGCGAGGTCACGTACCGCCCCGGTGACCTCCACCGCGCTTCCCGTACCCCAGGTCTCCGTGAACGCGTGATCGGTGGCGCGCAGGACCAGCCGCGTCCCGGCGGGGGCGCGGGGTGCCAGGAACTCCAGTGCGTGCAGGGCGAAGTCCAGTGGCCAGTCGCGGGGCCGGTAGCCGACCGCGAGGTCGACGGCGTGGATCTCCGCCTCCCGCCACCGCGCCAGCGCGGTGTCCAGCACGGTGGCGTGGCGGAACCGTACCGGGCGACTCCAGTCCGCGGGCGTCAGCCCGCGCCACACGTCCTCCAGATCCCGCTGGGCCAGCTCCAGTTCATCGCGCAGCCGTACCGAAGGCAGGGCCGCGCCCCGTTCGATGGACAGGTCACGGCCGCTCTGCCCCCCGTCGTACAGCTCGATCAGCTCGCCGCTCAGCGCACTCCGCGCCTGCCGTGCGAAGGCATGGGCGTTGTCCGCGAGGTGTTTGAGGACATGACCGCGGGTCCACCCCGGCAGAGCGGAGTCCGCGTTCTTCAGCCGGTCATCGAGCCCGTCGAGCAGTTCCAGCACCCGGGTGTGGGCTCGCGAGACGCGGGACACCAGTGCGTCAGGAGCCATGGAGAAGTTGACCACTGTCGCAGCGTAGACCGTCCGCGCAGGACGAAGCCGATGTCATCCGCGGATGCCGAAGGCCCCCAGCCATGATCGGCTGGGGGCCTTCGTGCTGGTGGGCGCAGACGGGTTCGAACCGCCGACATCTGCCTTGTAAGGGCAGCGCTCTACCGCTGAGCTATGCGCCCCGGAGGAGAGGTCAGCCTACCGTGTCCGCTGGGCGGCCCCGCAATCCCCGTTTCCGGGGCGGTACGGGCGTACCGCGACCCGCCCGTCCGACGCGAACCGCCCGGCCCCCTGTGCACGTCAGTGACGGGTGGGAGAATGACATCCGGGCCCACGGGCGATCCATGGCGATCCCACGGGCGATCCATTGGGAGAGGGAAGTGGCGGCGACACCTGGTGGCGGGGGCGGGCGGCGTTGGTTCGGGGGGCGTGGGGAGAGTCAGCGGGCCGAGGCACAGGCCGCCAGGGACGCGGCCGCGGCCGCGTTCTACGAGCTGGACACCGCCCAGCGCGATCTGCGGATCTCGATAGAGACGATCACGGCGGTGGACGACTCCCCCGCCGCCCGCCGCACCGCTGCCGACTTCGCCGCGCTCGGACAGCGGATCGACCAGGTCAGCCATGACTACATCACCGCGGTCGACGCCCATGACCTCGACCGGGACGACCTCGACGGGGCCACCGCCGGCCGTGCGCGGATGGATCTGACCCGGGCCAGGGACGAGCTGCTGCGCACCAAGGCCGAGCTCGACCGGTTCGCGCAGGGGCTCGGCCCGCAGTTGCAGCAGGCCGAGACGCAGCTGGCGCGGCTGGCGCCCGCCGTGGAGCGGGCGCGGCAGGCGCTGCTCGCCGCCACCAACGCGCTGGACGCGGTGCGGGCCTCCGGGCTGCGGGCGGACGATCTCGCGGCGCGGCTGGCCGCCCTGTCCCCCGAGCTGACCAAGCTCAACCAGGGGGCCGGGCAGCACGGTGTGCAGGACACCATCCGGCGCGCGGACGATGTGCTGCGCAAGGCCGAGGCCGTCCGGGGCGAGGCCGAGCGGCTGCCGGAGCGGGCCGCCGAGATCGACCGGCGGCTGGTGTCGCTGCGGACCCGTGCCCAGGCGATCACCACCCGGGCCGCCGGGGTCGAGCCCGTCCTCAGTGAGCTGCGCCGTCGCTACAGCGCCGCCTGCTGGCAGGACCTCCAGCCCGTCCCCGCGCAGGCCGAGCGGGACGTCGCCCGGGCCGAGGCGAAGCTCAAGGAGGCGCAGACGGCCCGCGAGGAGCAGCGCTGGCCGGACGCCACCGCGCTGCTCACGACCGTACGGGCCCTGCTGAACACCACCGACGACGCGGTCTCCGCCGCCGGTGACCGGCTGCGACGGCTGGACGAAGTGTCCTTCGACCACCAGAAGGAGGTCGAGCGCACCCGTTTCGCCATCCGTGACGCCCAGCGGCTGGCCATGGCCGGGCGCAGCACCCCGGACCCGCGCCATGCGCGCCCGCTGGACGACGCGGTGGGGCGGCTGGAGCGCGCCGTCGCGGGGCTGGAGGGTCGGCACCCGGACTGGTGGCACTTTCTCTCCGAGACCGCGGCGGTGCGGCAGACCGTCGGCCGGGTTGTGCAGGAGATCCGTGACGAGCGCGGCGGCCATTGAGCACTCCCGGTTCACCGCCCTGACCTGGCCTTCGCTGGCTATGCTCCTGCCATGCCTCGCTATGAGTACCGCTGCCGCTCCTGCGGCACCACCTTCGAGCTGAACCGGCCGATGGCCGAGTCCGGCGCACCCGCGTCCTGCCCCGCGGGACATGACGACACCGTGAAGCTGCTGTCCACCGTGGCCGTCACCGGCACCGCCGGTGCCTCCGGCGCGGCCGCCGCGCCGCCGCGGCCCCAGGGCGGCGGCGGGGGCGGCTGCTGCGGAGGTGGCTGCTGCGGTTGAGGGGATCCGGCCGGGGGCGGATCCTGGGAAGTACCTGCGTACCCGCACGGGTGCGGTACGGCCCGCGGGTACGGCCCCGGCGTACGGTCCGGACGGCGCCGCCGGGGTCCGGCGAAGCGAAGGAGGCCGCAGATGGCTACGGGCCGCCCCTCCCCCATCGGAGCGCACCCCGCGGGAATCGCGCGGCACTTCCCCGAGCGGATCGGTGGGCACACCACACTCGACGAGCACCTGCCCGTCGATCACGGGCTCAGCAAGGTCTACCGCGTCGGCGCCGGGCTCACCGGGCTCGTCCTGGTCGCCTTCGGCATCCTCGGTCTGATCGACAAGATCGGTTTCTTCGCCACCGGTGACAACACCGTCGCCGGGCTCAACACCAACGGCGCGCTGAGCGTGCTGTCCATCGCCATCGGTGTGCTGCTCTTCGTGGGCATGGTCATCGGCGGCAACTTCGCCTCGACGCTCAACATCGTGCTCGGCGTCCTCTTCCTGCTGAGCGGATTCGTCAATCTCGCCCTGCTGGAGCGGGAGTTCAACCCCCTGGCCTTCCGCCTCCAGAACGTGCTGTTCAGCTTTGTGGTGGGGCTGATGCTGATGTGGTTCGGCATGTATGGGCGGGTCAGCAGCAAGCTGCCGCACGACAACCCGTACTGGCGGGCCCGCCACCCCGATCTGGCCGAACGCGAGGACCGGGCGCGCGCGTCCGGCACCACCACCCGGCACCGTGCCGTCGAGCGCGGCGCGGGAGGGACGGCGAAAGGCGAGGAACGGGACGAACGGGCCGGTCAGCCGCCCGGTAAATGGGGCAAGCTGGACCAGCCCGCCGAGTCCGGAGGCGAGCGGAGGCAGGCGGCCGGGGACGACGGCGGATCACCTGAGCGCGCATCCCGCGAGAGCGGGTCCCGCGGCGATCAACCGCCCGGCAAGTGGGGCGCCATGGACCGGCCCGACGACCGGTCCGGAGATCCTTCCGCCGGGGACCACCGCCGCCCCCGGCGCCGGCTCCGCGGCCGGTTCAGCCGCGGCGACGGGCCAGCGTGAGTCCGTCCGCGACCGTCAGCATGATCGATTCCATCCGGTCGTCCGCGGCCACGTGCTCGTTGAACACCTTGATCGCGGCGCCGCTGCCGGTCGCCGCCGGATCGGTGACGTCCCCGTTGAAGAAGACGTTGTCCGCGACGATCACCCCGCCGGGGTTCAGCCGCGGCACCAGCTCCTCCCAGTAGTCGATGTAGCTGGCCTTGTCCGCGTCCAGGTAGGCGAGGTCGATATGCGGTTCGGCGGGCATCGCCCTCAGCGTCTCCAGCGCGGGCGCGATCCGCAGGTCGATGCGGTCGGCCACGCCCGCCTTCGCCCACGCCTCCCGCCCGTACGCGGTCCACTCCTCGGAGACGTCACACGCGATCAGCCTGCCGCCCTCGGGCAGCGCCTGCGCCATCGCCAGCGCGGAGAAGCCGGTGAAGGTGCCGACCTCGACGATGTGGCGGGCACCGGTCAGCCGGACCAGGAAGGCCAGCAGCGGGCCCTGCTCCTCGGCCGACTGCATCCCGGCGTACTGGGGGAGCCGGGTGTGCGTGACCTCGACCAGCTCCCGCTGGACGGGGTCGAGCTGCGGATTGTGCCGCAGCATGTACTCGTACAGCTCGGGTGTGATCGGAGTGCTCTTGCTCTCGGCCACGGATCCCCCTTCATCTCTGCGCTCGACTGCCCGCATGGGCGCGGGACGGCCAGGTCACGGCGACTGTAACCCGAGCCGACGGGGGATTCGAGTGTGTTCGGGATCGCGGCGGCGCCCCTTCGGTCCGCACCCGGGCCCGGCCCCGGCCGACGCCGGACAGGCGGCGGACCAGGGCCGGTTGGACCTCGACGCAGGACGCGACCGCGGCTGGTCAGCCCCGGCCGCGGGAGACCGCGCGGATGACCTCGCTGCGCGCCCGTGCCCAGGTGACCGACGCACGCTCGGACAGGGCGCGGATGATGGCCTCGCCCGCCGCGACACCGCGCTCCTCGAGCGCGGTCACCTCCGGCGCGGTCCAGTCGGCGTCGGCCAGTTCTCCGTGGCCCGGCCGCCAGCCGCGGTCGGCGGCCAGCAGCAGATCGGTGTCGAGCAGCGAGTCACCGGCGGCAAGCACCTCGTCCGCCCCGGTACGGCGCTTGATCTCGGCCACCGCCGCGCTCTTGGTGAGCGGCTTCGGCACCGCGTAGAGCTTGCGGCCCTGGAGCGAGACGGTCCAGCCGCGCGCCTCCGCCCACTCCGTCAGCTCCGTGACGTACTCGGCGGGCAGCCGGTCCCGTTCGACCACGAGATAGGCGAACAGATCGTCCGCCACCCGCTCCTTGAGCAGCCACGCGGGGTCGGCGGTGGCGCCGAGGTGGGCGGTGACCTCGGCGAGCGGGGCGCATTCGCCGTCCAGGCGGGCGCGCACACCGCTGTGCCACTCGGGGTCGGCTTCGCCGTCGACCAGCAGATGGCCGCCGTTGGCACAGATCGCGAAGCGGGACGGCGGGCCGGGGAGCCGGATCCGGCGGTACTGCTCGGGGGTGCGGGTGGTCGTCGGTACGAAGACGGAGGTGCGCGCCAGTTCGGCGAGCAGCCCGGCCGCGGTCTCCGTCATGTACGACAGCGGACGGCCCTCGTACACCTCGACGCACAACAGCCGCGGGGCCTCGGGGTCCGGTACGTCCAGGCCGAGCGCCGCCGCCGAGTAGATCAGGGTGCGGTCGAGGTCACTCGCCACCACAACACTCATCCTGCGTCCGCCGTTCTGCTCTCGACCATGTTCTCGTCTGATGAATTATTTTCAGCCATAGGGCTGTCGGAGACAGTCTGGCCGACCTCGCCGCCATCGGCTGTGACCTGGACCGCTTTTCCGTCCGCTCCGGTGGCTCCGCGGGTGTAGCGCGGGTGGATCAGCCCGACGCAGGTGTACGGCAGGTCGTCGGCCTCCTCCACCGGAACACCGCGCTGCTCGGCCAGCAGCCGTACGTGGTCCAGGTCCGCGCCCGCACCCCGCTTGGCGAGGATCTTCCACGGAACGCGGCGCAGCAGCACCCGAGTGGTCTCGCCGACGCCCGGTTTGACCAGGTTGACGTCGTGGATGCCGTATTCCTCGCTGATCCGCTCGACGGCGGCCCAGCCCTCCCAGGTCGGGGTGCGGTCCTCGGCGGCCAGCCGCTTGACGTCGGCCGCGACCTGTTCCGTCACCGCCTCGAAGTGGCCGCGGACGGTGTCCAGGAAGAGTCCGGACACATCGGATCCGGCCAGTTCGCGGTAGAACTTCGCACCGTGGAAGTCATCCGGTCCGACCAGGTCGGCGCGGAGCACGGTGCGCGAGATCAGCCCGGAGACGGTGGAGTTGAGACAGGCGGAGGGGATGAGGAAGTCGTCCCGGGTGCCGTAGGTCTCGACACAGCGGCCGGGGTCGGCGAGGACGGCGATCCGCGGGTCGATGTCCGGGTAGGGGGCCACCGCGTCCGCGAGCTCGCGGGTGATCGCTCCCTTACCGGTCCAGCCGTCGACGAACACGATGTCGGACGGGTCGTGATGGTCCGCCAGCCAGCGCAGCGCGGCGGTGTCGATACCGCGTCCGCGCACGATGGAGACGGCGTAGTGCGGCAGGTCGAGCCCGTGCGCGTGGCGCGCCCAGTGGCGCATCAGCACACCGACGGGCGTTCCGGCGCGGGCCAGCGAGACCAGCACCGGGCGCGGCGAGCGCTCGGCGAGCACGGTCTCGGTGACGGCGCCGACCGCACGCGCGATCCGGGCCGCGGAAGCGGTCAGCGCGCTGCGGAACAGCGCCTGGTACGCCTCGCTGGGCTGGTACTCCTGCGGCAGCGACTCGGCGTAGTGCGCGCCGCCGCTCTGGATCGCCTCCTCGCGCTCCTCGGTGGGGGCCTCCAGCGTGACGTGCGAGAAGTCCTGGAGCAGCCAGCCGACGTCCTCGGGGGCGTAGGAGGAGAAATCGGGTCCGCGCAGGGGCTCGGGCGGGGCTTGCGGCATACGGGGGGCCTGTCGTTCGGTGCGGGTGACGGGGGGTGGCGAGGGGGGCCCGGCGGCGGAGGCGGCGGGGACGTACGACGGGACGACGGCGAGCAGCACCCGGTCGGTGTGCGGCGCCAGCCGGGCGAGCAGTCCGCCGGGGGCGTGCAGCGCGGGGGTGTCGGCGGCCGAGTCGACCACGGCGACGACCGCGTCGAAGCGGCGCGCGGGGTCACCGCCGGGCGCCACGTTGTACGCGAAGCGCGGGCCGGGGCCGTCGGCCGGATCGTCATGGGCGGGGAACGCGATCCGGGTGCGGATGGCGTAGCCGGGGTCGTCGACGGGGAGCACGGGCGACCGCGTGGTCGTCGAGTAGCGCACCTCGGCCCCCTCGAGCGCGTCGTCCAGCGCCTCGGCCAGCCGCAGCGGCGCGTACATCAACTCCTCGAAGCCGAGGACGAGAACGCGGGCCCGGGCGCCGTCCGCCGGCACCGGCAGCTCGGTGGCCAGCCGCGCCGCCATCTCCGGCAGCGCCGTCTCCAGCCGGATGCGGTGGGCGGGGGTGAAGCCGTGGCGGCCGCCGTCGGGCAGCCCCTCGGGCCAGGCCAGTTCGACCCGCGGGACGGCGGGCGGGGTGAACTCCCCGGCGAGTTCAGGCTCATCGGCGGAGCTGGGCTCATCGGCGGACCCGTCGGCGGGCTCGTGCGCGGCCACCAGTTGCCGGCCGCGCTCCAGAACGCCCTCGGGGAGGTGGACCGTGCCCGTCGCCGCGGCGATCAGGTCCACCCGGGCGCCGAGTTCGGCCGTGAACGCGTCCAGCCGGGCGCGGTCCTCGGCCGAGCGCATATCGACCAGGGCGACCACCACGTAGTGCTCGCGGGGGAAACGCCGGTGCAGGGCGGCGATGGTGTTGAGCACGGTACGGCCGGTGGAGAACTCGTCGTCGACCAGGACGAGCGGACCGTCGCCGCCCAGCAGCCCGGGGTCCTCCGGCAGCAGCAGATGGGAGGTGGCGTGGCTGTGCTCCTCCTCGAAACCGCCGACCGTCGCGACACCGTCGACCGGGCGGCGGGTGGAGTGCAGGTACGGCGCGAGGGCGAGACCGTCCGCGACGCTGTGGCCGAGGCCGGTGGCCGTCTCGGCGTACCCGAGCACCACCGAGCGCGCCGCGGCCTCGTCGCCCAGCAGCTCCCGGACCCGGTGGCCGAGTGCCACGCCCGCGCCGTGGACCGCGGCCGGCCGCTGCGGGACATGCTTGCCGAGCACGTTCGACACCAGCAGATGGGCGCGCTTGGGGTTGCGCCGCAGCGCGAGTCCCAGCAACCCGGTCAGCTCCGCACCACCGTCGAGCCGAACCCCCAGCCGGTCCGCGACCCACTGTCCCGACCACACCACGCCGTACGCCTCGTCTCTCTCGCTCATTCCGCTCATGCTCAGAAGGTCTCAGGCCGTCCGCACGCTCGCCGACAGCAGCTCCACGAAGCTCACGTGCTCGCGGGCGACGCCGAACACCTCGGCGCGCAGCATGGTGCGCTCGGCCCAGGCGCGGTGCGGCTTCACCTCGTTCATCTTGTTGGTGTACGAGGAGCGCAGCACCCCGCCCCCGTACCGCTCGGGCTCCAGGATGTCCGCCGCGTCGCTGAACTCCTCGTGGCTGACGACGGAGAGCGCGTGCACCGGGGCGACATGGGTGGGGTGGATACAGGTCTTGCCCATCAGGCCGTTCGCCCGGTCCAGTTCGATCTCGCGCAGCAGACCGTCCATGTCGTGCTCGATGAGCGCGGTGCGCAGCGCCTCCGCGCGGCCGCTGAAGGGGCTCAGGCGCAGCTGCGGTTTGAACATCCGCTCATGCTGTTTGAAGTACTCCCACACCGGTCCGGTGACGGTGAAGCCGGTGCCGTCGGCCCGGCCCAGCATGTTCACCACGTCCCCGATCACGGAGGCGATCATCTGGACGTCGTAGGCGGTCATATCGGGAGCCCGGCGCAGCGCGTACGTGGAGCACAGATCGGTGACGCCGAGCCGCAGTGCCAGCACCCGGTCCCGGTACTTGTCGACGATCCGGCCGATACCGCTGAGGGTTTCGGTGCGGGTCTCCCGGTGCATCAGCTCGGGGGATTCCAGGACCGGCATCGCGAAGAGCCGCCGTCCGCCGAGAGCGGCCGTGGCCTCGGCGGTCTCGGCGGAGATCAGTGCTTCGAGGAAGGCGGCGCCGCGTTCCTCGGTGAACTTCGGCAGTACGAATCCGGACAGCAGCCGGACGGTCGGCCCCAGCCTCCGGACCAGGTCGACGATCTGCTCCGGGGTGCGGACGCGGATGAACAGCAGCGGCAGGGCGGATTCCGCACCGCGTGCGGCGAGTGCGCCGAGCTGCTGCACGAGGTTCTCCTCGGCGCCGGTGACCTCGGCGTCATGGATGGAGTCCTCCAGGCAGAGCACCATGGACACCACACCGCGACCTGCCTGTTTGACGATGTCATCGGCGAGGCGGGGCCGGGTGGCGGGCGAGTACAGGGTGGCACCGAGGGCGACCGCCAGGGTTCTGGCGGGCGAGGCCACGGTGAATTCACCGGGCTCCCGGTGAAAGAGGCCCGACCGTACCTCATCCGGCAGGTGTCCAAAATGCCTCATGTATCTCCCCGTGCTACCAGTACCCGGTGCGGGCCGTGGCGACCCCCGACTGGCCGATAATCGTACGTGCGGGGAAGGGTCAAAAGTTCCCCAAGACCGTGAAAATCGCGTAACTCATCGGGGTCGGATTCATGTCCGTTCCGGTCCCCGGCCGGTTCCGCGCCCCCGCGCACCGGACGCGCACCGCCCCCGCCCCCGTACCCTGCGTTGTCCCGGGGCAGTCCGGGAGGGCAGGATTGCGGTCATGACGCACGCGATGCTGAAGGGATCGAACATCCCGCTCGAGACCACGGTGATACGGGCGGTGCTGCGCTGGACCCCCGGCACCGATGTACCCGATGTCGACGCCTCGGCACTCCTGCTGGCCGGGGACGACCGCGTGCGTTCGGACGAGGACTTCGTCTTCTACAACCAGCCGCGCCACCCCTCGGGCCTGGTCCGCCACCTGCCGAAGAAGCGGGTGCAGGACGGGCTGACCGACACCATCGAGGCCGAGCTGGGCGGTCTGGAGTCCGGGGTGCACCGGGTGGTGCTGGCCGCGTCCGCGGACGGCGGCCCGTTCGGGCGGGTGCGGGATCTGAGCCTGCTGCTGTACGACGCCACGGCCGCGGCGGACGCGGATCCGATCGCCGTCTTCGAGGTGCAGCCGGAGACGGGCGCGGAGACCGCGCTGATCTGCGGGGAGCTGTACCGGCGGAAGGACACCTGGAAGTTCCGCGCACTGGGCCAGGGCTATGAGTCCGGTCTGGTGGGCCTGGCCACCGAGTACGGCATCTCGGTGGACGACGGTGAGGGCGGGGGCGCGGCGTCCGCGCGGGAGAAGCCGGACGGGCCGGAGAGCGCCACCGAGCCCCCGTCGGCGTCCACCACCCCGCCACCGCCGTCCTCCGCGCCGACCCCGCCGCCGTCCTCGCCCACCCCGTCGCAGGCCGAGACCCAGGCGCTGCCGCCACAGGTGCCCGCGCCCGGGACCGGGTACGGCTTTCCGCCGCCGCAGCCCCAGCCGCGCCCCCAGGGGCCGACGCCGGACCCGTGGGACCCACAGCGGATGCCCCCGGCAGCGGCGCAGGGCGACGGCTACGGCCATGTGCCGCCCCAGCCCTCGTCACCGCCTCCGCCGCCCCCGGGCTATCCGGCCCCGGGACAGCAGCCCTACGCCCAGCCGTCGTACGGCTACCCGCAGCCACCCGCGTACGGCTATCCGCAGCAGATGCAGCCCACCGGGGCGGTACCGCCCCCGCCGCCACTGCCCGCGCCGGTGCCGGACCCCAACTTCACGCTGCCGCCGCAGGGGCCGCAGTTCCAGAACCGCTAGCGCGGCGGGCGCGGGGCCGCAGGGCCGGATCCCGGTCCCTCGGACCTAGACCTTGGCCTTGTAGCCCCGGCCCCACTGGAGCCCCCAGCCGTACAGCCGGTCCAGCTCCGCCTGGAAGCCGTAGACGTACTTCACCTCGCGGCGCACCAGCATCTCGCCCTTGACGTTCT
The DNA here is from genome assembly GCF_056431485.1 of Streptomyces sp. NPDC045899. Lineage (NCBI taxonomy): Bacteria > Bacillati > Actinomycetota > Actinomycetes > Kitasatosporales > Streptomycetaceae > Streptomyces > Streptomyces sp. NPDC045899. The sequence continues at coordinate 417,634 of NZ_JBWKKP010000001.1, forward strand.
CGATCATGACCACGGCGCAGGAGCGGGCCTGCGGGGCCCGCTCATGGAGGGCGATCTCCACCCGGGGGCCATTGCTCGGGTAGAGCGTCACCATGCCGTGGGTGCGGTCGAAGGCGGGGGTGCCGTCGTAGATGTAGACGAACACCAGCAGCCGCTTGATGTCGTCCTTGTGGTCCATGTTGATGTAGATCGTCTCGCCGGAGCCCGAGCCGAACCGGTCGTCCCCGCTGAGCTTGACGTACGGCGGCTCGTTGAGATTGCCGAAGAAGTTGCCGAGCGGCTGGACCACACCCTTGGTGCCGCTCTTCAGCTCGTACATCACCGCCAGGTCGAGGTCCACGTTGACCATCGCGGGGCCCTGGGCCTGGACCACCTGCGGCTTGAACATCCGCAGCGGATGGCGCAGCGAGCCGCGGCCGGACTCGTTGAAGTCCGAGGTCCGCATCTGCCAGGAGAGGTTGATCCGGAGGTTGCCGCTGGCGGCGCCCTGTTTGGTCAGGGAGATCATGGAGTGCCGTTTGGTCAGCTCGACCACTCCGGACGCGTCACCGCTGTCGAACTCGCGCCACGCGGCCCGCCCCCAGTTGCTCCAGAACGCCATCGTGCACACCCCCACCCTTCATGGCTCCCGCCTGCGTGAACTGCCGCGGGGCGGCCGGGAGCTGAAACTCTCGGCCGCCCCGCTCAGAGCGTTCCTCAAACGCCCCCCGGTCACACTCCGGAGGAGACTTCCGTCTGTTCCCCGCTTCCCTCGCCCTCGGTCTCCCGGCGGTTGCGGACCACCGAGGACCAGTACGAGGCACCGATCAGCAACACACCCACCGAGCCGGTGATGACCTCGTTGATCTCGAACTTGATGGTGGCCAGCAGGATGAGGGCCAGCGCGCCGATGGCGTAGTGCGCGCCGTGCTCCAGGTAGACGTACTCGTCCAGGGTGCCCTTGCGGACCAGGTAGACGGTCAGGGACCGGATGTACATCGCGCCGATACCCAGACCCAGCGCCATCTCGAAGATGTCGTTGGTGATGGCGAAGGCGCCGATGACCCCGTCGAAGGAGAAGGACGCGTCGATGACCTCGAGGTAGAGGAACATGAAGAACGCGGCCTTGCCGGCCAGGCCCACCACGGTGGGTCCACCGCGCTGCCCGCCGTTCCCGGCGGCCACGGCCTTCTCGTCGCCCTCGTTCTCCTCCTCGTCGTCCTCCTCGTCCTCCTCGAGCTTGTCCTCGAAGTAGCCGGAGATACCGCCGACGATCAGATAGGTGAGCACACCGGCGACACCGGCGAGCAGCACCGTGGCGCTCTTGTCACCGCCCCCGTGGGCGACATCGGTGGCCACGGTGGTCGCGGTGACCAGCAGGACGGCCAGCGCGACCACGATCGAGAACGTGTCCAGCTTGCCCAGCTTGGCCAGCGGCCGCTCCAGCCAGGACAGCCACTTGATGTCCCGGTCCTCGAAGACGAAGTCGAGGAAGATCATCAGCAGGAACATCCCGCCGAAGGCGGCGATCGACGGATGGGCCGCCGTCACCAGGTGTTCGTACTTTTCCTTGTCGTTGATCGCAAGGTCGATGGCCTCGATGGGCCCGAGCTTCGCGGTGACGGCGACGATCAACACCGGGAAGACGAGCCGCATACCGAAGACGGCGATCAGAATGCCGACGGTCAGGAAGAGCTTCTGCCAGAAGGCATTCATCTTGCGAAGAATGCCCGCATTGATGACCGCGTTGTCGAAAGAGACCGAAATCTCCAGGATAGAGAGCATCCCGACGATCGCGAGCCCCTTCCACCCCCAGAGGACGCCGGCCAAGGCCAGACCACCCGCCGTTACGGCGAACGACCAACCAAAGGTTTTGAGGAGCACAGGCAACCCGATCCTTCTTCGTAAGGTCTCCCCCGCGCGCTGTACGCGGCTTTACGAAACGTTGACCCCGAAGTCTAGAGCGATGCCGCGCAGTCCCGACGCGTACCCCTGACCCACGGCCCTGAACTTCCACTCGCCCCCGTAGCGATAGACCTCACCGAAGATCATCGCGGTCTCGCCGGAGGCGTCCTCGGACAGGTCATAGCGGGCCAGCTCCTGGCCGTCGGCCTGGTTCACCACTCGGATGAAGGCATTGCTGACCTGCCCGAACGTCTGACGCCTGGCATCGGCGTCATGGATGGACACGGGGAAGACGATCTTGTCGACCTGCGGCGGCACCGCGGAGAGATCGAGCAGCAGGGACTCGTCGTCACCCTCGCCCTCACCGGTGAGGTTGTCACCGGTGTGTTCGACGGAGCCCTCGGGGCTCTTGAGGTTGTTGTAGAAGACGAAGTACTCATCGCCGAGCACCCGCCCGTTCTGGCACAGCAGCGCGCTGGCATCGAGGTCGAACGGCGCTCCGGTGGTGGAGCGCGCATCCCATCCCAGACCGACGAGCACCTGTGTGAGGTCCGGCGCGGCCTTCGAGAGGGAGACATTGCCTCCCTTGGCGAGCGTGACGCCCATGATCCTGGTTCCTCCCCGGGTGTTGCGTGCGCTGAGCGCGTCCGGCGCCGCACTCCTGCCAGGTACAGGGATGCGGCGCCGGAACGCGGTGGTACCGCCGTGGGCCGCGTGTGTGCCCACCGGTGGTGCGCACACGCGGCCCACGGAGGGCCGTGGCGACGGTCAGACGTTGACGCCGAAGTCCTGCGCGATACCGCGCAGCCCCGAGGCGTACCCCTGGCCGATGGCGCGGAACTTCCACTCCGCCCCGTTCCGGTACAGCTCGCCGAAGACCATGGCGGTCTCGGTCGAGGCGTCCTCGGACAGGTCGTAGCGGGCCAGCTCCTGGTTGTCGGCCTGGTTCACGACGCGGATGAACGCGTTGCGCACCTGGCCGAAGCTCTGCTGGCGGGACTCGGCGTCGTAGATGGACACCGGGAACACGATCTTGGCGACGTCGGCCGGGACACCGGCCAGGTTCACCTTGATCTGCTCGTCGTCGCCCTCGCCCTCACCGGTGATGTTGTCACCGGTGTGCTCGACGGAGCCGTCGGGGCTCTTGAGGTTGTTGAAGAACACGAAGTTCTGGTCGTTGGCGACCTTGCCCTCGGGGTTCGTCAGCAGGGCGCTGGCGTCGAGGTCGAAGTCGGTGCCCGTGGTGGTGCGGGCGTCCCAGCCCAGACCGACGATGACCGCGGTCAGGTTCGGGGCTTCCTTGGTCAGCGAGACGTTGCCGCCCTTGCTGAGGCTGACTCCCACGAGTCCTCCCAAAAAAGGTTCGTCAGGAGCACTGCGTGCCCCCTCATGGTGGATGCGGATACCTTCGGTGAGCCTTGCGGAACCCGTAAGGATCAACGCGTCGATCCTAGTGAGCGGTTCCCGGCGGCCACAGGGTTTCGCGGCGCGCGGACGCGCCCGCGGCTCAGAGGGCTTCCAGGGCCTTCACGTAGTCGTTCAGGTCCCGGGCGTCGGGCAGACCGTTGACCACGGTCCAGCGCACCACGCCCTCCTTGTCGATCACGAATGTGCCGCGCACCGCGCAGCCCTTCTCCTCGTCGAAGACGCCGTAGGCGCGGCTGGCCTCGCCGTGCGGCCAGAAGTCCGACAGCAGCGGATACTCCAGACCCTCCTGCTCGGCGAAGACGCGCAGGCTGAAGGGCGCGTCATTGGAGACCGCGAGGAGCTGCACATCGTCGTTGACGAAGGTCGGCAGCTCATCGCGGAGGGCGCACAGCTCGCCGGTGCACACGCCGGTGAAGGCGAACGGGTAGAAGAGGAGCACGACGTTCTTCTCGCCGCGGAAGTCGGAGAGCCTGACCGTCTCTCCGTGCTGGCTCTTCAGCTCGAAGTCGGGGGCCTTGGAACCGACCTCTATCGCCATGGGATGTCCCTTCGCTCTCTCGCTCATGTGATCACGTGCGTGGCGTCCACCCTACGCGCCGAGCCCCCCTCCGAAAGCGAACGGAGGGGGGCTCGGACGTGTGGTTTCCCGGGTCTCAGCGCTTGCTGGCGCGGGCGGCCTTCGGGGTGACCAGGCGGCTGCCGGTCCAGTCCTTGCCCGCGCTGAAGCTCTTCGTCTGGGAGAGGCCCGCGGTGGTCGCGGCCTCGTTGATGTCACTCGGCTCGACATAGCCGTCGCGGCCGGTCTTGGGCGTGAAGAGCCACACCGGGGCGCCGTCGTCGATCATCTGGAGGGCGTCCACCAGCGCGTCCGTCAGATCGCCGTCGTCCTCTCGGAACCACAGCACCACGGCGTCGGCCACGTCGTCGTACTCCTCGTCGACGAGCTCCTGGCCGGTGGTCTCCTCGATGGCCTCGCGGAGCTCCTGGTCGACATCGTCGTCGTAGCCGATCTCCTGGACCACCTGCTCGGGCTGGAAACCCAGCCTCGCGGCCAGGTTGGTCTGCTCCTCCGCGTGGTCCGCGGTCGCGCTCACGGATTGCCTCCTGTCATCTTTCATTCACTCTTCGGATCGGGTGACCCCGCGCGCGTACGCGAGGGTTCATGGGGCGTAGTCCACACGGGCCGGGCGGATCGCGCAAGTACCCGGCCAGCGATCCCGCCCAAACGTTGACGTCTCGCCGCAACTCCCATCAGGGAAGAGCGGCGCGAACCAGCGGGAAGCCATGCAGATTGCCCCATTATGTCCGGCTTACGTATGTGTATCGCCACCTTACGCCGCCCGGAGCCGAACGGTCGTACGCAGATCCCCTCCGTCGTGGGCGTAAGGTTGCGATTTGGCCGTCACACCCGACCGGCCCGCAGCGCCCATCTCGCCTGGTGGCGGTTACCAACCAGTAGAGATGACGTATCCCGTACCCGAGGTACACGATGGAGACCGGCGCGACCCCTAGAGCACGAATCCATGTCCGTGCACAGCACGACCGAAAAGCGAAGGAATAGCGTGGCTTCCGGATCCGATCGCAACCCGATCATCATTGGCGGCCTTCCCAGCCAGGTCCCGGACTTCGATCCCGAGGAAACCCAGGAATGGCTCGACTCGCTCGACGCAGCCGTCGATGAGCGTGGCCGGGAACGTGCCCGCTACCTGATGCTTCGCCTGATCGAGCGCGCCCGCGAGAAGCGGGTGGCCGTGCCCGAGATGCGCAGCACGGACTACATCAACACCATCGCCACCAAGAACGAGCCGTTCTTCCCGGGCAACGAGGAGATCGAGCGCAAGATCCTCAACGCCACCCGCTGGAACGCGGCGGTGATGGTCTCCCGGGCGCAGCGCCCCGGTATCGGGGTCGGTGGCCATATCGCCACCTTCGCCTCCTCCGCCTCGCTGTACGACGTGGGCTTCAACCACTTCTTCCGCGGCAAGGACAACGACAGCGGCGACCAGATCTTCTTCCAGGGGCACGCCTCCCCCGGTATCTACGCCCGCGCCTTCCTGCTGGACCGCCTGAGCGAAGCACATCTGGACGGTTTCCGTCAGGAGAAGTCCAAGGCCGGTCACGCCCTGTCCAGCTACCCGCATCCGCGGTCGATGCCGGACTTCTGGGAGTTCCCGACCGTCTCCATGGGTCTGGGCCCGCTGGGCGCGATCTACCAGGCCCGGATGAACCGCTATATGCAGTCGCGCGGTATCGCCGACACCTCCGGCTCCCATGTCTGGGCGTTCCTCGGCGACGGCGAGATGGACGAGCCGGAGTCGCTCGGCCAGCTCTCGCTGGCCGCCCGTGAGGGTCTGGACAACCTGACCTTCGTGGTCAACTGCAACCTCCAGCGGCTCGACGGCCCGGTGCGCGGCAACGGCAAGATCATCCAGGAGCTGGAGTCGCAGTTCCGCGGCGCCGGCTGGAACGTGATCAAGCTGGTATGGGACCGCAGCTGGGACCCGCTGCTCGCCCAGGACCGCACCGGTCTGCTGATCAACAAGCTGAACACCACGCCGGACGGTCAGTTCCAGACCTACGCGACCGAGACCGGCGCCTATATCCGCGAGCACTTCTTCGGTGACGACCAGCGGCTGCGCTCGATGGTCGAGCACATGACCGACGACCAGATCCTGCACCTGGGCCGTGGCGGTCACGACCACCGGAAGATCTACGCGGCCTACGCGGCGGCCAAGGCCCACAAGGGCCAGCCGACCGTGATCCTGGCCCAGACGGTCAAGGGCTGGACGCTCGGTCCGAACTTCGAGGGCCGCAACGCGACCCACCAGATGAAGAAGCTGACCGTCGACGACCTCAAGGGCTTCCGCGACCGGCTGCACCTGCCGATCCCGGACAAGGAGCTGGAGTCCGGCCTGCCGCCGTACTACCACCCGGGCCGGGACTCCGAGGAGATCCAGTACATGCACGACCGCCGCAAGGCGCTGGGCGGCTACGCGCCGACCCGGGTCGTGCGCGCGAAGCCGCTGGCGCTGCCGGGCGACAAGACGTACGCCGCGGTGAGGAAGGGCTCCGGCCAGCAGTCGATCGCCACCACCATGGCGTTCGTCCGGCTGCTGAAGGACCTGATGCGGGACAAGGAGATCGGCAAGCGCTTCGTGCCGATCGCGCCGGACGAGTACCGCACCTTCGGCATGGACTCGCTCTTCCCCTCGGCGAAGATCTACAACCCGCTGGGCCAGACCTATGAGTCGGTCGACCGTGAGCTGCTGCTCGCGTACAAGGAGTCGCCGACCGGGCAGATGCTGCACGACGGCATCTCCGAGGCGGGCTGTACGGCCTCGCTGATCGCGGCGGGCTCGGCCTACGCCACCCATGGCGAGCCGATGATCCCGGTCTATGTCTTCTACTCGATGTTCGGCTTCCAGCGCACGGGCGACCAGTTCTGGCAGATGGCCGACCAGCTCGCGCGTGGATTCGTTCTGGGCGCGACCGCCGGTCGTACGACCCTGACCGGTGAGGGCCTTCAGCACGCCGACGGCCACTCCCAGCTGCTGGCCTCGACCAACCCCGCGGTCGTCGCGTACGACCCGGCGTTCGGCTTCGAGATCGCCCACATCGTGCAGGACGGTCTGCGCCGGATGTACGGCGAGAACAGTGAGGACGTCTTCTACTACCTCACCGTCTACAACGAGCCGATCCAGCACCCGGCCGAGCCTTCGGACGTGGACCGGGAGGGCATCCTCAAGGGCCTGTACCGCTACAAGCAGGGCGAGAAGGGCGCGCACGCGGCCCAGATCCTCGCCTCCGGTGTCGCGGTGCCGTGGGCGGTCGAGGCCCAGCGCATGCTGGCCGAGGACTGGGACGTCAAGGCGGACGTCTGGTCGGCGACCTCCTGGAACGAGCTGCGCCGTGACGCGGTGGAGGCCGAGGAGCACAACCTGCTCCACCCGGAGGAGGAGCAGCGCGTTCCGTACGTCACCCGGAAGCTGGCGGACACCGAGGGCCCGAAGGTGGCCGTCTCCGACTGGATGCGTGCCGTTCCGGACCAGATCGCGCGCTGGGTGCCGGGCACCTACCAGTCGCTGGGCGCCGACGGCTTCGGTTTCGCCGACACCCGGGGAGCGGCACGCCGCTTCTTCCACATCGACGCCGAGTCGATCGTGCTCGGGGTGCTCACGGAGCTGGCCAAGGAAGGCAAGGTCGACCGCTCGGCGCTGAAGCAGGCGATCGACCGCTACCAGCTGCTGGACGTGGCCGCGGCCGACCCCGGCCCGGCGGGCGGCGACGCGTAGCCGTCCCCTTCTGACGCGCTGCTGACGCGAACGGGCCCCGGCCGGATGTGAATCCGGCCGGGGCCCCGTCGTATGCCCGGTGCCGCTCAGCGCTCCCAGATCTTGAAGGCCCGTACCCGGTAAGCGGTTTCCGGCGACCAGCTGCCGGTGGGGTAGGTACGGAACTCGGCGGTCTCGGCGCACTCCGCGCTCTGGTACGCGGTGACGGGCCGCCCGGTGCGGTTGGCCAGCGAGGCGGCGGAGCCGCCGGACGGCAGGGCGATACAGCTCTCGATGTCGGTACCGGTCAGTTCATGGACCTGGCGCGGTCCGGTGAAGCCGGTGCCGTGCCACAGGCACAGCTGTCCGGCGTCGCAGTCGCCGAGTGGCGGCGGCGCGGCCTGGGCCGGCGCCGCCGTGGTGAGGGCGAGGGCGGCGAGGGCCGCGGTGACGGTCGTGGTGACGATGGCGCGCGGTGGGCGCATGGTGAACGGACTCCCCGTGTGAGTACAGCGGAAACGGGAGTCAGCCTGTCGGCCGACTCCCGCTGTCCACCCCGGAGTCGGGCGGGAGCCACCCTGATAGGGGGTGTCCCACCCGTATCCCGCAACCGGTTTCCCGTCGGGGGCGTCCGGTGTCTCCCCTACGGGCCGGAACGGGTCAGATGTGTCCCGCCCCGGCACCCGCCTCCGCGTTGGTCCCGCGCTTGGTGAAGGCAGCGACCACCGCGGCGACCACCGCGACCACTCCGGCGACCACGAACGCCAGGCTCATGCCCGAGACGAAGGTGTCATGCGCCACGCTGGTGATCTTGCCCGCGAGCTCCGGCGGAGTGCCCTTGGCGACCGGCGCCCGGCCGACCTCGACCGCCTCGGACGCCTTGGACATCTGCTCACCGGTCAGCGGCGGCAGTTTGGCGCCGGACCACTTCGCGGGCAGGTCGTCGTCCACCTTGGCCGCCATCACCGCGCCCAGGACGGCCGTACCGATACTTCCGCCGACCTGCATGGACGCCTGCTGGAGACCTCCGGCGACACCGGAGAGCTCGATCGGCGCATTGCCCACGATGACCTCGGTGGCGCCGACCATCACCGGGGCGAGGCCGAGGCCGAGCAGACCGAACCACAGCGACATCTCGAGGGTGGAGGCGTCCACGTCCATCGTGGAGGCGCCGAACAGCGCGACGGCGGTCAGCGACATGGCGACCACCAGCGGGACCCGCGGCCCGATCTTGGTGATGACGGCGCCCGCCACCGGTGAGGACACGATCATCATCGCGGTCAGCGGCAGCAGATGGAGACCGCTCTTGACCGGGCTCATCCCGTGCACGTTCTGGAGGTAGAAGGTGACGAAGAAGAGTCCGCCCATGAAGCCGAAGGCCATCAGCACCATCAGCACGGTGCCCGCGGAGAGCGGGACCGAGCGGAACATGCCGAGCGGGATCAGCGGTTCGGCGGTGTGGTTCTCCCAGAAGGCGAACGCCACGAAGCTGATGGCCGCAAGTCCCAGGAAGAGCAGGGTCTTGGGGTCGCCCCAGCTCCATTCCGAGGACTTGATGACCGCCCAGATGAGGAAGAACATCCCGCCGGAGAGCAGCAGGATGCCCGGGATGTCGAAGGACTTCGGGGCCTTCGCCGCGCGGTGGTCGACCAGGATCAACAGCCCCAGCACCAGGGCGAGCAGACCGACCGGCAGATTGATGAAGAAGACGGACTGCCAGTTGACGTGCTCCACGAGCAGTCCGCCGACGATCGGTCCGCCCGCCGTGGAGGCACCGATGACCATGCCCCAGATACCGATGGCCATGTTGAGCTTCTCGGCGGGGAAGGTGGCGCGCAGCAGACCGAGCGCAGCGGGCATCAGCAGTGCGCCGAACAGGCCCTGGAGCACCCGGAAGGACACCACCAGCGGCACGGTCGAGGAGAAGCCGATGGCGGTGGAGGAGAGCGCGAAACCGACCACGCCGATGAGGAAGGTCTGCCGGTGGCCGAAGCGGTCACCCAGCTTGCCCGCCGTGATCAGCGCGACGGCCAGGGCGAGCAGATAGCCGTTGGTGATCCACTGGGCGTCGGCGAGCGAGGCGCCGAGGTCCTGCGCGATGGCCGGGTTGGCGATGGCCACGATGGTGCTGTCGAGGGCGACCATCGCCACGCCGAAGGCGACGGTCAGCAGCGTCAGCCAGGGATGACCCCGCAGCCCCTTGCGGGAGTCGGATATGGGCGGAGGTTCCGCCGCCTGGTCGGCGACGGTGGTCGAAGACGTCATGCCCGGAGGCTAATGTCAGCCTCTGACATTTGACAAATGGATTCATCCGCGGGTTGCTGTCTACTTCCCCACAGGTATTCTGAGCAGCCCGAACGTAGCCCGAGCGCGATACGGATCGCAGCCGGATCCGGGCAGGAAGCGAGCCGACAGGTGACAACGGACGAGGCGGCGGCGACCGCGGCGGCGGCCGCGCCGACCGGACTGCGCGAGCGGAAGAAGCAGCGCACCCGGGGCGCCCTGGTGCGCACCGCCTTCGAACTGTTCACCCGTCAGGGATACGACGAGACCACCATCGACGAGATCGTCGAGGCGGTCGACGTCTCCCAGCGCACCTTCTTCCGCTACTTCGCCAACAAGGAGGAGGTCGCCTTCGCGACCCAAGGGGCCGCGGAGGCACTGTGCTTCGACTCGCTCTGCGCCCGGCCGCCCGGTGAAGCGCCGCTGACGGCGCTGCGCACCGCGGTCCTGGACGCCTGGGACCGGATGGGCGAGACCATCGAGGAGCTGGTGCCGACCGAACTCCATCTGCGGATGTACCGGGTGATCGAGTCGACGCCCACCCTGCTCGCGGTCCATCTGCGCCGGACGATGGAGATGGAGGAGCGGCTGGCCCTGGAGATCGCCCGCCGCGAGGGGCTGGACATCGACGAGGACCCCCGGCCGCGTCTGGTGGTGGCGATGTTCGGCGGAGTGGTCCGGGTCACCGGGAAGCTGTGGGGCGAGCGGGACGACCTCAGCACGTCGGCGCTGCGGGACATCGCCGCCCATCAACTCGACCATGTGGGACCGGCGCTCGCCGAACATTGGAACAAAAACCATTAAATCGGACATAGCTCCCACGTTGGGCGGTTGCCAAACGTGATATGACTCACGGCATTTGGCGACCACCACCGCGCTTCTCCTAGGGTGTCCCGCGGTGACTTCCTTCCCGGAGCTCAGCTCCCCCTCTCCCGGTTCCACCGCTTGGCGCGCCCTGCTCGCGCTGGCGGTGGTGTTCGTCCTGCTCGCCACCACCGGCTGGACGGCCGTACGGGCCCAGAGAGGCGACCGGGACCCGCTGGCCGCGTCGGTCGACGCCTGGCGCCACGCCACCCTGGAGGGTCACCCGCTGCCCGACCCGTACTCCTCGCCACGGCGGCTGAGCCGCTGGTTCGACGCGCTGGACAAGGCCGGGACCGACCGGCTCGTACGCCGTTTCCCGCTCGTCGTCGGCAATCTCAACGGCGCGCCCGTGGACCTGCGCTACCGCGCCAACCGGGTCGCCCTGCGCCAGGCCATGGCCGTGGAGCGGCAGCGGATGCACGACAGCAGGCTCACCCCGCTGGGCCGCACCGACGCCACCCGCAGGATGGACCGCTACGAGGACCTGCTCGGCCCCGGCCGCCAGATCCTCGCGTTCGACCCCGCCGGCCAGGGCCGGGCCGCCGAGGTCTTCGGCGACCTCGCGCACGCGGGCCGGGTCTCGATCGTGGTGCCGGGCGTGGACACCAACATCCTCACCTTCCAGAAGACCGGGAAGCCGTACTCCGCCACCGTCGGTATGGCCCGTGCCCTCTACCGGAACGAGCGGACCGACGCCCCGGAGACCCGCAGCGCCGTGATCGCCTGGGCCGACTACACCTCCCCGGCGGGCATCGGCATGGACGCCGCCACCGGCAAGCTGGCCGCCCAGGGCGCGCTGCGGCTGCGGGGCCTGGTCAACGCGCTGCCAGCGCCCTCCCGGGTCTCCCTGATGTGCCACAGCTACGGCTCGGTGGTGTGCGGTGTCGCCGCACGTGATCTGCCACCGAGCGTCACCGATATCGCGGTGGCCGGAAGCCCCGGGATGCGCGCCGACCACGCCTCCGACCTGGGCACCAGCGCCCGGGTCTGGGCCATGCGCGACTCCGGGGACTGGATCGAGGACATTCCGCACCTGGAGGTCGGCGGACTCGGCCACGGCGCCGATCCGTACTCCTCCGACTTCGGTGCCCGCAGGCTCTCCGCCGACGGCGCGGACGGTCACGCCGGGTACTTCGAGCCCGGTACGACCAGCCTGGACAACCTGGCGCGGGTGGGCGTCGGCGCGGTCCAGTCCGTGAGCTGCGCGGACGGTGACGAATGCACCGCCGGGCTGACCTGACCGCAGACCACAGACGCGACGCGCGTAGCGCTCAAGGGGGGACGGGCGGGCCACCGCCGCATACGATGAGCCGCATGGGTGATGTGCTGGCCGGTTTTCAGACCGTCTGGGAGTTCGACACCGACTCCGTGCTCATCCGCTTCGAACGGGGGATCCGCACGCCGAAGCTGCTCCAGGCGCTCGGCGAACGCCGCGTCCCTTTCGAGGCGCTGTCCGCGGTGGAGGTCGCTCCCGGCAAACGAGGCACCGTGGTGCTGCGCGCCGTGCCCAGACCCGGCGCCGACCCCCTGATGGACGTCGCGGACGGCCAGCTCAAGGAGGCGTACGACCCGTACCGGCTGGTGCTGCCCGCCGAGCGCGAGACGCTGGCCGAGTACTACGCGGACGAGATACGTGGTGCGCTCGCCCCCGACGCCCCCACCCCCGCCGAAACCCACCTGGTCAGCGCCCCTGCGCCGCCGATGTCGTTCAAGGCGTACGACGGCAAGGCGTCCTTCGACGGCAAGGAGGTCTCCTTCCGCTGGTTCTGGACCGGCGCCTCCTCGGCCAAGTGGAAGGCCGGGGACCAGCGTTTCCGGATCGACGACCTGAGCGGTGTGGAGTGGTGTTCCCCGGAGAGCAAGGGCTCCGCGGGCGCCGCCCCCAAGGAGGGCGCCGCCAAGAACGGCAACGGCCATCTGCGGCTGGTCGAGCGCGCCGCCGAGGACCGCCCCGCCGGCCGGGCCGACCACGACCCCGCGGCCGTGGTGTTCGGGATGGGCTACGGCCTGGTCCACCAGTCGCTGCCGTTCGCCGCCGCCGTACTGGAGGCCGTACGGGCCGGGAACCCGGGCCAGGGCACCGAGACCGCCCCCGCCGCGGCCCGTGCCAACGGCACCCGCCGCGACCCCGCCGATATCGCCGAGCGCATCCGCCACCTCGGCGAGCTCCACAGCCAGGGGCTGCTGACGGACGAGGAGTTCAGCGCGAAGAAGGCCGAACTGCTGGCGGAGCTGTAGGCGGCGGTCACGCACCGCCCGGGCACCGCGCCATCGCCCCGGCACCGCCATCGCACGGCATCGCAGCGCACCCATACCCAGGTATGACCTGTATCCGACTCCCAGGTATGACGTCGGAGACGCCGCGGAACCCTACGCTGAAGCCGCCATGTCCAGCACTTCCTCCGCCGACGCCGCCGCCTCCGGCGCCCTGTCCGCCGACGCCCCGTCCACCGCGCACGAGAGCCTGTTCAAGGCCGCCCGGCGGCAGGTGGGCGGTCTGTTCCGCGCCCTGGTGACACCCAGCTACCCGGCCACCCCGCTGTTCTCCCAGTCACCCCGGCGCTGGCTGCGCAGGCTGCCGTACGGAGTGGCGATGGTGCTCACCGCGATACTGGTCCCGGTCTCCGCCCAGGTGCTGACCAACGACTACGGGGAGAGCGGCGAATCCGCCATCCTGCTGGCCATCGCCCAGGTCACCCCGCTGCTGCTCGCCGTCACCCGCCCCCTCCAGGCGTGGTGGATCACCATCATCAGCGAGGTGCTCGGCGCGGTGATGGTGCTCAACCCCGGTATGGAGCACCAGATCTGGCCCTGGCTGCCCGCCGGGATCGTGGGCTACCTCTTCCTGATGCTGGCCCTCGCACTGCGCGAACCGCGGCCCACGCTGGTGGCGGTGTGGCTGGTCACCGGCGGCGCCGGACTCGCACTCGGCACGGGCGTCGACACCGGGGCCGACAGCAGCGGAGTGCTGCTGTTCGTGCTCAGCGGTGTGGTGCTGCTGATCGGCGGCGCGCTGCGCGAACGTGGTGACGCCCAGCGGCGGCTGGCCGAACAGGAGACCATCAGCGAGGCCGAACGCTCCCACCGCACCCTGCTGGAGGAGCGCGCCCGGATCGCCCGTGAACTGCATGACGTGGTCGCCCACCACATGTCCGTCATCACCGTGCAGGCGGACAGCGCGCCCTACCGGATCGGTGGTCTCCCGCCCGACGCGGAGCGGGAGTTCGGCTCCATAGCGGCCACCGCCCGGGAGTCCCTCGCCGAGATGCGCCGACTGCTGGGTGTGCTGCGCAGTGAGGAGACCCGTGGCGAGCGGACGCCGCAGCCGGGGCTGCGCCAGGTGCCGCAGCTGGTCGAGGCCACCGTGCGGGCCGGCATACCGACCGAGCTGACCGTCGCCGACGCCGTCCTCGACTTCGGTCCGCTGCCCCAGGCGGTGGAGCTGTCGGCGTACCGGATCGTGCAGGAAGCGCTGGCGAACGTGGTGCGCCACGCGCCCGGTGCCGCCACCCAGGTCTCGGTCTCGGCCGCCGGTGATCCCGCCGCGCTCACCGTCCTGATCGTCAACGGGCCGCCGACCGGTGTGCCCACCACCCCGCTGGAGACCACCGGCACCGGCCACGGCCTGGTCGGCATGGTCGAGCGGGTCCGGCTGGTGGGCGGCATGCTCGACACCGGCCCACTGCCCGGCGGCGGCTTCCGGGTCGCCGCCCGGCTGCCCCTCGTAGAGCTCGAAGAGACGGACTCATGACCATCAAGGTGATCATCGTCGACGACCAGGCGATGGTGCGGGCGGGGTTCGCCGCGCTGCTCGCCGCGCAGAGCGATATCGACATCGTCGGTGAGGCACCGGACGGACGGCAGGGTGTGGAGGTCAGCAGGCGCACGCACCCCGATGTGGTGTTGATGGACGTCCGGATGCCGGAGATGGACGGGCTGGAGGCGGCCCGCCGGCTGCTCGACCCGCCGCGCGGGGTGATCCACCGCCCCAAGGTGCTGATGCTCACCACCTTCGACGTCGACGACTACGTCTACGAGGCGCTGCGCGCCGGGGCCAGCGGCTTTCTGCTCAAGGACGCCCCGCCCGCCGATCTGATCTCCGCCGTGCGGGTGGTGGCGGCGGGCGAGGCGCTGCTCGCCCCCTCCGTCACCCGCCGTCTGATCGCCGACTTCGCCCGGCAGCGCCCGGCGTCCCGCCGCCAGGACGGCCTCGCGCTGCGCCGCGGCGGGCTGACGCCGCGGGAGACGGAGGTGCTGGAGCTGATCGCGCGCGGACTGTCCAACCAGGAGATAGCCGAAACGCTGGTGCTGGCCGAGCAGACGGTGAAGACCCATATCGGCCGGGTGCTGGCCAAGCTGGAACTCCGGGACCGGGCCCAGGCAGTGATCTTCGCCTATGAGTCGGGGCTGGTGTCGCCCGGCGGTCAGTAGGGGAACGCGCCGGGGACGGCCGGGGGTCCGCCGGGCACGCACGGGGCCGGCCCTCGGCCGACCTGGCGGGGCGGGGGCACCCGGGTGGTGACCGGCCGGGAGCCGGTGGGGCACCGGCCTCGGTGGCGGCCGGCCGGACGGCCACGTCCGCGGTGCGGCCCGTGCGCACCGGGGACCACCGCGACCGGCCCGAGATCTTCTCCGGCCGGGCCGCCGCGGCGTGGTGAACACCCCTCCGCCCGGGGGCCGTTCGGCTGAACCACCCCCTACCCCGGTATGACGTCCGACTTGGCACCGCGGTGTGACGCCCGGCTACCCACCGGCTCCCTACGTTTCCCTCGCCACCGAACGGAAGAGGGAACCCGCGGCCATGTCCCAGACGCACCGACCCAGGCACTACGCCCGCCGTCTGATCACGGCCGCGCTCACCGTCACCATCGTGGCCGCGACGGCCGGATGGACCGTCGCCCATGAGGAGCAGGCGATCACCGGGCCACCGCCCGGCACCTCCGCCTGGCGCGCCGACCACTCGCTGCCGGGCGCCGCGCGGCAGCTGCCGGACCCGGCCACCGCCTCCCCGGCCCGGATCGCCCGCTTCTTCGACGGTCTCGGCGAGGCCCAGCGGCGGACCCTGGCCGTCCGCCATCCCCAGGTGGTGGGGAATCTCGACGGCGCGCCGCTCGCCCTGCGCTACGCGGCCAACGCCCGCGCCATCAGGGCCGCGCGTGACAAGGAGCGCACCGCCGACCCGCACAGCCCGCTCGTCCGGCGCTACACCACCCTGCTCTCCCCGGGCCGTCAGATCCTCGCCTTCGATCCGCGCGGCCGCGGCCAGGTGGCCGAGGTGTTCGGCGATCTGGCGGCGGCGCGGCGCACGGCCGTCGTGGTGCCCGGCTCCGATATCGATCTGAACGTCTTCGACCGCGACCACGACCGTTACGGCACACCCGTCGGGATGGCGCGGTCGCTGCGGGCCCGGATGGCCGGGGAGGCACCGGACACCCCCACCGCCGTGGTGGCCTGGGTCGGTTACACCACCCCCGCCGGGCTCGGCCCGGACGCCGCGACCAGCAGGCTGGCCGAGGCGGGGGCGCCGCGTCTGGACCGGTTCCTCGCGGGCCTGGCGGTGACCACCGCGGCCACCGCCGAGGCGCCGCCCACCGTCTTCTGCCACAGCTACGGCTCGGTGCTCTGCGGGCTCGCCGCCTCCGCGATGGACCGCACCCGGGTCTCCGACCTGGTGGTCCTGGGCAGCCCGGGGATGCGCGCGGACAGCGCCGAGGGACTGCACACACCCGCCCGGGTGTGGGCGGCGCGGGACAGCACCGACTGGATACGCCGGGTGACGGGCTATGCGTTCCTGGGCGTCGGCCACGGCGAGGACCCGACCGACCGGTCCTTCGGTGCCCGGGTCGTCTCCGCCGACCGCGCCCATGGCCACACCGGCTACTTCGCCCCCGGTACGGACTCGCTGCGCAACTTCGCCCGGATCACCCTGGGACGGTTCGACGGGATCCGGTGCGCCGACCGCGCCGAAGGCACCCAGGACTGCCGCCATGACCTCATATGACCCCCGGCCGTCCCCGCTCGCGGTGCTCTGCGCCGGGCTCTTCGCCCTGGACGGCCGGGAGCGCCCCGAGGCCCCTCGGGAGGGGGCGGGGACGGGGCGGGCCGTCCTGGTACGCGCCGCGGTCGCGTTCGTGGTGCTGGGTGTGACGGTGGCGCTGACGGCCCTCCATGGCTGAGCGGCTGGGCAGCGGAGTGGCTGCGCGGCCGGGGCGGCGCACCGCCGGGTCCCGCGTCAGGCGCCCTCCGCCCGGCGCCGCGCGTCGGAGTAGATCCCGATCTTGTAGTCGATGACCTCCAGCGTGCTCCGGAGCTCCGCGATCCGCGCCCGGACGTTCTCCCGGTGTTCGGTCAGCAGTTCCTCGCGCTCGCCGAAGGTGTCCTGACCGGCGCGGACCATCTCGGCATAGCGCACCATGTCCGCCACCGGCATCCCGGTCAGCCGCAGCTTGCCCACCAGTTCCAGCCAGTCCAGATCGCGGTTGGTGAACCGGCGCTGCCCGGTGTGGGTGCGGTCCACATGCGGCATCAGCCCGATCCGCTCGTACCAGCGCAGGGTGTGCGCGGTCAGCCCGGTGTGCGCCGCCACCTCGCTGATCGTGTAGCGGTCCTGGCCGGTCGGCCGCGGATGCCGATGCTCCTCCGCGCAGACCCGCGGCTTCGCCGGAACCGGAGCGCTCTCCATCACGGTCATGCCGAAACACCCTCTCGCCCATCGCTGCTGTGTGCGCGTACCACTCCCGGGACAACGCTATGGAGTGAGAGTGCACTCCAAGCAAGCGGATTCCGGGGCCGGATCGGGCGGGGACTAGGCTCAGGGCCATGGAGAGCCTGCGGATGATCGAGAACTGGCCGGTCCCCACGGCGGCGGCGGCCGTCGTCACGGCGGACGGCACCCGGACCGGTTCGTACGGCCCGGCCGACCGCCGCTTCCCCCTCGCCTCGGTGACCAAGCCGCTCGCCGCCTACGCCGTACTGGTCGCCGTCGAGGAGGGCGCGGTCGAGCTGGACGAACCGGCCGGGCCCGAGGGCTCCACCGTCCGCCATCTGCTCGCTCACACCTCCGGACTGGCCTTCGACGAGCACCGCACGGTCGCCGCCCCCGGCAACCGACGGCTGTACTCCAACGCGGGCTTCGAGGTGCTGGGCGACCACCTCGCCAAGGCGACGGACATCCCGTTCGGCGAATATCTGCGCCAGGCGGTGCTGGAGCCGCTCGGTATGACCTCGACCGATCTGCCCGGCTCCCCCGCCAAGGACGGCGTCTCCACCGTGGACGACCTGGTGCGGTTCGCCGCCGAGCTCCAGGCCCCGCGGCTGCTGGCGCCCCAGACGCTGGCCGAGGCGACCTCCGTGGTGCACCCGGGGCTGACCGGGGTGCTGCCCGGCTACGGTCACCAGCGCCCCAATGACTGGGGACTGGGCTTCGAGATACGCGACGGCAAGTCCCCGCACTGGACCGGCGGTTCCTCCTCGCCCCGCACCTTCGGACACTTCGGCCAGTCCGGCACCTTCCTGTGGGTCGACCCCGAGGCCCGGGCGGCCTGTGCGGTCCTGACCGACCGGCCCTTCGGCCCCTGGGCCGTGGAGGTCTGGCCCGCCCTGACCGACGCGGTCCTCGCGGAGCTGCGCACCCGCTGACCCCCGGACCGGAAGGGACCTCCGGACCGGAAGGGCCCCCGGACCGGGCGAGGGCTCAGCCGTACACCGGTTCGGCGTGCATCTCCCACACCAGCAGCTCCGCCGGGCCCTTCGCACACGCCTCCAGCCCGTCCGCGTCCCGCACCCGGACCGCGTCCCCCGCGCCCAGCGTGCTGTCCCCGATCCGCACCGTGCCGCGCACCGTGTGGACGTAGAGCCAGGGCGCGTCGGGCAGCGCGGTGCGCTCACCGTCGCCGAGCCGCCGTAGGTGCAGCACCGCCTCGGTGCGCTCCAGCGCGTACGGGGTGCCGTCGGCGATACCGCGCACCACCTCGTACCCGGGCTCGGTGGCGGCTCCGGGGCCGGGGACCAGCCACATCTGTACGAAGACCAGCGGTTCCGGGCCCGCGTTCCGCTCGGTGTGACGCACTCCACTGCCCGCGCTGAGCCGCTGCACATCACCGGGGCGCACCACGGTCCGGGCGCCGGTGGAGTCCTCGTGGGTGAGCTCGCCCGCCACCACCCAGGTCACGATCTCCAGATCGCGGTGGGGGTGCTCGGCGAAGCCCGCGCCGGGCGCGAGCCGCTCCTCGTTGCAGGCCACGAGCAGTCCGAAGCTCACATTCTCCGGGTCGTAGTGCCCGGAGAAGGAAAAGGCGTGGCGCGTCTCGATGCCGGTCCCGTCCCCGCCCGGATACCGTGCACCGGACCGCTGTATCCACTTCACCCGGTCCACGGTAGTGCGCTCCCCTTCCGGCTCCCGCCGCCCCGTCCCTACCACCCCGTAGCTCCCCGCCCCCCGCGTACTCCACCCGATAAGGCAGTCTTGTCCTCGTGCCTGAACCAGCCGCGAACCTCCCTCATCCCCACAGTGCCACCCTGCGCCGCCTGGAGAAGTCGTCCGGGAAGCTGGCCGCCGCCGCCATCGCGCACATGGACGAGCAGCTGTCGTGGTACCGGGCGATGCCGCCCGAGAACCGCTCCTGGATCGGGCTGGTGGCACAGGCGGGCATCGCGGCCTTCACCGAGTGGTTCCGGCATCCGGAGGCCCCACAGGCGATCAGCACCGATGTCTTCGGCACCGCCCCGCGCGAGCTGACCCGGGCGATCACCCTGCGGCAGACCGTGGAGATGGTGCGGACCACCATCGAGGTCATGGAGTCCGCCATCGACGAGGTGGCGGCCCCGGGCGATGAGTCGGTGCTGCGCGAGGCGCTGCTGGTGTACGCGCGGGAGATCGCCTTCGCCACCGCCCAGGTGTACGCGCAGGCGGCCGAGGCACGCGGCGCCTGGGACGCCCGGCTGGAGTCCCTGGTGGTCAACGCGGTGCTGTCCGGCGAGGCGGACGAGGGGGCGCTGTCCCGTGCCGCCGCCCTCGGCTGGAACGCGCCCGAGTGCGTGTGCGTGGTGCTGGGCACCGCCCCGGACGGGGACAGCGAGCTGACCGTGGAGGCGATCCGGCGGGCCGCCCGGCACGCCAAGCTCCAGGTGCTCACCGGTGTGCTCGGCGACCGTCTGGTGGTGGTCGCGGGCGGCTCGGACAATCCGCTCCAGGCGGCGAAGGCCCTGATCGGCCCCTACGCCCCGGGGCCGGTGGTGGCCGGTCCGGTGGTCTCCGACCTGCTGGCCGCGACCCGCTCGGCGGGCGCCGCCGCGGCCGGGCTGAAGGCGTGCACCGCGTGGCCGGACGCGCCGCGGCCGGTGCTGGCGGACGATCTCCTGCCGGAGCGGGCGATGGCCGGGGATCCGGCCGCCCGCGACCAGCTGGTGGAGGAGATCTACAGACCGCTGGAGGAAGCCGGCTCCGCGCTGCTGGAAACGCTGAGTGTGTACCTGGAACAGGCCAGCAGTCTGGAGGGCGCTGCCCGGATGCTCTTCGTGCACCCCAACACCGTCCGCTACCGGCTACGACGTGTGACCGACGTCACCGGATGGTCACCTTCCGACGTCAGGTCGGCGTTTACGCTGCGCATAGCCCTGATCCTCGGACGTCTCGCTGATGGAGACCTGCTGCCCTGACCCTTTGTTGGACTCCAACAATTCCCCTGACGGTTCTTCGTCCTTGTCCTCACGGGCGAGCGGGACCACCCACAAGAGAGAGTGTGAGAGTGCTCGTACTCGTCGCTCCCGGCCAGGGCGCTCAAAAGCCCGGCTTCCTCACCCCCTGGCTCGACCTCCCCGGTGTCACCGAACGACTGACCTGGTGGTCGGCCGTCTCCGGCCTGGACCTGATCCACTACGGCACCAAGGCCGACGAGGAGGAGATCCGCGACACCGCCGTGGCCCAGCCGCTGCTGGTGGCCGCCGGTCTCGTCGCCGCCCACGCCCTGTTCTCCGAGGGCACCGGCGCGCCCGCCGGCCCGGCCGCCTCGGCGCACCGCCTGGGCGCCGCAGCGGGCCACAGCGTCGGTGAGATCACCGCCGCCGCGGTCTCCGGAGTGCTCACCGACGAGGCGGCCATGGTGCTGGTCCGCCGCCGTGGCCTGGCCATGGCGGACGCCGCGAGCCGCGCCGAGACCGGTATGGCGGCCATACTGGGTGGTGAGCAGGACGAGGTCGTCGCACACCTCGACAAGCACGGACTGACTCCGGCCAATGTCAACGGCGCCGGGCAGATCGTGGCCGCGGGCACCGCCGAGCAGCTGGCGGCGCTGGCCGAGGACAAGCCGGAGGGCGTGCGCCGCGTCGTCCCGCTGAAGGTGGCCGGTGCGTTCCACACCGACCATATGACCCCGGCGGTCGCCACGCTCGAGGCCCTGGTCGCGGGCGTCCCGGTCGCCGACCCGCGCACCGCGTACGTCTCCAACCGTGACGGCAAGGTGGTGAGCTCCGGTGCCGAGGTGATCGAACGGCTGGTCGCCCAGGTGTCCAACCCGGTCCGCTGGGACCTGTGCATGGAGACGTTCCAGGAGCTGGGTGTCACCGGGCTGATCGAGCTGGCCCCGGGCGGAACGCTCACCGGTATCGCCAAGCGCGCGCTGCCGGGTGTGGCGAACGTCCCGCTCAAGACGCCGGACGACCTCGACGCGGCCCGTGCGCTGATCGCCGAGCATGCCGACCCCGCCGACGACACACCGGCCGAAGAGGAGCTCCGAGACGCATGACCGCGAAGATCAGGCCCAGCAAGGGCGCACCGTACGCGCGCATCCTCGGTGTCGGCGGCTACCGTCCGACCCGGGTGGTGCCGAACGAGGAGATCCTCAAGCACATCGACTCCTCGGACGAGTGGATCCGCAGCCGTTCGGGCATCTCCACCCGCCACTGGGCCGGACCGGACGAGACGGTCGCCCAGATGTCGGTCGAGGCGGGCGGCAAGGCCATCGCCGACGCCGGGCTGACGCCCGAGCAGATCGGCGCCGTGATCGTCTCCACCGTCTCGCACTTCAAGCAGACCCCGGCGGTCGCCACCGAGATCGCGCATCTGCTCGGCACCAAGAAGCCGGCCGCGTTCGACATCTCGGCGGGCTGTGCGGGCTTCGGCTACGGACTGGCCCTGGCCAAGGGCATGGTCACCGACGGCACCGCCGAGCATGTGCTGGTCATCGGGGTCGAGCGGCTGTCCGACCTCACCGATCTGGAGGACCGGGCCACCGCCTTCCTGTTCGGTGACGGCGCGGGCGCCGTGGTGGTCGGCCCGTCCAAGGAGCCCGCGATCGGCCCGACCGTCTGGGGCTCGGAGGGCGACAAGTCCGACACCATCAGCCAGACGCTGCCCTGGGACGTCTACCGCGAACGGAGCAGCGAGGAGGTACGTTTCCCCGCGCTGCGCCAGGAGGGCCAGGCGGTCTTCCGCTGGGCCGTGTACGAGATGGCCAAGGTCGCCCAGCAGGCCCTGGACGAGGCCGGAATCACCGCCGACGAGCTCGACGCGTTCATCCCCCACCAGGCCAATTTGCGGATCATCGACTCGATGATCAAAACCCTCAAGCTGCCGGAGCACGTCACGGTCGCCCGTGATGTGGAGACCACCGGCAACACCTCGGCCGCCTCCATTCCGCTCGCCATGGAGCGGCTGTTGGCGACGGGGCAGGCGAAGAGCGGCGACACCGCGCTCGTCATCGGATTCGGGGCCGGTCTCGTCTACGCAGCGACGGTCGTTACCCTCCCTTAGGCTCCATAGTCCATATCCACGCAGCCCCGTACGACTCGGACGCTGCGCACCCACCGCAACACACCGAAGAAGGAGCGCCGCAATGGCCGCCACCCAGGAAGAGATCCTCGAGGGTCTCGCCGAGATCGTCAACGAGATCGCCGGTATCCCGACCGAGGACGTCCTGCTGGACAAGTCCTTCACGGACGACCTGGACGTCGACTCGCTCTCCATGGTCGAGGTCGTCGTCGCCGCCGAAGAGCGCTTCGACGTCAAGATCCCGGACGACGACGTCAAGAACCTCAAGACCGTCGGTGACGCCGTCGACTACATCCTGAAGCACCAGGGCTGAGCCGAGGGCTCGTCGCCACCCATGCGGTGGCAGGTCCAGCACCCTCTACACGTGGAGTAAGAATTCCTGTGAACTCGACCAATCGCACCGTGGTCGTCACCGGTGTTGGTGCCACGACGCCGCTGGGTGGCGACGCCTCGTCCACCTGGGAGGGCCTGCTCGCCGGACGTTCCGGCGTAGGACTCCTGGAGCAGGACTGGGCGGCCGAGCTCCCGGTCCGGATCGCCGCGGGTATCGCGGTCGACCCGGCCACCGTCATCCCCCGGCCGCAGGCCCGCAAGCTGGACCGCTCGGCGCAGTTCGCGCTGATCGCGGCCCGTGAGGCATGGGCGGACGCGGGCTTCACCGCCAAGGCGGGCGAGGACGGTTCGGTCGACCCCGACCGGCTGGGCGCGGTCGTCGCCTCCGGTATCGGCGGGGTCACCACCCTGCTCGACCAGTACGACGTGCTGCGGGAGAAGGGTGTCCGCAAGGTCTCCCCGCACACGGTGCCGATGCTCATGCCCAACGGCCCGGCGGCCAACGTGGGTCTGGAGGTCGGCGCCCGCGCCGGTGTCCACACCCCGGTCAGCGCCTGTGCCTCGGGCGCCGAGGCCATCGGCTACGCCATCGAGATGATCCGCACCGGCCGTGCCGACGTGGTCGTCGCGGGCGGCACCGAGGCGGCCATCCACCCGCTGCCCATCGCCGCGTTCGGCAACATGATGGCGATGTCCAAGAACAACGACGACCCGCAGGGCGCCTCCCGCCCCTACGACGTCGACCGCAACGGCTTCGTGCTCGGTGAGGGCGCCGGTGTCGTGGTCCTGGAGTCGGCCGAGCACGCCGCCCGGCGCGGCGCCCGGGTCTACGCGGAGGCCGTCGGCCAGGGCATCTCGGCCGACGCCCACCACATCACCCAGCCGGAGCCGTCCGGCAACGGCATCGCGCACGCCCTCCAGAACCTGCTGGACTCCAGCGACCTCAAGCCCGCCGAGATCGCGCACATCAACGCGCACGCGACCTCCACCCCGCAGGGTGACGTCGCCGAGATCAAGGCGCTGCGCAAGGTGTTCGGCCACGATGTGGACCACATGGCGCTGTCCGCCACCAAGTCCATGACGGGCCATCTGCTGGGCGGCGCGGGCGGTGTGGAGACGGTCGCCAGCGTGCTGGCGCTGTACCACCGGACCGCCCCGCCGACGATCAACATCGAGAACCTCGACCCGGAGGCGGACGCGGATGTCGTGCGCACCGAGCCGAGGGCGCTTCCGGCGGGCACCATCGCCGCGCTGAACGACTCGTTCGGCTTCGGCGGGCACAACGTGGTACTGGCCTTCCGCACCGTCTGACGGTCGTTCGGCTCACCTTCGGTGGCCCGCCCCGGCTTCTGAGCCGGGGCGGGCCACCGGTGCGTGGTGGGGCCTCACGCTACGCCCGGCCGTCGTCGTCGAAGCTGGCGAAGTACGAGGCGGCCATGTCCTCGTCGCCGTGGCCCTGGGCGATGGCACGCCGGAACCGTTCGGCGCCCGCGGCGGCCACGTCCAGCCGCACCCCGCTGCGCTCCCCCGCCGCCACGATCAGCCGGGCGTCCTTCTCCGCGGTCCTGGTCGCGAAGCTGGGTGCGAGGTCGCCGCTGAGCAGCTGGCCCGCCTTGACCCGCAGGTAGCCGTTGTCCAGCGGTCCGTCGGCGATGGCGTCGAAGAACCCCTGTGGATCCACGCCCAGCCCCTTGGCGAGGGCGAGCGCCTCGGCGGCGCCGTGGGTGACATTGAGCACCCAGCTGTTGAGCACCAGCTTGAGCCGGGTGGCCGCGCCGTCCGCCCCGTTCTCGCCGACCCAGACCGTACGGCTGCCGACGGCGTCGAAAACCGGCCATACCGCGGCGCGCACCGGGACCGGGCCCGCGGCGAGCACCAGCAGCCGTCCGTTCTCGGCGGGCTGCCGGGTGCCCAGCACCGGGGAGTCGACGAGGACGAGCTCCGTCTCGTGGGCGAACGCGGCGAGGGCCTCCAGCCCTTCCAGCCCCGCGGTGGTCGCCTGGGCCCATACGGTGCCGGGGCGCAGCCCGTCCCGGGCCTGACGCATCGTCTCCAGGGCCGCGGGGCCGTCATGGAGCATGGTGAGCACCACATCGGCGCCGTCGACGGCCTCGGCGGGGGTTCCGGTGACGCGCACCCCGTCGGCGGCGAGCGGTTCGGCCTTGGCGCGGGTGCGGTTCCACGCACGGGTGTCCAGTCCGGACCGGGCGAGGTTACGGGCCATACCGGCACCCATGATGCCGGTGCCGAGCACGGCGACGGAGCGTGCCGGGAGTTTTTCGGTCATGACGCCACGCTAGGACGTGGCGGGCGCCCGGGGGGCCGAGGGGGGCGGCGCGTCCGGCGGACGGCGGATGTCCCGGCGGGGGCGAGGGGGCCAGAAAAAGTCAGACGACCTGGTGGAGCCAGCGGACGGGGGCGCCCTCACCCGCGTAACGGAAGGGCTCGAGCTCATCGTCCCAGGGCTTGCCGAGCAGTTTGGCGATCTCCCCATCGAGTTCGCTCTCACCGCGCGCGGAGCGGGCGACGGCGGCCCGCAGCCGGTCCTCGGGGATCAGGATGTCGCCGTGCATACCGGTGACGGCGTGGAAGATGCCCAGGTCAGGAGTGGAACTGTAGCGCTCGCCCTCGGCGGTGGCACAGGGCTCGGCCGTCACCTCGAAGCGCAGCAGATGCCAGCCGCGCAGCGCGGACGCCAGTTTGGAGGCCGTACCGACCTCGCCCTGCCAGGAGAACTCCGCGCGCCAGGTGCCCGGGGCGGCGGGCTGCTTGATCCAGTCGAGCGTGACGCGCACGCCGAGGACGCCCGCGACGGCCCATTCGACATGCGGGCACAGCGCGCGCGGTGCGGAGTGCACATACAGAACTCCACGTGTCGTCACCGGGACCTCCTGTGCGGTTCGAGGTGCGCCTTCCCCAGCGGCCTCATGTCCGTACCGGTCGTGTCCGGGACACCACCCGACATTCTGCCCTAGTGATCACCTCTACACCAGTCCCGACATTACCTGCAGTGAAATTTATCGTGCAGAATTCTCTAGAAAAGGGACACGATGTGACGCGGCGTAAGGTGGCCGTACCGTACAGCACCCCTCGGCACTGGCCGGAAGCGCATCTGTCACAAGAAAAAAGTACCGCGCGGACCAGTCGGAGGAGTGACGTACCGTCGGACCCGGATAGATATCACCCATCAGCCGGAGGGGGAACAGCCATGCGGGCCAGCGCGACACGCCGGAAGCGGTCGGCCACCGCGTCCATGACCGGGCGTGCTGCCGTGCGTCCGACCGTGCGGCCCGTGGCGCGCGCGGGGGTCGCGCTGCTCACCACGGCCGCCGTGTTGAGCGCCTCGGGCTGCTTCAGCAGCTCGGACGGTCCGTCCCGGCAGGGCCCGTCCCGGGGCGGGAAGTCGCCGCACGCCAAACCCCGGGTCGTCTGGAACACCAGCCCGGACTCCCTGGCCTCGCTGGGCGACTCCATCACCCGCGGTTTCGACGCCTGCTCGGTGCTCTCCGACTGCCCGGAGGTGTCCTGGTCCACCGGCAAGGAGGTGAACAGCCTCGCCCAGCGGCTGCGCTCGACCACCCGCAGCTGGAACTTCGCCAAGACCGGCGCGGTGATGGACGATCTGCCCGCTCAGGTCACGGCGGCGGTGGCACGCAAGCCCCAGCTGGTGACCGTGATGATCGGCGCCAATGACGCCTGCCGGTCCTCGGTCTCCGACATGACCTCGCCCGAGGAGTTCCGCACCACCTTCACCTCCGCCCTCACCAGACTCCGGCGCGAGCTGCCCAAGACCCAGGTGTACGTGGCGAGCGTGCCCGATCTGAAGCGGCTGTGGTCGGAGGGGCGGAAGAACGTCCTGGGGAAGCAGATCTGGAAGCTGGGCATCTGCCCCTCGATGCTCAAGGACTCCGACGCCCTGGACGCGGCCTCGATGGACCGGCGGCGCCAGGTGGCGCAGCGGGTGAAGAGCTACAACAAGGTGCTCAAGGACGTGTGCGGCCGGGACGAGCTGTGCCGCTACGATCCGGCCGTGCACAACTACCGCTTCACCACACGCGAGTTGAGCAGGTGGGACTGGTTCCACCCGAGCAAGGCCGGTCAGCAGCGGCTGGCCGCGATGGCCTACCGGAGGATCTCGGCACCGTAGCCGCACCGGGCCCGGCGGATCCGGGGATGGGGCGGGGCGGCCCGGTCACCCGGCCGCCCCGCCCCGCACGGATCAGCGCATCGGGTTGACGAGCGTGACCGAGTGCTCGGTGTCGGCCACGGTGCGCGGCATCGGCACGAAGTCACCGCGGTCGCCGTACTTCACCATGCGGGCCTCGGCGTAGGCCGCGCCGTCGACGAAGTACCCGCTGCCGTCGACGGAGAAGCGGTGCTGCCGGCCGTCACAGATGGCCGGTGCGGAGCCGAGGGTGTCGCGCTCGGCGCCCTGCGTCAGCGTGACGAGGATGCTGGCGCGCGGGGAGTCCATCGTGTCGTACGCACAGCGGTAGGTGCCGTACACCGTGACGGTGCCGCCCCGGTTGACGTACCCGGTGCGGTCGATGGACAGGCTGTCGCCCCAGGGCAGGGGCACGGCCGGACGGGAGATGGCGTCGGCGGCCCGAGGGGGCACACCGCGGCTCTCGGGGGCGCCGGCCGACGTGGCGTGGGCGGCCGGGGCCGAGATGAGCAGGACGGCGATGGCGCCGAGGACGCGATGACGATTGCGCATGAACGGAATCCTCCGTGTGCGGGGAGCGGATTCCTGTAGAGCTACCGGGCGCACGGACCGTGCGGCGGGACCCTCACCCGCCGGGCGGCGTGTCCAGCGCCGCCCAACGGGTGGTTCCGGAGCGGCGGGTTGACCCGCCACGGACGCGGCGACGGGGTCAGTCGATGAACCGCACATCCGGGTGGCGGGGCGAAGGACCGTCGAACAACCGCTGGTGACGGCCGTGCAGATGCTGTTCGAAGAAGGCGGTGAGATAGGCCCGTCGGCTCGCGGTGAACCGCCGGGGGTCAACCCTGCCGATCATGTTGGCCGTTAGCCCGTCCGGCAGGGTGAACCGCTCGGCAAGACCGGGCAGTACCGTCTGGTAGTCGGTGAACGAGTTGTGCCCGGCGGCCTCGGTCCACAGGTCGCGCTTCCAGCCGCTGGAGTTGCGCCACATGGCCCGCCAGGACGGGGAGTGCCGGTGGGTGTGCGGACGGCGGCTGTCGTCCGTCGTCAGCCAGGCGCCCATCTGGAGAAAGGGCCGGTCCAGTCCGGTGCGGGCGACCGGCAGCAGCTGCCCGGGGTCGGCCCAGTCGTAGCCGAGCGGCCCGTCGAGGTTCACCCCCGCCCGGATCCGGCGGTCCAGCCGCATCGCCTCGGCCGTGGCCATCCCGCCGAGCGAATGCCCGAACATGCCGATACGGGAGGCGTCGAGGGCGGCTGCGAGCCCGCGCGGGAGGGAGTGCGGCTCCTCGGGTGTCCGGCCGCGCGCGAGCGCCTCCACCCGGTCGAGGACGAAGCGGATGTCGGCGACGCGGACGTCCAGGGCGGCCTTGTTGCGCCGCGCGACCGGTTCGATGGCACCGAGACCGGGCGCCGGCTCGACCACCCGGCCATCGGGGAACTCCACGGCGTGCGACTCGTAGGGGGCGTCCACGGTGACCACGACATAGCCGTGGCTGGCCAGTTCGGTGACGGCGCTGGTGTCGAGGGTGCGTTCGTTGTACATCCCCGGGGCGTGGAGCACCACCGGCCTGCGGGTACGGCCGGGCGCCACGTCCGCGCCGGTGCGGGCGTGGGTGGTGAACCCGGCCCAGTCGATGTCCCCCCGCTCCAGCTCGAGTATCTTCGCCGCGCCCGCCCCGAACACGGCGGCGGCGCGGGGCGCCATATAGGGCGCGGCCGGTGCGTCACCGTCCCGGGCGGCCGGGTACCACACCCCGGCCATCAGCTCCCGGAACCGCTTCCCCGCCCCGGTCCAGCTCGGCTGGCGCCGGGTCCGGTCCACCAGGTGCAGTTCGGTGACACCGACCGGGTGCGGCCCGGTGGGCCGGGGCAGTTGCAGCCGTACGGGCTCCGCGGCCGGCCGGCTCCGCCCGGCACGGGGCCGGGAGGTGTCCTCGCCCCCGTGGGCGATGGCGACGGAGGTGAGGGTGACCGTGGCACCGGTGGCGGCCAGGCCGCCCAGGAGTTGACGTCGTGACATTCGCATGCCCCGACCCTCTCGGAGGACCGGGGCACGGGAACACTGCCGAAAGTCAGGCCTGTGACATGACCTAGCCGGCTTGCGCGGGCATGGTCGACGCCTGCGGCACCGACGCCTGCGGCACCGAGGTCTGCGGCATGGAGATCTGCGGCACCGAGATCTGCGGCATGGCCGCGCGGCCCTGCGTGGCCGGGCCCTGCTGCATGGCCGGACGGTTCATCCCGGACATTCCCGCAGGTGACGAGTCGGTCCGCTCGCGCTTCTTCTCCGGGTTGTTGCGGACCCTCACGTTGGAGCACTTGCCGCCGACGTTGGTGTCCCCGGTCGCACCGGCGACGGCGGCCTCCAGCTCGACCCCGCCGAAGGAGGTGCCGCAGTGGTTCTCCTGGAACGTCCCGCCCAGGGCGGAGGCGAGCAGCGCCTCACCCGAGGGCCCCGACTGCGCCTGGGCCACGCTGACTCCGCCGAAGGCCACGGCACAGAACGCCGAGGCGCCCACGGCCACCGCTCGCATCGCTCGTCTCATCGGTCACCTTTCCCTCACTCGTACACGAATGTCTGCGTGCAGACTTCCGGGGCGCGTGGACGGGCGGCGGCTCCGACACGGCCGCTTAGACCGATCAGGGGTGCGGGCGCGGCGGTTCGAGCCATTTGGCAGACAGACCCGCCACGGCCTGCCCGATGCGCCTGATGATCACACCGTCGGGCTCCTGCCACGCACCCGCCGGATCGCTCCGGCACGGCGGGTGGCGGTCAACTGTGCTGGACCGGGCCGGGGTCGGCGCGCCGGAGTCGGGCAGGAGGACCACCAGGTCCAGGTCGCCGGCCGGGGTCACCCGGCCGGTGGCGGCGAATCCCCCGAGCACGGCACCGAGGGCGTGCGGACAGCGGTCCGTGATCAGGCGCAGGGCATGGACCGGCAGAGCGGCTTGACCGTCCTTGGACGGTCATCGTGTCATCCGGGCGGGGCCGCTGCCATCACGCCATCGCCCGGCCATGACGCCCTCCTGTTTTCGGGGCGTGTGCGTCCTAGACTGCCGGGCCGGGAGAAAGGACTCCGTATGAGACCCACTCGTGCCCGTCTGGCCCTCTTCGGGGCCGCGTTGCTCACTGCCGTGCCGTTGGTGTTCGCCGGGCCGGGGGTGGCGGAGGCCCGGGTCGGGGGGCCGACCGTGGAGGAGGGGCGGCTGGGGCTGGAGGCGCCACGGGAGATCCTGCGGCGCAGCGGGTTCGACACCGTGGCGCCGGAGTTCGCGCGGGCGCTGGCGGGGGTGCGGTCCGTCGCGGAGGCGGAGACCGTGGTGGCGCGCCAGGGGGAACGGCTGTGGCGGCGGGCGGTGGACCGGGCGCAGGGGCGCGGACCCGCGGGTGGTGACCTCAGCCGGGATGACGACCGGCCGTTGTACTGGGCGCGGTTGGGGATGACCCGGGCGCTGGGCGAGTGGCGGCCCGGGTTCCCGCTGTCCGACGCGCGGCGGGCCGCGCTGCTCGGCACGCTGGAACGCCGGTCGCGCGGTGAGGACTCCATCGATCTGCCCGCCGGCCCGGAAGTCAGGCGGATCGTGGTGACCGGCTTCGACCCGTTCCAGCTGGACGCGGATCCGCGCCGGTCCAATCCCTCGGGGGCCGCGGCGCTCGCGCTGGACGGGACCACGATCAGCACCGGGCGGGGTCCGGCGCGGATCGAGACCGCGGTGTTCCCCGTGCGCTGGGCGGACTTCGCGGACGGGACCGTCGAGAAGACACTGCTGCCGTCGTTCCGGTCCGGGCCGCGGCGGGCGGATGTCTTCATGACCGTGAGCCAGGGCCGGGTCGGCCGGTTCGACGTGGAGCGCACCAACGGCGCCTGGCGGGGCGGCTATCCCGACAACGCCAACGCGTCGGAGACCGGGACCGTGCCCCTCGTCCCCGGGGTGCCCGCCCCGGCGCCGCAGCCGCAGTGGACGACCACCACCCTTCCGTACGGACGGATCGTGGCGGCGGACACCGGGCCGTTCCCGGTGTACGACCACACCGAGGTCACCGAGATCCCGGCGGGCGGCGGCGGCCCGGTGGTCCGTCCCGACGGGCCGACACCCGGTTCGACGGCGCGTGCGGGAGGTGGCGGGGACTATCTGTCCAACGAGATCGCCTACCGCGCCACGCTGCTGCGCGACGCGGTCGGACTGAAGGCACCCGGTGGCCATCTGCACACACCGGTGCTGCGGTTCGGCCCCGGGAACACCGATCCGGCGACCGGTGAGGTGACCGACCCGGAGTTCGTCCGCGAGCGTCTCGCCATCACGGAACAGGTGCGGTCCGTACTGACCGTGGCGGCGGGCTGAGGCGTGTCGTCCGGCCCCGCGCCCACCCGGGCCCAGGCCCTGTCCTGCCGGTCCTCGTGGGCCCGCGACGACCGGCGGAACAGGGCCTAGCCGACCGGGGGCGGTGGCGGGTCGCCCGCCACCATGTCCGCCGGGTGACCCGCGTCCCCGCCGTCCGACGCCGCGGCCTCGCCCGTCAGATCGCGAACCAGCAGGGTCGCACCCGCGACCGCGCCCGGCATCAGGACCACCGCCACCAGCGGCAGCAGGAAGGCAAGGGCGAGCGGCACACCGAAGCCGAGGGTGAGCAGACGGCGGCCGCGCAGCATCCGCCGCCGCTCCTTCAGCAGCACCCCGCGGCGCAGCAGCGCGATCGAGGTCAGCTCCTCGGCGAGAAAGAAACCGGTCACACAGAACGCGAGCGCGGGGATCGCGGTCTGGCCGATCACCGGGATGAAGCCGAGCGCGAAGAACAGCACGCTCCACAGCGTCACGCGGATCACCAGGACGATGGCCTCGCGCAGCCCGATCCACAGCTCACGCCAGAGCGGCAGTCCCGACTCGGGTGCGTGGCCGTCCTCGGAGCGGTCCACCGCCTCGGAGAGCGACTCGTAGAAGGGCTGCCCGACCAGCAGGGTCACCGCCGTGAAGGTGATGATCGCCAGGAACAGACAGGCGGCGGCGAAGAGGATCGCGAGGGAGCCGCGGAAGACGGCAAGCCACGGTGAGGACCAGTCGTCGGCGAACGGAGTGGCCCACGCGATGACATCGTCGGTCCAGAAGAAGAGTGCGACGAGCGCCGCCGCGTAGCCGACGAGGGTGATGAGGGCGGGCAGCATCCCTATCCCCCACCACCGCCCGTGCCGGGCCACCCAGCGCTGCCCCTTCATCAGGTAACCGAAACCGGTCGCAAGATCACGCATGGGCGAAGCCTACTCGGCGGATGTGGCGCGAAAACGACGGCGGTGGCGTCCCCCGGTCCGCCGGGACGCCTACGGGATCAGCCGCGCCACACTGCCCGACTCCAGCGCCGCCCACACCGTGCCGTCCGCGGTCACCGCGATGCCGTGGGGCTCCGAGGAGGGTGTGGGCAGCGGGTGTTCGCGGACCTCGCCGGTGGCGTCGACATGGCCGACGCGTCCGGTGCCCCATGCGGTGAACCAGCAGCCCCCGGCCGGGTCGGGGGCGATGGCATGGGGTTTGGCGGTGCGGTCCGGCAGCGGGAACTCCTGGATCCGGCCATCGGGTGTGATCCGCCCGATCTGACCCGCGATGATCTCCACGAACCACACCGCGCCGTCGCCGCCGAGCGTCATCCCGACCGGTCCGGCAGCCGGTGTGGGCAGCTCGTACAGGGTGGTGTCGCCGTCGGGGGCGAGGCGTCCGATGGCGTTGCCCTGGTTCAGGGTGCACCACAGCGCCCCGTCGCCACCCGCCACGACGGCCGACGGGAAACCCCCCTCGACCGGCAGCGGGAACTCGGTGACCTCGCCCTCGGTGGTGATCCGCGCGAGGGCGTCGCGGTTCATCAGGGTGCACCACAGGGCACCGTCGGGCCCCGCCGTGATGCCGTACGGGGCGCTGTCGGCGGTGGGCAGGGCGAACGAGGTGATCTCGCCGTCCGTGGTGATCCGGCCGATCCGGCCGTCGCGGGAGCGGGTGAACCACAGCGCGCCGTCCGGCCCGGGGGTGATGACCATCGGACCGCACTCCCCCGAGTCCAGCGGCCGGACGGTGGTCTCCGCCGTTCCGTCGCCGGTGACGGACAGCCGGGCGATCTCCCCGGAGTGCACCAGGGTGAGCCACAGGGCGCCGTCCGGACCCGCCGTGATGCCGTACGGCCCGGCCCCCGGGCGGCCGACGGTGAACTCATGGACCGCCGGCTGGTCGCGGTCTGGCATGGGGGTACCTCCTGGGAGCCGGGTGCGGATCGCTGCACACCCTTCATCCGGCCGACCCCGGTGTGCAAGGTCTTTTCGCAACCGCGCGCGGCGCGCGCCGCGTCCTCAGTCGCGACACACACCGCACCAACAGCACGGAGTACGGGACCACATGAGCGCAGGACACCGCCCCGGCCGCCCCGAGGATCTGCCGCACCCCGAGCTGCTCTGGGCGGCCGGAACCGCACGGGTGGTGTGCGCCGACCTCGTCGGCGGCCTCGACGCGAACACCGTCGGCCACCGGGGCGTACGCGTCGACGACGGCGGCGGCAACTGGTGGCGGCTGGCCCTCGTCGAGGGCGGGCCCGCCGTGCTCTACGGCGAGGACAGCGAGGCCAGCAAGGGGAAGTGGCACACCCCGCCGGTGGATTTCCTGCGCGGCGGCCCCGACTGGCTGCCCTGGGACACCCTGCTCGACCTGGAGAGCGGCTGTGAACTCGGCTTCGTCTACTGGTGGGAGGAGCACCTCGGCTGGGCCCGCGCGCCGTACCCGGAGGATCTGAAGGACGACGGACTGGCCACCACCGCCCTGCTGTCGGCGGACCTGGACCGGGTCCTGGACGACCTCACCGGAACGCTGTGCGACTCCGCGTGGCCGGAGGACGCCCACGGGGACGGGGAGGAGGACGACCAGGAGGCGCTGGCGGCACACTTCCGCACGATCGCCGAGACCGTCGTCCGCCATGTCCGCTCCCGCACCCTCACCGGACCGCTGCTCGCGGAGAGCGTCGGCGCGCGTCTGCGGGACGCGCTGGAGGTGTCCGCCGCCGTGCAGACCGCCCGCCGCGCGGGCGCCGTGCCCGGTGCGCCCCGGCCCCGCACCCCCCGGGGATCCGGCCGCCCCGCGGTGTGAGGGGCCGGACACGGCCGTTCCCCGCCCGGACGAGCCGGACGGGGAACGGCGGGCCGGTGCGAACGGCCCGGTGTGTCCGCGGAGGTGTGCGACCTCCGGGGGCACGCGGGGGACACTCAGACGTACAGGAATCCGCCCGGCACGGTGGCGGTTCCGCCGGGGGTCGTGACGACCACGGTGGCGGGGCCCGCCGTACCCGCGGGGGTGACACCGGTCAGCACCGCGCCGCCCGCGGTCACCGTGACACCGGTCGCGGCCACGCCGTTGAAGGTGACGGAGGCACCGGTGAGGTTGGCGCCGATGATGGTGAACGGCGTACCGCCCGCCGACGGACCGCTGACCGGGGTGATGAGGATGGCGGCCGGGGGCAGCGGCGCCAGGTAGGTGTAGGCGGCCGGGGCGCTGGAGCCCGACGGGTTGGTGGCGACGACCGGGACCGCGCCCGCCGCGTGCGCGGGGGCCGTGGTGACGAGCACGCTCGCGGTCTGCGCGACGATCGGGGCGGCGGTACCACCGAAGGTCACCGAGGTGACGGTGTCCAGGTTGGTTCCGATCAGCACGACGGGGTTGCCGCCGCCGATGGGCCCGGAGCTCGGCACGACGAGGAGGATCGTCGGCGCGCCGACCGCGAGCGCGACGTCCTGGTGGGACACGGGTGAGGACATGAGGTGTCTCCTCATTGAGGATCGGGAGTGGACACCGCGGTCCCTCGGGGAGGCCCTCATTATCAGCGGGACGGCGACACTGCCCGACCGGTCCGCACGCAAGGAGCGGAGGAATCCGCGGGCCGCGCTCCCCGGGAGGGATGGGCGGCCCACCGTTTGGTTGTTTCCAGTACCTCATTCGTGTGCCTACGCCACAAGGAAGTTGACGCCGGTTCGCCCGGAAAGCGCAGCGCGCCGGAATACGCCGGTGGCCCCGGGGAACGCCCCGGGGCCACCGTGTCCGCTGCCGCTCAGTCCTCGAAGGAGACGATCATCTTGCCGATGTTGTCGCCGCGCAGCATGCCGAGGAACGCGTCCACCGCGTTCTCCACGCCCTTCACGACGGTCTCGCGGTAGTGCAGCTTGCCCTCGCGGATCCAGGCGCCGACCTCCTCGAAGAACTGCTGCTGGAGGTCCTGGTGGTCGTAGACGAGCATGCCCTGCATCCGCAGCCGCTTGCCGATGATCAGCGCGAGGTTGCGCGGGGCGGCGGGCGGCTCGGTCTCGTTGTACTGGGCGATCATGCCGCAGACGGTGATCCGGCCGTGCAGCTTGAGGCGGTCGATGGCGGCCTCGAGGTGGTCCCCGCCGACGTTGTCGAAGTAGACGTCGATCCCGTCGGGCGCGGCCTCCTTCAACTGCTCGGTGACCGAACCGTTCTTGTAGTTGAACGCGGCGTCGAAGCCGTACTCCTCGACCAGCAGCCGGACCTTCTCATCCGTGCCCGCGCTGCCGATCACCCGGGAGGCGCCCTTGAGCTTGGCGATCTGGCCGACCTCACTGCCGACGGCGCCCGCGGCACCGGAGACGAAGACCGCGTCGCCCTCCTCGAAGGACGCCACCTCCAGCAGACCCGCGTACGCGGTGAGACCGGGCATGCCGAGCACACCGAGGTAGGCGGGGAGCGGGGCGATCTCCGGGTCGACCTTGACCACGCTCTTGCCCTCGACCACGGCGTACTCGCGCCAGCCGCCCATGTGCAGGACGTGGTCACCGGCCGCGATGCCGTCCGCGTCGGAGGCGAGGACCTTGCCGACCGCGCCGCCCTCCATGGGCTGGTCGAGCTGGAACGGCGGCACGTACGACTTCACGTCGTTCATCCGGCCGCGCATGTACGGGTCCACCGACATGTAGAGATTGCGGATCAGGACCTGGCCGGGGCCGGGCTCGGCGACGGGGGCCTCGCGCAGGGCGAAGTCCTCCGGCTTCGGCCAGCCCTCCGGGCGGGCGACGAGATGCCATTCACGGCCGGTGGCGGGGATGACGGACATGAGGAGAAGCCTCCCTCAAAGCGGTAGGAATACTTCAGTAGGTGAAACAATCATGCGCCTGGATATTTCATGTTGTCAAGTAAATGAGTACCCTGGTGTCCATGACACCCCGCATCGACCCGCTGACCCTCGAGGTCGTCGAGCTCATCGGTACCGTCGTGGCCCGCTACCACGAGGAATACGAGGAGGCGGCGGCCAAGCACGCGCTGACCGGAGCGCAGGCCCGTGTCCTGGGACTGCTGTCCCGGGGGCCCACGCCGATGCGGCGGATAGCCCAGCAGCTGAAGTGCGAGCCGTCGAACGTCACGGGGATCGTGGACCGGCTGGAGTCCCGGGGGCTGGTCGAGCGCCGTCTCGACCCGGCCGACCGCCGGGTCAAGCTGGCCGCGGCCACGGAGTCGGGCAAGGAGACGTCCGAGCGGCTGCGCGGCTCGCTCGACTTCGCCCGTGAGCCGCTGGCCGGGCTCTCGGCCGACGAGCGCACGGCGCTGCGGGATCTGCTGCGGCGGATGCTCGGCGTCGAGCCGTAGGCCCTGTCGGGCCGGTTCGGCAGGGACGGGCCCATGCGGGCGTCGGACCTGGCGCCCTGGTCCGGGCCGGTCGCCGCCCCAGAGTTTCCTGGAGCTCCGGGGTCGGTCCGATGTCGAGGATGCCCTTCACTCCGGCGCTGATGTCCGCCCGCGGGCTTCGTCGAACGTCGCGGCCGGCCGAAGGACCGGAACGCAGCAGCGGAACGCGATCCGGCAGGTCTCGGCGGCCTTGCGGTCGCCGCGGATCGCGGGCGGAGCCGGCCTGACCTGTCGGCGCGGCCCGACCAGTCCGGCGGGTCGGTCCGCCGACCCCGTCAGGCCGGTCCGGCCGGTCGCGCCCGTCGGCCCGTCCGGCGGACCACGGCGGGCCGGCGGTGTCCGGCGCCGCGCGACGCCGTCGGGGTCGGCCCGAGCCGCGACCGCTCCGCACTGATCCGCAGGGGTCCGCCGGACAAGGCTCGGGGCAGGCGCCAGGCCCTGTCCTGCCGGTCTTCGTGGATCAGCCCGCGGCGTCCGGTGCGTTGCATCGCACGGTGGCGTACTCGGACGACCCCGACAACGCGGCGAGGTGCGGTACCAGGCGTCGCGGGCCCATGAAGTCCGGCAGGACCGGGCCTAGGTGCACCACCACAGGAAGCGGTCGCAGGTCTCGGACGGAGTCGGGGTCGGGGCCGGCTCGGACGGGCCCGGCGCGGTCGGACGCGGCTTCGACGTCGCCGGGGTGGACGGCCGGGAGGGGCCGGGGCCACCGGTGGCCGGGGCGGAGGGTTCCGGTGCGTCGGAGGCCGGGGTCTCGGGGTCCGGCGAGGGGGTGGCCTTCGCCTTCTTCGCGCCCCCGCCCTTCTTGTCCTCGCGGTCGCCGCCGTCGTCGTCCGGACGGCCGCTGCCGGTGGCCGGGCCCGTACTCGGCCCGCCGCTGTCACGCACCACGGGCTCGGCGGACTCCGTCACGCCGCCACCGCGGTCGGCCACCGGCTTCTCACTGGCGGGCGCGGGGGTCGACTCCCGGAAGTACCCCTCGTTCGCCAGCTCCGCCACGAACAGGGCGGCCAGCACCGGGCCCAGTACCGCGGCCACCACGACCCTCCGGCGGGCGCGCCCCGGGCGGGCGCGGCGCGCGCCGCCACCGCCGACGATCCCATGGGACTTGGGCTTCCGGCGGGTCGCGCCGGACGGCGACCGCTGCGCCCTGCGCCGTTCCGCACGCGACAGGGGCGCATCGGAGGCCCCGTCGGCGCCCGCACCCGCCTCCGCCGCTCCCGACCCGGCCGTGGGCAGCTCGAGTTCCTCGACGGGCTTTCCGCATCCGGGGCAGGAGAGCGCACCGTTGAGGTGGCGGCGGCAGGGAGGGCAGTAATCCATGACGCCGGGCAGGTTATGTGACCGATGAACAACCCGGATACGCGCGGGTGTGAGGATCCTGTGCAGGGGGCCGCGCCCCTGCGCGAGAACCGCCGGAACGGCCATACCGGTCCCGGTCCGCCACGGTTCGGGCCCGGTCCGAGGTGAAGGCCCCGGTCCTGCCTGGTTTCGCCCCGCGGGGGCGGGTACGCGCCCATCCGCGTACCGCGGCGCCGCGGCGCCCGGCACGGATTCCGCGGGGCGGACGGGGCGGGAGTCCCGCGGGGTGGGGCATGGCACCGGTCTTCCCTCCGGCCGAACGGTGCACCGGTCCCGGCAGGGGCGTGGCACCAGTCCACCGGGCAGATGTGGCCACCGGATCCGCGGGACGCACATGGCACCGACCCGCAGGGGCCCATACCGCCGGACCAGCGGAGGGGACGGGTTGCGCCCGTCCACGTCCCGCCGCGCCGCACCCGGCACGGATCCCGCGGGGCGGGGACCCGGCACCGGTCTTCCTTCCGGACGAACCGTGCACCGGCCCCGCGGGGCAGGGGGCGTAACACCGGTCCGCGGGGCGGATGCGCCACCGGGTCCACAGGGGCTCATGCCGCCGGACCAGCGGAGGGGACGCCGCGCCGCGCCCGGCACGGGACCCGCAGGATGAGAGCGCGGCACCCGTTCCGGCGGGACGCACGGGCCACCCGGCCCCGCCAGACGGACGCGCCGCCGGGCCCGTTGGAAGAACGGGGAACCGGGTCCGGGGCGGGTTGCGCCCGCCGCCGTCCCAGCGCGCCGCACCCGGCCCGCGGGGCACACGCGCCGCCGGCCCCGCCGGAGACACGTGCCGCCCGGGCCGGGCGGTCGCTGCGCCAGGATGGGGGGATGGCTTCCGCGTCCTCGTTCCCCGGGTCCGAACCGTTCCCCGATCCCTTCCCCTTCGTCCTCGTCCTGCTGCGGCGGATGGCCGACTTCCAGCCCGGACTGGTCGAGGACGCACTGCGGGAACTCGGGTTCGGGCGGGCCGTGATGCGCGAGGCCAACCGGCGCTGGCAGGCCATGCAGCGGTCCCCGCGACGGCGGTCCGCCGTGGCCCGCTACCGCTCGGTGCTCGGCCCGCCCGAGACCTCCGCGAAGCGCCGGATCGGCGATCTGACCTGCGACGCGCTGAGCTGGCCGGTACCCCTGTGGCCGGATCTGCGGTTCGAGGTACTCACCGCGCCCGGCGGGGCGGTGTGGAACGAGTGGCTGGTGCGCGCCCCGGGCGCGGCCGGACCGGCCCTGCGTACGGCGGCCGATCTGCTGCCGTGGTCCTGCACGGTGGACGAGGTGGCGCGCGCCTTCGCGCCCGCCCGGCCCATGGAGGGCTCGGCGCCCACCCGTTGGCGGCTGGCCTTCGACGCCCCCGGAACGGAGGGAGCGGAGAAAGGTGAACTCCGCCCTTACGTGGCGGAGTTCACCTGGGGTCTGCTCCAGCGCGTGGAGCAGGAGGAGAACGTCAGGCCAGCTTCGCCGACAGGGTGATCTCCGTACCGGTGAGCGCCTGGCTCACCGGGCAGTTCTTCTTGGCGTCCTCGGCGGCCGCCACGAACGCCGCCTCGTCCAGCCCCTCGACCGTGCCCTCCACGGTGAGGTGGATCCCGGTGATGCCGGTGCCGGGCTGGAAGGTGACCTCGGCCTGGGTGGTCAGCTGCGTCGGCGGGGTCCCGGCCTGGGTCAGGCCGTGCGACAGCGCCATCGAGAAGCAGCTGGAGTGCGCGGCGGCGATCAGCTCCTCGGGGCTGGTCTTGCCGTTCGCCTGCTCGGCGCGGGAGGGCCAGGACACCGGCTGCTCGCCGATCCCGGACGAGTCGAAGGTGACGACTCCCTTGCCCTCGGCCAGATTGCCGTTCCAGACGGTGTGCGCGGTGCGCGTCGTAGCCATGCTCGCTGTTCCCTGCTTCCTGTCAGGTGACGCCGTTCGGACGACGCACCAGGGGACGGTCGGGTCCGATCATCCGGCCGTGGCCGTACCGCTGCCGGTTGCGACCCGCCCGGAGTTCGGCTCCGAGCCTACGTTCCAGGCGACAACCGCCGGGCGGCCGTGCTCGGTTCCCAGTCGACTGAGGGTCGCGGTGTCGAGGCGGAACAGCGCTCCGGCGGACGGCGGCAGGCCCAGCCGACGGGCGGTGAGCACCCGCAGCACATGGCCGTGGGCGACCAGCACGACATCCCCGCGGTCCGCCGTCCCGTCCGTGGCCGACCCGTCCGTGGCCTTCCCCTCGAGCGCGGGCGCGATCCGGGCCAGCACCCGGTCGACCCGGGCGCCGATCTGCTCGGGGGACTCCCCGGGGTGCTCGGCGTCGCCCGGTGCCACCCCGTCGGTCCACAGGTTCCAGTCGGGGCGGGTGCGGTGGATCTCGGCGGTGGTGATGCCCTCGTAGCCGCCGTAGTCCCATTCGTGCAGATCGGGCTCGACCTGCGCGCCGTCGAGCCCGGCGAGCCGCGCGGTGTGCGCGGCCCGCCCCAGCGGGCTCACCAGGACGCGTCCGATCGTCCGTCCGGCGAGCAGCGGGCGCAGCGCGCGGGCCTGTTCCTCACCGCGCGCCGTCAGGGGCTGTTCGGTCCAGCTGGTGTGCTTCCCCGACCGGCTCCACTCGGTTTCGCCGTGCCGGATCAGCACCAGCTCACTCATGGCCGTCGGATGCCTTCGCCTCGCCGGAGCCGTCCTGAGCCGCCTGTCCCTGACCGGCCGCGGCCTTCTCGGCGGCGGCGATGTCGGTGCGGACCTTGTCCATGTCGAGGGCGCGGGCCTGGCCGATGACGTCCTCCAGCGCCTCCGCGGGGAGGGCGCCCGGCTGGGCGAAGACCGCGATGTTCTCGCGCACGATCATCAGCGTGGGGATGGACTGGATGTCGAAGGCGGCGGCGAGCTCGGGCTGGGCCTCGGTGTCGACCTTCGCGAAGGTCAGGTCCTGGTGACGCTCGGCCGCCCGCTCGTAGACGGGCGCGAACATCCGGCACGGTCCGCACCACGACGCCCAGAAGTCGATCAGTACGAAGCCGCTTCCCGAGACGATCTCGTCGAAGTTGTCCTTCGTGAGTTCAACGGTGCTCGTGCTCGTGCTCATGCCTGAGATCCCGCTTCCGTACGTCGGCAGATGCCACGACGGTAACCCCTCTCCCCCGCCCGGTATTCCTCGGGGCCGTTCTCCCGCAGGTCAGGGGCGTGGTGCGGGCCCTGCGGGGCGGGTGCAGGCGGCGCCCGACCGGGCCGGGCACCGGATGTCGGGTACGGCAGGGTGGGCCCTCCCTAGCGTGGTGAACGCCAAGAAGCCAAGAGGCCGAAAGGAAGGAGGCCAGGAGTGCTGGAGCGGCTGAACCAAGCCATGGACCATATCGAGGACCGCCTCGACCAGGAGATCGACGCCGCCGAGCTGGCACGGATCGCCGTCACGTCGGAGTACCACTTCCGGCGGCTGTTCTCCGCGCTCGCGGGTATGCCGCTGTCCGTCTACGTCCGGCGCCGTCGGCTGACCGTCGCGGGGGCCGAGGTGCTCTCCGCGGAGCGCACCCTGCTCGAGGTCGCGACGCGCTACGGCTACGGCTCGGGCGAGGCGTTCGCCCGGGCGTTCCGTGCGATGCACGGCATCGGTCCGGGCGAGGCCAGGCGTGACGGCGCCGCGCTGCACTCCCAGCCACGGATGTCCTTCCGCCTTGTCGTCGAAGGGAGCGTCAGCATGCGGTATCGGATCGTGGAGAAGGAGGAGTTCCGGGTGGTGGGCAGGAGGGCCCGTGTCCCACTGGTCCACGAGGGACACAACACGGCCATCATGGACTTCGTACGGGAGATCGGCCCGGAGACCCTGGCCGGGCTGGAGGCACTGAGCGACCAGGAGCCGCGGGGGATCGTGGCCGTCACGGACAACCTGGACGACAGCCGCGCCGAGGGGACCGAACTCGACTACTACCACGCGGTGGTGACGGGTGGAGCGGCTCCGTCCGGCTCCGGCGATCTCGACACACTCGACGTCCCGGCCGGGGACTGGGCGGTGTTCGAGGTCTCGGGTGAGTTCCCACAGGTGATCCAGTACCTGTGGCGGGACGTGTTCACCCAGTGGTTCCCGTCGAACCCGTACCGGAGCAGGCCGGGACCGGAGATCCTGCGCACGCGCCCCGCGGAGGACGGCGGCCGTGGCGACGCGGAACTGTGGATCCCGGTGGAGCGCAGCACGCGGTGACACGCCGCTGAGCCCCGGCCGGCGGGGCCGTGCCGCGCCGCCGGTCGGCGGCACGGCACGGCCCCGCTCCCTCGTTCCCCCCGGCGGCCCGGGCACCGTCACTGGTCGTGGCGGTGGACCACCGCCACCGCGACCACGGCCGCGACCACCGCCCAGACCGCGTACACGCACCACGCCCCGCCGGTCGTCCAGGGGTGCGCCACCCCGCCGTACGTGCCGGACTGCGTCAGCCGGAACCACGCGCTGAGGAGCAGGGAGTGGTCGATGACGGCACTCCAGTACCGGTCTTCGCTGAAGATGGCGGGCAGCAGGACGAGCACCGCCACGGTGGACACCAACGCCGCCCCGGCCTGCCGGAGTACGGCGGCCAGCGCCATACCGATGAGTGCGGCGACCGGTGACAGCAGCGCCGACGCGACGATCACACGGACCACGCCCGGGTGGCCGATCGAAACCCCGACACCCAGCTCCGACAGGATCGCCTGGGTCGTACAGAAGGAGAGCAGCGACACCACCGCCCCGAAGACGGCCATCACCCCTGCCATCACGGTGACCTTGGCCGCCATCACCGAACGGCGCGCCGGGACGGCCGCGAAGGTCGTACGGATCTGCCCGGTGCCGTACTCGCCGACGACGCTCATGGCGCCGAACGCACCGAGGGCCAGGACGAGGACGGTGGCGGCGTTGCCGTTGAAGATGAGGCCGACCGCGATCCCGTCCTCGATGAACGCGGCGGTGTGCCGCGGGTCGTCGGGCCAGTAGCGGTGCTGGTCCCAGGCGGTGCCGATGGTGAACCCGAGCACGGTCAGCGCGCTGACCACCAGCGCCCAGACCGTCGAGCGCAGTGACCACAGCTTGATCCACTCGGCGGCGAGCAGATCGCGGAACCGGGCGGACGGCTCGACGGCGCCACCGCGGATGCCGGGTACGGAGGTGGTCGTCATCGTGGTCATCGGGGCTCCCCCGCGAGGTATTCGACACTGTCGGCGGTGAGTTCCATGAACGCCTCCTCCAGGGAGGCGGTACGGACGGTCAGTTCGCGCAGCGGCAGGCGGTGGTGGCAGGCGAGGTCGCCGATCCGGGCGGCGTCCAGCCCGGTCACCGTGAGCGCGCCGCCGCCCCCGTCCGCGTGTGCGTCCCCGTCCCCGTCCCGCCGTACCGTCGCGCCCTCGCCGGTCAGCACCGCCGTCAGCGCGTCGGTGTCCGCGTCCCGCGTGGCCACCCGTACGGTCCGGCGGTCGCCGCGCGCCGAGAACTCCGTCAGGGTCTCCGCCGCGAGCAGCGCACCGCGGCCGATGACCACCAGGTCGTCGGCGGTGTGCTCCATCTCCGACATCAGATGGCTGGAGACGAACACCGTGCGCCCCTCGGCGGCCAGCCGCCGGAACAGCCCGCGCACCCACTTCACACCCTCCGGGTCGAGGCCGTTGAGCGGTTCGTCGAAGAGCAGCACCGGAGGGTCGCCGAGCAGGGCGGTGGCGATGCCGAGGCGCTGTTTCATCCCGAGCGAGAAGCCGCCGATCCGCCGGCGTGCCACCTCCGCGAGGCCGACCTCCCGCAGCACCTCGTCCACCCGGTGGCGCGGGATGCGGTTGCTCCGCGCGAGGGCGCCGAGATGCGCCGACGCGCTGCGTCCGCCGTGCACCTCATGCGCGTCCAGCAGCGCCCCGACGTGGCGCAGCCCGCGCGGACGTTCCCGGAACGGCCGTCCGCCGACGGTCACCGAACCGCCGGTGGGCTCATGGAGGCCCAGGATCAGCCGGAGGGTGGTGCTCTTGCCCGCGCCGTTCGGCCCGAGGAACCCGGTCACCCTTCC
Organism: Streptomyces sp. NPDC045899; assembly: GCF_056431485.1. Classification (NCBI taxonomy): domain Bacteria; kingdom Bacillati; phylum Actinomycetota; class Actinomycetes; order Kitasatosporales; family Streptomycetaceae; genus Streptomyces; species Streptomyces sp. NPDC045899. The sequence continues at coordinate 461,627 of NZ_JBWKKP010000001.1, forward strand.
CGGCCGTACGGTGAAGCTCAGCGCGTCGACGGCGGCATGCGCCCCGTAACGCTTCGTCAGTTCCTTGGCTTCGATCACATGGACCACGCTGCCGCCCGGTCCCTCTGGCCGTCGTCGGACCGCCGCCGACACTTCCCGGCGCCGTTGTCACCCGTGGGTGTACGTCCGCGGTCCGATGTTCCGCGGCCACCGCCTCGTTACGATCGCCGCATGCCCGCCACCCCGCCTGCGCCCCTCCTCCGACGTGTTCCCCCGGGTGTCTGGACGGCCGTCACCTGGTCTGCGGGCGCCGCGCTCTCGTTCCTGCTGCGACTGCGGCTGCCCGGGGAGTCGGAACCGACCGTCTACCCCGGGGTGCTCCTCTACCGCTGGGACGGTCTGACCGCGCTGGCCCTGGCCACCGCCCTGGCACTGGCCGGAAGCGCCCGGCTGCCCCGGCGTCCGCTGGAGGCGCTCGGGCTGCTGCTCGCGGGGTCCGTCATCGGGTCGACCGCCCTGAGCGTCGCGGAGATTCCGCTGCTGCAGTTCCTCGCGGTGGACGTCGCCGTATGCGCCATCGCCGCCACCCGGCCGCGGCGTACCGGACTGATCGCCCTGGCCATGTCCCTCGGCGTCCTGATCGGCTACGTGGCCACGCGGGTGCTGTGCGGCTGGCCCGTCGGCACCTCGACGGAGCTCACGGTGGCGCTGACCACCGTCATCGCCTGGCTGCTCGGCAACTCCGCCCACCAGGCGCGGGAACACGCCGAACGGTCCCGCGCCCAGGCCGCGGCGCAGGCCGTCACCGCCGAACGGCTGCGGATCGCCCGCGAACTCCACGACATGGTGGCGCACAGCATCGGCATCATCGCGCTCCAGGCGGGCGCGGCGCGCCGGGTCATCGACACCCAGCCGGCGGGGGCGCGCGACGCGCTCGACGTCATCGAGTCCGCGGGCCGGGAGACCCTGTCGGGCCTGCGCCGGATGCTCGGCGCGCTCCGCCAGGCCGCACCGGTCCCCGGCCAGGACACCGACGTCCAGGGACTCGGCCTCGCGGACATCGACCGGCTGGCCGCGAACACCACGGCGGCGGGGGTGCGGGTCGACGTCCGGAGGTCGGGCACACCCCGTCCACTGCCACCGGAGGTGGACATGTCCGCGTACCGCATCGTCCAGGAGGCGGTCACCAACGTGGTCCGCCACGCCGGTGCCGGTGCGTGCCGGGTGACCATCGACCACCGGGAGGACGCGCTGTCGGTGGAGGTGGTGGACGGGGGCCGCGGCCCCGAGCGCGACACCGGTTACGGATACGGCTACGGCTACGGCTACGGCCTGCTGGGGATGCGGGAGCGGGTGGGCCTGCTGCACGGGGAGTTCACGGCGGGCCCGCGTCCCGGCGGCGGCTTCCGGGTGGCGGCGCGGCTGCCGGTGGCCACCGCCCCGGCCGCCGCGGTCGCCGCGGTCGCCGCGGTGCCGAGCACGGCGGGTGCCCGGTGACCGTACGCGTGGTCCTCGCCGACGACCAGCCGCTGGTCCGGGCGGCACTGCGGATGGTGCTGACCGAAGCCGACGACCTCGAACTCGTCGGGGAGGCGGGCGACGGCGCCGAGGCGGTCGCACTCGCCGAGAGCACCCGGGCCGATGTGGTCGTGATGGACATCCGGATGCCCGGTGTGGACGGCATCGAAGCCACCCGCCGCATCACCGCGGGCCCCGGCACGGCCCATGTCATCGTCCTCACCACGTTCGATGACGACGACTACGTCTACGGCGCGCTGCGCGCCGGGGCCTCCGGATTCCTCGTCAAGGACATGGCCCTGGACGACATCCTGGCCGCGATCCGCGTGGTCGCCGCGGGGGACGGCCTGATCGCCCCGAGCGTCACCCGCCGCCTCATCAAGGAGTTCGCCACCCGCCCGGCCCCGAGGGCCCCGCGCCCCGTCGAAGGCATCACCGACCGCGAACGCCAGGTACTGACCCTCGTCGCCACCGGACTCTCCAACTCCGAGATAGCCGCGGAACTCTGCATCAGCGTGGCCACGGCCAAAACCTACGTCACCCGCCTCCTCGCCAAACTCACCGCCCGCGACCGCGTCCAACTGGTCATCCTGGCCTACGAGTCGGGACTGGTGTCCCCGCCGACGTAGCGAGGGGGCGTCGCTCTCTCGATCTCCCAGATCCGGTCGGACTCTTTCCGGAATACTCGGCACGAGACGAAAGGGGTGGGCGACATGCCTTGCAAAGTGAGTGGCCGAAGCTCTGTCAGTATTGGCAAAGTAAGTAAAATCGAGCCCCCGCGCCCCTAAACCCCCAGGTCGCCTCCTGTGATCCCCGCACCCGCGGGGTTGGTCCCTGGCCGCCGCGCGCTGGACATTGGCTGCGGCAGTGATCCCCGCACCCGCGGGGTTGGTCCCCCCCCTCGCGGAGGTAGTAGTCCTGGAGCTTGGTGTGATCCCCGCACCCGCGGGGTTGGTCCCAGACCCCAGCGATTCGAGCACCTCGGCTACCGGTGATCCCCGCACCCGCGGGGTTGGTCCCGCGGCCGGACGACCGTGCACGATGGCGAGGTGGTGATCCCCGCACCCGCGGGGTTGGTCCCGCGGCCGGACGACCGTGCACGATGGCGAGGTGGTGATCCCCGCACCCGCGGGGTTGGTCCCTGCCTCTCCGGGCGGCACGACTTGTGCGTGCAGTGATCCCCGCACCCGCGGGGTTGGTCCCGACACCACCATTCGGCTGCCGGACTCCCTGTGGTGCTCCCCGCACCCGCGGGGTTGGTCCCGCCACCAAATACAGCGGCTTCTATGAGAACCCGTGCTGCCCGCACCCGCGGGGTTGGTCCCGGCGTTGTCCACGGATTCGCGGTCCACCTGCCGTGCTCCCCGCACCCGGGGGTCGCCCCCGGCCGCGGCGGCGTTCCTCCCTCGGAGCAGCAGCCGGGCTGCCGGCAGTGGGCTGGGGGCTCCGCTGGGCGGGGCGGCGGCGATCGGCGGAATCCTTTGGGCAGAACCGGCGAATTTCGGCATCGGGCGAGTTACCCGCCGCCGCGTTTGCCCGGCGCGGGCAGCGCCAAGCCGTTGGATCTGATCGTCAGATATTTGGCCTTATGGCTCATCCGGAGGAATCAGATGCGAATCGGTAAGAAGGCAGCGCTCCTCGCCGCGGCGTCCGCGACGCTGGTGATGGCCGGCGCGGGCAGTGCGGCCGCGTACGGGGTGCCGTCCGCCGGGCTCGGCGACAGCGGCAACGGGATCACCGTCAACAGCTTCAGCTTCATCTTCCAGTCGAACGACTGCGACACCGCGACCGGGACCCTCGCGCCGGTCGGCGGGGCCGCTCCGGTCGGGGCCATCGACATCGGCAGCAACTGCTCCAACGTCATCGGCCGCTGACCGCCGCTTCGGACCACGGCTCGGTCCTGTCGCCCCCTCGGGCTCCGGCCCGAGGGGGCGGGTTCGGGCCGAAGGGCGCTGCCCCTCGTGTCCATCCGGGCACCCGGCTCGTTGTCCCGTTGTGGGACACGATCGTGGGCGGTGTCATTGCCGTGCTGACGGGCTGGGGCGGGGTACGGTGCGACACCCGGCTCAAAAAGATCGTTCCCGACCTGAAAAACCAGGTCAGGAACGTTTTCGCGAATATCTGCGCGGTGGGGCGGGTGGGACTCGAACCCACGGCCGACGGATTATGAGTCCGCTGCTCTAACCGGCTGAGCTACCGCCCCGTAACGGCGCGCCTTCACAGATGTGCGCGCCGTCTGCCGCAGCATAGCCGCTCATACGATCTGCTGCTCCGGCAGGCCGATGTTGGACGCGCCTGCGGCTCGATCATGGCTTGATCTCGTCGTTCCGCCGTTCGGAGCACCCCTGCCCGGGGCTGAACCGGACATGAAAAAGGGCCCCGCAGGGCCCTCTCCCGTTGGCTCCCCCGACTGGACTCGAACCAGTAACCCTCCGGTTAACAGCCGAATGCTCTGCCAATTGAGCTACAGGGGACCGAGCTCCCCCGACTGGACTCGAACCAGTAACCTGCCGGTTAACAGCCGGCTGCTCTGCCAATTGAGCTACAGGGGATTGCTCCGTGTGCCTCGACCGCGCCCCCGTCCGGGGTTCCCGGAGGGCGTGCGTTCGCTGCGACACATACATTAGCGCAAGCAGGGGGGTGCTCCGCCAATCGGTATCCCCGCGGACGGCCCCCGGATGATCTGTCGGTGATCTGTGGGTGATCTGCGGCACGGGCGGGTAGGCGAGCGGCACGACCCCGGGGTCCGACGCGAAGGGCAACCAGAAGGGCAGGTCGATGCGCTACCGGCTGACGTTCATCACCGGGCTGGCTGTTGGTTACGTACTGGGCACACGGGCCGGCCGCGAACGGTACGAGCAGCTGCGCAGCTGCGCGCAGCGGTTCGCACACAACCCCGCCGTCCGCAACACCGCCGAATCGGCCGCGCACGGCGGTCGCCAGGCCGCCGTGAAGGCGCTCGGCAAGGTGCGGCCGCTCCGTGAGCGGATCGGCGGGCAGCGCGAGGAGCGGGCGCTGGGGGAGGACGACTGGGGCACCACCAACACCTAGGGCACTCGGTGGCATCATCTGGTCCATGGGGATAGTCGCCGGGTTGGACAGTTCGTCCGACAGCACACGAATCGTCGTCTGTGACACGGATACGGGAGCCGTACTCAAACAGGGGTACGCCCCGCATCCAGCCGTCGGCGGCGAGGGATCGCCGTACGACTCCCCGCATGACGTGGACCCGCAGTCCTGGCTGCTCTCCCTCGGCGAGGCCGCCGAGGGCGGGCTGCTGGAGGGGGTGCAGGCCATCGGCGTCTCCGCGCAGCAGCACGGGCTGGTCGCGCTGGACGCGGGCGGGGCGCTGGTGCGCCCGGCGCTGGTGGGCAACGACAAGCGCGCGCAGGCCGCCGCCGCCGACATCATCGAGGCGCTCGGCGGCCGCGCCGCGTGGGCCCAGGCGGTCGGCGCGGTGCCGACCTCCACCCAGGCGGTGGCCAAACTGCGCTGGCTGACCCGGACCGAGCCGGACGCGGCGCGCCGCGTCGCCGAGCTGATGCAGCCGCACGACTGGCTGGTGTGGCAGCTGCTCGGACGGCCGCACCGGCGGACGACGGACCGGGGCACCGCCTCCGGCACCGGCTACTGGTCGGCGGCCACCGGCTCCTGGCGTCCGGACCTCGTGGAGCTGGCACTCGGCCACCAGGTGCGGCTGCCCGAGGTGATCGGCCCCGCCGAGGCGGCCGGGCACACCCCCGAGGGACTGCTGATCTCCGCCGGGACCGGCGAGACGATGGCCGCGGCCTTCGGGCTGGGCGTCGGCGTCGGGGACGCGGTGATCTCGCTGGGGGCCTCCGGTTCGGTCTTCTCCGTCCACCACGAGGCGCTGGCCGACCCGACCGGCACGATCCTGTCGTACGCGGACGCCACCGGGATGCATCTGCCGGTCGTGCACACGCTGAACGCCGTACGGGTGCTGCGCGGCACCGCCGAGCTGCTCGGCACCGATCTGGAGGGGCTGTCGGCACTCGCGCTGAAGTCCACCCCCGGTGCGTACGGACTGGTGCTGCTGCCCTATCTGGAGGGTGAGCGCACCCCCCGTCTGCCGCACACCGCCGGAACGCTCACCGGGCTGCGGCGCGAGTCGATGAAGCCCGAGCACCTGGCCCGCGCCGCCTTCGAGGGCATGCTGTGCGGGCTCGCGGACGCGCTGGACGTGCTGCGCGGCCGCGGGGTCCAGGTGCGGCGGGTCTTCCTGCTCGGGCCCGCCGCCGACCTCCAGGCCGTACGGGCCATCGCGCCCGCGCTGCTGGGCGCGCAGATCGTGGTGCCCCAGCCCGCGGACTACACCGCCATCGGCGCGGCCCGTCAGGCCGCCTGGGCGCTCGGCGCCGCGCACGGCACCCTCTCGCCGCACGAGCCGCCCCGGTGGCCCGCGGCGGCCAGCCAGGTCTTCGAACCGGGTGAGGAACTGGCCGTGGGGCAGGCCGTGCGGCAGCAGTACGTCGCGGTGCGCGAGCAGACCCATCCGGGTGCGTTCGAGGGCGACCCGGCCTAGCGCCGGGCCGGCCCGGTGCCGCCCGCGGGGCCGATCCGGCGCCCTGCGGGCCGACCGCAACGGCAGGTCACCTCGCCACCGGGCGGACCGGCCGACACGGTCTAGTCCAGATAGCCGCGGAGCTGGTCGGCGAAGGCGTGGTCGCGGAGCTTGTTGAGGGTCTTCGACTCGATCTGACGGATCCGCTCGCGCGTCACGCCGAAGATCCGGCCGATCTCCTCCAGCGTCCGCGGGCGGCCGTCCACCAGTCCGTAGCGGAGCTGGACGACCTTGCGCTCGCGCTCGCCGAGGGTGGAGAGCACGGCCTCCAGGTGTTCGCGGAGCAGCAGGAAGGCCGCCGACTCCACGGGGGACGCGGCGTCGCCGTCCTCGATGAGGTCACCGAGGGCGACGTCGTCCTCCTCGCCGACCGGCGCGTGCAGCGAGACCGGCTCCAGGGCCAGCCGCAGCACCTCGCCGACCCGCTCCGGGGTGATGTCGAGCTGGGCCGCGACCTCCTCGTGGGTGGGCTCGTAGCCGCGCTCCTGGAGCATCCGGCGCTGCACCCGGACCACCCGGTTGATCAGCTCGACGACATGCACCGGGACCCGGATGGTCCGGGCCTGGTCGGCCAGGGCGCGGGACATGGCCTGGCGGATCCACCAGGTCGCGTACGTCGAGAACTTGTACCCGCGTGCGTAGTCGAACTTCTCGACGGCCCGGATCAGGCCGAGGTTGCCCTCCTGGACCAAGTCGAGCATGGTCAGCCCGCGGCCGATGTAGCGCTTGGCGACGGAGACGACGAGGCGGAGGTTGGCCTCGATCAGACGGCGTTTGGCCATCCGGCCCTGGACCACCAACCGGTCCAGGTCCAGGGCGAGTTGGGAGTCGAGATCGGGGGTGGTGCCGAGCTTCTCCTCGGCGAACAGGCCCGCCTCCACCCGGCGCGCGAGCTCGACCTCCTCGGCCGCCGAGAGCAGCGGGATACGGCCGATCTCGCGCAGGTACTGGCGGAAGAGGTCGGACGACGGGCCGCTGGTGTCGGGCCGGGCGGCCGACGGCACGGGCTCGGGCGGCGCCGCCGCGTCGGCCTCGTCCGGTTCGGGCGGCGCCACCGCGCCGGGCCCGTCGGGCTCCGGCGCGGTGGCGTCCGGTGCCGCCGTCATGTCCTCCGCCCCCTCCGGTCCGGCGTCCGGCGCGCCCGTGGCGTCCGCGGAGCGCGGCGGCGCGGCCGGTTCCGCGCCGGGCGAGGGGGACGGCCGGGAGTGCGGTGGCGCGGCCGGGGCCGCGTCGGAGAGGGTCTGGGTCTGCACGGGGGCGACCTCCAGGGTGATCGCTGCTGAAGCGGCAGAACGATCGGGTACGGCTGCGGCGGCCACACCGCCGTCCGTCCCGTCCATCATGAGTGGATCTGCGGGGGAATCCGGCAGTGGCCGGTCGACACCGCCGCGCTCCGAGGACTCAGGCACCGCCCCCAGTGTGGAGTACGGGACAGGCCCGCCACGAGGGGCGTGCGGGCACTTTTTACGCAGCGGCCCGTGACCGTCTGACTACCCGGCGGCTACATCTATCGTCCGGGGGTCCACCCGTGGGGCCGGGGAGGCCGGTGGGACGGTGGAAGACGGCAGGAAAACGCCGGGAAAGGGCAGGCCGGAAGCGGACGCGGCGCCCTACAGCGCCGCCGCGCCCCGGTCGCGCAGGGACTGTCCGTACTGCTGGAGGACCCACAGCTCGTTCTGGACGGCGGCGAGATGGGCGGGGTCGGCGTGCTGGCCGAGCCGCTGGAGGGCGCCCCGGACCTCCGTCACCCGCTGGTTGACGGCGGCCAGGCGCACGGCGACCAACTGCACGCCCGCATACGCCTCGTCCGCCTCCCGGCGGATGTGCAGGGGCTCGACGGCCAGCTCGGTGACCATCGCGCGGACCGTGTCGTCGGGGGCGGTGTCCCGGACCCGGGCGAGATAGTCGCCGTCGGCGCCGGTGGCCCCGCCCGCGTCCTCGATGGTGCGGCGCACGGCCGCGTACGGCGGGGCGGTGAACTCGTCGACTCCGTAGGCGTCGAAGGCCGGGGAGACCAGCTCGGGGCGCTGGAGGGCCAACTTCAGCAGTTCGCGCTCGACGCGGTGGGCGGGGCTGCGGAGGTTGAGCGCCGGGCCGCGCGGGACCGCCGGGGCGGGCTGTGCCTCAGGACCGCCCCGCCGGCCCCCCGGTCCGCCGTCCCCGCCGGGGCCGCCCGGACGGCCGCGCTGATCGCCCCTGCCGCGCTGGTCGCCGCCCTGGCCGCGCCCGCGCTCACGGGCCCAGCGGGCCAGCTGTGAGACGCGCCGGACGACGAACTGGGTGTCGAGGATGCCCAGCAGACCCGCGAGGTGCACCGCGGACTCGTGCTGGATGGAGCTGTTCTTGATCCCGGCGACGACCGGGGCGGCCTCCTCCAGGGCGGCGGCGCGGCCCACCGCCGTGTCCAGGTTGTGGCGCGCGATGATCTGCCGGATGGCGAACTCGAACAGCTGGGTGCGGCTGTCGACCAGGGCCTTGACCGCGCCATCGCCCTCCGCGAGCCGCAGTTCGCAGGGGTCCATCCCGCCCGGGGTGATCGCGATATAGGTCTCGGCGGCGAACTTCTGGTCGTCCTCGAAGGCGCGCAGGGCCGCCTTCTGGCCCGCCGCGTCACCGTCGAAGGTGAAGACCACCTCGGCGCTCGCGTTGTCCATCAGCAGCCGGCGGAGGATCTTGATGTGGTCGCCGCCGAAGGAGGTGCCGCAGGTGGCGATGGCGGTGGTCACCCCGGCCAGATGGCAGGCCATGACGTCCGTGTAGCCCTCGACGACGACCGCCCGGCTGGTCTTGGCGATGTCCTTCTTGGCGAGGTCGATGCCGTACAGGACGTGGGACTTCTTGTAGAGCGGGGTCTCGGGGGTGTTGAGGTACTTGGGACCGTTGTCGTCGTCGCGCAGCTTGCGCGCGCCGAAGCCGACCACCTCGCCGGTGATGTCGCGGATCGGCCACATCAGACGGCCGCGGAAGCGGTCGATCGGATTGCGGCGGCTCTCCTGGGCGAGGCCGGAGACGATCAGCTCCTTGTCGGTGAAGCCGCGGCCGCGCAGGAAGCGGACCAGGTGGTCCCAGCCCGCGGGGCTGTAGCCGACGCCGAAGTGCTGGGCGGCGGCCTGGTCGAAACCGCGCTCGGCGAGGAACTTCCGGCCGATCTCCGCCTCGGTGCCGTCCAGCTGCTCGACGTAGAACTGCGCCGCCGCCTTGTGGGCCTCGACCAGACGGGTGCGCTCACCCTGCTGACGCCCGGGGGTGTACCCGCCCTCCTCGTAGCGCAGGGTGATGCCCGCCTGGGAGGCCAGCCGCTCGATGGTCTCCGCGAAGGAGAGGTGGTCGATCTTCATCACGAAGTCGACCGTGTCGCCGCCTTCCTGGCAGCCGAAGCAGTAATACAGCCCCTTGCTGGGGCTGACCTGGAAGGACGGGGACTTCTCGTCGTGGAAGGGGCACAGGCCCTTGAGATTGCCGCCCCCCGCGCTCCGCAGCTGGAGGTACTCGGACACGACGGCGTCGATCGGGACCGCGTCCCGCACCGCCCTCACGTCGTCATCGTTGATCCTGCCTGCCACGCGTGAATTCTACGGCCGGGGTCCGACACGGATCTCCGCTCCGTGCCGGACCCGGGACGCGGGCCGCCGTCCCGCCGTCACGGCATGAGCCGTGGCACCGGCCGGGGCCCCGGCTACGACAGCAGTGAGGCCAGCGGGACGGCCGGGTCGGCCAGGGCCGCCGGGTCCAGCCGGGCACCGGCACGGATCAGCCCCTGGATGGTCCCGGTGACGTCCCACACGTTCACGTTCATCCCCGCGAGCAGCCGGCCCTCGTTCAGCCAGAACGCGATGAACTGCCGCTTGCCGACGTCCCCGCGGACCAGGACCTGGTCGTAGGAGCCGGGCGGGGCGTAGCCGGAGTACTCCAGGCCGACGTCGTACTGGTCGGAGAAGAAGTACGGCACCCGGTCGTATGTGACGTCCTGGCCGAGCATCGCGCGGGCGGCGGCCGGACCGCCGTTGAGCGCGTTCGCCCAGTGCTCCACCCGCAGCCGGGCGCTCGGCGGCAGGGCGGCGCGCACCGGGGTGCCCTCCAGGAAGGCGAGCGGGGCGGAGGCGACGTCGCCCGCGGCGAAGATGTACGGGTCGCTGGTGCGGAGCGCGGCGTCCACCGCGATACCGCCGCCCAGGGCGCGGTCCACCACCTCCAGGCCCGCGGCCTCGGCGAGGGCGATCCGCGGCGCGGCGCCGATCGCGGCCAGCACGCTGTGGGCGGGGTGCTCCTCGCCGTCGTCGGTCAGGGCCGCCAGCACCACGCCGTCCTGGCCGGTGATCTCGGTGAGCCGGGCACCGAAGTGGAAGCGGACGCCGTGCTCGCTGTGGAGATCGGCGAAGAGGGCGCCCAGTTCCGGGCCGAGGACCGGGTGCAGCGGTGTGGGCTCCGGCTCGATGATGGTGACCTCGGCGCCGTAGCCGCGGGCCGCCGCCGCCACCTCCAGGCCGATCCAGCCCGCGCCCGCGATGACCAGCTGGCCGTTGTCCCGGCCGAGCGCGGCCAGGACGCCCTTGAGCCGCTCGGCGTGGGCCAGACGGCGCAGGTGGTGGACGCCGACGAGATCGGTGCCGGGGATCTCGAGGCGACGCGGTTCGGCGCCGGTGGCCAGCAGCAGCCGGTCGTAGTTGATCCGGGTGCCGTCCCCGAGGGTCACGGCCTTGGCGGCGCGGTCCAGCCGTACGGCGGGCTGGCCGAGGTGGAGCTCGATATCGGCCTGGGCGTACCAGGCGGGCTCGTGGACGAAGACGCTGTCGCGCTCCTGACTGCCGGTGAGGAAGCCCTTGGACAGCGGTGGCCGCTCATAGGGGTGGTCGCGCTCGTCGCAGATGAGGATCACCCGGCCGGTGAAGCCCTCCGACCGAAGGGTTTCCGCGGCTTTCGCCCCGGCCAGACCTCCTCCGACGATGACGAACGTCTGGTGTGCGTCGACCACTTGTCTCCTCCTCGCTGCCGAGCAGTGGCTCTGCGTTTGCCTTACCCCGGTCGCGTCGGCCTGGCGCCTGGGTCTCGCGTCGTTCTCGCGTGAGTGTTGCGCGCGACTCGTGTCGGTCTGCCGTGTGTCGTGTGTCGTTCTCCCGTCAGTCTCCCGCCGGTCCGGCGTCGGAGGTCTCTTCTCGGCCTGATGTGTCGGTGTCCTCGATGGCCCTTGTCAGACACCTCGTGGCGCCGCGCCCGGCCAAGGAGGAGCCTCCCGCACCGGGCGTACGGCGGGAAGGGCCGGTACGGCCACGGGGCCGACGGTCCGCGTCCCCCCGCTGCGCGGGGGCTTCGGGTGCGCACGGCCGGGGCGGCCCGGACCCGCACGCTGGACGCCGAACCGCCGCCCAGGGCCCGGTACCGGTTCGGCCGCGCCGTACATCGTGCGTACCGGGCACGGCGCTCCACGGAGGCTTGCGGTGCGCGGAGGGGGCGTCGGGCCACCGCCGTGGCCGGTGCCGGTCCGGGCGGGCCGCATGTCGTGCCTGCCGAGTGCTGCCCACCGCTCCGCGCGGCCGGGGCAGCTCGGTGGGCCGTGGGGCGCGACTCGGTGGTGTTCGCCTGTGCAGGCGGTCGGCTCCGGGCGCACCGAAGCTCATCCCCGGTCGGCTGAGCGGGGCTCGGTGAGGCGGGTGTGGAGGGCGCGGGCCGAGGCGTCGGTCAGGGCGGCGATCTGGTCCACGATCGCGCGCAGCCGCCCGGCGTCGTCCCCGGCCTCCTCGAACAGGGCACGGAACTGCGGGTCCAGCCCGACCGGGGCGCGGGCGATCAGAGCCTCCCCCAGTTCGGCGATGACCACCCGCTGGTCGGCGCGGACCAGCTCCTGGTCAGCGCGCTGGATGACGTAACGGTCGGCCACCGCCTTGAGCACCGCGCACTCCAGCCGGATGGAGCGGGGCACCACCAGCGAGGCCGCGTAACGGGTGAAGCGGCCGGTGCCGTAGGCGGCGCGGGTGGCGCCCTCGGCGGCCAGGCAGAACCGGCCGATCAGCTGGCTGGTGGCGTCCTTCAGCCGGGCCTGGGCCACCGGTGAGCCGTCGTAGCCGTGGGGCCACCACTCCTGTTCCAGCAGCCGGTCCAGCGCCTCGGCCAGCTCCTGCGGATCGGCGCCGGGCGCGTACCGGTCGGCGGCGACGGCGAACACCTCGGCCCGCTCGGGCTCGGCGAGCAGGCTGGCCGGGTCGAGATGACCGGCGTGCAGCCCGTCCTCGACGTCGTGCACCGAGTACGCCACGTCGTCGGACCAGTCCATGACCTGGGCCTCGAAGGTCGTACGGCCTTCGGGGGCGCCCTGCCGGAACCAGCGGAAGACCGGGATGTCGTCCTCGTAGACGCCGAACTTCGGGGAGCCGGGGTCACGGGGGTGGCCACCGCGCGGCCAGGGGTATTTGGTGGCGGCGTCGAGCGCCGCGCGGGTGAGGTTGAGACCGACGCTGCGCTGGCCGCCGGTCTCCTCGTCGGGGACGAACCGCTTGGGCTCAAGACGGGCCAGCAGCCGCAGTGACTGCGCGTTTCCCTCGAAGCCGCCGCAGGGCGCGGCGATCTCGTTGAGCACCTGCTCGCCGTTGTGCCCGAAGGGCGGATGGCCGAGGTCATGGGCGAGACAGGCCATCTCGACCAGATCCGGGTCACAGCCGAGGGCGGCGCCCAGCTCCCGGCCCACCTGCGCGCACTCCAGGGAGTGGGTCAGCCGGGTGCGCGGGGTGGCGTCCCAGGCCGGGGCGCGCCGCGGCGGGCCGTGGTCGGCGGCCGGGGCGGCGGGCACCACCTGGGTCTTCCCGGCCAGTCTGCGCAGGGCGGCGGAGTGCAGCACCCGGGCCCGGTCCCGCTGGAAGGCGGTGCGGCCCGGCCGTTTGTCGGGCTCGGCCGCCCACCGCTCGAGATCCGCAGCGTCGTAGCCGGGGATCCGGCGGGCCGTGGCCTCACCGGTGGTTCCGGGCCGGTACGACGCGTCGGAAGGGTCGGGATCAGGTCCTGCTGGGCTGTTCATACACCGACGGTAACCGCCCCGTGTGACAAGGGAGCACTCGCGAGGGCCTGTTCGTAGCGGTGCAGAACGAGCCGGGCGACGGCCGGATGGGCGCCGAGCGGGGCCGCCGCGACCCCCGGGGCGGCGTCCGCGCACTGGCTCGCGAAGCGGCCGGGAGCGGTGAAGTACGAGGCCACCGCGGGCCGCTCATGGCCCAGGCCGGCCAGTGCGCGCAGCGCGTCGGACACGCGGGGCCCGGTGCCGGAGGCGTGTCCGGGCAGGACCGGGGCACCGCCGAGCCGGGTGCTGAGCAGCTCGGCGGTACGGGCGGTGTCGACGGCCGCGTCCGGGTCGTTGGAGCCCGCGGAGGCCAGGACCACACCGCCCGGCGCGGCGGTGGGCGCCCCGGGCCGCCGGGCCGCCTCTGCCAGCCGGGCATACAGGGCCTCGGCCAGCAGGGGGTGCGGGCCCAGCGGGCCGGCGATCCGGGCGCGGAGGTGGGCCGCGGCGGCGACGGTGGCCGGGATGTCCCGCTTGGTGTGGTGGCCGCGGCCCAGGAGCAGCGGCACCACCACGACGTCACCGCGCAGGGCGGCGAGGGTGTCGGTCAGCAGCGGCTGGTTCAGCTCGATGTGGCCCAGGCGCACCGGCACCTCGGGGCGGAGCGCCCGGACCCGGTCCAGGAGCGCGGTCACGGTGCGCAGCGCACGGGGGTCCCGGCTGCCGTGGGCGACGGCGACCAGGGTCGGCGGGGGCGGCGCGGGGCGGCGGGCCGACCGCCTCCTGCGGCTGAGCTGGGTGTGGAGCTGTGCGGTGATCCGGTTCATGAGCTGCGCCGTGCTCTCGAAGTCGTGGGGGCCGGTGGGGCCGGGAGGCCGGGGAGGGCCGGAAGGACCGTGGGGACCGGGAGGACCCGGGCGGGGCGACGCCGTCATGAGAAGAGCCTGGCAGCGGCGTGTTGCGCCGCCGTTGCGCCGCGGTGACGGGTGGTTGCGCCGACTTCACCGGCGCTTCCGGGACGCGCTGAGGTCCGGTTCCCGGAGGCGAAACGCACCGGGACGCGGTCCGTAACACGGGCGTAGCACGCTCCCCCGTATGCCGCACGCTCCTGGGGACGCACCCGCCACCGCCACCGCCGCCGTCGATACGCACTGCCCGTACTGCGCGCTGCAGTGCGGGATGACGCTGCGGCCGTCGGCGGCGGACGTCGGTGTCGAGGTGGTGGAACGCACCGCGTTCCCGGTCAATCGCGGCGCGCTGTGCGGCAAGGGGCGCACGGCGCCCGCCCTGCTCTCCTCCCGGGTGCGTCTGACCGGGCCGCTGGTCCGCCGCCCTGACACCGGTCGGCTCGAACCGGCCACCTGGGAGGAGGCCCTCGACCGGGTAGCGGACGGCCTCGCGGCCACCCGCGGGGCGCACGGTCCGGACGCGGTGGGGGTGTTCGGCGGCGGCGGGCTGACCAACGAGAAGGCGTACGCGCTGGGGAAGTTCGCGCGGGTGGTGCTCGGCACCTCGCAGATCGACTACAACGGCCGGTTCTGCATGTCCTCGGCCGCCGCGGCCCACCAGCGGGCCTTCGGCCTGGACCGGGGCCTGCCGTTCCCGCTGGCGGACGTCTCCCGCACGGGCTGTGTGATCCTCGTGGGCTCCAACCTCGCCGAGACGATGCCGCCCGCGCTGCGCTATCTGACCGAGCTGCGGGAGGCGGGCGGGCGGCTGATCGTGGTCGATCCGCGCCGTACGCGCACCGCCGAACAGGCCGATCTGCACCTCGCCCCCCGGCCCGGGACCGATCTCGCGCTGGCCCTGGGGCTGCTGCACCTGGTGGTGGCGGAGGGGCGGGTGGACGAGGAGTTCATCGCGCGGCGGACCACGGGCTGGGCGGAGGCACGGGCCGCCGCCATGGCCCACTGGCCGGAACTGGTCGAGCGGATCACCGGTGTCCCGGTGCCCGAACTCCGGCGGGCGATCGGCATGTTCTGCGACGCGGAGAACGCGATGGTGCTCACCGCGCGCGGCCCCGAGCAGCAGTCCAAGGGCACGGACACCGTCGGCGCCTGGATCAACCTGTGCCTGGCCACCGGCCGCGCCGGGCGCCCGCTGTCCGGCTACGGCTGTCTCACCGGCCAGGGCAACGGCCAGGGCGGCCGGGAACACGGCCAGAAGGCCGATCAGCTCCCCGGCTACCGCAAACTGGACGACCCCGCCGCGCGCGCTCATGTGGCGGGCGTCTGGGGCGTGGACCCCGACGCGCTGCCGGGCCCGGGGCGCAGCGCGTACGAACTGCTGGACGCGCTCGGCGGCGAGGTGCGGGGGCTGCTGCTCATGGGCTCCAACCCGCTGGTCTCCGCGCCCCGCGCGGCCCACATCGAATCGCGGCTGCGCTCGCTGGACTTCCTGGCGGTCGCGGACGTCGTGCTCTCCGAGACGGCCGCGCTCGCGGACGTCGTCCTGCCGGTGGCCCAGTGGGCCGAGGAGACGGGCACGACGACCAACCTGGAGGGCCGGGTCATCCTGCGCCGGGCGGCCGTCTCCCCGCCGCCGGGTGTGCGGACGGACCTGGCGGTGCTGAACGCCTTGGCGGCGCGGCTCGGTTGGGAGAAGGGGTTCCCCGCCGACCCGGAGGAAGTCTTCGACGAACTGCGCCGCGCGTCGGCCGGCGGCCCCGCGGACTACTCGGGCATCACCTACCGCAGGATCGCGCACGAGGACGGTGTGTTCTGGCCCTGTCCGGCCCCGGCCGGGGACGGGGAACGGACCGGGGCCGGACCGGAGGGCGACCGGGCGGGGACGGGGGATGCGGGTCCGGCCGGGACGGTCGCGCCTCATCCCGGTACACCGCGGCTCTTCCTCGAACGGTTCGCCACCGCCGACGGACGGGCCCGTTTCGTTCCCGTCACCCACCGGCCCGCCGCCGAGGAGCCGGACGCGGAGTACCCCGTGCTGCTCACCACGGGCCGGGTGCTGTCCCAGTACCAGTCGGGCGCCCAGACCCGGCGGGTGGCGGAGTTGAACGAGGCCGCGCCCGGGCCGTTCGTCCAGCTCCATCCGCTGCTCGCGGACCGGCTGGGCGCGGCGGAGGGGGCTCCGCTCGCCGTGGTCTCCCGCCGCGGCCGGACCGTGGCCCCGGCGCGGATCAGCCGGGACATCCGGCCGGACACGGTGTTCATGCCGTTCCACTGGGCGGGGCCGGGCCGGGCCAACACGGTCACCAACCCGGCGCTGGACCCGGTCTCGCGGATGCCGGAGTTCAAGGTGTGCGCGGTACGGGTGGAGCTGGCCGGGGGCTGATCCCCGGGCCGCCCCGCCCGTCCCCCGCACCCGCGGGGGTTGGTCCGGCGGGGCCCGTACCGGGCGTGGGAGATGCCGGTCGTCCCCGCGCCGCCGGGAGCGGTCAGTGGTGCCAGGCCTTGCCGTCGGTGTTGTGGATCATCCGCTGGAGGACCTTGAGGACGGTCACATAGGTGTCGTCGTCGATGCCCTCGTGGATCCGCGCGCGCATCTGGAGCTGGCGCTCCGCGGCCCGTTCGCGCAACGCCCCTCCCTCGTCGGTCAGCCGGAGCCGCGCCCCCTCGCCGGACACGAGCAGACCGCGCTGCAGAAGGGCGTCGATCTCCGGCTCGAGGGTGTCGCCCGCGTCCAGGTAGCCCTCCAGGACCGACCGCACCCGCTCACGGAGGCGGCCGTCCGCACCGCCGTCGAACACCTGGTTGAGCACCCACCACTGGGGCTGGCTGAGGCCGAACTCGGCCAGCCCGGCGCGGATGTGGGTCACCACCGAGGTGTGCGCGGCCCAGGACCAGTAGCCGATGGGCTGCCGGACCAGTTCGGCGTCGCTGTGGGAGTACTCCATCACCCTGTCCTCATTTCGCTTCGTCCGTCCGTGGGACTGATCGCGTGACCGGGTCACGCGACTGCTCATGAACGTAGAAGTTGAACCCGAGGTGAGGTCAACCGCCGCTATCCGGTCTCCCCGACTTCCTTCAGATAGGCCGCCCGCGTCGGCTCGTCCAGGAAGGCGGCGCGGAAGGAGTTGCGGGCCAGGGTGCGCAGGGTGGCGTCGTCGAGCCCGAGCGCGGTCCGCACGGCGGTGTAGTTGTCGCCCACGTAGCCGCCGAAGTAGGCGGGGTCGTCGGAGTTCACCGTCACCAGCAGCCCGGCGTCCAGCATCGCGGGCAGTGGATGGTCCTCGAGGCGGTCGACGACGCGCAGCCGGACGTTGGACAGCGGGCACACGGTCAGCGGGACCTGGTCCGCGACCAGCCGCGCGACCAGTGCCTCGTCCTCCAGGCAGCGCACACCGTGGTCGATCCGGTCCACACCGAGGACGTCCAGCGCCTCCCACACGTACGCGGGCGGGCCCTCCTCCCCCGCGTGCGCCACGCACTTCAGCCCGGCCTCCCGGGCCCGCGCGTACACCTCGCGGAACTTCGACGGCGGGTTGCCGACCTCGGCCGAGTCCAGGCCGACGGCGGCGATCCGGTCCAGGTGGGGCCGGGCCGACTCGAACGTCTCCAGGGCGGACTCCGCGCTCTTGTCGCGCAGGAAGCACATGATGAGGCGGGTGGTGATGCCGTAGGTCTCCTGGGCGGTGTCCAGGGCCCGCGACAGGCCCCCGATGACGGTGCCGATGGGGACGCCGCGCTCGGTGTGGGCCTGCGGGTCGAAGAAGATCTCCGCGTGCCGCACGCCCTGTTCCCGGGCGCGGGCCAGGTACGCGTGGGCGAGGTCGGCGAAGTCGTCCTCGGTGCGCAGCACGGCCATCAGCGCGTAGTACAGGTCCAGGAAGTCCTGGAGGTCGGTGAAGGAGTACGCGGCCCGCAGCTCGTCCTCGGTGCCGTAGGGCAGCACGACGCCGTTGCGCCCGGCGAGCGCGAAGGCGAGTCCGGGCTCCAGGGTGCCCTCGATATGGAGGTGGAGCTCTGCTGTGGGGATCGGGGGCACGGCTTGATCACACCTGTTTTCTCGGTCGTACGGAACGTCCCCAGGCTATGCGGAAGGGGCCCGCCGGGCTGATCGCCACCCCCCTGCGACGCGGCCGGAACACGGCCGGAACGCGGCCGGAACGCAACCGCACGGCGCCCGTGGTCGTCCCTCAGCCCGACGGACGCAGGGCCGGCAAGACGGGTCGGGGGGGACGGATGGGGCGTGTGGGGGCGCGGTTCGAGCGGATGCGGTGGGCCGCGATGACGCCGTGGTACCGGGCGCGGCGGCGGCTCCGGCGGCTGTTCCGGCGGCGTACGCGGCGGGAACAGCGGCGGCTCTTCCAGACCGGCGCGGCGCTGTGCGTCCTGGCGCTGCTTCCCGCGACCTGGCTGCGGCTGACCACCGAGGACCGGATCCGCACGGTCGCGGACGTGCCCGCGGCCCCGGTCGGGGTGGTCTTCGGGGCCGGGCTGTGGAACGGGGCGCCGTCCCCGTACCTGGCGCACCGGCTGGACACCGCCGCGCGGCTCTACCGGGCGGGCAAGGTGCGGGCGCTGCTGGTGACCGGCGACAACAGCCGCCAGGACTACAACGAGCCGGACGCGATGCGCGCCTATCTGGCCCGGCACGGCGTACCCGAGGGGCGGATCGTGCGCGACTACGCGGGCTTCGACAGCTGGGACTCGTGCAGCCGCGCCCGGCGGATCTTCGGGGTGCGCCGGGCGGTCCTGGTGAGCCAGGGCTTCCACATTCAGCGGGCCCTGGCCCTGTGCGGTGCCGCGGGGATCGACGCGTACGGGGTGGCGGTCGACGAGCCGCACGACGTGACCTGGAACTACGGTGCGCTGCGCGAGGTACTGGCGGCGAACAAGGCGGTCCTGGACGCGGCCTTCCGGCCGGATCCGGCCTTCCTGGGGCCCCGGGAACGGGGCCTGGAGGAGGCGCTGGCGGCGGACGCCGGTCACCGCTGACGGGCGGGACCGCGGGTCAGCCGATGGTCGTCTCCGTGACCACCCAGGCCAGGTAGTCCTCGCTGCCGTTGGTGATCGGGGTGGCGATGACCTCGGGGGTATCGTAGTCGTGCGCCTCGCGGATATGTGCCTCCAGCTCCTCGTACCGCGCGGCGGTGGTCTTGAACAGGACCTGCCACTCGGCCGAAGTCTCGAGGGCCCCCTCCCACCGGTACACCGACGTGACGGGCTGGCTGATCTGCGCACACGCCGCCAGCCGCGCCTCCACGGCCCCGCGCGCCAGCGCCTCGGCCTTCTCGGGGGTGTCGGTGGTGGTCAGGACGGTCAGATGGTCGGCCACGGCTGCTGAACCTCTCTCCTGGGCGGCTCCGGGGCCTCCCGGCTCCGCCCGGGACCCCACCGGTGAACTGGCGCGCACCACGCTAGCCGGTGACGATTGAGAGAACCCGGCGACGATCAGACCAGGCCGATCGAGGGGCACTCATGGATGACCTCACCGCGCTCGCGCGCCACCATCTGGACCAGGCGAGAGCCGATCCGCACGGGCGCAGCGCCCATCTGTTCCTGCACGACGGACCCCTGCGGCAGAGCGTGATCGCGATGGTCTCCGGCTGTGAGCTCGACGAGCACAACGCGCCCCCGGCGGCGAGCCTCCAGGTGCTGCACGGCCATGTCCGGCTGACCGGTGCCGACGGCGGGAGCACCGAACTCATCGCGGGGCAGGTGCACCGCATCCCGCACGGGCGGCACGGGCTGCGTGCCCTGGAGGACTCGGTGGTGCTGCTGACGGCGGTGACCGCGACGGTCGGCTGTCCCGCCCCCGCCGAGGACGCGGTCACCGCGTGACGGCCCCGGTCCGCGGTCTCCCGGACGGCGCGCCCGGGCCCGGGACGTCATCGCGGGCGATCCCGCCCGGCACCCGTCAGGCCACCGGGCGGCGCAGCGCGCGCAGCACCTGACCGTCGCCGGCCGTACGGGCCTTCCGCAGCATCCGCCGCAGCTCGCCCCGGTCCACCGCGTCCGGCCGGGCCGCCCCGTGGGCGGTGACGGTGAGCCGCAGTCCGTCACGGTGGCGGGTCAGGACGATGCTCCCGCTTCCCTCGCCGCGTGTCCGGACCGACTCGGTGATCCGCCCGTCGCGCCGTCCGCCGCACGCGTGGGCGCCGGGGTCGCGGCGGACGGCGAACACCACATCGGGCCGTTCGCGCCCCGCGCCCGTGTACACGTACCGGACCCGGAAGTCGTCGTCCGCCAGCTCGCCGTTGCCCTCGTCCAGCCGGTAACCGGCGGGCGGATCGGGCAGCACCAGTTCCCGCCGGACCAGCGAGGTGCCGGTCATCAGCGCCCGGACCTCCTCCGTCTGGCGCGCCTTGTGGGTCACGGCGGTGCCGTACGCCACCACGCCGAGCATGGCCACCCCGGAGACGGTCCGGACCGCCACGCCCGTGATGAACAGCGCCGCCACCAGCGCGTAGGGCACTCCGCACAGGGCCGCGCGGGACAGCGGACCGCCCGTGTCCAGCGCTCCTGCCCGCCGGGCACCGGCACCGGCCGCGAGTCCGACCGTGCCGCCGCAGCACACCATCACGGCCCAGGCCCACCGGCCCACCGCCGTACGGCACATCGGGACCGCGCGGTGGACCGGGGCGGGGCCGTGGGCGAGCGCCGCCACCATGGCCGCCGCGACGACGGCCGGCACCACCAGGGCTCCGGCCGTGCCCCGCCCCCACCACGGCAGGGACGCGAGCCGGTGGCCCAGGGGTATCAGCAGCGCCCCCAGCAGCCACACCGGTCCGGTGGCAAGGGGGATGCGCGTCCATCGTCTCCCGGCGGTCTCCACCGCCCGATGGTGCGTCGGCGCGACGGCCGGGCGCCTGAGTACGGCTACTCAATTCCGGGCACGGGAACCGTCCGGCCGCCGCCCTCGCGCCCGCTCCTACTTGTGGCCGAAGTCCTGCGTCCATTAGGCCCGGTGCTTGCCGCCGAGGGCCACGCCTATGCCCGTCGCCTTGGAACGGCAGGAGAGGATGTTCGCCCGGTGGCCGGGGCTGTGCATCCAGGCGTCGAACGCGCCCTTGGGGGTCCTCGGCCAGGCGTCGATGTTCTCCGCCGAGGCGTCGTGGTACCCCTGCGCCTCCATCCGCTCCTTGGGGCCGGAACCATTGGTGCCGGTCTGGGAGTAGTGGCTGTGGGCTGCCATGTCCTGGCTGTGCAGCCGGGCCGCGCGGTCCAGCCGGGGGTCGCGGTGCAGCGGGGCGCAGCCGTGGTCGGCGCGGGCCTTGTTGACCAGACGGTTGATCTCCGCCTCGTAGCGCGCCACCTTCCCCGGCTTCGGCGCGGAGGTGGCTGCCGAGGCGGTGGGGGCGGGAGCGGAGGTGCCCTCGGGAGTGGCCGGGTGCGACGCCTGGGGGAAGGTCTCACCGGCCGTGGCGTCGTCCTGGGAGGAGAACACCGCCGCCGATCCGGCGACCACGCCGACGGCGGCCACGATGCCGAGGGGAATCATCCGCACTCTGCGCCGGTGGGCACCGCGCGTCTCACGCTTCGACCAAGAGAGCGGGCCGGGGCGGAATTCGCGGAACGGGCCGCGACCGTGGAGGAGAAGAAAATCTTGGCTCAGGCTCAGACAGTCTGGGGTTGATTCCCGAATGCGGTGATCCCGCACCGAATTCACGGTGTCATCGGGGTGCCGTTCAGGCGATCCACTGGTCGTACCCCAGCTTGCACACCAGGGAGACCACGACCACCACCAGCACGCCGCGGACGAAACCGCTCCCCCGCTTGAGGGCCATCCGCGCGCCCACCATGCCGCCCACGAGGTTGAAGCAGGCGAGGACGGCGGCCAAGCGCCACAGGACGGTGCCCTGGAGGCCGAACGTGACGAGGGCGCCGAGGTTGGTGCAGACGTTCACCACCTTGGCGGTGGCGGACGAGGTGACCAGATCGGTGCCGAGGGTCGCGGCCAGGGCGAGGACGAGGAACGTACCGGTGCCGGGGCCGATGAGACCGTCGTAGAAGCCGATGCCCAGACCCACTCCGAGGACCGCGGCGAGCACGCGGTGGCGGGACACCGGGCCGGTCAGCGCGGGGCCGGCGCCGAAGGTGGGCCGCAGCAGGACGAACGCGAGGACCGCCAGCAGGACGGCCATGATGAGCGGGCGGAGCACACCGCTGTCGATGCCCGAGGCGAGGTACGCCCCGGCGAGCGAGCCGGTGGCGGCGGCCACGCCGATCCGGACGGCGATCCACAGGTCCAGGGGCGCCTTGCGGGTGTAGGTGACGGCGGCGCCCGTGGTGCCGCAGATGGCGACCGCCTTGTTGGTGCCGAGGATGAACGCGGGCTGGAGATGCGGAAGTCCCACCAGCAGGGCGGGGAGCATCAGCAGTCCCCCGCCTCCCACGACGGCGTCGATCCAGCCGGCCGCCGCCGCGGTCAGACAGAGCAGGAGCAGCGTCGTCAGGGATATGTCAGGCATGGTCAGGAGCCTAGAACGGCCCCGGTCGGCCGGACCCGGAGCCCCGGGTCCGGCCGGTCTCCCGGCGGCGGCCGGTGCCGGTGATCAGCGCGCGACGGTCTTGGCTTCCTTGATCAGGAACATGCCGCACACCTCGCCCGGCCGCACGGACCGGTCCAGCTTGTCGATCTTGATGGGCCGGGCCGGGCGGACCCGCTCGACCCGCTCACCGCGCTTGACGCGCTCACCGTGCCGACCGGGCAGTGCGGGTGTCGCCTTCTTCGGTCCGGTCTCGTGCTTCATGACGACCACCACGCACTGGTCGCCGGGCTTACCGGGCGTGCCGGGCAGCACCTTGCCGCACAGGGTCTGCGACGGGGTCTCCTCCTTGGTCTTCCCCTTCCCGGGGACGGATCCCTCGGCCCGCGCGTCCGCCCCGTCGTGCCACTCCACGGCATCGCAGACGACCGCGACCCGGTCGCGGTGCTTCTCCAGCGTGCCGGAGGGGGAAGGGGAGCCCCCGGCGGCGGATGCGGGCGCGGCACCCATGGCGAGGGCACCGGCGGCCACGACGAACAGGATCTTGCGGCGCTTGGCCGCTGTGGAACGGGGCCTGGTCGACATCGTCATCTGTCTCCTTGATCGAGGGGCCGGACTCCGCCGTCCGTCAGGGGAGTCCGCCGGCCGGGGCACTCGGCCGACCGGCCCGCCCACCGTGCCGCACCGGCGCTGAGGCCCCGCTGAAGCGGCCCGGCGGCGGACCCGGTCGTCCACGGCAGCCGGGTCCAGCTCTCGCGGCTGCTGACCAATCTCACCGACAACGCCCGTCGGCACGCCCGCGCCTCGGTCCGCCTCACCGTCGGCCGGTACGAGGACGCCGTGGAACTCACCGTGGACGACGACGGTCCCGGGATCCCCGAGGCCGACCGCGACCGGGTCTTCGAACGCTTCACCCGGCTCGATCACGCCCGGGCCCGCCAGGACGGCGGCACCGGTCTGGGACTCGCCATCGCCCATGACATCGCTCACGCCCACGGGGGGACGCTCACCGTCCTCACCAGCCCCGAGGGCGGTGCCCGGCTGCTGTTGCGCCTGCCGCGGGCCGTCTCCGCCTGACTGCCCGAATGCGGAGAACGGTTGTCCGTTCCGCCCGTAGCGGTGAGAGTTTGGCAACTACCAGACTCTTCTGATCACTTGGTCAGTAGTATCTGCCCGTTCTTGGCCGTGTCCCGGATGGAGGTGTCATAGGTGCTGTCGGGGGCGGAGACCGTCGCCACGGCCGCGTCCGTGCTGTTGGTGCTGGTGTTGTCGCTGTGCCTGATTTGGGTGTCCCGATTGCGCCGGGCCGTTGTCACGGCACGGGCCGAGACCAAACGGGAACAAGCCGTTTCCGAACGAGAACGCGCCAATTCCGCGGAAGAGCGAGCCCTGGCGGCCGAACGCGGTGAAGAAGTGGCACGGATGGCGGCCGTACGGGCCGATCTGGACGAGGCGGCGCGCCGGGAGCGGATCCTGCGGGACTCGGTGCAGGCGTCGTTCGAGTCGGTGGCCCGGAACATGCACGCCATGTCGATGGTGCAGCAGCAGGTGCTGGACGGCCTGGGGCAGTTCGTCTCCGACCCCCGGCTGATGGCCGAGGTGATGAAGGCCGACCACGCCGCCGCCCAGATGACCCGCAAGGCGCAGACCCTGCTGGTGATGTGCGGGATCTGGCCCGCGCGGCGGGAGACCCGGCCGGTGACGCTGTTCGACTGCGTGCGCGGCGCGCAGTCGCGCATCCTGGAGTTCGGCCGGGTGGAGGTGCACGGCGGCCAGAACCTCTACGTGGTGGCGCCCGCCGTCGAGGGCCTGATGCACACGGTCGCCGAACTGCTGGAGAACGCCACCGTGTTCTCCCCCTCCCGCACCCAGGTGGCCGTCTCGGTCCGGGAAGTGGCCGCGGGCGCCGTCATCGAGATCGACGACGCGGGGCTCGGGATGCCGCCCGACGTCCTGGAACAGGCCCTGGGCCAGCTGCGCGAGGGACTGGACCTGGCCCAGCTGGGCGCCGTGCCGCGGCTGGGGCTGGCCTGCGCCGGCCGCTGGTCGCGGGAGCTGGGCTTCGGGGTGGAGCTGTCCACGGCGTCCGCGTACGGCGGAACCCGGGTGGTGGTCTTCGTACCGCACCGGCTGCTGACCGAGTTCAGCGTCGGTGCGCCGGTGCCGGCCACGGAGCCGGTCGTCGCCGAACCCGCCGTCCTGACCGCCGGACCGCCCGCCGTGGCCGCCGTGGCCGCCGACGAGGCGACGCAGGCCACGGAGCCGGAGCCGGAACCCGCACCGGATCCGGGGCCACCGAGGGGTCCGGCCGCCCCCGGACTGCCCCAGCGCCGCAACCGCCGCCGTCCGCCACCGCGGAACACCACCGGACCGGCGGCCACCGCACCCGCGCTCTCGGCGTCGGCTGCCGACACCACGGCGGCGGACGGGGACCCGTGGACGCCCGAGGCCGCCCGCGCCTCCGTCGCCAGCGTGGTCGCGGGCACCCGCCGCGGCCGGGCCGAGGCGGCGCGGTCCCCGCGGGACCGCGACCGAGATGACCAAGAGGATCGAGAGGGAGGCCGGTAGTGGCCGGAACCATTTCCAGACTGCCCGACGTTGGATGGATGCTGCGTCCCCTGACCCAGATTCCCGGGGTGCGGCATGCCGTCGTCGTCTCGGAGGACGGTCTGCGCATGGGGCACGGCTCCGCCGAGGGGCTGAGCGGCGAGGTGTCCCAGCTCGGCGTCGCCGAGGCCGAGTCGCTGGCCGCCGCCTGCGCCGCGCTGACGGTGACCAGCCAGTCCACGGTGTCACTGCTGTTCGGTGAGGAGGCGGGGGTGCGACAGCTGATGATCGAGTCCGACAGTGGATTCGTCCTGTTCACCTCGGCGGGTCAGGGCGCCTCGCTGGGGGTGGCCACCGACACCGAGGCGGATGTCGGTCTGGTGGCCCAGCAGATGCAGCTGCTGGTGGCGAAGATCGGCGCCCACCTGAGCAGTCAGCCGCGGGAGCCGATCAGTCCGGCGTCATGACCGGTCCCGGGGAGGAACGGACCACGGCCGCGGTGCGCCCCTATGTGATCACAGGGGGGCGCGCGGGTTCCTCACGGGAAGCTCTGCCGCTGGAAACGCTCGTCATGGCCTCCGGGAGCACACTGCCTCCGACACTGCAGCCCGAATACCGGCGGATCGCCCATTTCTGCCGGGGGTTGCTGTCGGTGGCGGAGGTCGCGGCACACCTGGGTCAGCCACCCGCGGTGGTGCAGGTGCTGCTCGCCGATCTCATCGACTGGGGGCACATCGTGGCACGCCCGCCGATCAGGGCGGCCGAGCGTGCCGATTTGGACTTGCTGAGGAAGGTGCTCAATGGGCTTGAGAGCCAGCTCTGAGATCTCGATGGCCGATACGGACGACACAACGGAGCCGGGCGATATGGACGGCATGGACGACAGCCCCGTCATGTATGTGCAGCCCAGCGTCTCCGGCGCGGCCAAGATCCTGGTCGTCGGGCCGATGGGGGTCGGCAAGACCACCCTGATCGGCACGGTTTCGGAGATCACCCCGCTCTCCACCGAGGCGACGATGAGCCGGGCGGGGGCGCGGCTCGACACCGTCGTCAGCCCGTCGAAGACCACCACCACCGTGGCGCTGGACTTCGGACGGATCACGCTGGGCGGCGAGTTGGTGCTGTACCTGTTCGGCACCCCGGGCCAGCAGCGCTTCCTGCCCGCCTGGAAGGACCTGGCGCGCGGTGCCCTGGGCGCGCTGGCGCTGGTGGACACCCGCGATCTGGAGGCGTCCTTCGACGCCATCGGCCATCTGGAGGACCTGGACGTACCGTTCTCGGTGGCGGTCAACTCCTTCCCCGACAGTGCGCTGCACAGCGAGGAGGATCTTCGGTCGGCGCTCGACCTGCTGCCGCACACCCCGCTGGTCATCTGTGACGCCCGTGAGCACAAGTCGTCGGTGCAGGCGCTGATCTCGCTGGTGTCCCATCTCATCGAGACCGTCGCGGAGGCGCCGTGACCACCGTGACCCGCCGGGTGCCGCTGTACGGGGCGGCGCTGGAAGGCCGGATGACCGACCTGTACGAGCGGATGCGCCGGGAGCACGGCGCCGTGGTGCCGGTGGACATCTCCCCGGGCATCGAGGCGTGGCTGGTGATCGGCCACCGCGAACTGCTCCACCTCACCCGTGACGAGCAGTACTTCTCCCACGATCCGCGCCGCTGGACCCCGCTGCGCGACGGCCGGGTGCCGGTCAACTCCCCGCTGATGCCGCTGGTCGGCTGGCGCCCCGCGCTGCTGTTCGCCGACGGTCAGCAGCACCGCCGGATGCGCTCGGCGGTGGTCGACGCCCTGGGCCGGGTCAACGGCCATGAGCTGATCCGCACGGTGCGGGCCACCGCGGAGCGGCTGGTGGCCGGGTTCGCCGAGCGCTCCGGGGCCGATCTGGTGGCGGAGTACGCGCGGATCCTGCCGCTCCAGGTGGTCACCGAACTGCTGGGTCTGGACGAGGAGAACGGACCGCGGCTGGTCGAGGCCATCCGGGCGATCGCCAACGCCCCGACCGTGGCCGCCACCAGCGCCAACCGGACCATGGGCCGCATCCTGCTGGAGCTGATCGCGGAGAAGAAGCGGCGGCCGGGCCCGGATCTGACCTCCTGGCTGCTGGAGCACCCCATCGGCCTCGGTGACGAGGAGGTGCTGCACAACCTGGTCGTGATCATCGTCGCGGGGAACCAGACCACCGTGAACTGGATCGCCGAGACCACCCGGATCCTGCTCACCGACCCGGCGTTCCGCTCCTCGCTTGCGCACGGCCAGATGACCGTGGACGACGCGCTCGACCTGGTGCTGTGGCGCTTCCCGCCGACCGCCAACTTCCCCGGCCGCTACGCCACCCGCGATCTGCGCTTCGGCGGCCAGGACATCCGGGCCGGGGACATGCTCATCCTGGGGCTCGCGGGGGCCAACGCCGATCCGGAGGTGCTGCCCGAGGACGGCCGTCCGGTCGTCGGCAACCGCTCGCACCTGGCCTTCGGCGCCGGGCCGCACACCTGCCCGGCGCGCGATCCGGCCCGGCTGATCACCCGGACCGCGGTGGACACCCTGCGCCACCGGCTGCCGGACATGGAGATCGCGGTCCCGGAGGAGCAGTTGCCGTGGATCACCTCGCCCTGGTCCAAGGGTCTCGCGGCGCTGCCGGTGCGGTTCTCCGCGCCCCAGCTGGCCGCCGAGACCCCGGCCGCCCGGAACACCCCCGAGAACCGACCGTGACGCCCTCGCAGCCGCCAGGAGGCAGCAGATGACCGACGGCCGATGCCCCGTGCCGCACGCCGCACCGCCGCACCGTCTGGACCCCACCGGGGCCGCCCAGCACGCGGTCAACGACCGGCTGCGCGCCCGCGGGGCAGCGGTCCCGATCCTGCTGCCCGGTGAGGTGTCCGCGTACGCCATCACCCGGCACGAGGAGCTGAAGGAGTTCGTCACCCACCCCGACGTGGCCAAGAACGCCCGTCACTTCGCGGCACTGCGGAACGGGGACATCCCGCCGGGCTGGCCGCTGGCCACCTTCGCCACCGTGCAGGGCATGACCACCGCCGACGGCGCGGACCACCGGCGGCTGCGCTCCCTGGTCACCCGGGCCTTCACCCCGCGCCGGGTGGAGGCGATGCGGCCCGCGGTCGAGGAGCTGACGGAGTCACTGCTGGACGGTCTGGAGCGGGCCGCCGCCGACGCCCCGGACGGGGTGGCCGATCTGCGCCGCCACCTGGCGCTGCCGCTGCCCATGGGGGTCATCTGCCGGATGCTGGGCGTCGACGCCGAGTACCAGGACCGGCTGCACGAGGTGTCCAACGAGATCGTCTCCACCAGGACCGGACCCGAGCGGGTGGTGGCCGCCAACCGGGAGATGGTCGCCATCCTCGGCCAGGTGGCCGCCGCCCGGCTGGCGTCCCCCGGCGACGACCTGACCAGCGCGCTGATCGCGGCGCGCGAGGAGAACGGCGACCGGCTGAGCGAGAGCGAACTGATCGGCACCCTGCTGCTGATGATCGTCGCCGGACACGAGACCACGCTCAGCCTGATCACCAACGCGGTGCGGGCGCTGTGCAACCACCGCGACCAGCTGGAGCTGGTCCGCACCCGCGCGCGGGACGCCGAGGGACAGGGCCCGGCCTGGGGCGACGTGGTCGAGGAGACCCTGCGCTGGGACGCCCCCGTCAGCTACTTCCCGTTCCGCTACCCCACCCGCGACCTGGAGGTCGGCGACACGGTCATCCCGTGCGGCGCGCCGGTGCTGGTCTCCTACACCTCCGCCGGGCGCGATGAGCGGGCCCACGGCGAGGACGCGGACCGCTTCGACATCACCCGGGCCGCCGCCACCCGCCATCTGTCCTTCGGCCACGGCGCCCACTACTGTCTGGGCGCCCCGCTGGCCAGGATGGAGGCCACCATCGCGCTGGAGCGGCTGTTCACCCGCTTCCCCGGTCTCGAGGTGGCGGTGCCGGACGAGGAGCTGGTGCCGCACCCCAGCTTCGTCGGCAACAGCCCGGTGGAGCTGCCGGTCCGGCTGGGCTGACGGCCGCGCGGCCACCGCTCACAGTGGCCGCCCGCGCCCGCTGAGGGCAGCGTTGCCTCCGGGAAACGACGGGGATGCCGTCGGGTAACAGGCACCCCGCAGGCTTCGGTGTCATGAGGTCGAACAGGGAGCCGGAGCGCCGCCACCGCGTGGTGATCGTCGGCGGCGGTATGGCGGGCACCCGGCTGGCGCAGCAGCTCACCGCCGCGCCGCCGGCGGGCGCCGGACCGCTGCGGGTGACGCTGATCGGCGAGGAGCCGCGCCCCGCGTACAACCGGGTGCTGCTCGCCGAGGTGCTGGCCGGGCGGTACGCCCCGGAGGTCATCGCGCTCCCGGCCCCGGCCCCCGCGGTGCACCGGCTGGGCGGGGTGCGGGCGGTCCGCCTCGACCGCGACACCGCGCGGGTGCTGTGCGACGACGGACGGAGCCTCGGCTACGACACGCTGGTGCTGGCCACCGGCTCCAATCCGGTGCTGCCGCCGCTGCGCGGTCTGTTCGCGCCCGGTGGCAGGGAACTGCCCGACGGGGTGCACGCCTTCCGCACCATGGACGACTGTCTGGCGCTCGGCGCCGCGGCCGGCCCCGGGGTGCGGGCGGTGGTCATCGGCGGCGGGCTGCTGGGCGTGTCCGCCGCCCGCGCCCTGGCCGAACGCGGCGCCCAGGTGGTGCTGGCGCACCAGGGCGAGCACCTGATGGAACGCCAGCTGGACCCGGGCGCCTCCCGGCTGCTGCGGGACCATGTGACGGCGCTGGGCGTGGAGGTCCACACCGAGTGCCGGGTCCGTGGTCTGCGGACCCGGGAACGGACCCGGGGCGGACGCGCGGTGAGCGCCGTCGAACTGGCCGACGGCTATGCGCTGGAGGCCGAACTCGTGGTGCTCGCCTGCGGGGTCCGGCCGCGCGTGGGGCTGGCCCGGGCGGCCGGTCTGGAGGTGGCGCGCGGTGTCGTGGTCGACGACGCGCTGCGGACGAGCGACCCCCGGATCCACGCGATCGGTGACTGCGCGGAACACGGCGGTGTGGTCTACGGGCTGGCACAGGCCGCCCAGGAACAGGCCGACGCCGTCAGCGCCGTGCTGGGCGACCGCGGCCGGGCCGGGCCCGGCCACCGGGAAGCGCCCCGGGAGGACGCGGCGGCGACCCCGTACCAGGGGACCCGTACCCTCACCCGGCTCACCCTCGCCTCCGCCCGCCCCCTGGACCTGGCCTCCTTCGGGGAGACCACCCCCGCCCCCGGGGACGACGTCGTGCACCTCACCGACGCCACCCGCAACGCGTACCGCAAGGTCGTCGTCCGGGGCGACCGCCTCGTCGGCGGCATCCTCCTCGGCGATCTCGGCACCGTCGGCGCGCTCGCCCGCACCTGGGAGGGCGATGAGCCGCTCCCCGCCACCCCGCTGCTCCACCTGCTCACCAACGATGGAGGCTCCTGCTCATGACGAAGCCGACGATTGTGCTGATCGGCCACGGGATGGTCGGCCAGCGGTTCCTCGAAGCCCTCGTCGACCGGAACGTCACCGGGACCGCCCGGGTCGTGGTGTTCTGCGAGGAGCCCCGCCCGGCCTACGACCGCGTCCAGCTCAGCTCGTACTTCTCCGGCCGCACCGCCGAGGACCTCTCCCTCGTCGAGGACGGGTTCCTGGCCCGGCACGGGATCGAACTGCACCTCGGCGACCCGGCCGCGTCCGTGGACCGCGCCGCGCGCACGGTGACCGCCCGCTCCGGGCTGACCGTCGGCTACGACACGCTGGTGCTGGCCACCGGCTCCTACCCGTTCGTCCCGCCCGTCCCCGGCAAGGACAGCGAGGGCTGTTTCGTCTACCGCACCGTCGAGGACCTGCTCGCGATCGAGGCGTACGCCAAGAACTGCGCCACCGGCACGGTGGTCGGCGGTGGACTGCTCGGTCTGGAGGCGGCCGGTGCGCTCAAGGGGCTGGGCCTGACCACCCACATCGTGGAGTTCAACCCGCGGCTGATGGCCCTCCAGGTGGACGACGGCGGTGGCGCCGCGCTGCGCCGCACCGTCGAGGACATGGGCCTGATCGTGCACACCGGTGTCGGCGGCAAGGAGATCACCGCGGACGCCGCCGGCACGGTCACCGGGATGGCGCTGTCCGACGGTTCGTCCGTCGAGACCGACCTCGTCGTCTTCTCGGCCGGGGTGCGGCCCCGCGACCAGCTGGCCCGTGACTGCGGTCTGGAGGTGGGCGAGCGCGGCGGGATCACGGTGGACGAGCGCTGCCGCACCAGCGATCCGGCGGTCCTCGCGATCGGCGAGTGCGCGCTGGCCGCCGACGGCCGGGTGTACGGCCTGGTCGCGCCCGGCTACGAGATGGCCGAGGTGGCCGCGCACGAGATCGCGGGCAGCGCGCACACCGGATTCACCGGTGCGGACACCTCCACCAAGCTCAAGCTGCTGGGCGTGGACGTGGCCAGCTTCGGCGACGCCCACGGCACCGCGGAGGGCTGTCTGGACGTGGTGTACTCCGACTCCCGCGCGGGCGTCTACAAGAAGCTGGTGGTCGGCGCGGACGGCACCCTGCTGGGCGGGGTGCTGGTCGGTGACGCCGACGCGTACGGCATGCTGCGCCCGCTCACCGGCTCGGTGCCGCCGGTCGCCCCCGAACAGCTGGTGCTCCCGGCCGGGGCCGGTGCGCCCGCCGCGCTCGGCCCGTCCGCGCTGCCGGACGAGGCCGTCATCTGCAACTGCCACAACGTCACCAAGGGCGCGATCCGTTCCGCCGTCACCGACCACCGGTGCACCACCGTCCCGGCGGTGAAGAAGTGCACCAAGGCGGGGACCGGCTGCGGCAGTTGTGTCAAGGCGCTCACCTCGCTGGTCAACGACGAGCTGGAGGCGAGCGGCGTCAGCGTCGACAAGGGGCTGTGCGGCTGCTTCGGCTACACCCGCGCCGAGCTGTACGAGATCGTGCGCACCCTGCGCGTCACCACCTACGCGCAACTGCTGGACAGCCACGGCCGTGAGGAGGCCCGCCGGGGCGACGGCTGCGAGGTGTGCAAACCGGCCATCGGCTCGATCATCGCCTCGCTCGCCCCGACGCTGGGCGCCAGCGGCTATGTCCTGGACGGTGAACAGGCCGCGCTCCAGGACACCAACGACCACTTCCTGGCCAACCTCCAGCGCAACGGCTCGTACTCGATCGTGCCGCGGATCCCCGGCGGGGAGATCACCCCCGAGAAGCTGATCGTGATCGGAGAGGTGGCCCGGGACTTCGGCCTCTACACCAAGATCACCGGCGGTCAGCGGATCGACCTGTTCGGCGCCCGGGTGGACCAGCTCCCGGTGATCTGGGCACGGCTGGTGGACGCCGGGTTCGAATCGGGCCACGCGTACGGCAAGGCGCTGCGCACCGTGAAGTCGTGCGTGGGACAGACCTGGTGCCGCTACGGGGTGCAGGACTCGGTACGGATGGCGATCGACCTGGAGCTGCGCTACCGGGGGCTGCGGTCCCCGCACAAGCTGAAGTCGGCCGTCTCGGGGTGCGCGCGCGAATGCGCGGAGGCCCGTGGCAAGGACTTCGGGGTGATCGCCACCTCCAACGGCTGGAACCTCTACGTCGGGGGCAACGGGGGCGCCGACCCCCGCCACGCCGACCTGCTGGCCCAGGACCTGGACGACGAGGGGCTGATCCGGCTCATCGACCGGTTCCTGATGTTCTACATCCGCACCGCCGACCGGCTGGAGCGCACCTCGGCCTGGCTGGAGCGGATCGACGGCGGTCTCGACCACGTCCGGGACGTGGTGGTGGACGATGCGCTGGGGCTGTGCGCCGAGCTCGAGGCGCTGATGGCCGACCATGTGGCGGGCTACCGCGACGAGTGGGCCGAGACCCTGGCCGACCCCGAGCGGCTGAGCCGCTTCGTCTCCTTCGTCAACGCGCCCGAGGCACCGGACCCCACGGTGCGGTTCGTGCCCGAGCGCGACCAGGTCAAGCCGGACCTCACGATCCTGTCCGGCCCGACCATCCCCGTCCGTACCCGCGAACTCGAAGGGACCTCCAGCCGATGACCATGGCGCCCGAGCGGACCGATGTCCGTGTGGAACTCCTCGTCGACCAGAAGTGGTTCGCGATCTGCGAACTGACCGATCTCGTCCCCGGCCGCGGGGTGGCGGCCCTGCTGCCGGACGGCACCCAGGTGGCGGTCTTCCAGGACCGCGCGGGCCGCGCCCACGCCATCGGCAACCGCGATCCGTTCACCGGCGCGTACGTCCTCTCGCGCGGACTGCTGGGCACCGCGGGCGGACGGCCGTTCGTGGCCTCCCCGCTGCTCAAGCAGCGCTTCGACCTGGAGACCGGCCGCTGCCTGGACGACGAGACGGTGTCCGTCACGGCGTACGCCACCCGCACCGGAAGCCCCGCGCCGCACCCGGTGTGACCGTGCGACCCGTTGTCGCCCGCGCGGAGTTGGGGGCGGTTAGGGTCCCTGGTATGGATCTGAAGCTCCTGGGGAAACGCGCGTTGGTGACCGGTGGCAGCGGCGGTATCGGCACCTCGATCGCCCGGCTGCTGGCCGCCGAGGGCTGCGCGGTGCTGGTGCACGGCCGGGACGCGGCGCGGACCGAGGAGGTCGTGGCCGCGCTGCGCGGTGCGGGCGCGCGGGCCGAGGCGGTGCTCGGCGACCTCGGCGAGGACGAGTCCGCCGCGGAGGTGGCTCGGCGGGCGGCGGACTGGGGCACGGACATCCTGGTCAACAACGCGGGCCCGTTCGCCGAACACGACTGGGACTCCGCGGCGCCCGAGGACTGGCTGACGGCCGTGAACGGCAATCTGCTCTCCGCGGTCCGGATGGTCCGCGCCCTGGTGCCCGGGATGCGCGAGCGCGGCTGGGGCCGGGTCATCAACGTCGGCAGCCGCGCGGCCGTGACCGCGCTTCCCAACATGGTCGAGTACTCGGCGGCCAAGGCGGCCGTGCTCAACGCCACCACCAGCCTCGCCCGCCATCTGTCCGGCACCGGGATCACCGCGAACGCCGTCAGCCCGGGGGTCATCGTGAGCCCCGGGCTGCGCCGGATGTTCGAGGAGCGCGCGGCCGAGGAGGGCTGGGAGGGCGACTGGCCCGCGATCGAACAGCGGGTGACGCGGGAGTACGCGCCGAACCCGAGCGGACGGCTGGGCACCGGTGAGGACATCGCCGCGGCGGTGGCCTATCTGGCCAGCCCGCTGGCCGACTACGTCAACGGCACGAATCTGCGGGTCGACGGGGGTATCACACCGGTGCCGTAGCGGTCGTGGGGCACCGCGCGCCACCGGTCAGACCGGGCCGTCGCCCCGTTCCACCAGCGTCCAGGCGTGGGCGAAGAGTTCGGGCAGGGTGCGGACGGGCAGCGGCGGGTGGTTGTCGTAGCGGCCGTTGTACGAGCGTTCCACGCCCAGCAGCGCCGCCTTCCACCGCTCCATCGGCTGATACGGCTTGACCGCGTGGCCCCACTCGCCGGGCAGGAAGACCTGCCGTCCGGCGCGGGGCCGCTTGTCCGCCACCACCACACCGCGCGCCAGCAGTCCGTCGCGGGCGGCGTGATGGCGGGCGGCCGTCCAGCCGTTCCACTTCCGCACATTGCGGTCGGTGGGGGCGGGCAGCGCCAGCAGTTGCAGATACAGCCGTGCCTGGTCCTCGTCGACGTCCAGCTTCCCGGCGGCGAGCGCGACCACGTCCGGGGCCGAGGCCGCCGGATCGGACTCGTAGCGGCCCGGGGGCAGCGCGGCGGAGGCGATCCGGTCCACGATGGCGGAGCAGACCGGACCGCGCAGCCAGGCGACCGCGTCCATGTGCTCGCGGCCGTAGCCGCCCACCCATCCCGACAGCCGCCGGGAGCGTTCGTCGTCGCCGTAGAAGGCGGGGCGGAAGGACAGATGCATACTGGGCCGTTCGTCCGGGCGGTTCGCCCGCCACCGCGTCACCACCGTCAGCCCGTCGTCCACGCTCGGGTCGTCCAGCGGTTCCGGGCCCGCGTAGGGGCGGCGGCCGAACCCCTCGGGCAGCTCCGCCGGCAGATCCTCCCCGCGCATCCCCCGGAACCCCGCGTCGAGCAGCAGCCCCGGATGGTCCAGCCGCTCCCGCAACACCCGCACCAGCCCGGGCACACCGTCGTGCACCACGTCCCCGGCGGGGAGTTCGGCGTAGACCCACGGGAGGTGCGCCACCGCGGTGACCAGGGTGTCCCCGAACCACCGCTGCCGGCCATGGGCGTCGGTGACATAGGGACCGAACTTCGACTCGGTCAGCCAGGTGTCGATGTCCGCGCGCAGCTCCGGAAGGTCGGTGGGGTCGGTGAACGCCCAGCACAGCTTGCCCGCCGTCAGCAGGAACGGGGCCCGCTCGACCACCGCCGCGTGCGTGGACTCGGGCACCGCCGTGCGCCGCCCGAACCGGGCCCGCCACGCCGCGCCGAGCCGGGCCGCGACCTCCCGCATGCCCTCGGGCTCCCACAGCGCGGCCGGGTCGGCGGGCAGTACGTCCGCCAGCAGCTCCAGCCGCTCCAGCGGACTCAGCCTCGCCAGCTCAGCTCCGCCGTCCTCGCTCTCGACGGCCTTCAACTGGTGGATCCGGCGCTCCTCGGCATCGAGGAACGGTGCGTATCCCGTGCTGATCACCCCGGCCAGGACGAACGACGCGGTGGCCCGCCCCAGCCCGGTGGCCTCGCGCAGCAGCGCGACGGCCGACCGGTCCCACGGCACCGGACCGCGCTCGCGGACCAGCGCCACCAGCGTGCGGATCTGCTCCGGAGAGCCCCAGCCACCGCCGGGGACGAAGTCGTTCACCTCCACGGTCTCCCCCAGCGACGGGGGCTCGCCGTGACCGGTGCGCAGCTCCAGGAAGGTCCGGGCCCCGCCGCGCACCCAGCCGACGCGGACCGCCGCGCCGTGCTCATCGCGGACGGCCGTGCGGTCGGTGCGCACCACCCCGGTGCGCCAGCGGGCCGAGGGGTCCGCGAACGGGCTCTCCGCCCAGATCTCCAGCCAGGCGAGCAGCCGCTGCCGCCGCACCTCACGGGTGGGTTCCACGGCGGCGCGCAGCGCGAGGGCTCCGATCCGTCCGAGGAACCGGGTCCAGGACCCCTCACCGGCCGCCCCCGGGCCGACCTCCCCCTCCCCGGGCTCCCACCTCCCGGTCAACGCCCCACCGGTACGCTCCAGCGCGGCCAGCACTCCCCGCGTCATCCAGTACCCGGAGCCGTCGACCAGCCCGCCCAGGGCGTTCGCCACCCACTCGTCATCCAGCCCGCCGCCTCCGAGCCGGTCGAGCACCGGAGTTCCCCCCGTCACGTCTGCCATGGACCGATCCTCGCCCATGGCACCGACACCGCGCGCACCCGCCTCGGACGGGACCTGCTGATAAGGTGGCCCTCCAGCACAACTGAGGAGGTGAGACCCATAAACGCCAGGTCAGGCTGGGTGCTCCCCTTCTGCGGCCAAGCGGCCGAACCGGTGTAGGTGACCGGCGGAGCGCCCTGGGAATCCCGGAAGGCTCCATGTCGACTTCACCTCTCTCCCTCGTTCCGGTCCTCGATTTCCCCGCCGTCGTCGGCAGACTGCGTACCGCCGGGTGCGTATTCGCCGAGGACGAGGCGGAGTTGCTGCTCTCCACCGCCCGCGATCCGGCCGCGCTCGACGCCATGGTGGCGCGGCGCGCCGCCGGGCTTCCGCTGGAACACGTCCTGGGATGGGCGGAGTTCCGGTGGTTGCGGATCGCCGTGGACCCCGGTGTGTTCGTCCCCCGCCGCCGCACCGAGTTCCTCGTCGAACGGGCGCTCGCGCTGGCGCCCGCGCGGGCCGGGGCGGTGGTGGTCGATCTGTGCTGCGGTTCGGGCGCGCTGGGCGCGGCCCTGGGGGCGGCGCTGGGGCGGATCGCGCTGGACGCCACCGACATCGATCCGGCGGCGGTGCGCTGCGCCCGGCGCAATGTGGCCGCGGTGGGCGGCCGGGTCCACCAGGGCGATCTGTACGAGCCGCTGCCGGGGGGCCTGCGCGGCCGGGTCGACCTGCTGCTGGCCAACGTCCCGTACGTGCCCAGCGCACAGGTCGGGCTGCTGCCGCCGGAGGCCCGGGAGCACGAGGCGCGGGTGGCGCTGGACGGCGGGGCGGACGGGCTGGACGTCCTGCGCCGGGTGACCGCGGAGGCGACCGGGTGGCTGGCGCCGGGCGGCTGTCTGCTCTTCGAGACCAGCGAGGCCCAGGCGTCCGCGGCCGTGGGGATCGTCGCCCGGGACGGGCTGCGGGCCACGGTGGCCGAGTGCGCGGAGCGGGAGGCGACGGTGGTGGTCGCCACGCGTCCGCCGCGCGGCTGAGCGGACCGGGACCCGCGGCGGGCCGGACCATGGACGGACCGGTACCCGCCGCGGGCAGGGACCCGTGGCACACCGGCACCCACACGGACCGGGCCTGTGGCGCACCGACTCCCGCGCGCACCGGCACCCGCACGGACCGGACCTTCGGCACACTGGCGCCCGCCACGAGCCAGGACCCGCACGGACCGGACCCGCGGCACACCGGCACCCGCCGCGGGCGGGGACCCGTGGCATACCGGCACCCGCCGCGGATCAGGACCCGCACGGACCGGGCCTGTGGCGCACCGGCACCCGCGCGCACCGGCACCCGACGGGCAGGGACCCGCGGCGCACCGACACCCCGCCGCGGACCAGGATCCACACGGACCGGGACCGCGGCGCACCGACACCCCGCCGCGGACCAGGATCCACACGGACCGGGACCGTGGCGCACCGACACCCCGCCGCGGACCGGGGCCCACACGGACCGGGACCCTCTTGACGGGTCCCGCCCCCGGTGGCAGCGTACGGGCGGGCGAGAAGGTGATCAGTACGCTGACCACCGGCGGGACGGTGTGACGACGACCGGCCTCCGCGGCCCGCGCCACCCCGGCGTCACCGACGCCGCCGTGGACCGCGGCCCCGGCCGTCCCGGACCGCCTCCGTCGTCACCCTCCGACACCACCGGACGGCCGCGCCACAAGCGCCCGAGGCCGCAGGAAGGGACGCCCGATGACCCTCGACCGTCCGCGCGACGTCTACATCGTCGACGCCGTCCGCACCCCTGTCGGCAAGTACGGCGGCGCGCTCGCGGGGGTCCGCCCCGACGACCTGGCCGCCCATGTGCTGCGCGGGCTGCTCGAGCGCACCCCGGAGCTGGACCCGGCCCGGATCGACGACGTGTACTTCGGCAACGCCAACGGCGCGGGCGAGGACAACCGCGATGTGGCCCGGATGGCCGTGCTGCTGGCCGGGCTCCCGGTCACGGTGCCCGGCGCCACCGTCAACCGGCTCTGCGCCTCGGGTCTGGAGGCCGTGCTCCAGGCCGCCCGCGCCATCGCCGTCGGCGACGCGCATATCGCGCTCGCGGGCGGCGTGGAGTCCATGAGCCGCGCACCGTGGGTGCTCCAGAAGCCCGAGCGCGCCTTCCCCGCCGGACACCAGCAGCTGTACTCCACCACCCTGGGCTGGCGGATGACCAACCCGGAGATGCCGCCGGAGTGGACCGTGGCCCTCGGCGAGGGCGCCGAGCTGATCGCCGACAAGCACGGCATCACCCGCGCCGCGCAGGACGCGTTCGCCCTCGCCAGCCATGAGAAGGCGGCGCGGGCGTGGAAGGACGGGGCGTACGACGCCGAGGTGCTGCCGTACCCGGACACCGGCCTGGTGCGCGACGAGACCATCCGGGACACCACCTCGCTGGAGTCCCTGGCGGGTCTGAAGCCCGCCTTCCGCAAGCCCGGCGGCACCGTCACCGCCGGGAACTCCTCACCCCTCAACGACGGCGCGGCGGCCCTGCTGCTCGTCGACGAGGAAGGGCTCGCGGCCACCGGCCGGGAACCGCTCGCCCGGATCGGCGCCTCGGCCGTCACCGGGATCGAACCGCAGTACTTCGGCCTCGGGCCGGTCGAGGCGGTGCGCCGGACCCTGACCAGGGCGGGCCGTGGCTTCGGCGATCTGGCCACGCTGGAGCTCAACGAGGCGTTCGCCGCACAGGTGCTGGGCTGTTTCGCCGAATGGGCCGAGGACCCCGGCTTCGACCCGGGTGTGGTCAATCCGCGTGGCGGAGCCATCGCCATCGGCCATCCGCTGGGCTGCTCCGGTGCCCGGCTGGCCGGGGCGGTGGCGCACCAGCTCGCGGCCCGCGGTTCGGGCACGGGGCTGGCCACGTTGTGCATCGGCGTGGGGCAGGGGCTGGCGCTCGTCCTGGAACGGTGAGGCGGTCCGGTCCCGCTTCCGACGCCCCGTCATCCTCCGTGCGCCGTAGTGGACATGGCGCCGCAACACCCCTGTCGTAATCCGCCCCCATCGTTGATCGTTGGGACATACGGTGGCCCGGGACCGGCCACACGAGGAGCGAGGGGGCGCCAGCTGTGTCCATCAGCCGCAGAAGACTGCTCGGTACATTCGGCGCGGGCGCGGGACTCACGCTGACCGGTGGACTGACCGCCGCCTGCGGGTCCAACACCGGACGGGGATCGGACGGCGAGGGCGGCCGGCCGCTGCTCGAGCACTGGTACCACCAGTACGGCGAACCCGGCACCGAGCAGGCGGTCAAGCGGTACGCCGACGCCTACCGCAAGGCCGACGTCCAGGTGCAGTGGCGGCCGGGCAACTACGACCAGCAGACCGCCGCCGCGCTGCTGACCACGTCCGGGCCGGACGTCTTCGAGGTCAACGGCCCGACGCTGGACCAGATCCGGGGCCGCCAGGTCGTGGACCTCACCGATCTGCTCAGCGAGGCCAAGGACGACTTCAACCCGGCGGTGCTGGCGCCCAAGACCCACGAGGGCAGGATCTGGGCCGTTCCGCAGGTCGTGGACATGCAGTTGCTCTACTACCGCAAGAGCATGTTGGAGAAGGCGGGCGTGGAACCACCGCGCACGCTCGACGCGCTGGTGGACGCGGCGAAGGAGCTGACCACCAAGGACGTCAAGGGGCTCTTCCTCGGCAACGACGGCGGTCCCGGGGTCCTCGGCGGCACCCCGCTGCACGCCGCCGGGCTCGAACTGATCACCACCGACGGCGCGGTGGGGTTCGACGATCCGGCCGCCGCCCGCACCCTCGGCAAGCTGCATCGGCTCTTCGCCGACAAGTCACTGCTGCTGGGGGCTCCTTCGGACTGGTCGGACCCGGCCGCGTTCACCCAGGGGCTCACGGCCATGCAGTGGTCCGGGCTGTGGGCGCTGCCGCAGGTGAAGAAGGCGCTGGGGGACGACTTCGGGGTGCTGCCGTTCCCCAGGGACGGGGCGCACGGCGGCCCCGCGGTGCCGGTGGGCGCCTACGGGGCGGCGGTCAGCGCGCGCAGCGGCCACCGGGAGGCGGCGAAGGAGTACGTGAAGTGGCTGTGGGTGGAGAGGACGGAGTACCAGGAGGACTTCGCGCTCACCTACGGCTTCCACATCCCGGCCCGGATCTCGCTGGCGAGGAGGGCCGCCAAACTGCGCGCGGGCGCGGCCGGTGAGGCCGTGGGCTACGCCACCGACCACGGCCATGCCGAACCGCTGCTGTGGACACCCGCGAGCAAGACCGCCTACCAGGACGCGCTGAGCCGGATCATCAAGAGCGGTGCCGATCCGGGGCGGGAGCTGCGGTCCGTGGTGCGCACGACCCGGGCGGAGCTGCGGCGCGTCCGGACGAAGCGCTGATGCGCGGGGCGGCCCCGCAACGGAAGCCGCCGGCCCGGAGGAGCCGGTTCGGCCGCCAGAACCGCACCCTGTGGTTCTGGGTCTTCGTGGGCCCGTTCGTCCTCGGACTGACCCTGTTCACCTACGTGCCACTGGCCTGGAGCGCCTACCTCAGCTTCTTCGACGCGCACAACACCGTGTCACCGACCGAGTTCGTCGGCTTCGACAACTACACGGCGATGCTGCGCGACGAGGCCTTCACCGACAGCCTGCTGACCTTCCTCGTCTTCACCGCGTTCATCGTCCCGGCCACGTACGTGCTCTCGCTGTGCCTGGCGCTGACGGTCAACCGGCTGCGCTGGGCGCAGGCGTTCTTCCGGTCGGTGTTCTTCCTGCCGGTGGCGTGCTCCTACGTGGTGGCGGCGCTGATCTGGAAGATGTCGATCTTCAACGGGGTGCGGTTCGGCCTGGCCAACACCGTGCTCGGCTGGTTCGGGGCCGATCAGATCGCCTGGCTGTCCACCACCGATCCGCCCTGGTACTGGCTGGTCATCGTGACCGTGCGGCTGTGGCTCCAGGCCGGGTTCTACATGGTGCTGTTCCTGGCCGGGCTCCAGCGGATCCCCGCGCGGCTGTACGAGGCGGCGGCGGTGGACGGCGCCCGGCCGGGGTGGCAGGTGTTCCGGTACATCACCTTCCCGCAGCTGCGGGCGACCTCGGTGGCCGTGGTGCTGCTGCTGGTGATCAACGCCTTCCAGGCGTTCGACGAGTTCTACAACCTGCTGTCCGACTCACGCGGCTACCCGCCCTACGCCCGGCCGCCGTTGGTCTACCTCTACTACACCGCGCTGGGACAGGGGCAGAACCTGGGTCTGGGCAGTGCGGGCGCGGTGATCCTGGCACTGATCATCGCGGTGGTCACGGTGGCGCAGGCACGCTGGTTCGGCCTGGGCCGGAAGGAGGACTGAGCGATGCCCCGGACCCTTCCCGCGCACGAGCGGCAGGGCGACGGCCTGGCCCGCGCGGGCCGCGCGGTGCGGCTGGTGCTGCTGTGCGCGCTCGCGCTGCTCTTCCTGCTCCCCTTCTATCTGCTGGTGCGCAACGGTCTGTCCAGCGAGGCGGACATCACCTCGCCCGGGTGGACCCTCTTCCCCGGCGAACTGCACTGGGGCAACGTACGCGAGCTGTTCGAGGACCCCGATGTGCCGATGGCGCGCGCCCTCCTCAACTCCTCGCTGATCGCGGTGCTCACCACGCTCGGCACCCTGCTGCTTGCCTCGCTCGCCGGGTACGGTCTGGCCCGCATCCCGTACCGCCACGCCAACCTGGTCTTCTACTGGATCCTGGGCACCCTGATGGTTCCCGCCGCGGTCACCTTCGTGCCCAGCTTCGTACTGGTCAGCTCGCTGGGCTGGATCTCGACCCTGCGCGGTCTGGTGGTGCCCACGCTGTTCCAGGCGGTGGCCGCGTTCATCTTCCGCCAGTACTTCCTGGGCTTCCCGCGCGAGCTGGAGGACGCCGCGCGGGTGGACGGACTCGGCTACTGGCGCACCTACTGGCGGGTGGTGGTGCCCAACTCACGGCCGGTGTTCGCCGCGGTGGGCACCATCGTCTTCATCGGCGCCTGGAACTCCTTCCTCTGGCCGCTGGTCATCGGCCAGGACCGGGAGGCGTGGACGGTGCAGGTCGCGCTGTCGACGTTCACCACCGCCCAGAGCGTCAACATCCACGAGCTGTTCGTGGCGGCCGCGGTGTCCATCGTGCCGCTGCTGGTGGTCTTCCTGGTGCTCCAGCGCTACATCGTGGCGGGCGTCGAACGCTCCGGCATCGATGACTGAGGCGCTCCGCGGCGCGGGGGTTCGCACCGCCGCGGCGGTCGCGTCATCCGTGTCCCGCGTGCCCCTGGGCACCGGCCACCGCGGGGAACGCGGCCTGCGCGCCGAAGACCCGCTCCCCCGGGGAGCCGCCGCCGCGCAGCAGCGCCGCGCCCAGCGGGGTCAGGGTGTGCAGTACGGCGCTGCCCTGGCGCAGGGTGTGGACCAGTCCGGCCTCCCGCAGCACACTGGCGTGCTGACTGGCCGAGGCGAGCGAGACGCCCACTCTGCGGGCGAGTTCACTGGTGGTGCAG
Organism: Streptomyces sp. NPDC045899; assembly: GCF_056431485.1. Taxonomy (NCBI): domain Bacteria; kingdom Bacillati; phylum Actinomycetota; class Actinomycetes; order Kitasatosporales; family Streptomycetaceae; genus Streptomyces; species Streptomyces sp. NPDC045899. The sequence continues at coordinate 504,407 of NZ_JBWKKP010000001.1, forward strand.
CCGCCGCCGACCTCCAGCAGCACCGCGGAACGGGTCTGGCCCACCAGCTTGCCCAGCGAACGGACGCAGGCGGGCGCGGTGGCCGGGCGCGGATGGATACGGGGCGGCGCGGTCCGGCGGGCGTGTTCGACCGGATAGACCAGCACCGGGGTCAGCTCCGGGTTGCGGAAGGTCACCGGGGTGCCGCGGCAGAAGAACGACGGCAGCAGCAACAGCCCCCGGCCGCGCAGATACAGATCCCGGTCGACGGGATAGTCGACCTCCAGTACCGGCGCCCGCCAGCGCATGGTGGGCGGCAGCGAGGACAGCAGGCCGTCCGCCCCGCCGTCCAGCAGCGCCCGGCCCCGGGCGGCCCGGTCGGCTTCGATCCGGGCCTGGATATGAGGCCAGTAGGGGGCGATGGCGGCCCGGTGGTAGGTGCGCAGGGTGGTGATCAGACGATCCAGTGGTCGCGCCTCGCCCTGGGCGAGGTCACGTATCCATCCCGGGAGGGCACGGGGCGCCGGGAGCCCGGCGATCTCGTGGTGCAAGCGCTCTCCCGGTGTGGCACGCAGCGCGGCCATGGCACTGTCGCAACCGATTACCCCTTCGGCGGGTGTCAGGAAGTCAGGAAAATATCCGCGCGAGGGAATGAGGGGCGCCAGGAGCCGCGCTTCCCCGTTGAGCCGGTTTCGCGCTTCCGAACGCCATTCCCCGTATACGGTCTCGGCCCGGTTCTCCCGTAGGCGGTGGAAACTCAGAACCGTTTCCCAGAGCACATCCGGGCGGACCGCCATCCGCAGCCGGGCCAGATCGAGTTCACTGAAATGAACACGTAGCACTAGACCCTCACATGTGACATGCCGACCGTCCCCCCGATCACCGTTGAGTATGCACGCTTACACGGTCAGTCACCACGTCCTTTTGGCCAGATGTGAAACGGGGCGCGCTTCGGGCGTGCGAAGAGGAAAGCTGTTCCTCGTGCAAACGGGAGGCCACCGGCAAAACACTCCGGGGCCGTCCACAATTCAACAGGCGGTGCTCAGAGCCACATAGCTCGTTCCCGTGGGGGGTGACGAGTGCGTTACGGCGACTGGGCACTTGTGTTGCCGCCCGTAGCCGATGCGCGTGGCAACAGCTCCCGTGGGGGGAGTGAGAGGGGGCGGCACCTCCGCACAAGGTGCCGCCCCCTTTGAGATCCGGGGCCGCCGACGGGCTGAGGGAGTCCCGGGCAGCCCCGGTGGCTCCTAGCCGCTCACCGCCGCACGGCCCGCCTCCAGGCGCGCGACCGGGATGCGGAACGGCGAGCAGGAGACGTAGTCCAGACCCACCTGGTGGAAGAAGTGGACGGAGTCCGGATCGCCGCCGTGCTCACCGCACACGCCCAGCTTGAGGTCGGGGCGGGTGGCCCGGCCGGCCCGCGCGGCGTCCCGGACCAGGGCGCCCACACCGTCCTTGTCGATGGTCTCGAACGGGCTGACCCCGAAGATGCCCTTCTCCAGGTAGGCGGTGAAGAAGCTGGCCTCCACGTCGTCCCGGGAGAAGCCCCAGACGGTCTGGGTGAGGTCGTTGGTGCCGAAGGAGAAGAAGTCGGCCGACTCCGCGATCTGAGCGGCGGTCAGCGCGGCCCGCGGCAGCTCGATCATGGTGCCGAGGGTGAGCTTGAGGTCCACGCCCCGGGCCCGCTCGACCTCCTCGATGATCTGCTCGGCCTCCTCGCGGACGATCTCCAGCTCCTGGACCGTGCCCACCAGCGGGATCATGATCTCGGCGCGCGGGTCACCCTTGGCGTTGCGGCGCTCCGCGGCGGCCTCGGCGATGGCCCGCACCTGCATGGCGAACAGACCGGGGATGACCAGACCGAGGCGGACACCGCGCAGACCCAGCATCGGGTTCTGCTCGTGCAGCCGGTGGACGGCCTGGAGCAGCCGCAGGTCGTTCTCGTTGTGGTCCTTGCGGGACTCGGCGAGCGCGACGCGCACCGACAGCTCGGTGATGTCGGGCAGGAACTCGTGCAGCGGCGGGTCCAGCAGCCGTACGGTGACCGGCAGTCCGTCCATCGCCTCGAACAGCTCGACGAAGTCGTCCTTCTGGAGCGGCAGCAGCTCGTGGAGGGCGGTCTCGCGCTCCTCGTCGGTGTGGGCGAGGATCAGGTGCTCGACCATCTCCCGGCGCTCACCGAGGAACATGTGCTCGGTGCGGCACAGGCCGATGCCCTGAGCGCCGAACCGGCGGGCGCGGGAGGCGTCCTCGGCGTTGTCCGCGTTGGCGCGGACACGCAGCCGGCGGACCCGGTCCGCGTAGGCCATGATCCGGTGCACCGCGCCGACCAGTTCACCGGCCTCCTCGGCACCGGCGTGCATCCGGCCCTCGAAGTACTCCACCACCGGGGAGGGCACGACCGGCACCTCGCCGAGGTAGACCTTGCCGGAGGAGCCGTCGATCGAGACGACGTCGCCCTCCTCGATCACCACCGGGTCCTTGCCGTCCCGGCCGGGGGCCGTCATCCGGCGCCGCTTGGTGTCGACTTCGAGCTCCTCGGCGCCGCACACACAGGTCTTGCCCATACCGCGGGCGACCACGGCCGCGTGCGAGGTCTTGCCGCCGCGGGAGGTCAGGATGCCCTCGGCCGCGATCATGCCGTCGAGGTCGTCGGGGTTGGTCTCCCGGCGGATGAGGATGACCTTCTCGCCCGAACGCGACCACTTGACGGCGGTGTAGGAGTCGAAGACGGCCTTGCCGACCGCGGCGCCCGGGGAGGCGGCGATACCGCGGCCGATCCGCTGCACGCTGTCGCCGTCGGCGACCTCCAGGTCGAAGCGCGGGAACATCAGCTGCGCGAGCTGGGCGCCGTTGACCCGGCGCAGCGCCTCGGCCTCGTCGATCAGACCCTGGTCGACCAGCTGGGTGGCGATCCGGAAGGCGGCGCCCGCGGTGCGCTTGCCGACGCGGGTCTGGAGCATCCACAGCTTGCCGCGCTCGATGGTGAACTCGATGTCGCACAGGTCCTTGTAGTGCGTCTCGAGGGTTTCCATGATCTGCATCAGCTGGTCGTAGGACCGCTTGTCGATCTGCTCGAGGTCGGCGAGCGGAACGGTGTTGCGGATACCCGCGACCACGTCCTCGCCCTGCGCGTTCTGGAGGTAGTCGCCGTAGACGCCCTGGTGGCCGCTGGCGGGGTCACGGGTGAAGGCGACACCGGTGCCGGAGTCGGGGCCGAGGTTGCCGAAGACCATGGAGCAGATGTTGACCGCGGTGCCCAGGTCGTGCGGGATGCGCTCCTGACGGCGGTACAGCTTGGCGCGGTCACCGTTCCAGGAGTCGAAGACGGCGCGGACGGCGAGGTCCATCTGCTCGCGCGGCTCCTGCGGGAAGCTGCGGCCGGTCTCCTTGGCGACGATGTCCTTGAACTCGGTGACCAGCCGCTTGAGGTCGGCCGCGTCGAGGTCCACGTCCACGACGACGCCCTTGGCCTTCTTGGCCTCGTCGATGGCCTCTTCGAAGAGGTCACCGTCCACGCCGAGCACGGTCTTGCCGAACATCTGGATGAGACGGCGGTAGGAATCCCAGGCGAACCGCTCGTCCCCCGCCTGTGTGGCCAGACCGGCCACGGAGTCGTCGGACAGACCGATGTTGAGGACGGTGTCCATCATGCCGGGCATCGAGAACTTGGCGCCGGAGCGTACGGATACCAGCAGCGGGTCGTCCGGCTGGCCCAGCTTCTTGCCCATCTTGGTCTCGAGGGCCTCGAGGTGCGCGCCGACCTCGTCCCGCAGGGCCGCGGGCTCCGAGCCGCTGTCGAGGTAGACCTTGCACGCCTCGGTGGAGATGGTGAATCCCGGTGGCACCGGGAGACCGAGGTTGGTCATCTCGGCGAGGTTGGCCCCCTTCCCGCCGAGCAGGTCCTTGAGATCCTTGTTGCCCTCGGTGAAGTCGTAAACGAACTTCTGCTGATCTTGTGTTTCCGACACGGGACTCGATCTCCTCGGCTCGGCTGCCCTGACGGCGGGGAGCGTACCCAGATCGAAGGTGCCTGAGCATGTCCACTCCACCGTCATTCGGCTGTAACCACCCGCCTGCCACGCGTTCGAAAGTTCGGCAGTGAAAGCGCGTCATTTTGCCAAGCCTTCAGGACTCGAACACATGACCACGCTCCGCAGGCGACGACTCCCACTTTGCTCACCCTCGGTGATGATTCGAAGGATGTATCGAACATCAACAGGGTGGCACTCAGTGCCACGTATTGGAGAGGTGAGAGCAGCCTTGACCCATCCGACCCCCTCCAGGCGACCGCTCATCTGAGCGAGACCCTGATCAGAGTGGCGAGAATCACGCCCTTGCGAGGGCCGTTGTCTCGCCCTTTGGATACAACGAGAGGGGTCTCGCTCAGATGAGCGATATGCAGGTGAGCGGGGTCGTGGAACGCCCTCACGAACCACGGCGCATCCTCCCGGAGCCCCGTTTCAGCACCTCGGCGCGGCTATCGTGACCGCACATTCCCGGACGAGGAGGGACCGTGACCGGTATCCGGCCCCCGCTCGGTGCGTATGGGCGCCTGGCACACGGTGCCCACCGCGTGCTGCGCGACAACTGGACCGGTTCCTCCACCGTCCCCTCCCGCACCCTCTACCCCCACCAGTGGAGCTGGGACTCGGCGTTCATCGCGGTCGGGCTGCGCCACCGGTTTCCGCACCGCGCCCAGCGGGAGCTGGAGACCCTGTTCACCGCCCAGTGGGGCGACGGCCGCATCCCGCACATCGTCTTCAACCCGGCGGTGCCGCGCCACGCCTACTTCCCCGGCCCGGACTTCTGGCGCTCCTCCACCGCGGGCGCCGCCGCCGGGGCACCGGCGGACACGGAGACCTCCGGCATCGTCCAGCCCCCGGTGCACGCGCTCGCCGCCCTGCTGGTCCACCGCGCCGATCCGGACGCCTCGGCCCGCCACGGCTTCCTGGACCGCGCCCGGCCACGGCTCGCCGCCTGGCACGGCTATCTGCTCCGGGCCCGCGACCTGGGCGGCCACGGACTGGTCTCGGCGGTCCACCCCTGGGAGCCCGGGATGGACAACAGCCCCTGCTGGGACGCCCCGCTGGCCCGGGTCACCCCCGCCCCGCCGGGTACCTTCCACCGCGCCGACCTCGACCACGGCGCCGCCGCCGACCGGCCGACCGATCTGGACTACGGGCGCTACGTCCGGCTCGCCACGGACTACCGGGACGGCGGCTACCGGGACGGGCCGGCCACGGACCCGCGGTTCGCCGTCGAGGACCCCGGGTTCAACGCCCTGCTCGCCGCCTCCGAACACGCCCTGGCCGAGATCGCGGCGGCGACCGGCGCCGATCCCGCACCCCACCGGGCGCGGGCCGCCCGGCTCACGGCCGCCCTGGTGGAGCGGCTCTGGGACCCGGCCGCCGGGCTGTTCCTGTGCCGCGACGTCCTCACCGGCACCCTGGTGCCGGAGCGGAGCGCGGCGGGGCTGCTGCCCCTGCTCCTGCCGGACCTCCCGCCCGCGGTCGCGCGGACGCTGGTGCGGACGGTCCGCGGTGAGCACTTCGGACTGGGCCAAACGGCCCGGCTGGTCCCCAGCTACGACCTGCTCGGCGGCGCCTTCGACCCGTCCCGCTACTGGCGCGGCCCGGCCTGGTTCAACGTCAACTGGCTGCTGGAGCGGGGACTGCGGCTGCACGGCGAGACGGCGGCGGCCGACGCACTGCGCACCGCCGTCCTGGAGACGGCCGCCGCCTCGGACTTCGCCGAGTACGTCGACCCGTACACCGGCCGGGCGCGCGGAACGACGTCCTTCAGCTGGACGGCCGCGCTGGCGCTGGACCTGGCACTGGAGGCGAGCCCCGGCTGAGCCTTCAGCTGGGAGCGCCGCCGCCGTCCAGGGCCTCCAGGGCTTCGCGCGTCCGCCGGGTGCAGTTGTGCTCCTCGCCGAGGACCCGGGCACTGATCTCGAGCACCGCCCGCCATTCGGCCCGGGCCTCGGCCGGCCGTCCCTGTCCCCGGAGCGAGGTGCCGAGGTTGTGCCGGGTCCACAGGGTGCGGGCGTCCTCCGGGCCCATCAGCCGGGCGCGCAGCGCGGCGGTCTCCCGGTTCTCCCCCTCCGCCTCGGCGAACCGGCCCAGTTTGTTGAGGACGTTGGCGCGGCTGTGGCGGGCCGCCAGGGTCAGCCGGGCCTCCGTGCCCAGCGCACGGGTGCGGCCCTCCACCACCCTGCGGTACTCCCGCTCGGACTCCTCGTAGCGCTCCTGGTCGCGCAGGAGATCCGCGAGCCGGCGACGGGTGATCAGGGTGCTGGGGTCGTCCGGGCCCATCGCGCGGGCCTCGCCCTCCGCCGTCCCGCGGTACTCGGCCTCCGCCTCCTCCAGCCGTCCGAGCTGGCTCAGCGCCCCGGCCCGGCAGTAGCGCGTCGCCAGCGTCGGCTGGGCGTCCGCCCCCTGCAGCCGGACGCGGTCCCGGAGCAGCTCGGTGAACAGGTCCAGCGCCTCCTCGTGCCGCCCGGCCAGGCCGAGGCTGACGCCGAGGTGGTGGCGGGTGGTGAGGGTGCTGGAGTGGTCGGCCCCGACCACCGTCAGCTGGGTCTCCAGCAGGGCGCGGTAGGCGGCCTGCGCCTCGTCGTGGCGCGCCCGGTCGTCCAGCAGCATCGCCTCCAGCCGGCGGGCGACGAAGGTGTCGGGGTGCCGCTCCCCCAGGGACTCGACCGTCTCCTCCAGCAGGGTGCGCAGCGCCGCCTCCGCCTCGTCGTACCGGTCGAGGGCGCGCAGCCGGTTGATCCACTTGCGACGGGCGGTGCGGGTCCGCCAGTGCCGGGGCCCGAGCACGGCCGAGGTCGTCTCGGTGAGGTCCCGCCAGAGGGACTCCGCCTCCTCGGTGAACCCCCGGGCGACCAGGATGTCGCCCAGGGTGAACCGGGCCGTCAGCAGCGCCGCGTCCCCGGCGGGCGCGTCCGCGCACTCCTGGACCGCCTCCCGCATCTGGGCCTCGGCCTCGTCGTAACGGCCCAGCCGCTCCAGCGCGGTGGCCCGCCAGGCGCGGGCGTTGACGGTGTCGAAGTGGCGGGGGCCGAGCATGCCGTCCCGGCCGACCGCCGCCGCGAGCAGTTCCCGCTCGGCTTCCACCACCCGCCCGAGGTTCAGCAGCATCCGGCCGCGCAGCAGACGCAGCCCGTACACGGTCCGCCCGTACTCGGCGTGGCCCCGGCGCTCCCAGCTGTCCAGCAGGGCACGGCACTCCTCCTCGGCCACCTCCACCCGTCCGGCGTCCTCCAGGAGGTCGATCAGATAGGAGCGCGCGAAGAGGGTGTAGTCATGGTGCTCACCGTGCTCCCGGCCGGAGATCGCCACCACGTCCCGCAGATGGCGCTCCGCCTCGTCATGCCGGCCCAGCTGGTTCAGGGCGAGCGCCAGATGGCCGCGGAGGTTGCGCGATTCGAGGTCGACCGCGGGCTCCAGCCACCCGACGGTGGTCCGGATCGCCTGGCACAGCGCGTCCGCGTAGTGCGGCCATCCGGCGGCGACCAGCCGTCCGGCGAACGGCGCCAGGGTCCGCACGGCCGACCAGCCCGTCTCCTCGTCCCGCCGCTCGGCCGAGGCCAGCACCTCCTCGGCCTTCTCCAGGACGGTCGGCGGCAGCCGGTCGTCCGCGGCGATCCGCCGCACCAGATCGGTGAGCGGCGGCTGTACCCACTCCGAGGCGCGGGAGCGCGGCGGGTACGCGGCGGGCGGTTCCCCCGGGCCGGGCGCCGGGGCTTCCGGTTCCGGGTCCGGTTCGTCCCGTGCCAGTCCCAGCCGGTGCAGCAGCTCCGGTGACGCCGCCGCGAACGGACGGGCCTCGGCGGCCACCGCCGCGTCGCCGTGGGGTCCCGACAGCCGGGCGCGGAACGCCGGACCACCGCTCTGGCGGCGCATCAGGAAGTCGGTGACCTGCGCCGCCGTATCCAGCGCCGTGGAGGTGCGGACGGTGTCCAGCAGCAGATCGGCCACGCCCGGGTGGAACGCGAACTCCTCCGCGCCGCCCTCGCGGCGGCGCAGCAGTCCGCCCAGGAAGACTTCGGCGAGCGGCGCGGATCCGGCGCCGCCGGCGTCATGGATCAGCCGCATCACCGGCAGGGTGAGCGGATGGACGGTGGCCAGCGCACCGGCCAGGCGCTGGCTCTCCGGAGAGGCGGCGGCACGGAAGCGGCGCAGCCGCTCCTCCGGGGTGGGCGGCGGCGCCGGTGGACCGGTCCGGGAGGTCACCGGCGGCCCGGCGCCGTCCAGCAGCATCACCGGCAGCAGGGCGCTCCCTTCGCCGGTGGCCGTCAGGGCCGCCCAGGCCGCCAGGTCCGTGCCGGTGGGTTCCAGCACCGGCACCGGGGTGCCCCGGTAGGTCTTGAGCCCCGGCGGCAGCAGCGGATGGCGCACGGTCAGGGCGCGGCCGGGGGCGCCCTCCCGGCCGCCCGCGCCGACCAGCAGCCGTTCGGTGGGCATACCGCGCTCGGGCCACAGCCGCGCGGGCAGCGGCTGCACCACCGCCACCGGTGAGTGGCGGGCCCAGCGGTGCAGCAGCCGCGGGATGGCGCCGCTGCTCCACCCGGGGCCGACCCCGTCGGACAGCACCAGCACCACCGTGCGGCCGGAGGGGTCCAGCAGCTGCCGGACGCCGCGGCGCGGGGCGCCGGGTGCGTACGGGCGGGCCCTGAGCACCGGCCGGGTCTCCGAGGAGCTGTCCAGGCCGTAGCCGCGCACCGAGCGGAAGGCGCCCTGTCGCTCCAGCACCCCGCGCAGTTCGGCGGCGAGCTGCCGCCACAGCACCATCGACGGTCCGTCGTCCACCACGAGCGCGACGCTCAGCCAGCGCTCGGGCCGGGGGCGCAGGACGACGTCCGGCAGTCCGGTCTCGGCGATCCAGTCGGCGGTGGCGGCCTCGTCCAGCGCGAAGGCGCTCCGGGAGGGGACGCATCTGCGCAGCGGGCGCAGCGCGCGGGACAGTCCGCGGGCGCCGGGCAGGGCTCGTACCCCGCGGACGTCCACCGCGCGGGCCGGGCGGGCCGCGGCGGCGCGGACCGCTCCGGGGGCGAACAGCCCGGTGGGGGCGGCGGGTCCGGCCCCGGGGTCATCGGCGCGCGGACCGGTGGGGTCGCGGTGGTGCGGCGCTCCCCCGGTGTCCTCGTCGGGGGCCGGCTCGACGGGCTCGCCGGTGCCGGTGGACGGTGTCCGGCCGCCGTCGTCTCCTTCGGGCGCGGCCGGTGCGGTGGTGGCGGCGAACCACAGGGCGTCACGCAGCTCCTCCGGGGAGAGTTCGACCCCGGCGTCCTCCAGCAGCGCGCACAGCCGCCCGATCATCACACGTCGGCTTCGTTGAGCGAGCGGAACAGCTTGTCGATGACCTCGTGGTCCACCTGGGCCCCGGAGGAGCGCAGCCGGACGGCGTTCAGCAGCTGGTCGGTGGCGAGCTCGCGCTCCTCCCGCAGGGCCACGAAATGGGCGATCATCCCCATGGCGCGGTGGCCGACCTCCTCCCCGAGGTGCATGGTGACGATCTGCTGGAGCTGTCGTTCGTCGGGCTGCTGGAGGTCGAGCCGTACACAGCGGCGCAGGAACGCCGGGGGGAACTCGCGCTCGCCGTTGCTGGTGATGACCACGACGGGGAAGACCCGGCAGCGCACCCAGCCGTCCTCGATCCGCACCTTCTCGCGGGAGCCGGTGATCCGCACCGAGGCTTCCGGATCGCGCAGCCGGGCCAGTTCGGGGATCTCGAACTCGCCCTCCTCGAAGACGGTGAGGAGGTCGTTGGGGAGGTCCACATCGCCCTTGTCGAGCTCGTCGACGAGCAGCACCCGCGGCCGGTCGGCGGGCAGCAGCGCGGTGCCGAGCGCGCCGAGCCGCAGGTAGTCGCCGATGTCCGGTTCGTCGGCGGCGCCCTGGCCGTCCGTGCGCCGGCCGTCCGTGCGCTGCCGCAGGGAGGCGTCACGCAGCCGTCCCACGGCGTCGTACGCGTACAGCCCGTCGGTCAGCGTGGTACGGCTGTTGACCGGCCAGTGCAGCACCTCGCCGAGGGTGAGTTCACGGGCCACGGCATGGGCGAGCGTGGATTTGCCGGTACCGGGACGGCCGGTGACCAGCAGCGGGCGGTGCAGATGCAGCGCCATGTTGACGGTGTCCCGGTGCTCGTCGGAGATCAGGTACGGCAGCCCCCGGCCGGCGGTACGGCGCGGGGAGTCCTCGCCGAAGCGCCGCCACGGCGGGGCCGCGGGCCAGGTCTCCACTACGTGGGGCGCGGTGTCGCCGCCGTGGAAGAGCCGCCAGTCCTGTGTCATGTGCTTCCTTCTCCTCGGGGCGGTCAGGGGGCCGACAGATCGAGCGGGCCGGGCAGCGGGCGGTGCGGATCGTCCCAGAGCAGCGCCAGGTGCCTGCCCGGGTGGGCGGCGTCGGCGTCGCTCGCCGAGCGGAGTTTACGCAGCCGCTGGGGCAGCGAGCGCAGACTTTCGGTGCCGAGCAGCACCCCCAACTCGGCCTCCGCTCCCTCCCGTTCATGCGCGCCGTGCCACACCAGCACGGGGACGCCACCGAACAGACAGGCGGTGAACACCTCCGGGCGGGCGCGCGCCGGGGTGGTCATCACCACGCCGGGCACGTCCTCCCGGGCCTGGAGATCGCCGTAGACGTGCTTGCTGCTGACCAGGTGGGCGGGCAGCCGGTACAGATCGTCGGTGCTCGCCCCCTCGACCGTCTGCCAGCGCCGCAACCACAGATGGCGCTGTTCCGCACGGAACTCACCGCACCGCACGACGACCGGGTAGTCGGTGCCGAGCGAACGCTCGAAGGGGGTGGTCAGCTGCCAGCAGTGGACATCGAGTTCGAGATCGGCGGCGGCCACGAAGAACTCGACCAGGGTCTCCTGGCTGCGGGCGTGGATACGCAGCAGCTCGTCCACCCCGCGCTGTATCTCCTCCAGGGGGGCGGGGGTGTCCACCGTGGCCAGGGACTCGACCCGGTCGCCGCGGCGCACCCACACCTCGTAGGCCCGCAGCCGACCGGAGCCGACCGCAGGGTGCAGCCGGATCTGCACCCGCTCGTCCACGGCTGCGGCGGCGTCCGCGGACGCCGCCCGCTCCTCGGCCTCGGCGCGCCGGTCCCGCAGGGCGCCCTCCAGCCCGATCCGCACCGCGCACCCCAGCGACCACTCCCGCAGCGCCTCCGCGGTCCCGGCCCCGGCCCCGGTGCCGGTGCCGGTGCCGGTCCCGGGCTCGCTCTCCGCGGCGGCGAACCGCTCGACCGCGCGCAGCAGTTGGGGGAGCTGGTGCGGGGTGCGCAGCAGCTCCTCCAGCGCGTCGGCCAGCGGTCCGGGGGCGGCGGGCGGCAGGCCCACCCCGGGGAGCTCGGCGCGGGCCGCGTCGGCGAAGTCGGCCAGCCGGCCCGGGGTCAGCCGGTCCAGCAGGGCCACCAGGGCGTCGTACTCGGCGCGGAGCAGCCAGCGGCCGGGCTGGAGGACCTGGCACGCCCCCTGGGCCGGGGCGGGCACCGGTTCGCCGGGCGCCTCCTGGGCGAGCGCGTCCAGCAGGGTGGCGGCGCCGTGGTGCTCGGCGAGTGCCCAGTCGACCAGCTCCCCGGCGGAAGGGGACTCGGTGGCGGGCGGGGCGGTGGTGAACTCCTCGGACAGCCGGACCAGGACGCGCGCCGCGCGGCCCGGCTCCGCCGCCAGCAGCCCGGCGACCGAGGCGGCCAGCTTCCCGCGCGCCCGCCGCCCCGGGTCGTCCAGGGACGGCCCGGTGGGGACGGGCGGTCCGAGCGGGAGCTCCCGGCCGTCCCTGGTCCCGTCGCTGACGTGCACGGTGGGGAACTGCCGCAGTCCCTCCTCCTCGTGCAGCCGCTGGAACTCGTCCTGGACGCCCTGCCAGACCCGGCCGAGGTCCGGGGCGGCCCCACCGCCGGAGGCCGCCGCGAGCTGCTCCAGCAGCACCGAGCTGAACACCCCGGCGCCCTGCTGGTTCTTGGCCACGGCCCCGGGCCGGCAGGCCCGCATCCAGAAGATCTCGCGGTCGCGGTTGACCTCGCTCTTGCGAGTGAGGTTCTCCGGATCGGCCACCATCTCGTGGGCGCGCGCGGGGAGCGCCCGCCAGCAGGCGTCGATGACCACCGTCACCCGCTGCACGCCCTGCCGGGGCAGATGTTCGGTGCGCAGCAGCGACATCAGGTTGTGCGCGTCCAGTCCGCGCATATCGGTGTCGCGCGTCTCGGGGTAGAGCAGGCTCCAGCGTCCGCCCGGCGCCTGCACCCCGTGCCCCGCCCAGTAGATCCACAGCCAGTCGGCGTCGATCCGGCGCAGTTCGTCCATGAAGACCTCGCGGACGGTGCCGCTGTCGGCCGCGCGGTGGCCGGGGTCCGCCTCCTGGAGGGCGGCCCGGTTCTCCTCCTTCGGCGAGGCCAGCAGCCGGATGTTGGCCGGGGGCACACCCAGTCCGGTCAGCCATGAGCGCATGCCGAGCGCGTCCTTGACCGGGCCGTCGAGGGTCCAGTCGTCACTGCCCCGGTACTGCTCGACGGCCACGATCACCGCGTGGGTACGCCGCCAGTCGTGTCCTGGCTCCGTCACCGCGGCAGCTCCGGGCCGAGCAGGTCGTACAGCCGCTGATGGGCGAAGTAGGAGGTGTGGGCGCGCGGGAACGGCTGACGGGTGGTCACGCGCAGATCGGTGACCCGGCCGGGGAAGACCTTGCCGCCGACGAAGCCGAGCAGATCGTGCTCGTCGTAGACGTTGATCCAGCGGGGGAACGCCGCGGGCAGCGGCGCACCGCGGCGCAGCGAGGTGAGGGCGTCCAGCTCGTAGAGGAACGGCGCCTGCGAACCGACCGTCACCAGCAGCTCCACCCCGGGCGGCGGTCCGGCCGCGTCGGCGAGCAGATCGACGCAGGCGATACCGCCGAGGCTGTGGGCGAGCAGCACGACCGGGCCGCCGCCGTCGGCGGCCTCCCGCACCGCGGCGGCGATGGCGGCGCGCACCCCGGCGCCGCGTGCCTGGTAGCGGAGGATGTCGCCACCGGCCGGGACCGAGCCCCGGGTGATCCCGCCGCGGAACGTCCGGGCCAGTGAGGAGAGCGGTGACAGATAGGAGTTGAGCATCCGGCCGCCGGCACCGCGGGCGGCGCGGGAGACGACCCCGCCGCGGTCGGCCCCGCCCAGCTGGTCGGTGAGGGCGCCGACGACGGTGTCGCGGTCGGCGCCGTCCACGGGGAGCAGCGCGTCGATGTCCCGGGCGGTCTCGGCGGAGTGCAGGGCCAGGGCGTAGACCGCGCGGGCGGCGACGGCCCCGACGCCTTCGGCGTACGGGGCGCCGCCCAGCTCACGGGAGATCTCGTCGGCGACGCGCTCCGCGGCCCCGTCCAGGGCCGGGGCGAGGTCGGCCACGAGCCGGCACAGACCCGGCCGGGCGGTGTCCCCGACCCCGGCCAGGCTCAGTGCGCGCACCTTGTCCGCGACGGTCTCCCAGGGGTCCACCCGGCCGGGCGCGAAGCCGGTGTCCCCGTCGTCGCCGCGCGCCGTCTCCGTGAACTCCCACAGCTCGGCCAGGGGGTCGGCCTCCAGCAGGGCCCACAGGGCCAGTGGATCGTCGTCGTCCGGGCCGGTGTCCCCGGCGCCGCGGTTCCCCGTCCGCACCGGGACCGAGGCCCCGTCGAGCCCGAGCGAGGCACCGTGCTCCTCACCCCAGAAGCAGCGGACCACACGGACGTCGGGACGCACCCGCTCCAGCCCGTCGCGCACGCGCGCGAAGCTCTTGTCGTAGGAGGCGGCCCGGACCCCCGTGCCATGGACGAAGACGACGCCCGTCACCGATCCCCCCGATCCCCACCGCGGTTGCGCCCTCAACTTTAACGCGCGATCACCGGGCGGTCACCCGAAGTGGCGGACCCGCCGGGGGCCGAAGCTCAGCCGCCCGAGGTGTCGAGCTCCGCGTCCTCGCCCACCCCGGCCCGGTCCCAGGGGTCGTTCAGCCAGCCGTCCGGGAGGACCACGCGGTTGCGGCCGGAGGTACGGCCGCGCGGGCCGTCGGCACCGGGAGGCCAGGGCTGGTCCAGGTCGAGTTCGCCGAGCAGGGCGTCCAGTTCGGCCAGGGAGGAGGCGATCGCCAGCTTCTTGCGCATCTCGGAGCCGACCGAGAAGCCCTTGGTGTACCAGGCGACGTGCTTACGGAAGTCGATCACGCCGCGCTCCTCGTCCTCCAGCCACTGGGCGAGCAGTTCGGCGTGGCGCAGCATCACGGCCGCGACCTCCTTGAGGGTGGGCCGGGCGTACCCGGCGCCGGCGTCCGGCTCGAAGGCGGCCACCAGGTCGCCGAAGAGCCAGGGCCGCCCCAGACAGCCGCGGCCGACGACCACGCCGTCACAGCCGGTCTCGCGCATCATCCGCACCGCGTCGTCGGCGGACCAGATGTCGCCGTTGCCCAGCACCGGGATCTCGGGGACGGCCTCCTTCAGCCGCGCGATGGCGTCCCAGTCGGCCGTCCCGCCGTAGTGCTGGGCGGCGGTGCGCCCGTGCAGCGCGATGGCGGTGACGCCCTCCTCGACGGCGATCCGGCCCGCGTCGAGGTAGGTGATGTGATCGTCGTCGATGCCCTTGCGCATCTTCATGGTCACCGGGAGCGCCCCCGCGCCGGAGACCGCCTCGCGGAGGATCGCGCGCAGCAGATGGCGCTTGAACGGCAGCGCGGAGCCACCGCCCTTGCGGGTGACCTTGGGCACCGGACAGCCGAAGTTGAGGTCGATGTGGTCGGCCAGGTCCTCGTCCACGATCATGCGGACGGCCTTGCCGACGGTCACCGGGTCCACCCCGTACAGCTGGATCGAACGCGGCTTCTCGGTGCCGTCGAAGTGGATCAGCCGCATGGTCTTGGCGTCCCGTTCGACCAGCGCCCGGGTGGTGATCATCTCGCTGACGAAGAGACCCTTGCCGCCCGAGAACTCCCGGCACAGGGTGCGGAACGGCGCGTTGGTGATCCCGGCCATCGGTGCGAGCACGACCGGTGGCTGGACCGTATGCGGTCCGAACTGCAACTGAGGCTGGGTCAT
Organism: Streptomyces sp. NPDC045899; assembly: GCF_056431485.1. NCBI lineage: Bacteria > Bacillati > Actinomycetota > Actinomycetes > Kitasatosporales > Streptomycetaceae > Streptomyces > Streptomyces sp. NPDC045899. The sequence goes on from NZ_JBWKKP010000001.1 coordinate 519,432, forward strand.
GGGTGAGCTTCCTCGGAGGTACGACAGCGGGTACGGCAGTGGCCGGGCGGGCCGGACCTCTCATTGTCCCGCACCCGCGGGGCGGCGCGTCCCGCCCCCCGACGGTATCGATGTAACGTTCAACCATGGGTGAGCTGAGCCACCGCCGCCGGATGCTCGTACTGGCCATCTGCTGTATGAGCCTGCTGCTCGTCAGTCTCGACAACACCGTCCTCAATGTCGCGCTGCCCTCGATGCGGGGCGAGCTGCACGCCTCCGTCTCCGGGATGCAGTGGACGATCGACGCCTACACCCTGGTCCTGGCCTCGCTGCTGATGCTCGCGGGCTCCACGGCGGACCGGGTGGGGCGGCGGCGCACCTTCCAGGCCGGGCTGGTGATCTTCACGGTCGGCTCGGCGCTGTGCAGTCTCGCGCCCAGTCTGGGGGCACTGATCGGCTTCCGGATGGTGCAGGCGGTGGGCGGTTCGATGCTCAACCCGGTCGCCATGTCGATCATCACCAACACCTTCACCGAGCCCCGGGAACGGGCCCGCGCGATCGGGGCGTGGGGCGGCGTGGTCGGCATCAGCATGGCCGCGGGACCGATCATCGGCGGACTGATGGTGGAGTCGGTCGGCTGGCGTTCGATCTTCTGGATAAACCTTCCGCTCGGGATCGCGGCCCTGGTGCTGACCGTGCGCTATGTGCCGGAGTCCCGTGCCCCCACACCGCGCCGGGCCGATCCGGTCGGCCAGGTGCTGGTCATCGCCGTCCTCGGCCTCCTCACCTACGCGATCATCGAGGCGCCGGGCCGGGGCTGGACCTCCCCGCTGATCCTGACCTGCGCCGCGCTCTCCGCCGCCGCGCTGGCCGGACTGATCCACTACGAGCGGCGGCGCAGCGAGCCGCTGATCGACGTGCGGTTCTTCCACAGCGCGCCGTTCAGCGGGGCCACGGTGGTCGCGGTGAGCGCGTTCGCGGCGTTCGGCGGCTTCCTCTTCATGAACACGCTCTACCTCCAGGACGTGCGCGGGCTGAGCGCGCTGGGCGCCGGACTGTGGATCCTGCCGATGGCGCTGATGTGCTTCCTCTGCGCCCCGCTGTCGGGACGGCTGGTCGGCACCTACGGGCCCCGGCTGCCCCTGGTGCTGGCCGGGGTGACGACAGCGGCCAGCGGGGTGCTCTTCGCGGTCTTCGACGCCGAGGCCACCGACGCCCTGCTGCTGCTCGGCTTCGTGCTCTTCGGTATCGGCTTCGGCCTGGTCAACGCCCCGATCACCAATACGGCGGTCTCCGGGATGCCGCGCTCCCAGGCCGGGGTGGCCGCCGCCGTGGCCTCCACCAGCCGCCAGGTCGGCACCTCGCTGGGGGTCGCGGTCATCGGCGCGGTGCTGGCGACGGGTGCCGCCTCGGCGGCCGGTACGGCCGGGCACACGGCCTCGGCACGGGCGGCCGCGGAGTTCGTGGCGGCCGCCCGGCCCGCGTGGTGGATCATCGCCGGATGCGGAGCCCTGATCCTGCTGCTGGGGGTGGTCACCACCGGCCGCTGGGCCGAGGGCACCACCCGGCACGCCGCCGCGCTCTTCGAGGAAGGGGCTCCGACGGGGCAGACCTCGGCGCGGTCGCGCCGGTGACGTCGGACGGCGGCCTCAAGGACGGCCTCAGACGGCGGGGGCCGACGCCAGCTCCTGGAGCCGCTCCAGGCGCTCCCGGGTCTCGGCGTCCGCCGGGCTGTAGGTGAGCAGCTTGGGCCCCTGGTTCGGGCCGGTCCACAGGCTGGTGACGGACAGCCGCAGCATTCCCACCTGGGCCTGCCGGAAGAGCTTGACCTTGTCGGCAGGGCGCAGCACCTCATGCCGCGCCCAGATCTCCCGGAACTCCGGTGAGGCGTCCTCCAGCCGCTTCACCAGCGCCTTCCAGGCGGGCTCCGCGACATGTCCGGCCATCGCGGCCCGGAGCTTGGCCGCCATGATCCGGATCACCTCGTCCCGCTCCACCAGACTGCTCCGCCAGCCCTCGTGGGTGAAAGCCAGCCACAGGCAGTTGCGGTCCTCCGGCGGCACCTGGTCCAGATCGCACAGCATCAGCCGGTAGGTGCTGTTGTAGGCGAGCAGGTCGAACCGGCTGTTCTGGACGCACGCCGGGAACGGCTCCAGCTGGTCCAGCATCGCCTGGAGCGCGGGCGACACCCCGGAGCACTCACTGGCGGGCGTCGGATCGGCGGCCCCGGCCAGCGCGAAGAGATGGGCCCGCTCACTGCGGTCCAGCAGCAGCGCACGGGCGATGGCGTCCAGGACCTGCGCGGAGACATGGATGTCGCGGGCCTGTTCCAGCCAGGTGTACCAGGTGACACCCACCGTGGAGAGATGGGCGACCTCCTCGCGGCGCAGCCCGGGGGTGCGCCTGCGGCGTCCGCGCACCAGCCCCACCTGCTCGGGGGTGATCCGCTCACGTCGGCTGCGCAGGAACGCGGCCAGTTCGGCGCGTCGTATCCGGGCCCCGCCGCCCGTCGCGGTCTCCCGCACCACTGTGGTCATGGCTCCAGGGTGCCGTGCGGCTCAGCCAGTTGCCAGGTACTGCTACTACCAGGATAAAGACAATCTGGTACCCGTCTCAGCGGTCGGCGATCGTCGTATCCGTGACCGATACCGAGATACGCACCCCGACCTCCGCTCCCCGGACCACGGCGCGGGCCACGGCCGACGGAGGGCCGCTGACCCCGCTGGGGCTGTTCACCGTACTGCTGGGGGCGGCGCTCCCACTGATCGACTTCTTTATCGTCAATGTCGCGCTGCCCGCCATGGACCGCGATCTGCACGCGGGCCCGACCCTGCTGGAGCTCGTCGTCGCCGGTTACGGCGTCGCCTACGCCGTTCTGCTGGTCCTCGGCGGGCGGCTGGGCGACACCTTCGGACGGCGCAGGCTCTTCCTGGCCGGGATGGCGGCCTTCGGAGTGACCTCGCTGGCCTGCGGTCTGGCGCCGGACGCCTGGAGCCTGGTGGCCGCGCGGGTGGCGCAGGGCGCCGCGTCCGCGCTGATGCTCCCGCAGGTGCTCGCCACGATCCACTCCTCCACCACCGGTACCCGCCGCGCCCGCGCGCTGTCCATGTACGGCGCCACGGCGGGTCTGTCGATGGTCGCGGGACAGATCCTGGGCGGGGTGCTGGTGGCCGCGGATCTGGCGGGGACCGGCTGGCGCGCGGTGTTCCTGGTGAATGTGCCGGTCGCGCTGCTCGGTCTGGCGCTCGCCGTGCGCACCGTGCCGGAGACCCGCTCGGAGCGGCCCGCGCCGGTGGACGTCCCCGGCACCGTGCTGCTGGCCGTCACCCTGATCACGCTGATGGTGCCGCTCACCGAGGGGCGGGCGGCGGGCTGGCCGCTGTGGACCTGGCTGCTGCTCGGTGTCTTCCCCTTCGCCGCGGCGGCGTTCTACGCGGTGGAGCGGCGGGCCGACCGGGCCGGTCTGACGCCGTTGCTGCCGCCGAGCCTGTTCGCGTCGCACGGGATGCGCCGTGGACTGCCGATGGTGCTGCCGTTCTCGATCGGCTTCGGCGGCTTCATGTTCGTCATCGCGGTCGCTCTGCAACAGGGGCTGCGCTACGGGCCGGTGGCGGCGGGCATGGCGCTGGCACCGATGGCCACCGCGTTCTTCGTGGCCTCGCTGATGGGGCCGCGTCTGGTGAGCCGGTACGGCAGCCGTGTGATCACCGTCGGCGGCGGGGTGCAGGCGGTGGGGATCGCGCTGCTGATGCTGGCCGTGGGGCGCGACTGGCCGGATGTGTCGCTCCTGGGACTCCTGCCGGGTGTCGCCCTCGCGGGCTTCGGACAGGGACTCCAACTGCCCCTGCTGTTCCGGATCGTGCTGGCCGACGTACCGGCCGAGCGGGCCGGGGTGGGCAGTGGCGTGATGGTCACCACCCAGCAGTCCGCGCTGGCCCTGGGCGTGGCGACGCTGGGCACGCTCTTCCTCTCCCTGGCGCCGTCGCGGGGCATGGGGGACGCGCTGGTGATCACGCTGGCGGCCCAGCTGGCGATGGTCGCGGTGACCGCACGCCTGAGCCTGCGACTGCCGAGGGCGGTGGTCTGACACGGGCGGATGCGACCGCGACGGGTGACGGCCACCCGGCCACCCGGCCACCCGGCCACCACTATGCACTGACAGATATTGAAATCTGTCAGTGCATATGTCACTCTTCCCGGGTGCCCGGCCTCCGGGTACCCGGAAATCGCCCTCCGTCCCCAAGGAGCTCCACCGTGCAGATCCGCACCCTCGGCACCGCCGGTCCCCAGGTCTCCGCCCTCGGCCTCGGCTGCATGGGCATGTCCGCCCTCTACGGCGACGTCGACCGCGCCGAATCCATCGCCACCGTCCACGCCGCGCTCGACGCCGGGATCACCCTGCTGGACACCGGCGACTTCTACGCCATGGGCCACAACGAGCTGCTCATCAACGAGGCCCTGCGCACCGCCCCCGCCGCCCAGCGCGAACGCGCCCAGACCAGCGTGAAGTTCGGCGCCCTGCGCGATCCGGACGGCGGCTGGTCCGGCTACGACGGCCGTCCCGCCGCCGTCAGGAACTTCGCCGCCTACTCGCTCCAGCGGCTGGGCACCGACCACATCGACATCTACCGGATCGCCCGGGTCGACCCGGACGTGCCCATCGAGGAGACCGTCGGCGCCATCGCGGAGCTGGTCCAGGCCGGTCACGTCCGGCACATCGGGCTCTCCGAGGCGGGCGCGGAGACCGTTCGCCGGGCCGCGGCCGTGGCCCCGATCGCCGACCTCCAGATCGAGTACTCCCTGATCTCCCGCGGCATCGAGGAGGAGATCCTGCCCGTCTGCCGTGAGCTGGGCATCGGCATCACCGCGTACGGGGTGCTCTCCCGCGGGCTGATCAGCGGCCACTGGAGCGCCGACCGCACCCTGGCCGCCCATGACTTCCGCAGGATGAGCCCGCGCTTCAGCGGGGAGAACCTGGAGCGCAACCTCGCCCTCGTCGAGGCCCTCCGCAAGGTCGCCGACGGCAAGGGCGTCAGCGTCGCCCAGACCGCCATCGCCTGGGTGCTCGCCCAGGGACCGCGCCACGCCGCGGCCGTCGTACCGCTGGTCGGCGCCCGCCGCCGCGACCGGCTGGCGGAGGCGCTGGGAGCGCTTGACGTTACGCTCGACGCCGACGATCTGGACGCCATCGAGGAGGCCGTCCCGGCCGGGGCCGCCGCCGGAGCCCGCTACCCGGAGAGCCAGATGGGCCACCTCGACAGCGAGAAGAAGTAAGGGACCCGATGCCGCCCGAGACGCCCCTGACCGCCGACCGCATCCTCGAAGCCACCGAGGAGGTGCTGCGACGCTACGGCCCGGCCAAGGCCACCGTGGTGGACGTGGCCCGCGCCCTGGGGGTCAGCCACGGCAGCGTCTACCGCCACTTCCGCACCAAGGCGGCGCTGCGCGAGGCGGTCACCGAGCGCTGGCTGGACCAGGCGCACGACCAGCTCTCCGCCATCAGCCGCGCCGGGGCCCCGGCGGCCGAGCGGCTCCGCGACTGGCTGACCGCCCTGTTCGCCGCCAAACGCCGCAAGGCGGGCGACGATCCGGAGCTGTTCGCCACCTATCTGGCCCTGGTCGCCGAGAACAGCGTCACCGTCGCGCGCCATATCGAGACGATGGTCGGCCAGCTGGCCACGATCGTCGAAAGCGGTGTCGCCCGTGGCGAGTTCGCCCCCCGGGACGCGCACCGCACGGCCCGCGCCCTGTGGGACGCCACCGGCCGCTTCCACGACCCGGTCTACGCGGCGGAGTGGTCCGATCCCCAGGTGGAGACGGCCTTCGGGGCCGTCTGCGACCTGCTGCTGGACGGTCTGCGCGCCCAGGCCGTCTCGTAGGGGCGGTCCGGGACGGCCGTCACCCCTGGGACGCCGCCCACCACACCACGACCGCCGCCACCGCGACACACGCCAGCATGATCAGCACGGTCTGACGGTGCGCGGGCGGGTCGGCGGTCATCCGGGGGGAGCCCAGGGCGCCGTGGGCCTGGGCGAGATGGTCCAGGCCCTGGTGCCGCGCCTCGCCGTGGGTGGTGCGCTCCCGCCAGTCGCAGTGGCGGCAGCCGAGCAGGCGCCTGCGGCCCCGGCCGTAGCCGTAGGCCACCTCGAAGTCGGTGCCGTCCTCGCGGGTGGCGGTGATGCGGTGCGTCACGCCTCGCACGATGTGTGGACCCCCCGTTCCTGACCATTCCTGCCGAGCCGACGGGCTCCGGTCCCGCGGCAGTTCGTCCGCGGTGCCGGAGCCCGTCGTGGTGTTTCGGTGTCCGCCGCCGGAAGCGCCGGTCAGCAGCCGATGAGGCGGCCGCCCAGGTAGGACTGGATCTGGTCCAGCGAGACCCGCTCCTGCTTCATGGTGTCGCGCTCGCGCACGGTGACCGCGTTGTCGTCGAGGGTGTCGAAGTCGACGGTGACGCAGAAGGGCGTGCCGATCTCGTCCTGACGGCGGTAGCGGCGGCCGATGGCGCCCGCGTCGTCGAACTCGATGTTCCAGTGCTTGCGCAGGTCCGTGGCGAGCCCCTTGGCCTTCGGGGACAGCTGCGGGTTGCGGGACAGCGGCAGCACCGCGACCTTGACCGGCGCCAGCCGCGGGTCGAGCCGCATCACGGTGCGCTTCTCCATCTTGCCCTTGGCGTTGGGCGCCTCGTCCTCGACGTAGGCGTCGAGCATGAAGGCCAGCATCGCGCGGCCCACGCCCGCCGCGGGCTCGATGACGTACGGGGTCCAGCGCTCGCCGGCCTCCTGGTCGAAGTACGACAGGTCCTGGCCGGACGCCTTGGAGTGCGACTTGAGGTCGTAGTCGGTGCGGTTGGCCACGCCCTCCAGCTCACCCCACTCCGAGCCGCCGAAGCTGAAGCGGTACTCGATGTCCGCGGTGCGCTTGGAGTAGTGGGAGAGCTTCTCCTTCGGGTGCTCGAACCAGCGGATGTTCGCTTCCTGGAGGCCGAGGTCCCGGTACCAGTTCCAGCGCTGCTCCATCCAGTACTCGTGCCAGGTCTCGTCCTCACCCGGCTTGACGAAGAACTCCATCTCCATCTGCTCGAACTCACGGGTCCGGAAGATGAAGTTGCCCGGGGTGATCTCGTTCCGGAAGGACTTGCCGACCTGCGCGATACCGAACGGCGGCTTACGGCGCGAGGTCTGCTGCACCGCGAGGAAGTTGGTGAAGATGCCCTGCGCGGTCTCGGGACGCAGGTAGGCCACCGAGCCGGAGTCCTGGGTCGGGCCGAGGTGGGTGGAGAGCAGCCCGGAGAACTGCTTGGGCTCGGTGAAGCTGCCCTTGTTGCCGCAGTGCGGGCAGTTCACGTCCGCGAGGCCGTTCTCGGGGAGCTTGCCGTGCTTGGCCTCGTACGCCTCCTCCAGGTGGTCCGCGCGGAACCGCTTGTGGCAGGAGGTGCACTCGGTGAGCGGGTCCGTGAAGGTGGCGACGTGGCCGGACGCCTCCCAGACCTCACGGGCCAGGATCACGGACGAGTCGAGTCCGACGACGTCGTCGCGCGAGGTGACCATGGCACGCCACCACTGGCGCTTGATGTTCTCCTTGAGCTCCACGCCGAGCGGTCCGTAGTCCCAGGCGGCGCGCTGGCCACCGTAGATCTCGCTGCACGGGTAGACGAAGCCACGGCGCTTGCTCAGGCTGACGATGGTGTCGATCTTGTCGGCGGCCACGGTGCTCTCTTCATTGTGACGACATTGAGGACGACGAAGCGAATGCTTCAGGTTACCGGCGGCGGCACCCCTGGGATCAAATCGGTTGGCGAAGTGATCGACAGGAACCGCTTTGTTGACAATCATTTCCAACTTTGTTGAAAATGGGAGTCATGAACATACGCCGCTCGAGCCCTGCTACAGCCCTGGTCGGGGCCATGGCACTGGGTCTGACCACGCTCACAGCCTGCTCCTTCAGCCCCGGAGACGGAAGGACGGACGGCAAGCTGGATGTGGTGGCGTCGTTCTACCCCCTGCAGTTCCTGGCCGAGCGGATCGGCGGAAACAAGATCAATGTCTCCACGCTGACCAAACCGGGCGTGGAACCGCACGACCTCGACATCAGTCCGCAGCAGACGGCGACACTCAGCAAGGCCGGTCTCGTGGTCTACCTCAAGGGGCTCCAGCCCGCCGTGGACCGGGCCATCGGCCAGGCCGAGCCCCGTCAGGTGGCCGACGCCGCGTCGTACACCACGCTGGAGAACCACGGCACGGAGGTGGACGGCCACGACCACGGGGGCGGGGACCACGGCGCCGAGGGCCACGAGGACGAGGCGGGCCACGAGGAGCACGGGAGTGACGAAGGCCACGAGGGCCACGGCCACGAGGCGCACGCCGGTGACGCCGGTGCCGATCCCCATGTCTGGCTGGACCCCGTGCGCTACGCGGAGGTCGCCGAGGGCGTCGGCAAGGCCCTGGGGAAGGCCGACCCCGACCACGCGGCGTTCTACAAGAAGAACACCGCGGCCCTGGTCGACGAGCTCAACACCCTCGACAAGGACTTCCGCACCGGCCTGAAGGACCGCACCACGGACACCTTCGTCACCACCCACTCCGCCTTCGGCTACCTCTCCGAACGCTACGGGCTGCACCAGGAGTCCATCGCCGGCCTCGACCCCGAGTCCGAGCCCAGCCCGGCCCGGATGCGCGAACTGCACTCGATCGTCAAGAAGGACAAGGTCCGCACGGTCTTCTTCGAGGCCCTCGTCAGCGACCGGACGGCCAGGACCCTCGCGGACGATCTCCACTTGAGAACCGATGTGCTCGATCCCCTCGAGGGCATCGGCACGAAGTCCAGGGGCGATGACTACCTGCAGGTCATGCGAGCCAATCTCGCGTCCCTGCGGAAGGCCCTGGGCGCCGTATGAGCCCTGTGACGGAGGAATCCATGCCCGAGGAACCCCGCACCCCGGTCCCGGCGCCCGCCGCGGCTCCGGGCACGGACGGCGACCCCCGCCCGGAGCGTCCGGATCCGCGTCCGGATCCGCGTCCGGCGTCGCATCCGGTCATATCCCTGCGCGGAGCCACCGCCTCCCTCGGTGGGCGCCCGGTGCTGCGCGGTGTCGACCTGTCCGTGCACCGCGGCGAGGTCGTGGCCCTGCTCGGCGCCAACGGCTCGGGCAAGTCCACCGCGGTCCGCTCCGTCGTCGGACAGGTACCGCTCAGCGGCGGTGAGCTGGCCCTCTTCGGCACCCCCGGCCGCCGCTTCCGCGACTGGGCCCGGATCGGCTACGTACCGCAGCGCACCACGGCCGCCAGCGGTGTCCCCGCGACCGTCCGCGAGGTCGTCTCCGCGGGACGGCTGGCCCGCCGCAGGCTCGCCCCGCCGCGCAAGGCCGACCGCGCGGCCGTCCAGCGGGCCCTGGAGCTGGTGGGCATGGCCGACCGCGCCAAGGACCCGGTGGGCGCCCTCTCCGGCGGCCAGCACCAGCGGGTGCTGATCGCCCGCGCGCTGGCCGGTGAACCCGAACTGCTGATCATGGACGAGCCGATGGCCGGGGTCGACCTCGCCAGCCAGGAGGTCCTGGCCGGGACCCTGCGCGAGCAGGTGGCCAGCGGCACCACGGTGCTGCTGGTCCTGCATGAGCTCGGCCCGCTGGAGCCGCTGATCGACCGCGCGGTGGTGCTCCGCGACGGCTGCGTGGTCCACGACGGCCCGCCGCCCAAGGCCGTCGGCCAGCATGCGCTGCCCGGCCATGACCACGTCCACCCCCATGCGGCGCCCGACGCCGAACCGATCCGGACAGGGTTGCTGACCTGAGATGCTCGAGCTCCTGACCTACCCCTTCATGCAGCGGGCGCTGCTCGCCGCCGTCCTCGTCGGCATCACCGCGCCCGCCGTCGGCATCTACCTCGTCCAGCGCCGCCAGGCGATCATGGGCGACGGTATCGGCCATGTCGCGCTCACCGGTGTCGCCCTCGGCTTCCTGACCGGCACCAACCCGGTCTGGACCGCCATCGCGGTCTCCGCCCTCGGCGCCGTCCTCATGGAACTGATCCGCTGGTACGGCAAGACCCGCGGCGATCTCGCGCTCGCGATGCTCTTCTACGGCGGGATGGCGGGCGGTGTGCTGCTGATCAACCTCTCGCCCAACGGCTCCAACGCCAACCTCACCACGTACCTCTTCGGTTCGATCACCACGGTCTCGCAGCAGGACGTGGTGGTGATCAGTCTGCTGGCCGGCTTCGTCATGCTGATCACCCTGGGGCTGCGCCGCCAGCTCTTCGCCGTCTGCCAGGACGAGGAGTTCGCCCGGGTCACCGGGCTGCCGGTGCGCACCCTCAATCTGCTGCTGGCCGTCACCGCGGCCGTCACCGTCACCGTCGCCATGCGCGTCGTGGGCCTGCTGCTGGTCAGCGCCCTGATGGTGGTCCCGGTCGCCGCCGCCCAGCAGGCCACCCGCGGGTTCGCGATGACGCTGGCCCTCGCGGTCTCGATCGGAGTGGTGGTCACTCTGTCCGGCACGGTGTTCTCGTTCTACGAGAACGTCCCCCCGGGCGCGAGCATCGTCGTCCTCGCCATCGGCGTTTTCGCCGTGATGACGGCCCTGGCCGCGCCCTTGGCGAAATCCCGCGCCCGGCGGGCCGCGGCGGCCGAGGAGAGGTGCACCCTGAGGGACGATGTACTCGTCTAGTCCGTGCCCGCTCCGTTAGCTGGCACAATGGCCGGGCAAAGGCGACGGAGCGTGCGAGGTTGAGGAGGCAGCTGTGGCGACCGCGGGTCCCCCAGTACGCGGCCGGTCCACCAGGCAGCGCGCCGCGGTGGCGGCGGCGCTGGACGAGGTGGACGAGTTCCGCAGTGCGCAGGAACTCCACGACATGCTGAAGCACCGCGGCGACTCGGTCGGCCTGACCACCGTCTACCGCACCCTCCAGTCCCTCGCCGACGCCGGTGAGGTCGACGTGCTGCGCACGACGGAGGGCGAGGCGGTCTACCGCCGGTGCAACAGCGATGAGCACCACCACCACCTGGTCTGCCGCTCCTGCGGCAAGGCGGTCGAGGTGGAGGGCCCGGCCGTGGAGAAGTGGGCCGACGCGATCGCCGCCGAGCACGGCTTCGTGGATGTCGCCCACACGATCGAAATCTTCGGCACCTGCGGGGACTGCGCGGCGGCCTCCTCCGACGCCTGACCCCCGGGCGGCCGTCCTCACCCCACGGCCGCCCGCAGCTCCCTCAGCGAGGCGAGGCAGTCCCCCCGCCCCGCCCTGGGTCTGCTGCTCGCGTACCGCTGTCAGGAACGAGGGCGACGAGATCGCTCCGGTCGAGCAGTGTGGCCCGGCCACGCGCGATACCCGTCACTCAGTGAGCCCAAGCCCTTCGGGGAGTTCCAGGAGAACTTGTCGACGATCTTCGTCCTGGGTCGCTTCGCCCATCTGGCGAATTACCGAGATGAGTTCCGCTCGTTCGGAATCCGACAATTCTCCTAGCGACGTCGCGACGTCCTCAGCAAAGGCCGCAGAGGCCTCCACCGAGACGGAATCTTCGTCGGACAACTCAAGAGATACAAGCAACTCGATCAGCGCGCGGGCAACGATGACGCTCATGGCGAAACAATCCTCACCTTGATGTTGATGATGCTCTGCTGCCCGAGCATCCTAGTAGCACGCCGGTAGGCGCGTTGATCCGCGACCTCCCAAATGGCCGTTCGTTCATTCTGACTGAGTGCCATGGACTGCCTTGTGGCTGCAAGTTTTGCCTTGGCCGTCGTGGCCACACCAAGTTTTCTGTCGATCAATTGACCATCGCGAAGTCCGTCGAACCGGACCGATGCAGGGGTGCCATCCGTTTTGACATAGTCCAGTGCCGGAACCTGCCTCTTTTGTGAGGCAACTTCACTTCGAGCTCCATGCGCACCCGCTTCATACTCATCTGCGGCCGCTGATCTGGTTGTCCCCTCAGTAACCCACTTTACCTTTCCAGATTTGCACCCTTCAAGTCCGAGCGGGTCGACCCAACCGAACGGATCCGCAACATAGGCGTAATGATTGAGCGCTGGTTCGAAGCCCAGCGGGTCAGGGGTGGCGTAGCGTGCGGTTTCGGGGTCGTAGTGGCGGAAGTAGTTGTAGTGCAGACCCGTTTCCGGGTCCGCGTACTGGCCTGGGAAGCGGAGGGGGCAGTCGACGGCTTCCGGGGCGAGTGGGGAGGGGAAATCCGTGCCCCAGAGGGTGGTGCGGTGCTGCCAGGCGAGTTCACCGTCCGGGGCGATCAATTCCGTGGGGGTGCCGACGAGGTCGGTGACGATCGCGTGGAAGCGGGTGTGAAGGTCGGCGTCGTCCACGCCTGTGAACTTCTCGACCAGCGACGCACCGGGTTCGCGGGACAGGGCCGTGTGGTCGGTCTGGGTCAGGGGGCGGTGGGTGCCCGGGGCGTAGTCCCAGGTGGTGATCTGGTCGGCACTCGTCGTCCGCTCAGCCAGCCGGGTGTCGTCCCAGGTGAAGGCCACCGATTCCGCCACCGTGCCGTCCTCGGCCAGGCGTTGTTTGGATATCCGGCGGCCGAGGGGGTCGTAGGCGTAGGTCCAGTGGTCGCCGTCCGGGGTGGTCGCGTCCGTCAGGCGGTCTTCGGCGTTCCAGGTGTAGGTCCAGGTCCGGCTCTGGCCGTTCAGCAGTTTCCGGGTGCGGCGGGTCAGGCGGCCCTGGGCGTCGTGTTCGTACGTGGTGCGGCCCGCGCGGTGGATGATCGTGCCCGAGAACTCACGGCCGCCGGGCGACTCGTGGGCCGGGGCGGTGGCGTGGGTGAGGTTGCCGAGGGTGTCGTAGGCGTAGGTCTCGGTCCAGCCATGGGCATGCACCGCGGTGACCCGGCCGACCGGATCGAGGTCGAAGCGGCGGGTGCCGGAGGTGAGTTCGCGGATCTCGGTCAAATAGTCGTCTGCGCGGTACGCGTAGGAGCGGTGCTGGAGGATGCGGTCCGCTTCGTTGTCGAGACCGGTGGTGAGGGTTTGGGTGGTGAGGCGGTCCGCCCTGTCCCACGTCTGGGTCAGCCGCACGGCCTCGCCCAGACGGCGTTCCACCTCCCGCCCCGCCGCGTCGTACGCGAAGGCCAGCGAACCGGCGTCACCGCTCAGATCCGTCAGGCGGCCCGCCTCGTCATAGGACCACGTGGACGTCAGTCCCGAGGGGGTGGTGCGCTCTGTGCGGCGGCCCAGGACGTCGTACGCGTACCTCGTCGTGCGGCCGTTGACCGTTTCGGTGAGGACCCGGCCCAGCGGGTCGCGTTCGATGGTCAGCTCCGCGTCTGGGTTGGTCGCCACGACCAGGCCGCCTCGTACGTCATAGGCGAAGGTCGTGGTCTCGCCCGCGTCGGTGCGTTGTTCGACGGTGCGGCCCAGCGCGTCGCGGGTGAAGTGGAGCGTTTCGTCCGCGCCGTTGGTGCGGGTGAGCAGGTCTCCTGCCGCGTCGTGGGTGTAGCTGAGGGTGCGGCCGTTGAAGTCGGTCTCGGCCGCGAGGCGGCCCGCCGGGTCGTAGATGTACGTCCAGGTCAGGCCCTGGGGGTTGGTGACCTGGGTCAGCCGCAGTTCGGTGTCGTACGCGAAGGCGTACTCCGCGCCGTCCGCTTCGGTGCGGGTGGCCGGGACGTCGAAGTGGGTGGAGGTCTGACGGGTGGTGTTGCCGGCCGCGTCCGTATGCGTGAGGAGGTTGCCCTCGCCGTCCCAGGTCCAGCTCTCCCTCCCACCGTCCGGCTCCTCCCGCCATGCCGGTTTCCCCTCGGTCGTCCAGCCCATCCGCGTGGTGTGACCCAGAGGGTCGGTCGCCTCGACCACCCGGCCGAAGGAGTCCCGGCGGACCGTCGTGGTGTGCCCCAGCGGGTCGGTGATCTCCACCGGCAGCCCCGCCGGGTCACACACGACGCTGCGGACGTGGCCCAGGGCGTCGGTCACCGCCGTGAGGTGGCCGGTGTCGTTGTACGTGTACCGGGTCGCCGCGCCTGCCGGGTCCGTGGTGGCGGTGAGGTTCCCGGCATCGTCGTACGTGTGCTGCCACGTCCCGCCGTCCGGCTCGGTGACCTCCACCGGCACGCACAGGTCGTTGTATGTGGCGTGGGCCTCGCTGCCGTCGGGGAGGGTGACGGTCGTCAGGTTGCTGTTCCCGTCGTACCCGTAGCGGGTGGTACGGCCCAGCGGGTCCGTCACCGAGAGCCTTCGGTGGCCCCGCGCGTCCCATTCCGTCCGCGTGGTGTGGCCCAGCGGATCCGTCTCCTCGATCACCTGACCGTCGGTGTTGTGGCGGAAGGTGGTGCGGTGGCCGAGGGAGTCGGTGTAGACCGTGGTCCGCGCCTCGTCGTCGTACTCCAGCGCACCGTTGAAGACGCCGTCGCTGCCCTCGGTGCGCACCACGCGCCCGGCCGGGTCGTAGACATAGGTGAACGAGGTGCCGTTGCGGTCGGTCCAGGAGGTGACCCGGCCCTCGTCGTCGTACGTGAAGCGCAGAGGCTCACCGCTGGAGTTGATGACCTCGGTGAGGTTGCCCGCGTCGTCGTAGCCGTAGCGCATCACGACCGTGCCGGCCTCGGACGCGCCGCCGCTCAGCTCGTAGACCGACGGCGCGTGGTCCAGCAGCCGCAGCGCGGTGACCCGCTCACCCTCGGTGTCGACGGCCACGTAGTAGCCACCGGAGTGCCGGACCGCCAAGGGCACCCCGTTCGCGGCGCGCTCGATGCCGATCCGGGCACCGTTGCGGTCTTCGAGACTTTCCAGCGGCAGATACACGGCCCCCGATTCCTCGGTGGCGGCCGCCCGGCTGAAGGTGCGCACCACACCGGATTCCGGATCGGTGACGGTCATGACCCCGTCGGCCTCGCCGTCCCACTCCAGCGGCCAGCGGGCGCCCTTCTTCGGCAGCACCGGCACCCCGGCGCCGGGCACCGGGTACACCAGCCGCATACCGTCCGCCGCGGCGAAGACCACTCCCTCCGCGTCGAGCTGCACCCGCTCGTCCAGCAGGCTCACCCAGGTCGGGCCGAAGTGCACGCCACCACGGTACGAGGACACATGGGTGCGCTCGAAGACCAGCGGCAGCGAGCCGGGGAGTGTCAGGTCGGTCTGCTCCATCAGCATCGCGCCGGTGGCCACGTCAATCGGCTCACCGATCCGCGGACATGCCTTGGACCCGCGGCACGCGGCGCCCTCTTCGATGAGGTTGGGGCGGATCGAGGGGGCCTTCGGGGGCCGCAGCGAAAACGGCACCCGGCTCTTCGGGATCACACCGGGCTTGAGCACCCCGAACCCGGCACCGAAGATCCCGCCGTCGATCATGCCCTGCTTGGCGGCCTCGTTGACCTCCTCCAGGCTGAAGCCCTTCTGCTGCCCCAGAGCGATCTTCAGCGGCTGGGCCACCGCCGCGTCGATGGTCACCGACAACACGCTGGTGAAGACCGCGCCCGCCAGCAGCTCCGCGGCGATGACGGCGACCGCTTCCTCCACCGCGATGCCCAGGCTCGCGGCCATGGCGATGATCTCCGCCGCCACCCCGTCGGAGGCACCACCGGTGAAGACGGTCAGCAGCCCGCCGCCGACGAGTGCGATGGCGTCGATGCTGATCTGGGTCCACAGCTTCTCGATCGCGTCGTCGACGGTGTCGGCGAACTTGTCCAGGGCCTTCGCCATGTTGCGGGCGGACTTGGCGAGATTGGTGAGCCAGCCCTCGTCCTTGCCCTTGGCGTAACGCCCCCAGAAGATCTCGAAGGCGTCGATCGCTTCGCCCTCGTTGTGGTGGATCAGCGTCGAGGCCGCCTTATTGGTGGCGACCCGCACATCATCCACACTGCCGGCGAACGTCCGCCAGGCATCGGCTGCGTTGCGCAGGGTGCCGGAGTTGGCGTCGGGCCACCACATGCCGAGCTTCATGAGGAGGGCCTTGGCCTTCTCCTCGAGCTCACTGCCGAAGCTCACCGGTGACCGCCCTTGCCGTGTTCACCATCGTGGGCGGAGCCGGGCCGCTTGACCTTGGTGAACATGCCCTCGATGAGCTCGTCGTTGTCGACATGACCGTCCGCCATGTCCTGCATGGCCTCGTGGATGCTGGTCAGGCCCAGGACGAGGATTCCGGCCGCTCGCTCGATGTCCTTCTGGTGCGGCTTGTACTTGTTCCCGAACTGCTTGCCGGGCTTGTCGTCCCCCCAGGCTTCCCCGTAGCCGTCCAGCGCGGTGATCAGCGTGGTCAGCGCCTCGCTCAGCTTGACCGCCTGATGCTGGAAAGTCGGCGCGACCGCCTTGATGTCCGCCACCTTGATGTCCAGGACCTTGCCCTTGGCGTGCCCGCCGCTCACCCCGACGCCCCCCTTGCGCTCTTTGCTGCAAAGCCTCCAGATTAGATTTGGATGATCATGACCTGCTCAATGCGGGCCCTATGGCGGGTAAAGACTTCGTCGAGTCGTTGCATAGGGAAATTGACGGACTTTCAGCACTCGCTGTGACGATGGCCCTCGAACGGTCTCGTCAGCGCGCGGGCTCCTCGGACATCTCCCGCAGCGACCGGCACGCGCCGTCCAGGTGCGCCCGCATGCACCGTGCCGCGCCCTCCTCGTCCCCCGCCTTCAACGCGTCGAGGACGGCGGTGTGTTCGGCGATGATGCGCTCACGGCCGAGGGTCCGCCGGGTCTGCACCATGCACAGGTGGACCTCGCCCTGGATGCCGCGGTACAGCCGGTTCAGCCGCTGGCTGCCGACCGCTTCCACCAGCGACTGGTGGAAGCGCAGATCCGCCTCGGCGAACGCGCTGTGCGGGGCGTCGGGCTCCAGCCGGCCGAGGTCGCCGATGGCGCGGGCGGCGGCGGTCACCGGGACGGTGCCGCGCCGGACCAGGACACGGACGACATCCGCCTCCAGGGGGGTGCGGACCAGGAAGAGGTCCTCGACGTCGGCGCGGGTCAGCCGCGGTACGCAGGCGGGCTTGTTGGCGTCGCGGTGCAGCAGTCCCTCGTGGACCAGGGCGGTCACGGCGCTGCGCGCGGTGGGGCGCGACACGCCGTACTCGGTGGCTATCTCGGTCTCGGCGAGCGCCGTGCCGGGCGGAAGCTGTCCGTCCAGCACCCGGTCGCGCAGGGATGCCGCGAGCGCCTCGACGACCGAGACGGTGGACAGCCGGAACGCGGCGTCCTGAGCCATGAACACCTCCACGCGGGGACATCGCCATTCTCGCATGTGTCATGTCGGAGCCATTGACTGCCATGAGTCATTGTCTGACAATCGCCGGAACCTTCATCACGAACGTGGCGGGGGTCACACGGCCCTACCCCGGGCAGCCCGGACGAGGCGAGGAGAGGCGAGAACGATCATGGCCGCCTATGAACAGGTATTCGACCCCGTCGGCGATTCCCTCGGCTACAGCGCCCTGCTCGCGGCGCTTCCGCTGGTGACGCTGTTCGTCCTGCTGGGCGGGGCGCGATGGAAGGCGTGGAAGGCGTCGCTGGTGGCGCTCGCGATGGCACTCGGCGTGGCGGTGTTCGCCTACGGGATGCCGGTAGGACAGGCGGCGCTCGCCGCGAGCGAGGGGGCGGCGTTCGGCCTCTTCCCGATCATCTGGATCGTGCTGAACGCCCTGTGGATCTACAAGCTGACGGAGATCACCGGCTGGGACGCGGCACTGCGCCGGGCGTTCGGCTCGCTCTCCGACGACCAGCGTGTCCAGGCGGTGATCATTGCCTTCTGCTTCGGCGCGCTGCTGGAGGCGCTGGCCGGGTTCGGCACCCCGGTGGCGGTCTCCTCGGTGATGCTGATGGCCGTCGGACTGCGGCCGATGAAGGCGGCGGCGGTGTCCCTGGTGGCCAACACCGCACCGGTGGCGTTCGGCGCGATCGCGGTCCCCATCACCACCCTGGGCAGGATCACCGGGATGGACGCGGCGGACCTGGGCGCCATGGTCGGGCGGCAGACCCCGCTGCTGGCCCTGTTCGTCCCGCTGCTGCTGGTGTTCATGGTGGACGGACGGCGCGGTGTCCGGCAGGTCTGGCCGGTGGCGCTGGCCGGTGGATTCGCCTTCTCCGCCGCCCAGTTCGTGAGCGCCAACTACCTCAGCTACGAGATCGCCGACATCGTGGCGGCCTTCGCGGGCGCCCTGGCCGTCATCGGTGTGCTCCGCGTCTGGCAGCCCCGTGAGGTGATGGCCGCGCGGACCGGCACCCCGGTGATCGCCGGGGGCGCCGCCGAGGACGAGCGGTTCGACGCCGTACAGCGCCGCAAGCAGACCGGCGAGGGCTCCGCGCTGATGGCGTTCGCGCCCTATCTGATCGTGGTGGTGCTCTTCGCGGTGGCCACGTCCGGGCCGGTGAAGTCCTGGCTGGAGACGCACTCGGGATGGACGTACCGCTGGCCCGGCCTGGAGGTGACGACCCTGGACGGCACCCCGCTGTCCACCATGACCTTCAACCTCAACGTGTTCAACGCCGCGGGCACCGTCCTGCTGCTGGCCGGACTGCTCACCGCGGTCCTCTACCGGATCCGCGCCGGACGTACGGCGCGGGCGTACGGCGACACCGTCCGGCAGTTCCGCTGGACCATCGTCACCGTCACCGCGGTGCTCGCGCTGGCCTATGTGATGAACCTGTCCGGCCAGACCGTCACCCTCGGACTGCTGCTGGCCGAGACGGGCGGCGCGTTCGCCCTGCTCTCCCCTGTCGTCGGCTGGCTGGGCGTGGCCGTCACCGGCTCCGACACCTCCTCCAACTCCCTGTTCGGACTGCTCCAGGTCACCGCGGCCGAGAAGACGGGCATCTCGCCCTATCTGCTCGGCGCCGCGAACACCACCGGCGGTGTCCTGGGCAAGATGATCTCCCCGCAGAACCTGGCGATCGCCGCCGCCGTGGTGGGTCTGGAGGGCCGCGAGGGCGAGCTGTTCCGCAAGGTGGTGGGCTGGGGACTCGGCCTGCTGGTCGCGGTCTGTCTGCTGGTGTACCTCCAGTCCACCCCGGTGCTCGGCTGGATGGTGGTGCGCTGATGGCCGCCGCCACGGAGCTGGCCCGCGACCTGGCGGCCATCGTCGGCGACGCCCATGTGCGGGTGGACGAGGGCGCGTTGACCGCCTACGCCCGCGACGCCACCCCGCTCTTCCACGCCCGCCCGCAGGCGGTGGTGCTCCCCGGCAGCACCGAGGAGGTGGCCGCCGTCCTCCGGTACGCCACCGACCGGGGCGTACCGGTCGTCCCCCGGGGCGCGGGATCGAACCTGTGCGCCGGGACCGTCCCGCTCCGCGGGGGCATCGTGCTGGTGCTCACCCGGCTGGACCGCGTCCTGGAGGTGAGCGCCGAGGAACTGCTCGCACGGGTGCAGACCGGGGTGACCACCCAGAAGCTCGCCGACGCCGCCGCGCGCGAGGGACTGCTGTACGCGCCGGACCCGGGCAGCCGCACCGTCTCCACCATCGGCGGCAACGTGGCGACCTGCGCGGGCGGACTGCGCGGCCTCAAGTACGGCGTCACCCGCAACTACGTCCTCGGCCTCGAGGCGGTGCTGCCCACCGGCGAGATCATCCGCACCGGCGGCAGGCTCTGGAAGGACGTGGCGGGCTATGACCTGACCCGGCTGCTGACCGGTTCCGAGGGCACCCTCGCGGTGATCACCGAGGCCACGGTGGCGCTGCTGCCCGCGCCCGAGGACAGCGGCACCGGCGTGGCCTACTTCGCCTCGCTCGCGGACGCCTCCCGGGCGGTGGCGGCCGTCATCGCCGCCGGGATCGTCCCGGCCACGCTGGAGTTCCTGGACCACAAGTGCATCGCCGCGGTCGAGGAGTTCGCCGGGCTCGGCCTGCGGACGGACGCGGGCGCGCTGCTGATGTTCGGCGACGACGGCGCCCCGCGGACGGTGGCGGGCACCCTGGCCCGGATCGCGGAGGTGTGCACCGGGGCCGGGGCGCTGGAGGTCACCCTCGCCGAGGACGTGGCCCGCGCCGAGGCGCTGCTCGCCGCCCGCCGCTGCGCCCTGCCCGCGCTCTCCCGGCTCGGTTCGCTGACCATCCTGGAGGACGCCACCGTGCCCCGGCACCGGCTCGCCGAGATGGTGGACCGCATCGACGCCGTCGCCGCCCGCCACGACCTGCGGATCGCCACCTTCGGCCACGCCGGTGACGGCAACCTCCACCCCACCTGTGTGCTGGACCCCGACGACGGAGCGGCCGTGGACCGCGCGCACCGCGCCTTCGGCGAGATCTTCGCCGCGGCCATCGCCCTGGACGGCACCATCACCGGTGAACACGGTGTGGGCGCGGCCAAGCTGCCGTATCTCGCCGACCGGATCGGCGCCGACCAGATCGCCCTGGCCCGCCGGCTCAAGCTGGCCTTCGACCCGGCCGGAATCCTCAACCCCGGAAAGCTCGGATCATGACCGGACCCACGGACGACAGCCCCCGTCCCGCCCCCGAACCCGGCCGCGGCCTGGGCATCTTCGACAAACGGCAGCTCGACCGCTGTATCTCCTGCGGCTTCTGTCTGCCCGCCTGCCCGACCTACGCCCTCACCGGCGAGGAGACCTCCTCCCCGCGCGGCCGGATCACCCTGATGCGCGCGCTGGAGACGGGTGAACTCCCCGAGGACGACCCGACGCTGGCCGAGGAGTCCTCGTACTGCCTGGGCTGCCGGGCCTGCGAGACGGTGTGCCCGGCGGGGGTGGAGTACGGCTCACTGCTGGAGCAGTGGCGCGACCACCAGTGGCGGGGCCGCGACCGGCCGTGGATCGCCCGGATCCTGATGGCGCTGGTCTCCCGCCCTGCGCTGCTGTGGCTCCAGGGCCTGGTCCGCCGCCACGCCCGGGGCGGTGGGTCCGGTGGGTCCGGTGGGTCCGGTGCGGACCCGGACACCGCCTCCCTGATGCTGGGCTGTGTGGAACGGGGTCTGTATCCGAAG
The DNA here is from genome assembly GCF_056431485.1 of Streptomyces sp. NPDC045899. Classification (NCBI taxonomy): domain Bacteria; kingdom Bacillati; phylum Actinomycetota; class Actinomycetes; order Kitasatosporales; family Streptomycetaceae; genus Streptomyces; species Streptomyces sp. NPDC045899. Next base: position 540,270 of record NZ_JBWKKP010000001.1, read on the forward strand.
GTCTCCCGCGCCACCACCGCGCTGCGCCCGGAACTCACCGTCCCCGCCCGCCAGGGCTGCTGCGGTGCCCTGCACGCCCACAACGGCGACTCCACCACCGGCGGCGAGATGGCCCGCGCCCTCGGGGAACGGCTGCCCGGCACCATCGTCACCACCGCGGGCGGCTGCGCCGCCCATCTCGCCCACCACCTGGGCCGGGACCGGGTGCGGGAGCTGAGCCAGTACCTGGAGGAAACCGGCCACCGCCCCACCGGCCAGGTCACCGTGGACGGCCGCCGGGCGCGGGCGGCCCTCCAGGACTCCTGCCATCTGCGCAACGGCCTGGGGGTCACCCGTCAGCCCCGCGACCTGATCGCCGCCGTCGCCGACTATGTCGAACTCCCGGGCGCGGGCGAGTGCTGCGGAGCCGCCGGGACATACGCGATGCTCCGCCCGGCCGACAGCCGCGCCGTCCTGGACCCGAAGCTGGAGGCACTGGCACGGCTGGACGTCGACTTCGTCGTCACGGTCAACCCCGGCTGCCAGCGCCAGCTCCAGCAGAACCTGCGCCGCCACCGGTCCCCGGTCCGGGCGGTCCACCTCGCGGAGTTCCTGGCCATGGCCGGACCGTGACCGGCGGCGGGCGGACGGTGCTCAGGCGGGCTGGGTGCCGTCCTGCTCCGCCTGGTCCTCGTTCGGGATCGCGCCGCCGAAGCGGCGGTCGCGGGAGGCGTACTCGACACAGGCGCGCCACAGGTCTCGGCGGTCGAAGTCGGGCCAGAGCACGTCCTGGTAGACCATCTCGGCGTAGGCGCTCTGCCAGATCAGGTAGTTGGAGGTGCGCTGTTCGCCGGAGGGACGCAGGAAGAGGTCCACATCCGGCATGTCCGGGTAGTAGAGGTACTTGGCGAAGGTCTTCTCGTTCACCTTCGACGGGTCGAGCCGACCGGCCCGGATGTCCTCCGCCACGGCCTTCGCGGCGTCCGCGATCTCGGCGCGGCCGCCGTAGTTCATGCAGAAGTACATCGTCATGGCGTCGTTGTCCTTGGTCTGCTCCTGGGCGACCTGGAGCTCCTGGGCAACGGACTTCCACAGTTTCGGCATCCGGCCCGCCCAGCGGATCCGGATGCCCATCTCGTCCATCTCGTCACGGCGGCGGCGGATGACGTCACGGTTGAAGTTCATCAGGAAGCGGACCTCGTCGGGCGAGCGCTTCCAGTTCTCGGTGGAGAAGGCGTAGAGGGAGAGGTTCTTGATCCCCATCTCCAGACAGCCCTTGAGCACATCGAGCACCACGGCCTCGCCGACCTTGTGGCCCTCGGTGCGGGGCAGACCGCGCTCCTTCGCCCAGCGGCCGTTCCCGTCCATGACGACGGCGACGTGGCCGGGCACCAGCTCACCGGGGAGCTTGGGCGGCCGGGCGCCGGAGGGGTGGGGGTCCGGCGCCCGGTACTCGCGTCGCTGTCGCCCCAGAATCCCGCGTCGTGCCATGCCTGCCACGTCTCCTCGTCCGTCGTCCCGGTCGGTCCCGGTGTTGCCGTGCTTCTGTCCGTCGTCCCTGCCGCCGGTGCCGGACCGGCGGCCGCTTCCCTACTTCTCCACGTACCGCATCGACCGGAGCCCGCGCTCCAGGTGCCAGTGCAGATACGCCGCCACCAGCCCGCTGCCCTCCCGGGCGTGCCGCATTTCGCACGCGTCCGCGGTCGCCCAGTCCCCCGTCAGCAGGGCGCCCAGCAGCGTCAGCGACTCCGCCGAGGGTACGACGCTTCCCGGCACCCGGCACTCCCCGCATATCACTCCGCCCGCGCCGACCGAGAAGAACCGGTTGGGACCGGGCATCCCGCACCGCGCGCAGTTGTCGAAACTGGGCGCGTAGCCGTTGACGGCGAGCGAGCGCAGCAGGAAGGCGTCGAGGACGAGATGCGGTGCGTGCTCCCCGGAGGCGAGGGTGCGCAGGGCGCCGACGAGCAGCAGATACTGCTGGACGGCGGGCTCGCCCTCATGGTCGGTGAACCGCTCGGCGGTCTCCAGCATCGCGGTACCGGCGGTGTAGCGGGCGTAGTCGGTGACGATCGCGCCACCGTACGGAGCGATGCTCTCACTCTGGGTGCACAGCGGCAGCCCGCGTCCGATCAGCTCCCCGCCGCGGGCGAAGAACTGCACGTCGACGTGGGAGAACGGCTCCAGCCGCGCCCCGAACTTCGACTTCGTCCGGCGCACCCCGCGCGCCACCGCGCGCACCCGGCCGTGGTGGCGGGTGAGCAGGGTGATGATCCGGTCCGCCTCACCCAGCTTCTGGGTGCGCAGCACGATGCCGTCGTCGCGGAACAGACTCATGGCGGCCATTCTCCCTCAGCGGCACACCTGATCGAACCGCCCCCGGCCGGTTCGCCGGGGATCAGGCGCGGACCAGCACGATCGTCTCGCAGGGGGTGGTGACGCCCTCGGCACGACGCTGCAGCAGCAGGAAGCGGGCGGCGATACCGCGGTAGGCGTAGGCCACGGTCCGGTCGCCCAGCAGCCGCTCGGCGACGGCCGCGACGGTGAGGGCGGCCAGCCGGACGTACGGACCGTCCTGGGGGTCCAGGGAGCGCGGCCGGTCCGTCAGCGCCCTGGACCAGTCGGTGATGCGTTCCACCAGGGTGTTCAGGGCCGGTGCGGCCCACTCCGGGGCGGACCGGGGCAGGGCATCCAGTTCTCCGGTGTAGAGGGTGGCCAGGGTGGAGAGGTCCGCCGCGTCCCCCGGAAACCTGGTGTCGACGGCGTGGCTCAGCAGCGGCGCCACCCGCTCCGCGAAGGTGGGGGACCGCAGGGTGAGCAGGGATCCGCCCCCGGGTTCGGCCATGAGGTGCAGCAGCGCGGCGACACGGGCGGCGGTGTCGGCCCGTTCGGGGAATCCGGCCTGGGCCAGATCAGCGGCCTGGAGCCGGGCGCGGACATCGGGGCTGCTGACGCCGCCGCTCCGGACCATGGCGGGGGGCATGCCCAGGACCGCGGCCAGCGCGGCGTTCCCGCGGTTCAGCGCCTCCTCGTCCCCGGGGCCGTGGCCGAGCCACGGCCCGGCCGTCTCCCGCGCCGGAACCACCCAGGGGTGGTGAGTCCCCTCCGGCACCCATAACGACAGCGAAGGATTCGCCGTGTTCGCGCACCACACCGTGTGCCGGGCCACCCCGGCCACCAGGTCGAACGCCCCGTCCGTCGCTTCCTCTTCCAGCGGCAGGCGGTACGCGTCCCCGTCCGGGGCCAGGGAGTTGACCCAGTTCACGAACTCCCGCGCCTCCGCCCGGGTCGCCCCCACCGCGATGTCGTCCGCCCCGCCGTCCGTGAGACCGGGCGCGCCGGGCCGGTCGCGTTCCTCCGCGAACAGCCGGTAGATCTCCCGCGTCACCGGGCGCGCGCAGACCAGGGTGGTCTCGCCCAGCCGTACGGTCTGGCGCAGTTCGCGCAGCACGGTGATCGCGGTCATCAGCCGCCGCCGGGCGGAGCCGACCGGCCCGCCGAGCGACTCCTCGCGCAGCGCCTCCAGCCGCCGGGCCACCTCGGGGGCGAATTCGGTCGCCTCGGCCGCGCAGTCGTAGGCCAGCGCGAGGGCCCGGACGGTTCCGGACGCCAGACACGCCTCGACCACCGGGGCCGGGTCCTCCCGGGCCGCGTAGAGCAGGGTCGTCTCCCGCCACCAGTCGTCGTCCACCTGGGCCACCAGATGGTCGACGAGACGGCGGTGCTGGATGTGGAGGGCGGCCAAGTGCTCCTGGAGGGTGAGGTGGGCGAAGGCGTACAGTCCGCGTTCCCGCTCGACCAGCAGTCCGCTGACCACGATCGTGTCCAGGAACTCCTGGGAGGACATGGCCGAGGAGACCCGGAACAGGAGCGGCCGCAGGACGTCGGAGGCGTACTCGCCCCGGATGTCCCGCATCCGGTCGGCCATCATCACGAAGGCCAGTTCGCGCAGGACGACCTCCTTCTTCGCGCCGCCGAGTTCGTCGGCCGCCGCGGCCGTCCCGCCCTTCGCCTCCTGCCGCCGCCACAGCAGCACCTCGCAGATCTCGCCGTACAGTTCGGCGCGGCTGCCCGGCAGGGCTCCCCGGTAGCGGTGGACATTGGCGATCATCGTCAGCAGCAGCGGGTTGGCGGCCAGGTCGTACAGGACGGTCCGGGCGCGCAGCCGGTTCAGCAGGTCCTCGGCGCCCTCGTGGGCGCGGTCGGCGACCGCCGTGTCGTCCGCGCCGGTGCTCAGCCGCTCGATGGCGCGGTACCAGCCGTGCACGAAGCGGCCGATCTGCTCACCGGTGAAACGGCGGATCTGGAGCACCCGGGCGCGGTTGACCGGGGCGCCCTGGTAGCCCTGCGGCCGGGAGGTGAGGACGAAGTCATTGGTCTCGTAGCCCTCGATCTGCCGCTCCACCCAGCGGGAGACCTCACGGCGGTGCTCCTCGCGGGCCACCTCGTCCAGCCCGTCCAGCAGCACCGTGCAGCGGCCCTGCTGGAGCTGGCCGTTGAACCAGCCGGGCGGCTGGTCACCGGTGAGCCGTCCCAGTGAGGCGCCGATGATCTGCGGAAGGGTGATCGCGGGGTTCGCGGTGATCGCCGCGGCGTGGTCCCGGAGGAACAGCAGCACCGGCAGGTCGCGGCGGCCCCGTCGGCCGGACTCCCGGGCCAGGCCGAGGGCCAGGTGTTTGAGCATGGTGGTCTTGCCGGTGCCGGGGAAGCCGATGACGGCGAGGGCGGTGCCCTCCGGCCCGCCGAGGAAGTCCCGCACCGACCGCCGCGCGGGGAAGGCCCCGCCGTCGGCGCCCGCCAGGGACTCGCGCGCCACCTGGTGCGCGGAGCGCGGCATCAGGCTGACGTCGACGAAGACCTCCTCGAGCCCCGGGGTGTAGTCACCGCGCGTCGCCAGCCCCTTGAGGTCGATGAACCGGTGGTGGCTCAGCACATAGGCGCGGTAGTCGCGTTCGAAGCGGGAGACGCGCCACTGGAGCCGCCGGTCGACCGCGTCGGCGACCCGCTCCACCCACCGGTCTGCCACCTTCCCGTACACCTTGGCCAGGAAGGCGACACCCGCCAGCAGGGCCGCGTAGACCAGGAACAGCAGCAGCGAGACGACCGGATGGCGGTGCACGGAGGACCAGAACCGGGCCCCCAGCACCGCGGGCGGCACCAGGCTCGCCGTCGCCAGCGCACCGCGCGTCAGGAATTCAGCGCCCTTGCCACCCGCCACCGTTCTCCCCCCGAGAGGCCCGTGACGTTCCGTTATAGCGCAACCACCACCGGTTGGGACCGTGTTCGGCGCAGGCCGGCGCGCGGGCCTCAGACGCGGGAGAACGGTTCGGCGTAGCTGAACGCGCCCTTGAGGGTCGGCTGATACGTGGTCAGGGTGCGGACCTGGAAGTACGCGCCCCAGGCCGGGTCGGGCGCGGTGACACCGACCTCGGTGGAGGGGCGGAAGCCGAAGCGGCCGTAGTAGTCGGGGCTGCCGAGCAGGGCCACCAGCGGTTCGCCGAACGCGTCGGCCGCGCCGAGTACGGCGTGCACCAGCGCCTTGCCCACCCCGCGCCGCTGATGGGCGGGGACCACACTGAGCGGACCGAGGCCGAGCGCCAGGGACTGGTCCGGGCCGATATGGGCGCGGGTGCACACCACATGACCGATGACCTCACCCGCGTCACCGACGGCGACGACGGAGAGCGCGGGCAACCAGGCGTCGGAGGTGCGGAGTTCCCCCAGGAGGGTGACCTCGATGGGGACCGGGGTCTCGGACCTGCCCGCGAAGGCCGCCGCGGTGACGTCGGCCACGGCGGCGATGTCTGCCGGGGTTTCTCGTCGGATCAGCACCGGCACAGTGTGGGCGCCGGAACCGGGGACGGGCAACCGATTTGTGAGCCGCGGAGTACGGAGCCGCCGGGGGCACCGCCGGGGCGCCGGAGCGACCCCGGCATACCGGACAACGCCACCCCGTCCCGCGAAATGAACCGCGGATCATTTTCGCTGGATCGGAGATAACTAATTGCCTGAGCTGCGGAATTCCAGGAATTCGACCCCCGGATTCCACAGTGGTGGCGACCACTGATAAACAATCCTTCCCGCAATTGGCCCGCCGGGATACGCAATCCGCGCGAGAGGGAGAATTCTTCATGTCACAGCCGCCTCCGCAGCCGCCCTATGACGGTGCCCCGCATCCGGGCGCCGCCCCGGGCCATCCGAGCGGTTACGGCTATCCGCCGCAGGGGCCGCCGCCGTACCAGCCGCCGGCGACTCCCGGGCAGCCCGGGCCGCCTCCCGTGCCGCCCGGCGGGGGACGCGGCAGCCGCCGTCGCCCCCCGAAGTCGCCCATGGCGAAGGTGATCGGCGCGGTGGTGGCGGTCGCACTGCTGATCGGCGGGGGCATCTGGGTCACCGCGGACAAGGACTCCGGTGGCGGAGGCGGTGATTCGACGGCCGGTGCGGCCGAGGGCAAGGTGCTCGGCAGGGTCCCCGCGCCGAAGATCCGCGGCGACATGGTCAACACCCCGGGTATGTGGGTCACCGGCAAGACCTTCGCCAAGGCCGGCGTCAAACAGATCGTCGGCTATCCGCTGGACGGCGGTTCCGCCCGGTGGAAGATCCCGCTCAGCGGTGAACTGTGCTGGTCCTCCCGGCAGGTCACCAAGGACGGTCTGACCACCGTGCTGTTCGAGGACGACTCCAAGGACCCGTCGGTCTGCACCCAGGTGGGCCTCGTCGACCTCGACCAGGGCAAGCTGCTCTGGACGAAGCAGGGCAAGGAGACCGGTGAACTGGCGTCGGACGGGCCCGTGATGTTCGACGAGGTGTCCATCGGCGGCGGCACCGTCGCGGCGGGCGGTATCAGCGGCGGCGCGGCGTGGACCACCGACGGCACACCGCTGTGGATGCCGGATTCCTCGGGGGACTGCGAGGACAAGGGCTATGTCGGCGACGAGAAGAAGCTGATCGCGCTGCGCTCCTGCCAGGCGTCCGCGTCGGACACCGAACAGCTCGAGATCCGGACCCTCAACCCCCGTACCCGGGCGGTGACATCGGCCTACACGCTGGAGCCGGGCACCGAATACGCCCATGTGATCTCCACTTCCCCGCTGGTGGTCGGCATCAACAAGGGCGGGACCGGCGTCTCCGAGGTCCTGACCATCGACGACAGCGGGAAGCGGGGCAAGCAGCTCAGCACGGTCGCCCTGAAGGGCGGCAGGTACGAGTACGAGGAAGGCTGCCCGGCGACCGAGCTCGGAGGCTGTGCGCAGGTCGCCGTCGACCCCGGGTCCATGACCCTCTTCCTGGGCACGGACTACCGCGCCGGGTCCGCCTCCGGCCCCAGCAACGAGATCGTGGGCATCGACCTGGAGACCGGCAAGGTGGCGGGCAAGGCCGACGGCACCGAGGCGGGTCCGCTGATGCCGCTGGGGCTCGACGAGAACGGCTCCGTCATCGCCTACCAGAGGCCCACGCTCTCGGAGGGAAGCGCGGTCTGGCAGATCGATCCGGCGTCGTACAAGAAGAAGCAGCTGATGCGGAACCCGCCGGAGAACGCCGAGGTCGAGTCGTACATCGAGACGCACGCGCAGTACCTGTACGCCGGCAAGCGGCTCTACCTGGGCAAGGAGAGCGCCGGCAAACCGTCGAGCGAGTACCACAAGAAGCTGGACGTACCGCTGGCCATGGTGATCGGCACCGAATGACCCCGTACGGCCGGAGGCGGGCTCAGCTCGCCTCCGGACGTACGCCCAGGGCGCGTTCGGCCCGGACGTAGGTCACATCGTGGTCGGCGAGGACATGGGCGGCGACGCCGGGCCGGGCGAGGAGCGCCAGCAGCAGGTGTTCGTCGCCGATGGAGCGGTCGCCGCGGCCGACGGCGATCCGCAGCGACCGCTCCAGCACCGACTTGGCCTCCGGTGCGAAGGGGCGCCGCCCGCCCCGCCGGGGGCCGGGCCGGGTGCCGGGGCCGGTGGCGGCGAGAGCGCCCACGCCGTGCGCCTCCTCCACCCGGGCGACAATCTCCCCGACGTCGATACCGAGCCCCGCCAGGGCCTCCGTATCCGCGTCCGAGAGGCCGCCGCGGCGGCGCACCTCGGCCAGCGAACGCTCGATGGACGCCCGCCTCCGGTGCGCGCCGAGGCCGGCGAGCACCGTGGCGGCGGGGCTCCCGGCGCGGTCCAGGAGCGCGAGCAGCAGCTCCGGTTCGCCGACCGTGGGACTGCCCGTCCGCTGTGCGTGCTGTACGGCCCCGTGGACGACCTCACGGGCACTGCCGGTGAACCTCTCGAACATCAACGCCTCCCGTGCTTCTTGTGGACCGCCTGCCTGCTGATGCCCAGTTCGGCGGCGATCTCCTGCCACGACCAGCCCTTGGCGCGGGCGCTGCGGACCTGGACGGCCTCCAGCTGCTCCAGCAGCCGCCGCAGCGCGGCGACGGCGCGCAGTCCGATCCGCGGGTCCCGGTCGCCCGCCCGCTCGGCGAGATCCGTTGCTTCGGTCATGGTGTCAATGTAGGTTGACGCTCCCCTCGCGTCAACCCTGATTGACAGAGACGGAGGCCGGCACGGCGCCCGGGGCGTCATGGGTTCGACGCGGTCGCCGGGGTCGGGCAACCTCCCGTCATGGACCCTCGTTTCTGGCCCCTGTACGGGCTCCGCGTCCGCACCCCGCGCCTCGAACTGCGCCTGCCCGACCTCCCCCGGCTCGACGAGCTGGCCGCGGTCGCGGCGGAGGGGGTGCACGACCCGGCCGAGATGCCGTTCAGCGTGCCGTGGACCGACACCACCCCGGAGGAGCGCGGGCGCGCCACCTTCCAGCACGTCCTGCGGACCGTCGCGGAGTGGCACCCGGAGGAGTGGACACTGAGCCTGGCTGTACTGCACGAGGGAACGGTGATCGGACGGCAGGACCTGACGGCGCGCGACTTCGCGGTGACCCGCGAGGCGCAGACCGGCTCCTGGCTGGGCCGGGTCCACCAGGGCCGGGGCTTCGGCACGGAGATGCGGACCGCGGTGGCGCACCTGGCCTTCGAGGGCCTGGGGGCGCGCTCGCTGACCTCGGGCGCGATGATGGAGAACGGGCGCTCGCTCGGGGTGTCTCGACGGCTCGGCTACCGCCCCGACGGAAAGGAGACCGTCGCGGTGCGGGGCACGGCCCGGACCCTCCAGCGGCTGCGGCTGGACCGCGCCGCCTGGGCGGAACACCGCACCGCCACCCCGGTGGAGATCACCGGACTCGAGCCGTGCCGCGCACTGTTCGGTGCCCGGTGACAGCCCCGCAGTGGAGGTGGAGATCCTATGGCGGGCAAGTTCGAAATCTACGAGGACAAGGCCGGTAAGCACCGTTTCCGCCTGAAGGCGGGCAATGGCGAGATCATCGCGGTCGGCGAGGCATACGAATCCAAGGGCGCCGCCGAGAAAGGCGTGGAATCGGTCAAGAAGAACGCGCCCACGGCCGAGGTCAAGGAAATCCCGCACGACACGATGTGACATCGGCGCGGAAGGGGCGGGCGTAGACGCGATGCGGGGGCGCTGCGCGGCGTGCGACGCGTCTGGAGACATCCACGGCTGAAGTGGCCCAAGCGCGTCATGGCGACTCTGGCGGGCGCTCCGGCCCTCGCCGTTCTCGCCGCCGGGGTCTCACTGCGGCTGCTGTACGCGGGGGACGTCAAGCCCGGCACCCAGACCCGGGGCCGGGACGCGGTCTGGCTCGGCCACGCCTGGGTGGACGGCCGCAACGGCGAACGGGAACTGGCGGCGCTGGCCCGGCGGGTACGCGGCAGCGGCATCCGCGATCTGTACGTCCACGCGGGCCCGCTGGCTCACAACGGCACGCTGCCCGCGGCCCGTTATCCCGAGGCCGCCTGGCTGCTGAAGGCCGTCCACCGCGAACTGCCCGGGGTCCGGGTGCAGGCGTGGCTGGGCGATGTGCTGGCCACCGAGGGCCCGACCGGGCTCCGGCTGGAGGACCGGGACAACCGCGTCCGTGTGGTGCGGTCCGCGCGGCAGGTGCTGGACGCGGGCTTCGACGGGGTGCACTTCGACCTGGAGCCACTGCACTCCGGTGACCGCGCCTACCTCGCGCTCCTCGACGCACTGCACCCCCTCACCCGCGCCCGCCGCGCCCCGCTGTCGGTGGCGGCCCATCAGATCGACCCACTGCCGGGGCTGCACACGGCGGCGGACTTCTTCACCGGCCACCCCAAGTGGTGGTCCCAGAAGTACTTCAGCCAGGTGGCACGGCGGGTCGACCAGATCGCGGTGATGTCGTACGACACCGCCATGCCGCTGGAGAGCCTGTACGGCGGCTATGTACGGATCTGCTGATGGGCCTGCCCGGCTACCACACCGACAACATCGGCCGTCACGCCTGGGCCGAGACGGTCACGGCGGCGGTACGCGGCACCCGGCTCGGCCTCGGCCGTCAGGACCGCCACCGGAAGCGGTTCGGGGCGGCGCTGTACGTGGACTTCGCCGCCACGGAGGAGGACTGGCGTGCCTACCGGACGGGCTGGGGAGCGCCGGGTACGGGGTGAGCGGGTCACAGCGCACCGCGGGCGCGAGGCCCCCGGGCCCGGGCCTGTCAGGCTCCGAACCAGCCCGCCACGTCCAGCCGGAAGCCGCTGGGCGGCGCCATCGTCCGCAGGTCCGCCTCGAGTCGGCGCAGCCGGTCCTCGCCCAGCCGCTCGGCCCACGCCGCGCGCAGTTCGTCGAAGACGGCGGCCGACCGGGCCAGTACGTCGTAGCCGCGCGGGGTGAGCCGGATGAGCTTGCGGCGGGCGTCGGCCGGGTCGTCCACCCGGGCCGCGTAGCCCAGCGCCGCCAGCCGGTCGGCGGTCTTGCCCGCGGCCTGTTTGGAGACCCCGAGCCGTCGGCCCAGTTCGCTGGCGGTGGTGCCGTCCCGTCCGATGGCCTGCATCGCGAAGCCATGGGCGGGACGGATGTCGGGATGGCCCTGGCGGGCCAGTTCGGCGTGCAACTGGTCGGCGATCGACCGGAACCCGGCGAAGAGCAGCAGCGGCAGCTCGAATCCCGGAGCGTCCTCAGCCATGCGAATCCCCCTCGCGACCCCTGTCGCCCTTGCACCGGTCGACAACCTGGTTTACCTTTTCGACAACCACGTTGACCATTTTACTCCGGGGGTTCCCCATGTCCGCGTCCGCCACCACCACCGTCGACCACGCCTTCCCCGCACACACCCTGGACTCCGCGCCGCCCGGCGCCCGGCGGGCCATGGAGGCCACGGTCAAGCACCTCGGCCACCTCTCCCCCGCCGTGGCGCGGATGGCCGAATCGCCGGAGCTGCTGGAGGGATTCCTCACGCTCAGCGGGGCGTTCGAGAGGACCACCCTCGATCCGATCGCCCGAGAGGTGCTCATCCTCACGGTCGCGGTCCGCAACGCCTGCCACCTCTGCGTCGAGATGCACACCGCCACCCTCCGGGCGCGGGGCGCGGACACCGCGCTCATCGAGGATCTGCGCGGGGCCCGGCCGCTGGAGGACGCACGGCTGGACGCGGTACGGGTCTTCGCCCTGGACGTGCTCGCCACCGCCGGTGCGCTGAGCCCCGGTGCCCTGGACGCCTTCCTGGCCCACGGGTACACCCGGCGCAACGCGCTGGAGGTGGTGCTCGGCATCGGCGCGTACACTCTGTCGACGTTCGCCAACCGGATGACCGGGGCGCCGCTGCGCGAGCCCGCGACGGACCCGGCTCAGGAGGGTCCGACCGCGGGCTGACCCCCGGCGCCGGAGGGGGCGACCAGACCGGACTCATAGGCGGCGATGACCAGTTGGGCCCGGTCCCGGGCACCCAGCTTGCCCATGATCCGGCTGACATGCGTCTTGGTGGTGAGCGGGGAGAGCCCGAGCGTCGCCGCCGCCTCGGCGTTGTTCAGCCCGCGCGCGACCAGGACGAGCACCTGGCGCTCCCGCTCCGACAGCGCCGCCGTCGCGCCCGCCGGGACACCGGGCACCGGGACGGCCGGGGCGCGCAGCACCCGCGCGATCAGCCGGGAGGTCGGACCGGGCGACAGCAGGGACTCCCCCGCCGCCACCGTCCTTATGGCGTCCAGGAGTTCGGCGGGCCGGGTGTCCTTGACCAGGAAGCCGGAGGCGCCCGCGCGCAGTGCCTCCATGATGTGGTCATCGGTGTCGTAGGTGGTCAGTACCAGGATCCTGACCCCGGCCAGGTCCTTGTCTGCGGCGATGCGCCGGGTGGCCTCGATCCCGTCGAGATCGGGCATCCGGATGTCCATCACCACCAGGTCGGCGCGGGCGTCACGGGCGAGTTCGACGGCCTGGCGGCCGGTGCCCGCCTGACCGACCACCTCCATGTCCCGCGCGGAGTCCACGAGCATGGCGAAGGCGGAGCGCACGAGCGTCTGGTCGTCGGCGAGCAGCACCCTGATCCGCGGGTCCGCGGTCTCGCTCGGGTTCACGGGATGGCCTCCAGGGGGCTCGCGGGGACGGAACCGGCCCTGCCCCAGGGCAGCGCCGCGCGGACGGCGAACCCGGGGGCGTCCCCGCGCGGTCCGGCGGTCAGGGTTCCGGCCACGCTGCGGGCGCGTTCGCGCATCCCGACGATGCCATGGCCCGGTTCCGCCCCGTCGGGCGGTGTCCCCCCGCCGGCCGGGCCGTCGTCCACGGCGGAGACGGCGAGCGCCGTCCCGTCCCGGACGAGGGTGATCCGCACCCGGGTGCCGGGCGCGTGGCGCACCGTGTTGGTCAGCGCCTCCTGCACGATCCGGTACGCGGCGGCGCCCACCGCGGGCGACAGCTCCGACCCGGCCACGCCGACGGTGAGTTCGACGCGGACGCCCGCCGCCTCGGCCGCCGCGGCCAGGTCGGCCAGTCCGGTGAGCCCCGGAGGCGGCGCGACGGCGTCGGGGTCCTCACCGCCCCCGCCCCCGCTGCCCTCGTTCTCGTCCCCGCGCAACACCTGGAGCGTGGCGCGCAGTTCGGCGCGGGCGTCCCGGCAGGTGTCGGAGATCCCGTCGAGCGCCGTGGACAGCGCCTCGCGGTCCAGCCGGTCCGGATCGGCGATCAGGACATGTGCGGCGACCGAGGTCTGGACGCCGATGAGGGTGATGCTGTGCGCGAGCAGATCGTGCAGATCCCGGGCGATCCGCAGCCGCTCCTCGGCGACCCGGCGGGCGGCCTCCTCCTCACGGGTGCGCTCGGCGCGTTCGGCCCGTTCCAGGATGGCCGCGATGTACTTGCGGTGGATCCGGACCGCCTCACCGATCACCACGACCGACAGCACCCAGCCGGAGCTGCGCAGCATGTCGACCCCGGCGTGCGGTGCGGAGCCCACGGCCATGACCGTCACCATGAGCGCGATGACCAGGGAGACGGTCAGGAAGGAGCGCAGCGGCGGGCCGATGACGGCGAGGGTGTAGACGGCGAGCAGTCCGGCCGGGACGACGGCGAGGTGCACATTGTCCAGCGCGTGGTACGGGCCGACCATGAACACCACGGCCGCCGTCACCAGCATGGGGCTGTGCCGCCGTCCGACGAGCACCGCGGCGCTGCCGGTGAGCAGCAGCCAGCCGATCGTGTCCGGACGGTGGCCGTTGCCGCCGGGGTCGAACAGGGCCAGGGCGCACTGGAGGAGGAGTACGGCACCAGCGATCGCGGCATCGGTACGCCGCCGCGTCCGGGCCTCGGCGCGGGACTCGCTCGGCCGTCTGCCGCTGTGGAGGGCGTGCAGCAACGCCCACAGCGGGGGCCGGCCCGGCAGCTGACGCCCCGGCCGCCGGGGAGGCCGGGGCGGGGGCTTGGGGTGTGGGGTCACGGCTTCATCCTCGGGGATCGGCCGCGGGCCGGACCAGGGGCGGTCCGGCCCGCGTTCACGTTCGCGTCGCACGGTCATGGGCGGTGGCCCGGCGTACGGACCCGGGGGGGGGGGGGGGGGGGGGGGGGCCCCGCGTGTTTCCTTTAACGCGAGGGGGTGGGTCCTGCCTTCTTCTCCTTCC